>CAYQTC010000011.1:0-120065 GCA_964420435.1 uncultured Geobacter sp.
GATCATGGTTTCGCCGATGGCGCGGCCGAAGCCGATCATGACCGCCGAGAAGACCCCCGGCAGTGCCGAAGGGAGCACGACCCGCCAGGCGGTCTGCCAACGGCTGGCACCCAGTGCCAGAGAGGCGGCGGTCAGGTTGCGCGGTACGTTGGAGATGGCATCCTCGGCGATCGTGAAAATGATCGGTATTACGGCAAATCCAAGCGCAATAGCGATGATGATGCTGTTGCGCTGATCGTATTTAACACCCAGAGCACTGAACAGCCACTGTTTGAAGTCTCCGGCGAAGAGCTGCTGCTCGGCGACACCGCTCAGCAGAAAGGCCAGATAGCACCCCAGCACGACCAGCGGGATCATGGCGATGAATTCATGGCCACGGGTCACGCGCTGCAGCGGAGAGTTGTTTTTGATCCGTTTCCAGAAGAAGATCGTGACCAGCAGCAGCAGCGGAACCAGTACAATGCTTAGAAAGACTGTCAGAATACTCTTGTCGATCAGCGGAGCCAGCCAGAGTCCGGCCAGAAAGCCGATTACCACCGACGGGATGGCGGCCATGATCTCCACCATCGGCTTGACGCGGCCTTTCAGCTTGGGAGACATGAACTGGCTGGTGTAGAGCGCAGCCAGAATGGCAAGCGGCACGGCAAACAGCATGGCGAAGAGGGTTGCCTTGAGCGTACCGAACATCAGCGGCACCAGGCTCAGCTTGGGTTCGAAGTCGTCGTTGGCGGCCGAGGACTGCCAGGCGTATTCCGGCCGGTCGTAGCCTTCATACCAGACCTTTCCGAACAGGGTGCCGAACGAGATTTCCGGGTGCGGTATGTCCAGCGTCCAGACTTTCAGGGTACCGGTAGTATCAAGGGCACAGAAACCGTTGCCTTTGGGAGAAAGGGCCGCATTGAGGAGCGGTGCACTCAGCGGAATCGACAGCAGATTGCGCTCGGAGGTCATGTGGTCGGCGTGGATTTCCTTGCTGTCCAGCGTGAACAGGGTCTTGTCGCGCGGCGACGGCAGGATGGCGGCGGTGGAACCGGTGCTGGAACGCAGGGTATGGATACGGGTCAGACGCTTGTCTTCACCGCTGCCGGCCAGTTTAACCGGAAACCAGGTTGTCAGCCTGCCTTTGGCGTCACCAACGGCGAGCGACACATCACCCAGCACGAGAGCCAAAGATGTGATGGCCTGACGGTCGGCCGAGGCCTGGACACTGTCCAGCAGGCGTACCTGCCCCGCTTCCTCGATGTCCCAGCGCAAAATCATTCCGTTGTCGGTGCCGGCGTACAGATAATGCCCTTTTGAATCAACAGCCACGGAGGAGAGGTGCCCCGGCAGCGGGTCGCTGATTTCAACAGTGTCATTGCTCCGTTTTTCGTTACCGAACAGGTCTTTTTCAACCAGCTGATGGGTTACCCTCAAGCGGTCCCCGACCAGGCGATCGATCCTTACGGCTCCTTTACCTTCAATCGTACGGCCAAAGGACTGCACAACAACGCCGGCCCCGACAAAGGACAGTTCCTCACTGGCAGTGACATCGTGACTGAGGGATATCTTGCCGTCGGCATCTTTGGCGGAAGTCAGTGCGACTGTTACCGATGTGATGGCACTGTTTTCCCAGAGCAGGTTATAGGCCGATTTTCCGACGGATTCGGCGGAGACAATCCGGGCAGCGCCCGGTGGAGTGTTGGGAACTTTAATGCTGGCGGAAAGGGAGCCGTCTGAGGTTTTCAGAAAGTGAAATGTGCCGTTCTCATCAAGCAGCCAGGCGCCTTGCTGGTTTTCATCGGTTCCGATCGCCAGGATCTTGCTGCCGGAAATGGCGGCCGGCAGTTTCAATGATGCCGCAACGTTGGCGGAAGCCGGGTAGAAGAGAGGCAGAGCGACCCGCGAGATCATCACCAGAATCCAGACCACCGAGATGATGACCAGCACTCCGCCGATGCGAATCAGAAGTTCGGCAATACGATCATTGCGGCGCGATTTGTCGGTAAAGTTTTTCTTCATGTTCACCTGATTTTATTCACAAAAAAGCCCCTTCCCCGGAGGGAAGGGGTAACAAAATGTAGTGGGTACAAGAAAGGTTTACTTCAACGCCTTTAGCTGATCGTCAACCAGTTTGGCGGTCAGCGGATCGTAGCCGTCCTTGATGACGACTTCCTGACCTTCCTTGGAGAGGGCATAGCGCAGGAACTCTTCCACTACCTTTGGCAGCGGCTGGCCAGGCTTCTTGGCGACATAGATGTAGAGCATGCGGCTCATCGGGTAAGAACCGTTCAGTACGTTGGCATAGGTTGCTTCGGCAACTTTGCCGCCTTCCTTGGCGGAAAGCGGTACGGCACGAACGCCGGAAGTGGCATAGCCGATGCCGGAATAGCCTATTGCAGCGACATCCTTGGCAACGCCTTCCACAACTGAAGAGGAGCCGGGCTGTTCCTTGACGCTGTTCTTGAAGTCACCTTTGTTCAGGGCGTGTTCCTTGAAATATCCGTAGGTGCCGGAAGCGGAGTTGCGGCCGTAGAGACTGATTGGTTTGTCGGCCAGCTTGCCGGTCACGCCCAGCTGTCCCCAGGTGGTGACATCGGCGCCGCCGCGCTTGTGGGTTTTGGAGAAGATCGCATCAACCTTGTCCAGGGAGAGGCTTTTGATGGGGTTGTCCTTGTTGACGAAAACAGCCAGCGAATCCATCGCCACGCCGATTCTGGTCGGCTTGAAGCCGTGCTTCTTTTCGAATTCCTCGATTTCGGAACCCTTCATCTCGCGCGACATGGGGCCAAGCTGGGCGGTGCCGGCGATCAGGGCCGGAGGCGCCGTGCTGGAACCTTTGCCTTCAATCTGAATGTTGACGTTGGGGTATTTCTTCTTGAAACCTTCGGCCCAGTAGGTCATCAGGTTGTTGAGGCTGTCGGAACCGATGCTGCCCAGGTTGCCTGCCACACCAGCGGTGGGGGTGTACTTCTTGATATTGGCGTCTACGTTGATTTTTTCGGCTTGGGCCGAAACGGCGGTGACCATCAGCAGCGCTGCGGCCAGAATTGATTTCTTCAACATTTGAATGTCTTCCTCCTTGGGTTTTGTTACAACTTATATTCTGCATCATAACAGACAATTATTACACTGATGTTACAGGATGGAAAATTATCGGTTAACATTTGATTGCTGTTTACGCCTTCTTTAGCGTGAATGAGAAAATTGACCCCTGGCCCGGCTGACTTGTAACCGATACATTACCTCCATGCAGCTGCACAATATGCTTCACAATGGCCAGTCCCAATCCGGTGCCGCCCTGTTCGCGGGTTCTGGCTTCATCTACCCGGTAGAAACGCTCAAAGATTCTCGGCAGATCCTTATATGGGATGCCGATACCGGTATCAGCCACTGAAACCCTGACGTATTCACCGGCCTCTTCCGTAAACAAGCGAACACTCCCCCCATCGGGAGTATACTTGATGGCATTCTCCAGTAGATTTACCACCACTTGTTCGAGACGTCCCTGATCTGCCTTTATTCTTGGCAATGAACTGCCTATGGATTCGTTTGTTATTGAAATATTCTTTTGAACTGCAGCTTCCTGAAGCAACATGCAAGCCTTGGCTATTGTTCCTGAAACATCGATCGGATTCAGCTCAAGCTGCGCCTCATTAGATTCCAGACTTGATAGCGTAAGAATGTCATTTATCAGGTTAGCCAAACGATCCGAGTGGTTGGAGATAATCTCCACGAAGCGAAGTGCCCGGACGGGATCGGACTTCAGAGCACCGTCCAAAAGGGTTTCGGCATAACCCTTGATGATCGTCACCGGTGTCCGCAATTCATGAGAAACATTGGCTACAAAATCACGGCGCATGTTTTCAGCCTTCTTCAGGTCGCTGATATCGTGGAACACTGCAACAACCCCTTCCCTGACCCCATCAACATTCAGCGGGACCCAGTGTGTAAAGAGGGTGCATTCGTTAAGAGGAATGGAAATTTCCCGAACAAGGTCGTTAACATCCGACTTGCCAAGGTCATTGAAGGCCTCCAGCAAATCCGGATGTCTCGAAATTTCCACCAATTTCTTGCCTTCAACTTCACCGGCAATCGAAAAAAGGTTGCGGAATGCTGGGTTTACCAGGGTTATGACGCCATTAGGATCTGTAACCATCACGCCTTCGCCCATGCTGCACAAAATTGTATCCAGACGCTGTTTTTCAGCTGAAAGCCTGTGAACCTGCTCATCGATACGCTGTGACATTTCATTCAACACGCCGGCCAGCTTGCCAATTTCATCCCTTGAGGTTACCTTTATTTTGGCCCCTTCTCCCCCTTGTCCTATACGGGCGGCAGCATCGGCCATATCGCGCAGCGGCCGCGTCGTCAGATTGGAGAGTATGCCGCTGAACAATAGTGCAATGGCAATTGTTACCAGAGTTGCCCCGCCGACTATGCCGTACAGGGTGTTCCTGGCAGACGAGAGATAATCGAGGGGCATGGCAAGCCTGACGATGCCATCAGTAGACCCACTGCCGTACGTCATGGCAGAGTAGAGCATTGTGGTGTTCAAAGTATCGGAATAGCGCAGCGCACTTCCGCTTCCATTCTTTAGCGCCTCCTGTACCTCGGGCCGCTGCAGGTGATTATCAAGCTGGGCCAGACGGGTTTTTCCAACATCGGAATCGCCGATAACCGTGCCGTCCGGGGCGATCAATGTGACCCTGGCCTTGATAACTGCTCCGATTGTTTCAGTCAGTTGCTGCGGATGCTGACCTCCTTTATTGCTGATCACCAGAAGGCGAGCCAACTGTGCCTGATTGGCCAGATTGGAGCGACTCTCCCTGATAATTCCATTTTGCAGGGTGATACTGGAATATATATAAAAACTTCCGCTGATCAATGCGATCAGGAAT
This sequence comes from uncultured Geobacter sp., assembly GCA_964420435.1. GTDB lineage: Bacteria > Desulfobacterota > Desulfuromonadia > Geobacterales > Pseudopelobacteraceae > JACRCG01. The sequence continues at coordinate 4,881 of CAYQTC010000011.1, forward strand.
AGATAAGACAGTGCCAACTTGGTCCGGAATCCCATGGGCTTACTCCTCGATCTTGTAGCCAAAGCCACGGACTGTCTTGATTAAATCACCGGGAGCACCCAGCTTGCCGCGCAATCGAGTTACATGGGTATCAACGGTTCGGGTATCACCGGCATTGTTATAGCTCCAGACATTTTGCAGCAATTTTTCACGACTTTGCACACATCCCCTTTTCTCTGCCATAAAGAGTAAAAGCTTGAACTCGGTGCTGGTCAGCTCAATTTCGGAACCGGCACTTTTCACGGTATGTCGCTGTTTGTCGATCACTATTTCGCCGATTGAAAGAAGATCGGATTTCGGCATTTGTTCTTTATGTTCAAAACGCCTCATGACGGATTTGATCCTCAAGGCCACTTCACGCATCGAAAAAGGTTTGACGATGTAGTCATCTGCTCCAACTTCGAAACCGACTACCCTGTCGATCTCATCACCTTTGGCAGTAATCATAATAATAGGGATCTGGGCAGTGCGTGAATTCTTGCGGAGTGCTTTGCAGACTTCGGTTCCAAGCATGCCGGGCAGCATCAGATCAAGCAGGATCAGGTCCGGCAGTTCCGCGGACGCCTGTTCAAGGCCCAGCTTGCCGTCATTGACACACTGCGCGGCATAACCCTCTTTTTCGAGATTGAATGCCAGCAATTCAGCCAGGTCTTTTTCATCCTCAATTATCAATACCTTCTTCACGTTTCGCTCCCGCTCTAGACCACAATAGTTGATATTTTTAGTACTGCAGTAAGATTTGTAACATACAATTGTTACAGGATTATTACAGACATATTAAGATCTTGTAGAAATTGCAGAATCGCCTTTCTGACAAAGGAATTCACAAAAAATTTATCTTACCTCCACATGTCTGTAATATTTATCGTGTATAGCTTATAAGAAAAACAGGGGGGACAGATGATGAAAATAAGACCCAATGAAGATTATTACTTCTGGTGCTGCGATTGGTGTGACAGCGAAAATCTTGTACTCTGGACAAAACTGCAGGATGGAACCTATTGTGGAGCATGCCACCGGCCAATGAACCTGTCAGACATAAATGGCAGTGCAGTTGTTGGCACAATTGCAGCCGGGTTGTGCTAGCCCATGCGCAAACTGCTTACAACTGTGGCCAAATGGCGCCGATGGCATGCGAGAGGAAGTTTTGCTGAACTGGATAGACAAATTGATAAGTTGCGCGTGCTACGAGATTCCTATCAAGCCCCGCCGCAAACACAGCAATATAATCTCGATAGCGAATAAAACCGCACAATGATGATGGGTTGTAAAAAAATTGGCCTGTTATGCTCTTCATAAAATATTACAGACTGAATTTCTGTCTCATCCCGCCCAATGGCAAATCCGGTATACTCCCGGAAGATCTCTCCATTTTCAGCCGGTCCCCTGCCCTTCAACTTTTTGATGATAACCTCGAAAGATGCCTTGGCTGCCCGCTATGAACGCAGAGCTACAGCGGCATCATTATAATCCGGTCCGGTTCCGTTGAGCCTCAACCCCGATTTGCCGTGATCCGAAGCCCTGGCTCTGCTCTGTTTTATGCTTTTCGGGATGCCTTCTTTATGATGTCAACTCTTTGCCACTTGGTATGGATGCCGATCATTGCTGCAATTTTGATCTCTGCAACCGTTGCTGTGCCTGCCAGCGCATCCAGCCTGTCGGTCACCATTCAAGCTTCACCAAAGCTGCTCTCGTTGCCGGTCGCCAAAGCCGCCATCCTTGACAGCAGGTTGTTGCTGCAACAGGCAATACCGTCAGCCGATGTCGGCATCAACACAGCCGGAGCGCAGATCGTCATCATCCTGCCGGATACGGGCATTCTGACAAACAGACCGTTCCCCCTCAAGCCTGCTTCGACCGTCAAAAATCGTCTATCAGCACCCGACCGTTCCTATCGCTGGACATCCAGCTCCAAAGCGGGCCAAACGGTACTCAGACTGCAGGCCCGCACACCCGAGGGGGTTGCCTGCGGTTTGTACGGTCTGCTTCAAGGCAAATTGGGATTCCGTTTCCATCATCCGCAGGAGTCTGTCATTCCGGAGCACCGCAGATGGCCGCTTCCCGGGCAGTTCGAGTTTTCAGGCCGGCCACGTTTTGAAAAGAGCGGTTTTCATCTTCACACCATGCACCCGATCGAACTTACCGAACAGATCCTCAACCCCGATTATCCGAACGCCTTCGAGGATGTTACCCGATACATCGATTGGCTGGCGCGCAACGGACAGAACACCATGCAGTTTGTGCTTTTGCGCGGGATAGACCGCGAACGCTGGCCTCGTCATGCCGCCCGGATTGTTGAGTATGCACATCAGCGCGGCGTGATCTGCGGGGTTCAGATATCCCTGAGCATGCTGCAGCAGCAGGCCTTTCAATCCATTACCCTGCTGCGTCCCTATCCCGGTTATCGCCGGCAGGTAGATGACACTCTGGCTTGGTTGTTCCAGGCACCATGGGATTTTGTTTCTCTGGAGCCGACCATGGGCGAACATCTGCCGTTTCTGAGCAAGCTTGTACCAGACATTCAGGCCCATCTTGAACGGCAGGTTGCAGAACGTTATCAAACCATGCTGATGTTCGGCACCCATGTCATCGACGGCGCAGCGGCCCCGCGCGAACCGCAACTTGCCAGCAGCGGCATTCTGGTGCATTCGGTCATGTGCTATTCAGTGTCGGAAACAACGGCCCCGGTCTATGGCAACCAGAACCAGTGCTTCATGCTGCAGACCGCACAAAAGGAGCAGTTGCGACGAGAGACCTGGTACTGGCCGGAATCATCCTACTGGGTCGGATTTGATACGCCGATTCCATTGTTATTGTTACCCTACCTGGATGCCCGCCGCCAGGACATTGAAACTATGGCCAAGCTGGGGGTCAGCGGACACCTGACGTTCACTTCCGGATGGGAGTGGGGCTACTGGCTGATAGACTGGAGTATCGCCCGCTGGACGTGGGAGTATCGTGATTCGCAGAAAATACGGCAGAGCGATAGCTTGAATCCGTTAATGGGAATACTCCCTGATCCGGGTCTGCGATCTTTGTGGAAAGAAGCCCTTCGTCTCCAAAACCGATATCTGAAAGATCGGGATTTAATGCGTTTCATGGCCGCTGCCACACCATTTTCCGAACTGCCGCACCCCTTTGACAAGCCGTTTCAACCGGCGCCGGATTTCCACTATTCCCGGCTGCTCCGGTTTGCCACACCGCAGGAAGTCAACAAAAAACTAAGTAGACCGATCAGTGACCTGGAAGAGTACGCAAGCTCGATGGGCGTTCTTTCGAAAAAAATGGAAGTAATTCTTGCAAACGATTTCAAGCTTGGAACAGCAGATGCCATCATGCGGCGGGCGTTGGCCCGTGAACTGAACCGCGCCCTGGCAGTCAGCGCACTCAGGGCAAGTCATCGTGCCATGACGCTGCGGGCACTGTCAGCCAAGGTCAGTGAGCGGATCGCTGGCTCTGCTCGTGGCCAGAACAATTCAGCAACACTGCTGTCCAAAGCCCGTCTGATACGCATTCAGGCTCTCAACTTGGTCAAACAGCAGGAATCCGGCTACCGCTACCAGTTGTCAGAATTGACTGGTCGACGGGAAAGCATGACCGCCTATCCCTTCGGGTATCTCTATCCCGCCAGCCGACTGTTTTTCTGGGAGCGTGAAGAGGAACAGGTCGAGCACGGCCGCTTTGACCCGTTGTTCATGAATTTATGGGACGTGCGTCGGACGTTGGGGTTGGGGAGTTTATTTTTCAGGTAAGTCTCGCGTTATTTCTACCTGCAATGGCTCAGATTCCCAGGTAATTTCAGGATAGAACGATTTGTCGAGACGGAGATAGGTGCCGTCAACTCCAGAAGGAGCCCACCAGCATTCATTTCCACGATTGGGAAGTTCGTTGAAGAGGTACAAATCGTTATTCTTGTCTCTGGCAATGTACATTGTTGTCTCCTGGGATAGTGTCATGGTGTACTCGTATTCCTCATGTTTGATGCGTAGTTTTGCCCTATCCTACCGCCTGCAGCTTGGCCTGAAGCAGGCTGCACGCGGCACCTACCTGCTGTTGAGTTTGGCCCGGAGAACGACCTCCGTCCAGAGGGCATCAAATATGGCGGCAGCATCGCTTCTGGGTGCAAAAGCACCAACCGGTGCCCGGTGAACGCCCATATTTTCTATAATCGAAAGATAGGGAATGCAGGTCCGCAAGAGCCCCGAAATACTGTTCTGGCCATCGCCGGTGGTCTCCAGATGAAGTTTCTTGCGCCTGTCCACCATCGAAAAGAAAGGCATCAGCTTGAGAGATAGTTTTTTGTGATCAGCCACGTAATCCAGGATCTGTTGGTAGGTTCTCAAAGACAACGTTGTGGGAATGAGTGGCACCAGCATGACGTCAGCAGAATTGAAGACGTTTTCCGATACCAGTGAAAAACTGGGAGGACAATCAAGGAACAGGACGTCATAGTCATCTTCAAAACGTTTCAGAAATTCGCTCATTCGTTTTTTAGGCTTTTTCTCACTATCAAGAAACAGATCCATATGGCGGTAGGAGAAATCAGCCGGCAGCAGATCCAGGTGTTCAATATCGGTTTCCTTGACCAGTCCGCCGATCTCTTTAGTTTTGAAGAGTTTTTTTGTTCCGCCTTTCACTTCCGGCTTGATATTAAAGTAATAGCTTGATGCTCCCTGAGAGTCCAGATCCCATAGAAGCGTTTTCATGCCGCTCTTAGCACAGGAATAGGCAATATTGACGCAAGCGGCGGTTTTACCAACACCACCTTTGATGTTATAGACTGCAATTGTTTTCATCTGTCACCCCCGAGCATGATCGGCTAAAATTTGATCATGAGTGATGTATCACCAAAATGCAAGCCTGCCATGCTCGTCACATCCGGTATCCAGATTCCAGTTTCCGAACGAGGGCAGGCGTGATGGGGAGTCTGAACAAGCACCCCGCACTACCACCCCCCACTCCGCCGCGACATTGCCGACCGCTCGGTCGAAGATCTCATCATAATGCAGATAATCGGGCATTTCCAACGGCAGTGCCAGATCTTCCACATATTGCCGGTCAACCATGTCGAATGCCGGATAAGCCAAATTCATCTTTGCGGCGATAACGCCGGCCAGCGGAAAAAGACGAACCGAACCGGTGTCACATGCAACTGTCATTTCAACGAATTCCCTATGCCATGATAAGCAATCCGGTGGAGCTGAAACATACAACTCCGGATAAACGTCTTCCAGCATACCTTGCCAAAGCGTGACGATGTCGCGGTCAAGTTGGCTTCTGTCATCGGAGTTGCTGCATTGCACAACAGTCAGTGCAAAACGGTCAGATTCACCGATTTCTCCCTGGTTCATTCTGCGGTAGATGTGACTGTCCTGGTTCATCTCGCAGATACGATGCTTGCGCTGGTTTTCAGCATACACGCCCACTTTGGCCTGAACAACCGGATGAATGGTCACGTCAGTCACCACATGAGCGCAGTATCCTAAAAGCCAAGACAGCTGTTTGTCGCGGACGGTTCCCTTCGCACCCCTGACACGCCTGATTCCGCTTTCGATCATCTCGCAGGCCCTTGTGCAGTGCATGGCATCGGCCCATTGGGCAGCATTGCTGTTACCACGAGCAAGATTGGGATAATCCGGGCTGACGGCGCCCAGCGCACAGTAGGGGAAATATTCCATCAGCGAAGCGCAATAAATAGCTGATGGAAAAAAGACCGATTCCAACCGGCCTGTCCGCATCAGTTCATGCAGCAGAGTGATATGTGCATAAGGTCCCGGCATATAGCCTCCCGCTTATCAGGTGTCTTGGTTATTCAGTGTCATGTTTTGATATTTCGGCACTATTTCTAAAAAAGAGTACCCTCGTAATTGCATAGGCCAGCAGGGCTGCCGGGAAAACCGTTACCAGCCAGGCCAACAGCGATTTGAATGTTATCCAGCCGAGGATATTCAATGAGGACAGGCCAGGGTTTCGGATCAGCGAGGAAAACATGTGTTGCGGCACCGGAGGCCCCCCTGGATACAGCCACGCTCCCAGTTTGAAGAATGGCACCAGCAGTGTCAGCTGAAGCGGATAGAGCAGGTAATTGACCGCCTGCAGTGCCGCGTGGTTGAGCCTAAAGAAATGGGCAAGCATGATGCAGATCAGCGTTGTGCCCCACAAAAGCGGCATGATGCCGAGTGCAAAACCGATACAGAGTGTCAAAGCAAGCTTTTGAGGCGTCAGTCCGCATGACATGACTACCTGAATCCTTTTCACGGCAGGCGAGGCCATCCGCCGCAACAGATGATTACAACCCATTACGGCGGGCGAATTAAATCCGGTCACTGTGTACATGAAAACTAAGAGTGGCACCGGTTACCGTACTGCGTCCGGTATAAAAGAAGATCACCATCCAGATGCCTTGCAAGAACAGAATCAGTGCCGGGCTCCACAGGCTTTTCAGTCCGGCCGAGAGATCCGGCAGACCGGATGGTTCCTGAGCCAGATAAAATGCCGCCGCGATTGCATACACTACTCCGATCACACCCATGATCTGATAGGCCGAAATTTTTCCCTCTCCGCGATAGTCGGCCCGCAGGGTTTCGGAAAACGATCGCCAGCCCTGGGTGGCGATCGTGGCCAGCAGAAACGCGCCGGTAAAATGTGAAGAGAGATAAAGCCCGGTCGCAATCAGGCCGCAGACTGCATAAAAGATTGCGGTGATGGCCTGGATCGGGATCACCTCGGTCGCTTCCAGCCCCCCGGCATAGGCGATCTTTTTGGTGCTGCCGAAGAACACGAAACCGCGGCCGGCAAACAGACGCCTGAGCAGTTCCGAACTGGACGAGAGCGGCTTGCCATAGCAACAGCCGAAACTGATACAGGCCAACCGCCCCAACCCTTCGCCAAAGGCATAAGCGATGGCAATGGCGGCATAGGCCGACATGATCGGAATATGGAATGCCAGCGTCACCCCGGCAGTGCGATTGATCAGCGCTATGACGAAGGGGGTGATCAGGATGCCGACGAAGACCGCCCCACCGACCGTGAAAGTATGTGATTTTTTTTCCACGACCCTGGCCACCAACCGGGATGCAGGAACGCAGCAGCAGAGCATGGCTGCTGCCAGGATGGCAGTGCCTAGAGGGGGAACCCCGACCGCACCCATCAGCACCAGCAGCACCGTTACCGACACCAGATAGGCGTTGGCGCTAAGCAGCCCATACCAGGTGAAGTTGATTCCATTCCAGTTTCCCTGATCCGTTCTGGATGACGGCACAGAGGCCACGATCTGCCACCTCTCGCCGGGCAGCATCCTGAATCCCCACCAGAAATAAACGGTCAAAAGAATAACCGCACAAAACAGTGTCATGGCGACAATCATTGATACCTCCCCTATGCCGAAGTTTTTCGTGTTCTGCCGAGCAATGACCTGACCCTGATATCGGTCTCCACCAGCGGCTTCTGAAATCCATGGGTGAAGCGGCTCGACACGCCTGTCTGTCGCATGTTATCCAGAATGTCCCATGCAAAATCGATGCGACCCTCCTGGAATATCAGTATGTCGGTGCTGCTGCCGGGACGGTAGAGGCTTTTGGGCTGGCCCTTCTGCAGGAACCTCCCTCTTTCGATCGGACGTGGTGCGTCATATCCTTTTGTGCTGTAGGCCTGGACGATGTCGCCGATCATCAGCGCCACCACTTCGATCATCGCAACCAGTCCGACACCGGTACCACCCGGCACATCAGTATCGATGATCGTAACCACCCGCTTGTTCTTGGAATAGGGAGTTGCAACACTTACGACAGCACTGGGGTTGCAGGAGTGATATTCGCCGTCTATGGCGTAGAAATCAAGCACTTCACCAGCCACAGGAGTATGATTGTAATGGTATTTGTCCGGCGTCAGGCGGAAGACGGCAAAATCGCCCCCCCTAAAAGCCTGGTGCCATACGGTATTGACACAACCGAGCAATTCCTCGAAGGAGAAAAATTTTTCTTTCAGGAACATCAGCGAGGTTTCGTGAAACGACCCCACCAGCACCCGCGCATCGGCAGGCGATACGATCGCATCCGTATCGGACGGCATGGGGCGACATTCCTGGTAGCGGATTCTGCGTTCGAATATCTTGCGAGGCGTATCCAGCTGTTCGGGCGGGTCCAGACACTCGGACAGGTCAATGCCGCAACTGGCCAGAAAAGCGCGCTTGGACAGCACGGGACGGTCGAAGTTGACCATGCCCAGTATGTGGGACGACCGGCTGCTGGTCAACATCCTGAACAAGGCAGCATTGTTCTCGCGCACGCCATGGTAAAGCAGCCTCACCATCCGGTCTCCGAACAGCCGTTCGGTGACGACCCTGCCGCTATCCCGCTCGATATACTGGTGCTGCATCATCCGAAACGCTCCCTTGATTATCAGATAGTTTTGTAGCTGTGAGATCATCGTGAGAAACCTTGAACAGCACAAGATTCATCAGGCGCTGCAGGGTGGGAATGTCAGCCCGTTCATGCAGGACATCCTCTTTGGCAGCCTCTACGAATCGGGCGGCGTCCTGTCCCTGGAGAATAACTCGCAGAGCCTTGCGCTGTGACTCGTCCAGCGAACTCTGCTCCCGGTCAAGCATGCTGCAGTCGCTGACCAGAAATCCGAAGGCCTCATCCAGGTGCCGTCGGCGAAGGGTGGTGCGATAGTAGCGCTCGGCGCCGGTGTTAAATTCCCGGGCATTGACACGCAGTGGCGAGGATGCATTCACCTCGTCGAGGATGCCGGAGGTCAAGCGGCCGGCGGCGGAATGGAGGGCCGGCTCGTTGATCCGCATTTCCAGATCGTTCAGTGTGTCGTGCAAGCCCATCAGCTCGATCAGGTCGGCTGCATCTTCGCGGATCACCGTTATCAGCGCCCTGCGGTACTCTTGGATCTGAACCCGCAAATAACCGGGATAACGGCGGCTGGGCCGGATGCCGGAGGTTTTCTTGAGAATCTTTTCCAGAAAGGCATTGGCGCTGTTTTTGTGTACATAAAAGGTGGGGATACCGATGGCAGCTCCGAAAAAGATCTGCCGACGTTCGCTCTCCAGCGAGGGTGCGTCCGGAATATGGGCATGGGTCGTGCCGAGCGCCATGTATTTGTAGGCCAGGGCCGTAATCAGCGTCTGCAGGTCGGCGGCCCGCCCCATGTCGTTCCCGAAATTTTCGAAGAGGCTGTAATAGCGCCCCTCGAAGCCGGAAAAACCCATTTTGGCGAACTCGCGTTGCTTGTAGAGCAGATAGACCGACATCTGTTCATCAAATACGCCCATGTCGGCCAGGTCGCTACGCAGTCGGTCGCTGTTGCCCGGCTGCCCGTTCAACCCGGGGCTGTGTTCTGTAGACAGCAGACAGACCAGATAATCGATCAGGCGATAGTCAGGAACAAAATCGCCCTTCAGCCTGAACAGGGAACTTACCAGTTTGTCCAGCGCCTGCGGCCCGAATGGGGTGATCGGCTGGCCGAATATGGAAAGATCGGCCTTCTTTTTCCAGCGGCGCCAGATCATCCTCAGATGAGTATAGTCCAGTTCGTGCGGCAGAAATCCGAGCGCCTTTTCGGGATGAAAATCGTCAAAAGCCTGACGGTAGGGAGCTGCAGTATAGGTACCGACAAAGAGCGGCAGGAAATGTTCCGTGATCTTGATCGCCAGGTCGCCGAAATGCTTCTCGTGAATTGCGCCAAAGCCCGAGCCGCCGTCGGCCAGTGCCCTGGTCAAACGTCGGCTGCCGATACTGATGTGAGTGCCGTTGTTGGCCAGGCAGACATTGGAAAGATTGGGCAGTACCACCAGATTGGTCTGAATTACGCCGGCATCGCGCAGCTTGGCTACAGCATTGAGCTGGCTGCGGGACAAGACCTGATGACAGAGCTGCATATAGCGAAATTTGTCCTCCCCACGGTCCCACCCGGAAAGGCAGGGGCTCATGAACAGGTCGCGGTAGAAGCTGTCCGAGACATGATCGTTCAACTCCTTCTGGCGGACCGGAGGATGCGGAGCAAAATAGACCATGGCCTGCTGACCGCGCTCGGCGATACCGAAGGCCTGGTTGGCATACATCACCAGCAGCTGCGTCATCAGGAATCGAATGGCGGTTTCCTTGGCTATGGCCCGGCCCATGCCGGTGCCTGGAGTGAGGGATACGACATTGAATGAAAAGGTTTCCGGTGAGGTGTTGTCGTTCAGGTAGTGTTCCATCAGGCGGATGCCGGTCTGGCGGATCAGGTCGGGGAGTATCTGCTGGGCACCGATCAGGTCGGCCAGGGCCAGCTTGATCAGGTAGCTGACCGGAAGCCGCAGCATCTCCTCTCCGCAGGAGTCGCGGAACAAAAAGCGGCCTGAATCGGAACGGGCGCCAGCCGCCGGGTTCTTTTTATCCGCCAGCAGATCGTTTTCAAGCACATTCAGGGCAAAACGGGAAAGGTTCCGGCGCGGGAAGCGCACCCAGCTGTTTTCCCATACCCGGGAAGGGTTGTCCGCCAGAAACCGCTCCAGATCAGCCACGACCCTGCGGGGTGCTTCGCCCGATGCCGCCCGCTTCATCATGTTGGCAAAGAAGTTTGACTGTTCAATAATCAGAGGCAGGTCCACATCTTCCTGTGCGCCGCATACCACGGCCTGAAGCTCGCTCTCCGATCCGGCAGTCACGTCATTCAAAGAGAAAGGCAACGTGGCCGCCAGTTCTTCCCTGGAAGCAAAAGAGACTCCCAGTCGCGAAAAAACCTTGCGGACGCTTTCCGGTGCAACACCCGTTTCCGACTTGTGTTCTCTAATCATGAACTAGCCCTCACGAATATGGTATGGGTGAATAAAGAGCAATTGGTTTGGACTTTTCAATGGTGAATGATGTATCTGTTTCAAAATCGGCAACAAGAGAGGACTCGAAACGGTCGGGGCAGATTTTTGAAATGCGGGGCTGAATAACGATGCAATGTCAAGATCGATCATATACTTTGACCTGATTAGCGTTATTCTTCCGCTGTAAGCGATGTGGACTTATTCTGTCCCATCAGTATGTTACGCTCCATGGTAACTACCTTTGAGGAGATTGCCATGAAGATGAATCGAATTCAGTTTCAACCCGGCTTGAGCCTGAACAAGTTTCTCGATCAATACGGGAATCAAGAACAATGTGAATCCGTTCTTGAATCTGCTCGCTGGCCGGCAGGGTTCAAATGCCCAAAGTGTGGCAGTAATACCCACTGTAGTTACCGGAGAGGCAGACGGGTTAAAGTTTACCAGTGCAGCGATTGTCGAGCCCAAACTACACTGACAGAGGGAACTATATTTCATTCGTCAAAGTTGCCTTTGACCACTTGGTTCCAGGCCATGTACTTTTTGACCCAGACCAAGAACAATGTAGCCGTATTAGAACTCAGGCGAGTGATCGGTGTCAGTTATCGAGCAGCCTGGCGTATCAAGCATAAGCTCATGCAGGTCATGTACGAACGAGAGCAGAGTACCATGCTGTCTGAACGAGTCGAAATCGACGATGCCTATCTTGGCGGTGAACTTCCCGGCGGCAAAGCTGGCCGTGGATCAGAAAACAAAGTGCCATTTATTGCTGCTGTTCAAACCAATAAACACGGGCATCCTATTTATGCCATCTTCTCGGCCGTGAAGAGCTTTTGCAAAGAAGAGGTCGAAATATGGGCCAGACGCTCTCTCGTTCCATCATCACTGGTCGTCTCTGATGGACTTTGGTGTTTCCAGGCTGTTGAGGCAGCAGGATGTATCCATCAGCGAGAAGTAGTTGGTAAAAAACGAAAAAGTACCAGCATGGAATGTTTCAGTTGGATTAACACGGTTCTTGGCAATCTGAAGAACGCCATCACCGGAACGTATCATGCTTTTGATTTTGAGAAGTACGCTCACCGTTACCTTGGCGAGTGTCAGTACCGATTCAACCGTCGCTTTGATCTTAAAGGTATGCTGCGACGTTTGGTCGTAGCATCAGTCAACACGAAACGGATTTCGGAACCCGAATTACGCCGAGCGGAAGATTGGCGCTAATCAGGTACTTTGATCATATATGAAAATTGTGACGAATATGTTTTTGCCGTGTAAATATTGCGTTACTTTTTAATGATAGCGAAAAAGGGGTTATAAATGCTTTACTTTGCCTATGGCTCGAACCTGTGGCGGCAACAGATGGCTTCGCGCTGCCCGGAACATCTCGAAATCGGCTCGGGGCGGATTGAGGGATGGCGCTGGATCATAACTACCCGCGGTTATGCCAGTATCGTGGAATCCGAACCGGATTACGTACTTGGAACCGTCTATGAACTATCGCTGGACGATGAGCAGAACCTTGATCGTTTTGAGGGCGTTGCGCGGGGTCATTACCGCAAGGTGATGCTTGCGGTTACTGTTGATGGGCGGGCGCTGAACTGTCTGGTTTACATCGACCGTGTTGTTAAGGAGGGCAGGCCGAAAGTAGAATATATCGCCAGAATCAATAACGGCATTCGGGATGCCGGGATGGCGGATGAATACGTCACCCGCTACCTGCGGCCGTTTGTTCCCGAATAGTTGAAAGTGTGAAAAGTCAGGCTACAGCTCTTTGGTCACCGAATCCGCCTGAACAGAATAAGAGTTCTTCTCTCCCCGGCCGTCCTGGCGATACATCACAACCGTCGAACCATCCCATGCAATCCAGCGTCGGGCCTTTTTGTTCTGGTCCGCGAAATCCACTATCCGGCAAGGGTACTCTTTCCCGGAAACCGTATATTGGGCATTGCGGACGAGGCGATATTCCCGCTTGACCACGGCCAGATTCTCCACATCCAATACTCTCAGTGTGACCACCGGCTTTTCAGAAAACTCAAGCCGGGCCTCCGGGCATTCCATGGTGGTGTAGTCATAGCTGCTGCGGGGAATGACAATCGAGCGCCTCGCCCCGTGCTCGCGCACATCAAACCGGAAGGAGGAATTTTCAAGCCTCCCTTCAATATCTATCACAGTCCCGTTATCAAGCCCCTTGCGGGAATAGCTGACCAGATTATCTTTTTGAAGAGTTCCTTTTTCTATCGTATCCAGATGGTACCCCATCCACAGAAACGATGCCTTGACAGACGTTTTGGTTTCAAAGTCAAGGCGTTGCACACCTCCATCCTCCGATAGACGCTGGGTAGTCTTAACTTCGCCTATATTGAAACCTTTGGTGGTAACTTTATAGTGCGCAACAGTTCTGAAAGATGATGACGCAAATGATGCGAACACTGGCATCAGAATAAAAATAAAGAATGATGCCAGCAGGAAACAATATCGATACGTACTTTTTTCATGTACGGCACTCCCGGTTCCGGAAGTAAGGAAGGTTCTTTTTTTCATTCCTGTAATGTATATGAAGTTAAAATCTGTTTGTACCGTTTTTAACCAGTAAAAACAGTTTCTACACAACAATTACACAACCGAAACGTCCTTGTAACATTGCTATGCTATTAATATAAAACATGAACTCATACAAAGCAGACCTGCACGTCCACTCAAGCCATTCCAACAAACCGACCTACTGGGCCATGCGCAAGTTCAATGTCCCGGAGAGCTACACTTCTCCCCAGTACCTGTACCGGGTAGCCCGCGAACGAGGCATGGACTTCGTCACGATCACCGACCATAACGCGATCAGCGGAGCTCTGGAAATCGGCCACCTGCCGGGAACCTTCATCAGTTCCGAGATCACGGCCCATTTCCCGGAAAACGGCTGCAAGGTGCATGTAGTGGTGCTGCACATCTCCGAAGCCCGTTTCCGGGCGATCATGGGGCTGCGCAAGAACGTTTACGAGCTGGTCGCCTACCTTCATTCTGAAAAGATAGCCCATTTCATGGCCCATCCGCTTTATGCCCAGAATGACAAGCTTAACCTGGAAATCATGGAAAGATCGCTGCTGCTCTTTACCACTTTCGAGATAAAGAACGGCTGCCGGGCACACCGGTTTAACGGCTTCACCAAGCGCATGGTTTCGTCCCTGACCGAACCGGTTATTAATCGATTGTCCGACAAGTATGATCTGCAGCCATACGGAGCCACCCCCTGGGTCAAAGGCATTGTCGGCGGCTCGGATGACCACGGCGGCCTTTTTATTGCGAGGGCGCACACAACCGTCTACGACACGCCGACCATCGACGGATTCATCGAAGCTGTCAGGTCAGGCGACAGCTGGGCCGATGGCGAGGACGGAGGGGCTCTGACCATGGCCCACAGTCTGTACGGCATTGCTCACAGCTTTTACCGCGAGCGTTTGGGCCAGCGGCGACGCGGCGCCACCCCCTTTGTGAGTGCCCTGCTGGATCGCTTCTTCAACATAGGTTCGGACAAGAGTTCGTTCATCGAAAAGATCCGCCTGTTCATCCTCAAAAACCTGCCCGCTTCACGCAACCATACCGGAAAAAGCTTTGAAGTGATTCTCGACAGCGAGGCAAGACTGCTGCTCAATGATGACAAGTTTCTGTCAGGCATCAGCGATGCCGACAGCAACAGCAAGATCTTCGCGGTTACCAGTCGGCTGGCGAATCGTTTGATTTTCCACTACACGAACCGCCTGATGACGCTGCCGCTCAACGCCGGTTTCTTCGACTATCTCAATACGGTTGGAACCATCGGCCTGGTACATGGGATGATTTCACCCTATTACCTGGCCTTTCACCACCAGCACAAAGGAAAGAAGCTGATCAGGGATCTGACGAAAGCGCTGCCGGGAATGCAGCCCCATCAGGCCCGCGAAAAAATCGCCCTGTTCACGGATACCCTGGATGAGATCAATGGTGTGGCCATCACCATCAAGCGAATGATAAGTACCGCCCGGAGTCGTGGTGTCGAACTGACCGTAATCACCGCCGGAGACGACAAGGCGGATGCTGTGGAAGGCGTTAAAAAGTTCCTGTCGGTGGGCGATTTCGTGCTGCCGGAATATCCGGAGCTGAAGCTCAATTTCCCGCCGATTCTCGATGTGATGGACTTTATCGAGCGCGAGGGTTTTACCCGCATCCATATCAGCACCCCGGGAACCGTGGGGCTGCTGGGGTTGCTGATCTCCCGCTTGATGAATATCCCGGTTGCCGGAACCTATCACACCGACATTCCCCAGTACGTGCGCAGCCTGACCAATGACGAATTCCTGGAACAGGCCGCCTGGAGTTACATGATCTGGTTTTACGGCCAGATGGAAGAGGTCATGGTGCCGTCGGCCGGAACCCGGGAGCAGTTGCAATCCCGTGGCCTGCCGCCGGAACGTATGAAGCCGCTTCCCCGCTGGGTGGATACGGATAGCTACTCTCCGGGGAAGCGCAATCCCACCTTCTGGAGTGGTCTCGGGTTGAACCATGACAGAACGGTGCTACTATATGTGGGGCGCGTCTCCCGTGAAAAGGGACTTGAGATGCTTGTGGATGCCTTCCGGGAACTGGTGGATTCCGGGGCGATAATTGCTCTTGCCGTGATCGGGGACGGTCCCTACCGGGTAGAAATGGAAGCAGCCCTTTCGGGATATCCGGCCTCGTTCACTGGTTACCTGGCGGGAGAACAACTGCAAAGCGGCTATGCTTCGGCCGACCTGTTCGTTTTTCCAAGTGCCACCGACACTTTCGGAAACGTGGTGCTGGAAGCGCAGGCATCAGGTTTGCCGGTAATCGTATCCGATGAGGGTGGTCCACGGGAGTTAATGATCAATGGTGAAACCGGTCTGGTGTTCCGTGCCGGCAGCACCAGCGGCCTGGTCGGCGCCATCAGGTTTCTGGTCTCTGACCGGCAGCAGATGACTCAAATGGGAATCAACGCTAGGCGCTTCACACTGGACAAGGCACCAGATATCAATGAAACCTACAACACCATACTGCACCTTGATGCGCAGCGGATTGCGCCTGAAACAAGTTCTTTAACCAGCGTTTAAACATCGCCCATGCCAATGACCGTCAGACAGATACTATGATGCCAGATAAAACCGACTCCGAAATCAATCTTTCAAATTCCTGCTGGTATCTCAATCGAGAACTGACCTGGCTGGAATTCAACAGCCGTGTACTGCATGAAGCCGAAGACGAGCGCACGCCGCTTCTGGAACGACTCAAGTTCATTGCCATAGTCAGCGCAAACCTGGACAGGTTTTTCATGAAGCGCATTGGCGGCCTCAAACAGCAGGTCGGCGCCGGCTTGCGTGAACTGAGCCTGGATGGCCTGACTCCTCTCCAGCAGATTCAGAAATGTCATGACAAGATCAGAAGCCTGGAGAGCAGAAAACATGTCCTGTTGCGGCAGGTTCTGGAACTGCTGGCGAAGCAGGGTATTGTCATTTCATCAATGAAGAATCTGAATACACGTGAACGGAAACATCTCAGAAGTCATTTTGCAGACAATATTTATCCACTGCTGACGCCACAGTCCATCGATCCGGCTCATCCATTTCCGTTTATCTCAAACCTGTCTCTCAACCTGCTGGTTACCCTGAACTACTCCGCCGGGCTCGACATGCAGCTGGCTCGTGTCAAGGTGCCGGTCGGAGCCAGCACACCCAGATTTGTTCCCGTACCGGGCAGAAAAGATCATTTCGTACGCCTCGAAGATCTGCTCATGAGTAACCTGGATATGCTTTTTCCGGGTATGAAGGTGATACGCTGCGACCTGTTCCGGGTTACCCGCAATGCGAACACGGAACAGGATGAGGAAGAAGCTGACGACCTGGTGGAGATGATCGAAACCGAGCTGAAGGAACGACGTTTCGCACCTATCGTGCGCATGGAGGTTACGGAGGGAATACCGCCTCTTCAACGTGGCAGGCTGGCTGCGGAACTGAATATCAACGGCAATGACGACGTTTTCGAGGTTCCGGAATTGCTGGCCATGAGGGATCTGTTCGAGCTGGCCCGGCTGGATTACCCGCATCTGCACGATCCGCCCCATCATCCGGTGGTGCATCCGCAATTGGAATCACAGCGAAACATTTTTCACATTATCCGCGACGCCAGATCCATCTTGCTTCAGCACCCCTATGAATCGTTTTCCGCCTCCGTGGAGAGATTTCTGCGCGATGCCGCGGTCGATCCAAAGGTACATGGCATCAAGATGACCCTCTATCGCACCTCCAGTCAGAGTCGCATCATTGAAGCTCTGATGATGGCTGCCCAAAACGGGAAACAGGTGGCGGTTGTAGTTGAGTTGAAAGCGCGATTCAACGAGGCCATCAATATCCGTTTGGCGGAACAAATGGAGCGAGCCGGTATCCACGTTACCTACGGCGTGCTCGGCTTGAAGACCCATTGCAAGCTGATCATGGTTGTTCGTCAGGACTATAATGCCCTGCGACGTTATATCCACATCGGCTCCGGCAATTACAACGCCGACACAGCACGCGTTTACAGCGACATCGGTCTGTTGAGCTGCAGTGAAGCACTTGGCAATGACGTAACCGAGCTTTTCAATTACCTGACCACCGGTTTCAAGCAACGCCGGAAATACAGCCTGCTGCTGATCGGACCCCGCTTTCTCAAGCAGGCTCTTTTGGCGAAAATAAGACATGAGACCAAGCTTCACCTTGAAAGTGGAGGCGGTTTGATTCAATTCAAGGTAAACGCCCTTGAAGATGGCGATATTATCAAGGCACTTTACCAGGCATCGCAAGCCGGAGTCATAATCGACCTGATCGTGCGCGACACCTGCCGTCTGCGTCCCGGCATAGCCGGGCTGTCGGAAACCATCCGCGTCGTCAGTATCGTCGGGCGTTTTCTGGAGCACTCACGGGTCTACTATTTCCGAAACGGAGGAGTAGAGGAATATTTCATCTCTTCGGCGGATATTATGAAACGCAACCTGGAAGCACGGGTGGAAGTGCTCTGCCCGGTAGAAACTCCGGAGCTTGTCCGTGAGATCAGAACGATCTTCGATGTTCACCTGCAGGATAAACGTTCCGCCTGGGAAATGCAGCCGGATGGGAGCTATATCCAGCTAATTCCGACCGATCCGGACGTGGCCGGCGGCAGTCATCGCCAATTGATAGAACTTACGGAAAGGCGGGTCGAAATGTACCGGAAGAGAATGAAGAAAAAGAAGATTGATCCCGAATAGGGCTGCCACCGGGTTCCTGTTTCCAGTCGAATCCATCCTCGACAGAAAATACTTCACCTGACAAATAAAATTGTCCGTTCACCCATAGAATCAACGGGGGAACGGACAATGTTTTTTGGCGATTGGAGGATGTAGTTACTTAGCCTTTTTTTTCGTTTTAACCGTCTCGGCTCCTTCTTCAGGAACCTTGACTTCTTTTTTTGCCGCAACTTCCTTTGTCTTTGCGGGTGAAGCGCTCTTTTGCTCCTTGACCCCCAGATACTTCTCTATACCGGAAATCTCCACACCACCGTTTTTACGATACTTTTGATATCCTGCCGCAATCTCTTTATGCACTTTGATAAAGGCTTCCAGTTTTGGAACTATCGCAATAAGTGCCTGAAGATCCTCGGTTAATGCAAATACCTTCTTTTCTTTTTTGCCCATTGCTGCCTCCTTTTCCGGGTTTTTAAACAAAACGCCATATTATTCAGATAAACAGGTTCAATTGGTAATAGCCCGATAAGTAAAACGGAAATCAGCATCAATGATTTCATCTTCTAGAAATATCATTTTTTGAATGACTGGAATGTTACAATCACGTGAATTTTTTACAATAGCGCAACAAACTGCAACGAAAGAATCCGGAAGCACGTTCGTGACCACCTTGAGAGGAGCGTGGCATCCAGAAAAATTTCCATCGAGGAGTGCAGCCACTTTATCGAACTATTGGACCGGACGTTGTCGGGATATACCTATCTGGGAGAATAACCTCTTTCGAATCTTGCATAAGATTCAACTGACTCGGGAACCGGTGATAAGTCCCCTTCCAACCTGCGATTGATAACCACCGATGATCCCGGCAGTTTCTTGGCGGCCTTCTTGACCTCGGTGGAGATTGAAGCCAGCTGGGCATAGGAGGTGACCGGCGTCAAGCGGGTGTTGACGATACCGATGGAAATTGAGAGCAGACCGAAAGCTTCCTCTTCACCCTTGCGATTTACGGCACTGTAACCACCTGCAGAAAAATCATTTTCTCCATGCAAAACCGGCAAATGTTCTTCAAGCGCCTTGATAACCAGCGCAGAGATGTACTCCGCGTGGTGCGGTCCGGTTATTACAATGAAATCATCGCCTCCGATATGCCCGCAAAAGCATGAAAATCCGGACCCCGACGACCGCGTTACTGAGGAGATGATCTCTCCGATGGTCTTGATGACCACATCTCCCCTCTGGAACCCGTAATAATCGTTGAAGGGCTTGAAATTATCGATGTCGATATAGGCGATGTCGAAGGCCTCTCCCGACGAGAGACGCTCATTTATCTCACGCTGGATACTCTCGTTACCCGGCAGTCCGGTCAGCGGGTTGGCGCCTTTGGCCAGTGTAAGGTTGATGTCGGTTATGGCGCTGATGAAGCGGTTGACATCCACGACCCCGTGATAGATTCCATTGCGGTTAACACAGATATTTTCCACCCGGACATCCACCTTCTGCAACTGGATAGTCCGGGCAGCATCCCGGACGCTGACATTCGATTCTATTGCCATCTTGATCGGCGCCATCAGATCACGCATCTTCTTTGAATGGTTAATATGGTAAGCGAATCCATTCATACCGATGACATGCTCTTCCAGAAAGGTGGAGCGATTAATAATGCCGACCGCATGACCGTCAGCCACCACCGGCAGCACCAGCAAAGCAGGGTCGCTCTGAAATCTTTTCAGAACGGCGGAAAGGTTATCACCAGGATTTGCAGGCAATACCGGTATGGAAATATCGCCGATACAGTCAGTGCCGGCTACAGCAGATGCCGGGTAAACAACTGATTGTGGCAGAAGCGGTTCTTCCACACTTGAAGGCACATTTAATCCGACAATATCGACAGACACATCGGGGGTAGAAACCGACATATCTCCGATCGGCATGCCCTGGCTGATAAAGGCCTCAAACTGTTGAGGATCAAGCGGTCTGGCGAAATAGTACCCCTGCACTTGATGACATTTGCGTTGTCGCAAAAACTCAAGCTGCTCCAGTGTTTCCACCCCTTCCGCAACAACATTAAGATCAAGAGAATGAGCCATGGCAACAATCGCATCTACAATCGCAGCATCGTCAGGGTCGTTGACTATATCGCGAACAAACGAGCGATCTACTTTGATGGTATCGATCGGAAGATGCTTGAGGTATGAAAGCGAAGAGTATCCGGTGCCAAAGTCATCTACCGAGATGCCGATGCCCAGTTCTTTCAATTGAAGGAGCTTGCAGACCGTATCGCCGGCATCGCCCATCAGTACACTTTCTGTCAGCTCCAGTTCAAGAAAACATGGATCAAGCCCGGTTTCTTCAAGGATTTGCATGACCAACGGTACAAAGGCGTTGTCACGCAGTTGGCGGGCAGAAAGATTGACCGCAACCTTGAGTTTAGGCAAACCGGTCACCTGCCAGGCCTTGTTCTGTCGGCAGGCCTCCTTTAAAACATATGCTCCCAACCGCACGATCAGTCCATTCTCTTCCGCTACCGATATGAAACTGTCGGGCGGGATAATACCGTGACCCGGTCGCTGCCAGCGCACAAGCGCCTCCATGCCGATGATATCCTTGCCGTTGATGTTCATTTTGGGCTGATAGCAAAGGAAAAACTCGCCATCATCTATTGCACGGAGCAGTCCGGTCTCAATACTGTGACGAGCCAGTGCTTTCTGATTGAGCGCTTCGGAATAATACTGAAAGGTCACCCTATTCTGGCGGGCCTGGTTCATGGCGATATGGGCATTTTGGAGAAGCTGTTCACTTGTTACACCGTCTGACGGAAAACAGGCAGCACCGAAACAGGCTGGAATTACGATTTCATCAGTCCCAAGCATTAGCGGCTCGCAGAAAACTTTCTGCAGATTATTCAGTATTGCTGCAACATCACTATCCATAACGGTTCCACCCAGCACGAGAACAAATTCATCTCGATGGATGCGGGCGACGGTATCATATTCACGCACCGTCGAAACCAGGCGTTTAGCGATGCTGCGCGCAATTTCACACCCGCCGCTGTGACCCCGGGCGTCAACAACAGCTTTGAAACCCGTCAAACTGATATAAATGACCGCCGTATTTCTTCGTTTGCGGCTGTTGAATGCGATTATCTGATTCAACCTGTCCAGTAAAAGGTTATGGTTGGGCAGGCCGGTTTCACTGTCGTAATAAGCCAGTTTGTTTATCTCTTGTTCGGCCAGACGAAACGTTTCCTGTGATGTTTGAAGTTGCCAGGCATAATTGCATATCAACAAATACAGCAGTCCGGCAGTCGCAATGACGAAGGAAATACCCTTCAAAACACCAATAAATTCGAATTGGTGTATATCTCTTACAAACCAGGCTGTCGCAATATCAGAAAATAACACCCACACTATACCGAGACATAAATACAACAGTACAATTCTGGCAGGGGAGAGATTATTATAAGGCGGGGAAAAAACTCTGCTGGCCGTTTGCATACGGTAAACCCCCTTCTGCTTCTCTGAAAACAGTGGTGATCGGCGAAACACCTGTTTCGATCAGAATTTTACACTAGTTTAATGAGAGAAAGGGTTACAAGTTGGCAAACAGATTGTGACATTATTGTAAACAAGCTGTGAGCAGGAGAAATAAAAACGATTATCAAGCTGTTGCAAAGGTAACCGTACTGCCGAAGGCCTTCTCAAACAGGTCCTTTTTGGCATTGGCGCCAAATATTTCAACAGAGATATCTTCTGTAGCAGTCAGTTGGATCGTTATTGTGGTGCCGCCGAAATGACATGAAACATGCTGCACCAAACCACTTCTACGGCGGTCAAGCCCATCAGCCATACGCAGAATTCCTCCCAACCTGGCAACTGTCAATTGGTCTTTCTCCTTCAGGCCCTGAAAGGCATCATGCTTTCGTTTGGGGATTGACTTCCGGTGATAGCGTGCAATCTGTGCTATCAACTCCCGTTCACGAGGAGTGAAGCCAAACAGTTCGGCGTGACGGATAAGGTGATATGAGTGTTTGTGATGACTTCCGTAGCTGATGAAATATCCGCTGTCATGGAGAATGGCCGCTGCTTCAAGAAGCTTTTTCTCCGACTTCTTTAACTGGAAAGGGAGCTCCAGTGCGTCAAAAATAGAGAGGGCCATGCCGGCTACATGCGTGGCATGCGGTTCGTCTACATGACATGAACGGGCAAACTCCGTAACGGCATCTCTCCATGTAGGCGGAGTACTGCTAGCAGCTGCAAGCCCGAGCCGTTTCATCGCCCTGATGAGCAGACCTTCCCGGATACCCCTTTCATTGACCAAAACCCGATTGGCATTGAAAAAACGCATAAGTTCATCGATCAACACCATACCGGCCACAATGATGTCGGCCCGGTCCTGGTTTAGCCCCGGTACTGTCCGGCGACCTTTGAGATCCTTTCGGATCAGCATGGCCAGCAGGTGAACCACTTCCGAACGGAGCACCTCGTAGCCATGCACGGACACATAATTGTCCTTGAGCATCTGCATGGCCATGCAGCCAAGCGCTGTCAGGGTGCCGCCCGAGCCGATCAATGTATCAACGGAGATTTTATTGCCGGTGAAGATGCGTTTGAGGTTGGCGCGTATATGTCGCTGGAGTTTGTTCAACTCGAGCTCATCGACCGGGTCGCTTGTCAGAAACCGGTCGGTCAGGACAACCGCCCCCAGATCGAGAGAGTAGAACTCCTCCACGTGATTGCCGCACGCCGTGACGATTTCGACACTTCCACCGCCGATATCGACCATGGCATAGCGTTTCCCGTACATATCAAAATTGGCCAGGGCGGAAGCTGCCGTCAGTTCGGCTTCTTCTTCACCAGAGATGACCCTGATATCGTGCCCCAGTTCTTCTGAAAGCTTTGCAATCAAGTCCTTACCGTTGCTTGCGGTTCTGACCGCGCTGGTGGCAACCGCCTCCACTGCTTGCACATTCAGTCCGGTCAGGAGCTTTCTAAAGCGCTGAATGACTTCTATCGCACGGTTTGAGGCCTCGTCCGAGATAATTCCGGTCATGGCCAGCTTTTCACCCAGACGCACCGTTGCCTTTTCATCATCCACCACCTTGAACTTACCGTCTTTGGGGGCTTCAGCGATGATGCAGCGAATGGAATTGGAACCGATATCGATGGCGGCAATGCGCGTCTTTTTCATGTGACCTCTTTAGATAATAAATGTGTAGTGAAGGGGTTTTTGTTCGACAAGCTCACGAAAACGTTCCAACAAGAGGGAGTCTTCCGTCCGGAGAGTTGTTTCGACATACTGGCGCTCGGCTGGAGACAATTCCAGACTGCGGATCATAATTTCAAACACGGCGACGTCATTCATTCGTCCGAGAATGGATTGGTACTCTTTCAGCTGTTCCAGAATACTTGTGTAGTCGCGATCAAGAACCAGTGCGACTATTTCCAGTAAATAGCGCCATTTTTTTATTGCAATCCGAAGTGAATGACGCTCTTCGCGATGTTCGAGTGCCGCAGACACAGCAAGAAACTCGTGTATTGGCAGGTATTTCCTGATGGAAGCTTCAGAAAAATAGGCCAACAGAGAGAATCTGTTGCCGTCTGTGACACAATTGCCAATCATTTCAGCGACCATCTCACGCACCAGCCGGTCAAATCTGCGGTGGTTGAAAGCCCTGAGCTCCTTCCCGATCCGCTTCAACTCCCTAGAACGCAGTTCGGAAAGCGAGTCACAAAGCTTATTGCATGAAGCATCGGATTTTATTTGCGAACGGAAAAAAATCTCCGCCTCATCGATGTTGCGCAGACCGCACAATGTCCGTGTAAGATCGCGAGCTGTCCTGCCCAGCACAGTTCTTGGACCTTTGGGCGCAAATGGATAATACAATTCAAAGGCAGCCCTGAAACGCCGCGAAGCAACCCGCAGATCATGAATATCATCAGGATCCGATGTTTTCATGACTGCGCGTCTCAAGCGCAACAACTCATCCCATTGGGCAAAAAAGACGCCTCTTGATCGTTCAAGGATGGTTGCAGAGTCAGGCGGTAATTGTTGAATCAATGGCATCTGTCAGGTCTGCTTCTGAGGAAATGCTTTCTTGAAGGATGTGATCATCTTTTTGCCGGGAGCCAGATACCAGAGAAAATCGGCTGGTTTGTCATCCTTGTCCGGATCATATTTCAAAGCCACGCATGCGCCTTTATTAAGTTGGCTCATCGCATCATTGCGGCCAAGTAAAGCCGCAACCAATAAACCAAGCTGGGTTTCGTGGCCGACCAGCATGACACGCTTTGCATCACGACAGTCCCTCAGGTGGGAGATCAGTTTACTGTTGTCAGCTCCCGGCAGAAGCAGCCCGCTTGAAACAACCACATTTTTGCGGCAGGCTTTTTTTGCCATTATTTCGGCTGTTTGCACTGCACGGGTCAACGGGCTGGTGATAGTCAGCCGTGGCTTGGGGCCGATCTTGGCAATCGCCGAGCTCATTTTTTCAGCAGCCGACCTGCCTTTTTCAGTCAGATAGCGCCACTCGTCTTGCAATGCATCACTTCCTTCCACCGCTTCAGCGTGCCGCACGACATAAATAATCATAGCAACCTCCGGATTAGTAACATCTCACACATACTATAATTCATATCTTTAGCATCGCAACAATTGTTACAACTTTTAACACAACTGTAACAGTGCCATATGAGAAGGCTGGTTGATCTTTCTTGCCAACTATTTTTCAACTTCTTTGATTGCCGACTTGATGGCATTTCTTGTTATTTCGTTGCTACCGACCAGCAGCTTGCGTTTTTTAGTACTGGAGTTGTCGATAATTACGGTGGGAGTAGCTGTGACTTTGAATCCTTTATAGATAGTTTCGAACTGTCTCACACCACTCAGGATTTCGATGAAATTGGGAGACCGGAGGGTTACTCCCAACGAAGCGACAGCCGCCTGAACCTGATCCTGGGTCGGATTATTGGTCGTGCGTGAAATTTTGTCCAACTCATGCCGAAGCGGAATGTATTTGTCCTTTTCGTAGAGCAGGAACTGGAGGTGATAGGGGGTTATGTTTGAAGATTCGGGGTGGATCGGCATGTCTACAAATGCGATGCGTACTGAAGACTTTAACTCCCGGTATATCATTTCAATGTCCGGTTCAATCTTGCGACAAATCGGGCAGAACCAGTCACTTACGAAGTAGACCGTAGTATCACTTTTCCGTTTTCCAAAGAATATATCAAGTTCCGCAGCCTCAGCTTCCTTCTGAATTGTAACCAAAGCGCTTCCAAAACCTATTATAACGGCAACCAGTACTACGATAATTTGTGTAAACCTTGCTTTTGTCGGTTCCCCTATTGTTGCTCGAACAGCCGACAATTCTCGGATTGAAACAATGCCAGCGACTGCAACCGTTGCAGCTATACTTAGACACACAGGACACCAGCTGCCGATATCGTACTTTTGTATCCATATCAACCGTACTTCGGCGCCGGCCGCAGCGCCGATACAACAACACAAAAGGACGCCTGCGGTAGGAAAGCGCCGGCGAAGTAGCAGCAAAAGTAACATCAGGCTGAAGAATCCGCTGCCGAACCAGCCGAAGTCAAGCCCGGATATGGAATACTTTGCAGTTTCACTGCACATGGAATTGCATATTTTGAAGCCGGAGAGAAGGGACAATACCAGGCCGGTCAGCAGGGCCAGCCACAACAGCAGGGAGGTTGTCTTCGTACTGTTAAATGAGAGGTAAGCCATAAGATAATTACATTATGTTCTGCTGACGGTTCATGACCAACCCCAGTATTTTTTCACCGGGAAGAAGCTTCAATGCCCTGTTTACATCCTGAAGAGACGTCTTTCCGGCCTGCACAACAACCAAGATATAATCAACCAGTGGAGCAAATGCCAGGGAGTCGGCACAGGTTAAAACAGGAGGTACGTCGAAAAAAACATAGCGGTCGGGATAACGGGTTTTCATATCAGCAACCAGATTTTTCATTCCCAGGGAACCGAGCAACTCACTGCTGTCCCTGGCTGTTTTTCCACCGGAAATTACCGTCAATTTTTCCACACCTGGCCAAACCACAAGGTCTGAAAAAGGGACATCATCGATAAGATAATCGAACAGCCCCTTATCGCTGGGAAAGCCAAGCCGTTCATGAATCTGCTGACGCTTCAGATCGCAATCCACCAGCAGCGCGGTTTGTTTGAACTCCCGCGCAAAGGTAAAGGCAAGATTGATTGAGGTAAGAGTTTTCCCCTCTCCAGGGTTTGCACTGGTCACCATGACCGTATTGCCCTTGCCTCCTGTTTGCTGCAGGATGTGGGTACGAAGCACCCGGTAATACTCCAGTTCCGGCGCTTCGGACTGATAGCCGACACAGCGGTTCTGCGACAGGATCTGCGGGTTCAGCTTCACCGGCCGGGAATTACTGTAGGAAGGGGAAAACCAGCCGGTCTTTTCGAAATCAACAGGGCGAACCTGTGTCGCGGCATCCTTTGAATGCTGTCCATCATTCAATAAGGGAACGGTAATAGCGTTCGTCTCTGTTAGAAAATCTGATTTTGACAATTTTGCTGATGGAGCAATCCTGCGTGATTTAGCGCCCGGCATGATGTTTTTCAGGCCGGTGATCATTTTTTTATGTATAGCCATATTCCAGCACTCCTTTCCAAAGTCTGAATAAATAATATTACGATCTACATTCGCGCCATTTTCCGCAGAACCTTAGCCCAGAAGATATCCAGATCCATAATCAGAAAATGAAATACAAGAGGGCTTACCAGGACAACACAAAACGCTCCCAGCAACACCTGTCTGCGCTTTTTTTTCATCATAGCCGTTTCCTGCCAGGTTACGATTTCAGGAATGCTGGCCAAGACCGGGTAGGAGGTTCCTCGCGCCAAAGTTTCAGAGGTTCGCATGGTATCATCGCTCTGCTCGTTGATCGCAGCGAGGCCAATACCACAGCCGATTCCCAGTACCAGTCCGATCAACAGAATCGCCGGAACATTCGGCTTGATCGGTTTTTCAGGCAGGCGGGCGGCATCGATCAGAGTGAAGCGCTCCCCTTTCTGCTCCTTCTCCATTCCACTTGAAACTTTGGCCTCCATGAATTTTTTAGAGAGATCATCAAATTTCATTTGAAGATTGTTTCTCTGCAGCAGGATGTTTTTGTAGCCCTCTTCCACCCCTGGTGTTGCCGCAATCCTTTGGCGGAGTTCATCCCTCTTTTTATTAAAGGTTTCGATATGCTTCTTCGTGGAAGTGATTTCCGACCGGATGCTGGCAAGCTGGGAAGAAAGTGTTATATAGGCGGGATTATCCGGCTTGTTATCGGCCGTATCCTGACCGGAAGCGCGCAACTGCTTCATCAATACCGACAGTTCACTTCTGGTCTTGATCACATCGGGATGTTCATCAGTAAAGCGCGATTTGAGCTCCACCAGACGGACACGCAACTCGTTGAGGCGCGCCTTGTCCTGATTGGCAGCATCAGTGGGCAAGGACGCAAGTTGCGATTCAATGGCACTTTCCCGTTCCTGCAGAGTCCGGAGCTGGTAATTCAACCCTACAACCTCCCGCTCCGTCGAATCAAAGCTTGACAGATTGACCTGAGCCAGCTCAGGCAGTGTGTTGACGTTTTTCTGTTTATAGACCGCAATTTTTGAATCTATGCCCGCCAACTGGGCCTGGACGCTCTTCATCTCGTCTTCCATAAAATTGGTGGTGCCTTGCGACTGCCTGGTCCGGACTGAAAGATTTTCCTCCAGATAGAGCGAGGCAAGATCATTGGCTACCCGTTGCACCACCTGCGGATTCTTCCCCTCGTAGGAAAGACTGAAGGCGATGGTCGCCGGCCGGGGCTGCCCGCTACGCGGGTCAATGACATCCGCGCTGATGGTTTTGAATTTTATATCCTTGCGCAGCTTGGCGATGATCTCTTCGGTCGTCCATTTATTCTTCAGTTCCGGGTACAGTCCAAAACGGTTGATTATATCCAGCAGCTTTGTCGTTCCCATGATGCGCTGATTGATCGATTGAAGCCTTTGGTCGGCAAAACTTGTCACGGTCGTACTGACAAAATCTCGCGGAACTTCCTGGTCCTCGATCAGGATAGTCGATTCAGAACGGTATACCAGCGGCAGGGTGAAAGCCAACACAACAGCGATGACAAAAACAGTCACCGCAGGAAGAGCTATGCTCCACTTGCGGCGTTTCATTATAGCAACCAGATCCTTGATTGATGTGACACCCATTTCCATATTTGCCTCGTTGTAAAATAGCTTTTTTTGTTCTTCCCGGTTTGCCGGGCTACAGGTCCATCACATCCCGCCGCATCGTAAGCTGCAGCATGAAAACGTTCTGGTTGGCCTGCGCCGCCGGCTTTCCGTAATATATTGCATTGAAGCGGTAACTCCCTTCCAGAAACATATAGTTCGAGAAGTCGTAACGCAAACCGCCGCTTATGTTCAGACTTTTTTCATCGATCGGCTGGGCCGAAAATTTGTCCTGCTTCGAACGGTTCCAGGAATATCCCACACCAAAAATACCGGACAATTCCCTGGTGAATCTCTCGCTTAAACTGGTTGACACCCCTGTCCGCTCGGTTGTTCCGACCCTGCCGGATGCTGCGGTGACACCATGTTTGAAGGCAAGTGAACCGTTCGTGTTTTCGTCACTGTAATTAATGGCTAGACTTCCTATCCAGCCCTTATCATCGGAAGAAACAGTCTGTACCGTCGATAAGGTGTTAACATCGAATTCGGAACGGGTATAACGGCCTCCGGCATTCAGCGAAATATTCCAGAGTTCATGAATCTTCTTATTGAGCCCGACTGAAAGGGTATAATTATCAACCAGAGAGGTGTTTGTAAGATTCAGCGAGTAGCCGAAATTCCCTGCCAGCCTGGACTGCCGCAAATATTTATCAAGATCGTAATCCTGGCCGATACTGACGGAATGAACCTTTGTGGAAACAAACCCTGCATTGTCGAATACCTCTTGCGAATAGGCATACGAAACGGTGGAGTTACTTTTTTCTGTAACGGCATAATTGCCCGAAATCTGATAATTCTGGCGGTCGCTGCCGGACTTGAGTGTCAAGTCATTCGAGTCAACCCGGTCGGGCCGGGAGTTCCGGACGTAACCCGCAGCGGTTGAAACCGACAGTCGCGGGCCAAAATGGTAATTGAAACCGCTATTGGCAAAGAAGTCCACCGAATCAAGACCGGATTCACGAGCATACTTCAGCCAGTTGATACCGGTCGAAAGGCTTAGGTTGCGTCGCTCGGTTGTGCTGGAAATATCCAGAGACGGGGTAAGAGTCGCAATAAAATCCGTTCGCCTGGAGTTGGCAGCCAGAAAGATATTGTCATTGAACTCTTCTTTCAGCGCCAGTCCCGGAATCAGCTTGAGTTCATCTCCCAACAAAGGCGGCGGGACGGCAGCCACAAGCAAGGTTGTAATAACGACGCACTTTAAGAGATCAGGGAACAATTATTACATCACCCCTCTTGAGTTCTATATTCATCTCAAGGTGCCTTCCTTCGGCCACTTCATCATAATCGAACAGAAACATTGCCGTTCTGCCATCCTCCTGGCGGAAAATCTTGACTTTGCTCTTCCTGGCAAACGGATTCACGCCCCCAGCCATCGCCAACGCCTGCAACACATTGGTATTGGCAACCAGCACCTGCCGGCCGGGGGCATTAACCCTGCCGATAATGTAGATTATCATGCTGTTTGACTGCTTAACTTCCACTGTCACACTTGAATCGGCAACATAGCGGGTCAGGCCGGATTCCAGATCCTGCTTCAATTGAGCAACTGTTTTCCCTCCGGCTACAAGGTCCCCCAATAATGGAAATGTTATCTTGCCGTCCGGCAACACTACAACTGTCCTGGTAAGACTGTCATCCTTCCAGACCGATATGCCGATTACGTCACCGGGTCCTATTACATAGTCAGTTGCAGAAAGGGCCTTCCGGCTCGGCGTAGGTTCAGTAGTCAAGCCTGGGTCCGAATTTGCCAGCCCCACCATTTCCGCCAAACCACCCCAGAAGGATACTTCTGAAGGAACTTTTGCAACTTCAACAGTAGCAGAAGGTGTTGCCACATCTTTCTTGATTTTTTCAATTGTTTGAGACTTTAACATTTGGTTACCGGCTGGATCCGAGAAACCGTTGCTGTTCATTTCTATTGCCTGACCGATCTGGTTATCTTGGGCCCATGCAGGAACCACACAGAACACCAGCATAAGGATCATAAGAAAATAAACTTTTTGTTGAAACATTCGGCCTCCGGAAACGATGGTGATCAAGTATATCTGCCGCAAGTTAGCACAGCCAGGTTACAGCCAAATCACAACCGTGTAATTTTTTTGTGACTGATCATGTTTTGTAATTTATCGGGGAATTATTCATATTTTAGCCAATGTGCGCTCGGCCTCATCCCTCCCAGGGAAACTGTCTTTCCGGGCAAGCGATTTTTTCAGCAACTCCTTGGCTTCCGGCGTTTTACCGGCCTTATACATTGCCATACCCAGGTGATAGTTGATGACCGATGCCTCGGGAGCCTTGGTCTGGACCGGCTTTAGCAACTCGATTGCTTTGGCGGTATCCCCTTTTTTAAGATGCAGCCATCCCAGTGTGTCCTGAACAGTCAGTTCCTCTGGTTTAAGAGAACGGGCTTTTTCAGCCAGTACTATCGCCCGGTCGATATTTCCGGATGATTCTCCAAGAAGGAAAGCCAAATCGTTGGCGACTCTCCACGAGTCCGGGTTGGCTTTCAGAGCCTGTTCGTATTCGCTGACCGCACGCTGCATTTTTCCCTGTTTAAGGTACAGCTCTCCGCTCTTGACATAGCCGATCGGAATTCGGGGGGCCATTTTCTTGATACCGGCAAACTCCATCTCGGCTTTTTTGTCATCACCGGCGGCCACCAGCAGATCTCCCAGCAAGGCGCGGGCCTCAAGGTCGTTCGGGCTCTTTTCGATGACCTTGCGCACGGTCTCCTCACCGTTCTTGAAATCCTTCTGCATGGCATAATAACGTGCAAATGCAAACTGCACCTCCCGTGAGGCCGGATCAAGCTTCTGGGCGTTTTTCAGATTTTCCAGGGCCAGGTTAATCTCTTTAGCCATCATATGACCCTCTGCCAACCGCAGAAAACCTTCGACGGACTGGGGATTCTCGGTCACCACGGTCCGGAATTCAGCCACCGCATTGGCCCCCTCCCCCTTTAGCAGGTGCAGGTTCCCTTTTGATAAATGCGCATCCACGCTCTTCGGATTCTCCTTAATGATTTCATCCAGGTATTTTCCGGCCTGTTCGGTCTCCTTGCGTTCCAGATATATCCGGGCCAGTGCGTTTTTGGCCTTGATGACGTCCGGATTGCCGGCTTTTTCCAACGGAATGCATTCCTTCAGCAGCGCAATACCCTGATCAACCCGGTTTGAATTCAGATACAGCTCGCTTAGCGCGAAACGAAGTTTAAAACTTTTGCTGTTCCGGGCAATGCCATCCTTCAATTCACGTTCCGCCTCGGCCGGTTTATTATGTTTCATATAAAACAATGCGACCTGAATCCTGTTTTCGTCGTTGGCCGGCTCCGATGAAATTACTTGTTTCAAGGTTTCAACCGCTAGAGGCTCCCGTCCGGCAGCCCAGTAAAGTCCTGCCAGATTCAACTTATGCTCTACTTTGGCCGGCTCCAGTTCGCTTACTTTCTTCAGCATCGCCACCGCTTCATCAACCCGGTTCAGCCGGGCAAGAAGCTCCGCCTGTGTCAAATACAGAACCACGGACTTCGGATTCGCCTCGATACCCCGCCTGATCACACTTTCCCCGCCTTTGCCATCTTCCACCTGCAGGTAGGTTGTTGCCAGCAGCAGGAATACATCCGGAGTTGTGATTCCCTGTGAAATCAGCCCCTCGAGATGGAGCCGCGCCTTATCGTATTCCTTGCGACTGACCAGTACGGCGCCTTTTAACTGCAGCGCATCGGCATTCTTCGGATCCTGTTTCAGAAGCAGTTCAGCCTTTTCCATGGCCTTGTCAGGTTGGCGGGCAGCCAGAAAAATCTTGCCGAGCTCGTACTGGGCTCCCCGGTTGGCCGGATCCAGATCCACCGCCTTGCTGAGAAAGCTGTAGGCGCCCTTCAGATCGTTCTCTTTCAGGGCAACCATGCCCAGCATGTGAATTGCTCCGGCAAATTTGGGATCAATCTGCACCGCGTTCTTGAACTCAAGCTTCGCCTTGACATAGTCCCCCTTTTCGTAAAGCGCCTTCCCCTTGCTGAGAAATTTCGCCTTTTTTGCATCCGGACCGCTGCAGGAAACCAGCAGCAGCATTGTGCTCATTGCCAGCAGCTTTTTGATCAGACTATTGTTCAACATTGTCTTACCTCCAAATGTATTGTTATTGATGAAATTATTTTACCGCCAGCACGGCCAGAGAAATAACGGTTGACAGAGCGATCCGGTGCAGTTTGCCGCGCTGTTCCGCCATCAGCACTTCAAAGCTGAAATAGAGCATGATGACCTTGGCCGCCACTAAACCGACCTGATATTCCTGTAAGCGCTGATCCGGCAAATTGGTAATCGCAACCGCCAGAATAAGGATCAGAAAATCCATCGGTGAGCTTTTGAAACCGCTCCGGCGCCGTGAAAACTTCGATATGAACAAGATCATGATCACAAATATGACGAATACCGTGGAAAAGCCGGTGTACAGCATACCATCCAGTTTAAGAACCGGCCTGGTTTCGCTGAGATAGACCGCAAAAGGGATCATCAGATAAAGAGCCGCCCGCAAGACCGTACTGATGTACCGGCGCCCCCAGAACCAGGTCACGGCAATCACCAGTGAAAAAATCAGGGCGGCGGACTTCACATAGCCGGGGGCGGTTCCGGCCAGTCCGCAGGTAGCCAGCAGTAACAGCGGAATACCGGTCTCGAAAAGCGGGAAGGTCCGCTTGACCATTACCCCTTCCCGCTTGATAAGTCTCAGGCGGGCGGTGATCCTGTCATTAAATAATCTGAAGCTTCCGAACTGCCACCTGTTACGGCGGGCACGTCCGAAGATCACGAGGATTGCCATCGAAAACAGGAGATAACAGAGTAGAAGCACCCAGTCCGAATAGTAGCGCAAGAACAGTGCCGCCCCGATAAGCAGCGTCTGCAGGAGATAGATGATCAGAACCGATTCGGATTGCTGAAGCCCCAAACCCAGCAGATGGTGGTGAAAATGGTTTTTGTCGGCACTGAACGGAGATCTTTTCCGGACGATACGGCTGATCATGACCGTCAGGGTATCGAGAATCGGGAAACCGAGCAGGATCAGGGGCAGCACCGGACTCAGGGTTGGTTTTGACTGGGTCAGGGCAATCGACAGTGTGGCGGCGGAGAAACCCAGGAACTGACTTCCGGCATCCCCCATGAAAATAGAGGCCGGGTGAGTATTGAAACGGAGGAAACCAAACAGCACCCCAAACAGGGCCAGGGCGATCAATCCGATCACCGGACTCCCCTCCAGATAAGCCAGATAGCCAATTGCGGTAAAAATGAGCAGGCAAATGCCGCCGGCAAGGCCATCCAGGCCATCGGAAAGATTGATCGCATTGGTTGCCCCGACAATTGCCACCAGGGTCAACGGGATGGCAACCGGAGGCGGAAGATGCACCGCATCGGGAAGAAGCATACCCAACGAGGTAATCTGAACCCCACCGGCGAAGATGACAGTCAGCGCCGCCAGGATCTGACCGGCAAACTTAACCTTGGGAGGCAGGTCGTGAAAGTCGTCAAGCAGACCGAAAATGACCAGTATCGCCGCCCCGGCCAGAAATGCGAGCACGAACCGGTCGGCATGGTACCAGAACAGCAGTGGCGCAAAGACGCCACAGGCCATGGCAATGCCGCCGATGCGCGGAATCGGCATTGAATGAACCTTGCGGTCACCCGGCAGATCCACCAGATTATGGTGGATCGCCAGTGAACTGAGCAGAGGAGTCATTCCGATGGTAATCACTACTGCCAGAAGCAGTGTCGACAGAAAGAGCATTGTCAGTTTTTATCAACCCCGGCAGACTGCTGGGCCTGCGCCAGTCGTTCCAGTTCCGTGATTTTGTCACCCAGCCAACTGTGCAGGGCCTTGGCGTTCTGGTGGTTCAAAACCACGCCGTTGGAAACATAGCGCACGATGCTGCTTTCAAGATTTTCGGGTTCGACTGTAATGACATCCGCGCCAATCGATCCATCCGGATTGATGGTGTGTGAGATTTCATTCGGCAACGGCGGGCGTTCCAGATAAAAGTTGGCTATGATTTCCCCGCGCGGCGAGATGCCGCCATGTGCGCCATTGACGTATACCGGGTTGTAATCATACTTGAAGATGTACTTGAAGGTGATTGATGGGTCATGCTTGGACATGTGTTGTTCTTCCTTTCAAATTGGGTATGGTTCTGTTTGAACCGGTTGACACACTTATGATTTTGGAGCGGCTGGCAAATATCTGTTCATGGTCGGGTTTAATTGCTTGAAAAAATCCTTGAGACGGGCATCGGCCATGGCAGGAGTCTCATTTTCTTTAAGCTGCGTAATCAGGCGGACCAGAGCGCCGTCGGTCCGGTTCAGAACGACTGAATCAACGAAGTTAAAAAGCTTGATCTGGTACAGGTCGGTCAGAATGCGGCCACGCTGGTTGAACCAGTAGTAGGTAAGCCGCCGATCGCTGCCCATTACCATCATGGCCCGATTGACTGTGATTAAACCTCCGGTCTCATTGGCAAGCGTTATTTTCTCCGGATCTTTCAGTTCCCATCCACTGCCGGGCAGGCAGGAAGCCGGCGAGTGGCTGGCTTTGCCTTTCGATTGAAAATCATTGAACGCTACATAGCAGTTTATCACCTCGCCCCGGCTGTTGTGGAAGTCGGCCAGCAGGTAATCGTTAAGTTCCAATGCATCCAGATACATCTTTTCCAGATTCTGCTTTTTGCCGGTCCAGTTCCCGAGCACGTCGGGAAAAGCACTGAACGGTTTTTGCATCGGAGTCCGTTCTCTGCTTGAAACCCCCTGGGCGGCCGCCGCACTCGTTGCCATCAGAAGCAGTATGATCAGAAATTGAGGTGAAATCAGACGGAACAGGCCGGGGCTCTCGCAGGCTTCCGAACGTGAAGGTTCCGTTGCGGCATCTCGGACCGCGACCTGCTGTTCATTGCCGGTCCGTCCAGGAAATATTCTCTTGAGCAGCGCCATTTCCAGCAGCAGAATCCCCAGGCTTATCATGAAGATGAACCATCCGGAGAAATCATGGAAAAATCCTTCCGCCGCAGCGGATCCCATGAACTGGTACAGAATCCCGACCGAGGCGATCCGCATGCTGTTGGTCACAATGGAAACCGGAATCGCCGACAGAAAGATGATGATCTTTTTCCACACAGCCCCCTTGAAAAAATAGGCCAGCAGGATCGCCAGAACCATCAGCGGAAAGAAATATCGCAGTCCGCTGCAGGCATCCACAACCTGCAACCGGGTGAAACCCATGTCGATCACATTGCCTTCGCGGTAAGCGGTAAGACCACAGATCCTGAGCATGAACACTCCGATCTGCGATGACATGAGCTTGAGTTGCAAAGTCAGGTTACCGTAAATGACCGCCGGCGGGGGGATCATGGCCAGAATCAGCAAGACCGGAAAAGCTATCACGCGCAGTTTGCGCCAGCCGAGGAACGACCAGAGCGCTCCGGCCGCCAGTAACCAGAGCGAGATAAACATGATGGTAAACTCGCCCCCCAGTTCCCCCATCCAGTAAAGCAGAATCCCCAGCAGTGCCGGCAACAATCCGGCCCAGGTGCGGCAGGCCGGAATAAGGGCAAAATCCGCCCGTTTTTCCCAGATCAGATATGCCACCACCATGGGTATGAAATAACTGTAGGTAAAATCATCCTGCCCCCACTTGCCAACGAGGTAGGCTGTGGTGCTCTGATACATGATCGACGCCAGTGCCAGGAAGAGCAGACAACCGCCCAACATCGGCAACGAAACCGCCTTGCGCATAAATATTCCTCTTTCTAACTGCAACCGGAGTCTTGAAGAAACCTGTTTGTCACAGATGGGATAAAAGTTGCTTCTGAACCCGGATACTATACAACATCAATGTTACAGGCATGGGGCGGATGCGTGAATGTTTTGTGGATTTTTCAGGCAATGACTGGAGAGCTTGATTCAATATATCCCTTCCTGTAAAAGCTTCTCCCATATCCGCTCCGATGCCCGTCCGTCCCACATGGGCGGGACAACAGCCTGCCCGTTTTTCCTGAGACTTTCATCGTAGGCGGCCAGAATCCCTTCCACACTGGTGCCGGCCAGGACATTGCTTCCCAAGCTGACCGTCACCGGTCGCTCGGTGTTTTCCCGGATGGTGACACAGGGGACACCCAGGGCAGTGGTCTCTTCCTGCAATCCGCCACTATCGGTCAGAACCGCCTCGGCTCCGCCCCATAGAGCGAGAGACTCCCTGAATCCGAGTGGAGGAAGAAGCTGAACATTTTCACAAAAAGTGACGCCGTGAAGTTCCATCATCTGTCTGGTCCGTGGATGCACCGGAAAGAAGATTGTTTTTTCGCGGGCAAGCGTATTGACAGCTTCGACAATGGTGAAAAATGTGTCACGATCATCAACGTTTGAAGGCCTGTGAAGGGTCATGAACAGGTAGGGGGTTTTCACTTCACTTTGCATCCGCGCAATGTTTTTTGAAGGTTCGGACTTTTTGAGTATCTCCACCTGATGAAGGAGATTATCGATCATCACATGTCCCACCTCATGAATCTTGTCCCGTGGTTTGCCTTCAGCCAGCAGATTGGTCGCCCCGCTCTCCTCGGTTACAAAAAACCAGTCCGAGATGGAGTCGGTCACCATGCGGTTGATCTCTTCGGGCATGTTCAGGTCGAAACTGCGCAATCCTGCTTCCACATGGGCGACCTGGATCATCAGCTTCTTGGCGACAATGCTGCACGCCAACGTGGAATTCACGTCACCCACCACGAGAATAATATCCGGCTGTGCCTGCTGGCAGACCTTCTCGAACTCCACCATTATTTTAGCCGTCTGCACGGCATGGGAACCGGAACCGGCCTCAAGATGATAATCAGGATCCGGAATGCCGAGCTCCTCGAAGAACCCATGGGACATGGCGTGGTCATAATGCTGTCCGGTATGGACAATGCTGCATTTTACCCGGTTATGGGCCAGTGACGCCCGATAGATGGGGGCTATTTTCATGAAGTTCGGCCGGGCTCCGGCGACAAGCAAGACATTCATCATTCACCTCTTGATTTGGAAAGTATGGCGTAGGGACAAAACGACCCGGAATTGGATCACAAGTCCGGGTCGATAATAGCAGGTCAGTTTTATGGTTGCGTTACGGGCGGGTAAATGTTTGGTGAACAATCGCGGATCAGGAAAATACCATGCTTATCTTTCTGCGAAAAACCAAATAGGCGAATATCGGCAGAACCCGTTGACGGGCTATGCGCTTGGGTTCGGCTAACAGACGGTAAAGCCATTCGAGATTCAGACGGCACCAAAACTGAGGGGCACGCTTGACGGTACCGGCGATCGTATCGAGTGTCCCGCCGATCCCCTGACAGACTCTTACGGTCTGCAGCTGGTTTGCGTACGTCGCAAACCAGTTCTCCTGTCGTGGCGACCCAAGCGCCAGAAACAGGATCTGGGCGCCGGAAGCGTTGATTTGCTCAATCAGCGCCGGCATCTCTTCGGGAGCAACATAGCCGTTGGCGCGGCCGGCAATTTCAAGATCAGGATAGCGTTTCCGCAATTCCGCCGCCGCCTTGGCACTGACATCTTCCTTGGCGCCATACATAAAGACCTTGTATTTTTTTCTGGCGGAAAGGCGGCAGATCTCTTCCATCATCTCGACACCGGGGACACGCGCCAATCGGACTCGATACAGGATTCTGGCGGCCATGACCACACCGATGCCGTCCGGGATCAACAGATCAGCCTCGCCGAACACCTTGTGGAGTTGCGGATCACGGGGAACGGAGAAATTCTTTTCCGGATTGACCGCAAAAACACTGTGGGGCCGGTCACCTTCTTCGACAAAGTTCTCAATTCTTTCAAGAGCGCCACGCATATCCACCGGATCGACCCATACATTCAAGATATTGAGACGGTTCACATGCTGAGACATAGTTTGCCTCCTTGTTTTTGTTAAAAAAAAACACCCGAACCGGACAAAGAAATACCTTTGTCGACGATTCGGGTGTCCTGGTCCCTGAAAGTATTCAGGTCAGCGAAATGCCCTATCTATCCTACTTGCCGCACACTGTAGCATATGAATGTTACGTCCGCGTGGAGAGCAAAAAACAATTTGGTTAATTTTTCAAGATCGTTATCCGGGTATCAAACCTCACTTCCGCAGTAGCTCCGTTTCTGATGGCACGGAGAACCGGAGACGGAACCTTCAGGTTATAGGCTGATGAAAACCAGCCCAATGGCGGTTCTTCTTCCCCCCGGTGAAGCTGAAACCCACCGTTTGCCAGCTCAAGCCGGATGCTCCGGCCATTCCGTTCCGCCAGCCAGGCGCCGCCCTGTTCCGTCAGACTGACCTCCGGGTGAAAATGAAAATTCAGCTCAAAACTGTGCTGACCGCGCCCCTGAAAATTATCAGTTATCTCCCAGGAGCCATCCGGAAAGTTCAGAATTGACCTGACGTGCCGCACCGGCTCGTCCAGTCTCGAATAACCGTCATGACTCGCCTTTATCAGCAGACCGGTCTCCGTTTCAATGGTGTGCTCAAGACGGCCGGAGAATGGCTCTCCCCAGACGAAGCCGGTCAGCTGAACGGCCTGGTCCACCCCGTCGACGCATACGGTATTGTGGGCCCTGGTGCCTTTGAAATAGCGGCGGAAGGAAGGAACCCCGTTGTAGCGGTAGGTACCGCAATCGACCAGAAACTGTGTTCCTCCAACGGACAGGGTCACGGAGAGTGCATCGGCATGACCGTGGTTGTAAAGGGGGGCCATCCCCAAAGGGCCATGATCAAAGGTCAAAAGCGTTTCACCATCCCCCCTCACGACCGTGTAGCCTGACTGGCTCAAGGTACTGCACGGCAGGCACTGATCCATCGTGGCGGGGCGGCGCGGAAAAAGTCCGGGCGCTATGGCATATCCGTCGTCGTAGTCCCCCACCGCCG
This sequence comes from uncultured Geobacter sp., assembly GCA_964420435.1. Lineage (GTDB taxonomy): Bacteria > Desulfobacterota > Desulfuromonadia > Geobacterales > Pseudopelobacteraceae > JACRCG01. The sequence goes on from CAYQTC010000011.1 coordinate 44,171, forward strand.
GGCTGTTCCCAACCGTATCGCCAAAAGAGGAGAGAAATACCTCGCCGGCCAGCAGCCTCTCCTTGAAGTCATTACAGCACCGCAGATTATTGCTCTCCAGAAAATCGGCCGCCAACCGGTAGATGTCGAGCACAAAACGATGGTAGCCAAATGCCTGCTCGGCCGGCCCTCCGTCTTTCAGAATCTGGTGGGGGAGCTCCTGTTCCAACAGTTCGATGCCTCTCTTCAGCCAGCACCGCCTGGAGTCGGATTCCTTGAAGATGGCGCCGGCAACAACCAGGCCCATCGCTTCGCAGACAGTATGATTGCCCAGTGAAGAGAACAAGGAGAGATTCTTTTCGATCCACCAGGCATGCAGGTATATAGCGGAGAGAATCGTTTCTACATCACTGTTGCTCAGATTATCGAGGATTTTCAAAGCATAGAAAAAAACCGGCAGCCGCAGGCCGCACTCCATGGCCGACAGATAATGGGGACCGTAAAGGAAGGGATTGTCCTTCAGCCAGCGAAGGATTTCCGCGCGGGCAAACTCCCTGAAGCGCACGTTTTCCGGGGCATCCGGCTGCTGCTGGAGCCAGGCAAACAGGACCGTCACATGCTGCAGACGGGCCGGCTCCCAAACCGCCCTGATGTCCGCCGCTGAACTCGAATGGTCTATGGCGCAGGAGCAGACATTGCGCCACTTTAGTTCGACAGCGGCAATATCATCCTTGCCGGTATTGAGAGTGTATCGCTCCCCTCCGAGAATCACGGCCACCCGTTCATGATCCACGGCGCCGCACAAAACCGGCATTGCCATGGACTTCACTGCCGATGGCAAAATTTGCGGAATCGAACATGGTAGCCGCCCCTGACGAACCAGCCAGGCGACGTACAAACTGTGCAAGATCCGGCCGCCGCGACAGAAGCACTCCGGAAGTGAAGCTTGTTTAAGCCGGGCTATGTAGAATTTACTTCTGTTTTTCATAAATCCCAGTTTTTCTGGATACATAATCCATAATCGTTACCCTGTTTATTGTTTGAAAGGGAATTTAACAACCTGACCGTCGGAGCTGCCGGCCAGCACACCACCGGCAGCAAAAACAACCACGCTAACTGCTCCCCTCACATTACCGGTAGTCAGACGGATTCCTGATACGTCCAATAAAGCTACGGTTCCATCCGCACAGCCGACCGCCAGGTTGTTACGCGAACCACTGGCGGCTATACTGTTGACGCCGCTCGGGAAATTCCGCTGCCAAAGCAGGGTTCCGGTATGATCAAAAGCACTTACCCAGCCGGTTTTCGTCCCGACTACTATCTCCTTTTTTCCATTACTATTGATGTCGACGACCACCGCCCCTTTCATCAACCCTGATCCCAGCTTGTCCGGACCGAATGATTTCATCCAGAGAGGTTTCTGGTCGCTGTCGTAAACCCGCAGTTCGTTCCAGTGGCCGCTCAATGTGTAAATGATTTCGTCTTTGCCGTCACCGTTGACATCGGCAATCCGTAAAGCACTCAATCCCCGCTGCAGCCAGGCATGCATGTCGGGGAAACCGGAAGATAAACCGCCAAACAATCCGTCACCGGTATTTTTATACTGTCTGTTGATACCGGACAGCGTGGGATTTCCGGTATGGTTTTTTCCGGCCAGCACAGATGGCCCCTGGGCCGTCATCAGCAGTGCCAGTGAGCTGTTGGTCCCCCAGAGGGTCGGCACGCGCCCTCGCAACGAGCCGTCCAGTCCGCGAAATTCGACTGTGCACGGCCGGCCGACGGCAATTTCCTCTTGCCCCGTCCCCCACAGGTCACCAACCAGAATCGAGTGCGCACCGGACATATTATTGGGTGGACGTGGATCGGTGAACCAGGGCGCATCATAGCGGTCACCGATCATAAACCGTGGGTGAAGTTCAGTCTTGATGCGCCAGAGCTCACGACCATTGACGTCCATGGCAGCCAGCGAATCATCCTTCAGCCCGGCCAGCAGTGCAAATGAGTTCGCTTGAGTGCGGCTCCTGGCAGGCCAGATGCTTAGCACCTCTCCCGTGAGTTCTGTCGTATTAAGCACCTTGCCCTGGGCATTCAGCCGCACCAGTGATGCCGACTTGTTTCCCTGGTTGACGGCCCATATCCCTCCTCCATCCGGCTGTTCGGCTGAAGCCAGAGCCGATATTTTTCCTGAAAACGCCTTTTCCCAAAGTGGTTCCCATTTCGCTGTCTCTTTTTCTGTATTTTTCCTGTTCTTGTCGTCACTTTTTAGTCCACTCGCCAGTTTCGGTAACAGCGCGCCGATCAGACTGATGATTTCCGGGTTTGCCGGTACTGCAGAAACCGTTTTGTCCCCAGCCGGAACAACAAATTCCTTTTTTGTGTAGTTCGTTTTCAGAACAACACGGGTTTCCTGCAAAGCTGAAAAAGTTACAGTTGATTCCTTGAGATCCCACAGGACGGTTATCGGTCTGTCAGCCTTAATAATGTGCGTGCCATTGATGACAAACTCCGTGACCCCCTCAAGAAAAATCCGGTCGTTATCCAGATATGCAAAATCTGCCTCATAGAATAATTCCGGAGAGTGGAACGATGTATCCCCGACATAGGCCGATTTTGATCCGGTAACCAAATAGCCACCCTGCTTGAGAGGCATAATCACCTTGGGACTCAGTGCATTGAAGAACAGCGACGCCAGCGTCAGGGGCTCATCCTTACGTAGATTTCGAGACACCCTGCCTTGCAGGGTTTTGCCGCTGGGCAGCCTTTCCAACGGCATATCCGCACTCACGACACCGGTCCCGTTGGCTGCAAGAATTCGGTGGGACGGCTTTTGCTCCTTGATACCGCCTCCCATCTGCCAGTAACTTGCGATGTCGAATCGTCCGGCCTGAAGAGGGAGAATCCGGTCCACCACAACAGCACCAAAACCTTTCAGATAAACGATGCGTCGTGCCCAGCGTGAAGCGGGCATATCCGGGACTTCCGTATGAACAAAGGCAAAACCTTCACTAGCAAGGACTTGCTTAAGAGCGACACTCCGGGCAACCTGGGTGCCGGACATACCGTTGAACCAGATAGCAAGATCGTTGGCATCTCCGGAGAGGACTTCCTTTCCGCCGAACATCCGTAAGCGGAGCAGGGTATTCAATTGATACGGATGTCGGCCAAGACCTTCAAAACCGTCCAGCAGAAAATAGTCGTCGCTGCTTTCCAGACCGGAGCGGTACGAAAGAAGCTGAAAGGCCTCCCGCTGGGCAACCGGGGTCTTTGAAAGCTCCCAATCAAACTTCGCCAAAGGAACCGTGGAAATAGTATTGACAAGATCAGCCGGCCGGGAAGGACTGTTTTCCGGCAAGGGCCAGTAGGACAGGCCAATCCTGAAAGCATCGAGATCGTAGCCAAACTGGCGCGCCATCCGGATATACCTGGCATCCTTCAGCAGATAGGCGGCCTGGTGCAACTGGCTGATCGAGAGAGTGTCAAGATAACTATTGTCGTCCTGTTCTTTGCCGGTCATGAGCAGTTCCAGGGCCTTCATAAAGGTTTTGGCAGTCCCGCTGCTGACGAATTCACCATCGCCGTCCAGCAGGAAAAACTCGAACAGCGGCTGGATTGACGTTGCTACCCATCCCAGGGTGTCACGTTCACCCCAGGTTGGATTATTTATCATCGAATTGAATGACTTTCGGACGCTTTTTAAACGGAGATCCCAGGCCGGGTCGGGATAATAGAGGGAGAAATAGCGGCTGCCAGTATAGATACAGAGCATATGCCACAGGGTATGCCGGTCGCCATTGGGAAAATAAAAGTTGTTGCTCGATTCTAATTCTTTCTGATGTTCCAGAAGTTTGTTGGTGATGAATAAGCGCTCTTTATCGGAAAACAGTGGACTCTCTTCGATCAGATCGTAGATGCAGTCAACGAGATAGGCATGATAATGGTAGTTCTTAACCAGCGGGTTTGCCGGATCGGTGAAGGCATCGCTGTTCCTGTTGGGCAGCGGAAGGTTGAGCGGATCCGGCATGGCGAGTTCCTTAAAGGTTCGAAGATACTCGTCCTGTCCGGTCATGTAATAAAGCGCCCCGGCTATGCTGATCGGATTCCAGCCGAAATACGTCGCCGGCGGATAGCCGACCTCCCTTCCATCGCTGAGCATGCGGCGGCTGTCGTTCCAGCTCTGCACCTTCCACTCCTTCAGGTAGGTGCCGATCATCGGGGGAGTAATGCCTTTGCCCAGCCTGATTTTTTGCAGCCAGCCTACTTTCAAGGTTTTCCCTTGTTGCAAACCGCCGGCAAAAACCTTGGCCGCCTCAGCCACGCCGGCATCATCGGAACCTCCGATAAAGATTACGTTGCGACCGGTTCCAAAGGGGTTGTGCAGGCTCCGCACCACATAGCCGCCCGCTCCGGGATATTTTAGATCCAGGATGACACGCCACTGACGGTATAGCTTTTCGATGAACCGGTTGGTCGCCATGTTTCCCAAAACAATCACATGATACTTTTTAGTCAACTCTTCCGGGAACGCATCATCACGGTACACTGGAACGGCTACGCCTGTGATCTTCTGAATCCGCTGTAGAAGCAGCGCCACATCCGAACTATAACGTTCTCCCGGCGGAGCAACGATGACGGCATGGCTTTTGGACTGCTCAACGAGAATAGTATCAAGGTACAGATTCTTGAGCTTCAGAATGTCTGCTGATGCGGCAGGTGCGGTGAACGCAAGCAGGAGGAGTGTGCAGAGCGAAATAACCCAAACAGGTTTATGCAGAACGGTTGCTTTATCACGCATACTCGGACAACCAGTAGAAAATGGAAAGCAGCAGGTACAGATGTCTTTCACGATTGAAACCGTTTTCATGCTCGCTGATGATTCTGTCCACTACTCTGACATCAAAGTATGAGGCAAACCTGGATGACCGGTCGAATAAAATATCCCGCAGCACGTTTCCGTTCTTGAACCAGCGCTTCGTCGGTGAAGCAAACCCTTTTTTCTTTCTGTTCACGATACTTTCAGGAAGGATCTGTCCCGAAAATTTCTTATGGATGATCTTGCCATTTCGCAAGCTCACCCGGTGTGATGCAGGCAGTGATTCAATAAAGCGGACCAGCTCCAGGTCCAGCATCGGCACCCTGCATTCCAGCGAATGATGCATCGTTATCTTGTCGGTATAGAGCAACAGATCGTCCGACAGGTTCATTCTAAGGTCGAGAGACATCATCCGTTCAACACCGGTGCTCATTTTCGAGCAGTTGAGCAATTCATAATGATAGCGCAACTGGTCTTGTGATTTTGTGTCGCGTTCGCCGATCAGGGCATGGATATCATCATCTCCGAACACCGTGTAGGCACTGATAAACCGGTCGATATCGCCTTTTATGCCAAACGTACGCAAGCCGCGCAACATCTGTTCATTGCGGAGGCCCCCACCCTGTGCAATTCTGTGCAACAGTTCGAAGGGAGCACCGGGATAAAGATTTCTGATCTGCTCCCCCCGATATCTGCCATACCCACCGAGAGCTTCATCCGCACCCTGCCCCGACAGAACCACTTTCACGCTACCCGCCGCCAATTGCGCCAACGAGTGCATCGGAATCATCGATGTTGTCGCCAGAGGTTCCTCAACAATTTCAGTACACCTGCGAATGTTGTCCAGAAAATCGTTGTAACCTATCCTCGTTTCAAAAAACTCCATACCGAGCAGACCAGCGGTTTCCCGGGCTGCAACGGTCTCGTCCGCGTCGTCATCATCAGTAAAGCCAACGGTAAAGGCTTTCATACGATACGAGGAATTCTGTCCAGCCAGTGCGGCCACCAGCGCCGAATCCACACCGCCACTGAGCAACACGCCTACTTCCACATCCGAAAGCAGCTGGCGTTTCACCGCCTGATCGAACAGCACGCCGTACTGCTCGGCCGCCTCGGCAAACGGAAGAGAACTTCCGGTGGCCGGGGCTGATATGTAGGGATATTCCTTGAGGGAAAGGGTTACCTGGGACAGGTCGATTTCCACGATATGACCGGGACGAACCTTCTTGATATTTTTGAACAGGGTGTCCGGCGCCGGGACATAGCGAAGATGCAGGAGTTCGGCAAGATTGGCTATATCGGGTGTATCCTTGACCAGAGATAGAATCGGCTTTATTTCTGACGAAAAGACGAACGTATTATCGTGAAGGGTGTAATAGAGCGGCTTTACACCAAATGGATCGCGCGCCAGATATAATTTCAGGCCGGCCCGGTCAAGAAGGCCGAGCGCAAATATGCCATTGAAATCACTGACCGTATTGATGCCCCGCCGGGTAATATCATGAAGGATGGTTTCCGTATCGGAATGACCGCGGAAAGCCACACCTGTAATCTGTTTTCGCAGTTCAAGGTGATTGTAAATTTCGCCATTGAAAACCAGCATACAGCGGCCATCCGGACTCTCCATCGGCTGGTGTCCGGCCGGGGAAAGCTCAAGAATAGCCAGACGGCGGTGAGCGAGGGTCAGTTGATGCCCGCCCGCAGATACTGTTTCGATTCCAAAGCCATCCGGACCGCGCCTCTGGATGAGGTTCAAGACAGACTCATCAAAACCAAGGTTGATCGCCCCTAAAATGCCACACATTACGTATCTTCCCATCCTGACAGAAATGGCATTATCGGCCTTCGCGAGCTAGAACGTCACGGTAGATATCTTCCAACCTGCCAGCGATGACAGCAGGGCGAAAATGCTCTTCGGCATAGCGCTGGTTGTAGACGCCCATATTTCGGCGCATATTGGGGTTTTCGATGAGTTGTTCCAGAAAATCAGCAATCACACTGGGATCTTGGCTCTCCGTAATAAAACCCATTTTACCGTCTTCAAAGAAATCAGGAAGACCACCAACCGGTCTAGTCACAACGGGAAGGCCAAAGGTCATTGCCTCGAGAACAGATATCGGCATACCCTCACTCCATGAGGGAAAGAGGTAAACATCGGCACAGGAAAAAGCTTCCAGTTTAGCCTGTCCGGTTACATATCCGGTAAATACTACATCCGTCATCTGGTTGTTCGAGGCATATTCTCGAAGCTTGGCAAGTTCGGTGCCATCACCGGCAAATACCATGGTTGCGCCAGGATGCCGTTTTTTTAAATTATGAAAGGCATCAAGAGACTCATAGACGCCTTTTCCTATTTCGAGTCGTGACAAAAAAAGAACCGTAAAGTTATTGTTGTCGGGCTTGCCGTTCCGCGCTTCAAGAGCGTCACTCCCGAAACCGAACAATCCTTCATCCACTGCTGTTGTCTCTACATAGATGGTCCGTGAAAAGCCCATATCGATAAGTTTGCTTTTAAACACTGATGACAAGACTACGAATGCGTCTGCACGAGAATAGACAATTCGGAATAATGAAGAGAAACACCTTCGAATCTTTAGCTCGAAGCGCTCATCCCATCCATGATTGAAGACAACAACCTTTTTACCGAATGCTTTTGCAATCATCAGAAAAATGCCATCGCGAATAATTGCCTTCGACGCCAAGGATGGATTAAGGTGAACCAGGTCATATTCTTCATTTATCAGTTTTGTTACAAAGCGGACATAATCGACAATAAATCGGCCAATCGCACCGTACCAGGATTCGCTACCACTCCTTGAGCCGATGAAGAAATAGTCCCTGCTTGAATGCATAAAGTCTTTTAGCGAATTGTTGTACTGGGCAACTCCGCCTTCTTTTGACAAACTTGGAGTGTTTATCAAAACTCTCATGGTTTCAAACTCAGTTGGCGGCGCAAAGTAGCCTTTTCGTAGACAGCCATATTCTGTTTGGCAATTGTGTCCCAGTTCAATTTACCCTGTGCCAACTCCGCAGCTTTTCTGCCAAACCGAAAACACACATCATCGTTTTCCAACAACTCCAAAAGTGCTTTTGCTAATTTACTTTCATCACCAGGGGGCACAAGCAACCCTGTAACGCCGTGTTCAAGCACCTCGCCGATGCTACCGGTATCAGTGGCAACCACCGGCTTTCCAAAACCAATCGCAAGCGCCAACACACCGCTCTGCGAAGCACTGATGTAAGGAAGCACAACGACGTCGCTCTGTTCGAAAATCCCGGCAACCTCGTTATTTGCAATATAGCGGTTGATAATTTCGTATCTGGATGGGTCAGCCATCAGATTGGCGTGGTAGGAAAAATCATTATCAGGCTCTTTGGTGAACTTGCCGGCAACACAGATTGTGAAATCCTTGAACTGTTCTGCGATCAATGGCTCCGCTTTGATCAGATATTCGAGTCCCTTGTTTTTTCTGGCTTCCCCGAAAAACAGCAGTCGTTTTTTTCCGACTGGAGAACTAGCCAGCGCAACATTCTCTGAACGCCACGCTTTATAGTAAGAAAATTCACCATGGGGAATAACCTCTATCTGATCAATAGGGATCTTGAAGTTAACAGCCAGATCAGTCTTCATCTTCATACCATGAACAACACAGAAGGATGACTGCCGGGCTATCCAGCGTTGAGCCATATCCTGATAGGTGCTGTTGGCAAATCGCAAGCCGGTATGCTGCGTCGGATCGTGGACTGTACAGACCATCGGAACATCCTTGAAAAGGTTGCGGTTCATACTCAGCCATATGTTTCCCTGTTGGACATGGACTACATCGTATTCACGCAACGTCCGGGCAAGCCGGCGATGGCTCAGATAGTTTTTGGGATCACGAATCCGGTACTGGTTTATTTCAATCCTCTTAATCCGCGGATCGAGAAGCTCTAATATCGTCGCATCTCGTTGCCTGACATATTCCCCGTTGTAGTAAAAATCAACTTCGCACTCTTTAAACAGGGCATTGACAAGGCAGACAGAATATTCGACACAGCCTGAAAAGAATGCAACCCTCACGGCAGAAGTCCTTGTTTTGCGGGTTGTAGCTTTTCTTTGTAACGACCAGGTCCGGTTACGCCGCGCAGGAAATCGATGATGCCGTGCATGAGTCCACGTGCCGCCGGAATGTTTTGTTCTTTGATGAGTAGCGATACAAACGTCCGTAGATAGTTGGAGACGATATGCATAAAGCTGCTCACCGAAATCTGTGAAGCATTATTCCGTATGAACTTTAGCCTGTTCCGGTACACAAAATAATTGATCAACTCTGATCCAGCCCCCATTGAACGCGACACCTTATGCCGGATTGAGCAGGTCGTCAATACCACCAGTTTATAGCCCATGTCCGCCACCTTGATGCAGAGTTCACTCTCCTCGGAAGTAAGGAAATAATCGTCGTTGAAACCACCAACCTTTTGTGCCAGTGAAGTTCTGATCATAATTGCCGCACCCTCCACAAAGCTGCATTGGATTGCATCTTCGAGTGTTTCAGGCAGCCTGCTCCCTTTGCCAATGAAAGTAATCCGGCCGGTATTGCGATCAATCATTCCGCCACAAAAACAGACTACATCCGGTTCATCATAGTAGTAGGTCAATGGGCCGACTATCCCGGCTTCCGGATGCTGAACCATGTATTCGACCAGTGTGGACAAGGTATCAGGAGTGACAACAGTATCGTTATTCAGATAAAAAATGTACTTCGGGGCCATCTCGCAGGCTTTGACAAGCCCCAGATTATTTCCGCCGGTGAAGCCCAGATTAATCTCGCTTCTGATACAGCAGACCTCAGGAAAATTGCTCGTAAGTACTGGAAGCGGATTTACACGGGAGGCATTGTCGACAACTATCACCGTGAAATCCTGAAAGGTCGAAGTACGCAGCGATTTCAGGCATTCGACCGTATCGTCAATACCGTTGTAGTTGACAATTATGACAACAATCTGCAGAGCTGACATCAAGCGGTTACCATTGCAGTCTGCCCCGCATTATTCGCAACTATGGACATGCGGGCAACTGCCAGCATGGCTAGAGACAGTGCCAGAATATTTACACCGTCAGCATAGACAAAATGCGGAATAGTCACACCGGAGACCACAAGATACATCAGGAAATACAGGTGCCCTCTCGCTATTGAAGCCACAAGCAATTCCCCACCCTGTTTTGTTGCCTTGGACAATGACTGCCTGCTCCTTCTGTAAATGTACGAAAAATACCAAAGCACCCATGCAAGCCCGGCGAGGCCAAATTCTGCAGCAATTTTCGGGTAGCCGGTGTCAACGGTATTAAAAAAACCATGCTTACGGTATGTGTAGTAAAGATCTTTATCAAGAAACGAGTTCCTGAGACTCACATTAATCAATGTTCCAACCCCAGTCATTGGTGATCTCATGAACTGCTGCAGGAAAACTTCAGCCTGCATTTTCCTTCCCTTTTCCAACCCCAAATTCCCACCCTCCGACATCACTCTATCCAACTTGCTTTCTTGAGTATCAATCGCGGCCCGGATCACAGCCAAGGAGAAAAAGAAAACAAGTGCAGCAATAGTTACATATTTCATCACAGGTCGATTGCTGGTAAAAAGCGCAAAAAGGGTCGTACAGGAAAGTGAAAGCATCAGCATTCTTGTATAGCTCGCATATACCGCATAGATTATTAATAGCAGGAACAGTGCTATGCCGGCCTTGGTTATTAGAGGTTCATCAGGTGGCGAGTGAATCCATCTGGCAAGCAGTAGACAGTAAAGGAATATCGGAACATCTCCGTAGGGAAAAAACAGCCGGAACTCTCCAAAACGGCTGAAGGAACCCGGCCCTTTTGAATAATAACCTTCACGATAATGGATCAATCCGAGGTCAGGAAAATACTTGGTGACAATCAATATAACGACATAAAGTCCAACTAGTATGGCAAGCATTTTCAGCAAGCCATCAAGGCCGGCCTTGTCCCGTAATAACAGGATAAATACAAAAAATGCCAGGTAATTAAGGTTATGCCGAACCAGCAATAGACCCTTGTCGTAAGGCTGATCGAAAAAAATATTCGCCATGAGTGGACTTAAAAACATCAGTGCACATGCGCCAAGGACCAACATGGTTTCCTCGGTGTATTGACGAAATATCAATAATATCTGTTTACAGAAAATGATTGCCACTATTGGAAAAACTATAAAGAAAACGTCTGAAATCCTGAGACTGCCCGGGAATGGAACCACCAGTTTTTCAGGCAATAACCAGAATCCTTCATACAAAATGAAAAGAGTTACGACTATGGCAATGTTTCTCACAAATGGGCTGAAATGAGACAATGTGACCTCTTTATTGGCAGATACAAAAATTGTTATTCAGCAACCCGCTGGTGATGCTTTAAATACAACTGAATCAGCTCCTCAGCATTGCGAGAAATCGACTTGAGTTCTGGTATTGCTTTTCGGTAACCAATGATCAATCCCGGATCATCAAGAACTACTGAAATCTGTCCGGCAAGATCCACTGAATCACCTGCACGAAATAGTCGGCCATTTTCTCCATGCCGCACGAAATCCGGGAACCCTCCGATATTTGAGGCAATAATCGGCACCCCGCCGCTGAATGATTCGAAAATTGTCTGTGGTGCCGTATCGTTGCAGATGGATGGAAGCACCATAATGTCAATCTGTTTGAGTATTTCCGGTAATTCATCAGGATGGTATCGCCCGGTAAACTCAACCGGCAGGTTTTCACGCCCCTTCATCAATTCAGCAACATACTGTTCATTGTATTTACCGAATATTTTCACCTTGAAGTCGCGCCGCTCAAGCCGCTCAATCGCATCCAGGAAAACATGGGTTCCCTTATAATAATTGACGCCACCGATATTGCCGATCACGACAGGCTCATTCAGAGGTCTCTCCGATCTCGTCTGTCGTTCCGCTATGGTCGAACCGATATGCTGAACATGGAGCTTCGCTTCATCAATACCGAAGTTCATCAGAGTCTGGCGCACATCGCTGGAAACACAGATGACCAGGTCGCTGTAATCGTTCAACGCCTCCCTGCCAGCATCAAGCCTTATGCGAAGTTGCTCTGCCAGTTCCGGAACCTCGCAACGAGCAGCCGCATTTGAATCCTCGGGAGTAACCCCTGGAGTCCAGGCAATACCTGAGGATCGTTTCGTTCGCTGCATCAGACCGTATATGCCGCCGCTTTTGGCTTTAACATACTCTTTCAGATTCCTGATCCTCGCTCGGCGCAACTCGGTTGCAATGTTCAGACTGCCGGTGCAGGCGGAACACTTCATCAGATCGAAAGGACCGCGGCAGGGCTCCCCCAAGTGATCAATCATGACCCTCTTCTGACAGATGTAGCCGTAAACATGAATCGTATTAAAAACGGAGATTCTCCTTTGACTGGCCAGCCGATTGATGGAGAACGGAAACCCAAGCCGGGAATGAATATGCACTACATCGGGCTTGATACGATCGAGATAACCGCCTACCACTTCTTCCATTTCTGGCATTGAAATATCACGCTCCGGATGCCCGTAATTGAACGGCAGGCAGCTCGAATTGACAATTTCAGCACACTCAAAGGGGAACCCGTCCTTGTTGAGTCTTATATATGGCCTGAGGCGTAGATCATATTTACTGGCAAAGGCTCCGGAGTAGAGGTAAAAAACCTCGTGCCCCATTCCAGCAAATTTTGTCGCCATGGGTCTCGTATAGTTTGCAACACCGCCGATTTCTTTCGGATCGTTACCTACAATCAGGATACGCATTACCCAGTTACCGCCTCTTTCCCCTGCATCATCGCCTCTTCCATCCCCGAATACTCCCAGTTGCCGTAGCGACCTATACTGACGATGCCATTCTGGTGCAGATAATCCATGATGACTTTCCGGCTTTCGCGCTGTTTATGATCATAGATGACATAGGCGCATTCCAGATCCACCACATCCTGGACCAGGATATCGTCAAGATTCCTGATCAGACCGATCTCCACCATCTCTTCAACCGCCTTGCTTACCAGCGCATCCTTATCCACATTCCACCCCTGCTGATAGCCGATTTCGACGTAATAGGATGTGGTGCCTGCCGGAGCCATATCAGTCGAAAAATTTGAATATGATCCTACCCGATAGGCGGTAAATTTTTTTTCAGGCAGGTAAATCCAGTGTTTGTCTGTCATTTCTCCCTGCACGCCGAGATTAACAATCAGTACTGAGTTGTGACGCAACTGCCGACTGGCCGCCTTAACTTCCTCCGGCACTGAACCAATCAAACTTTCCACCAGCTTATTGAGCGGCATGCTGAAGATAAGTTTTTCGTATGATGCGCTGCTGCCGGAGACAAAACGAACCGTCCTGGCTGCAATGTCGATCGCTGTAACGCTTTCGTTGAAATGGATATTGGGGACGCGTTCGGCCCAGGCGTCACACAAAGCCTGAATACCGCCCCGCTGCGGATACCAGAATGTGGCGTTGTAGCCGAAACCCTTGGACTGATCCTCCAAAGCGCCGTTGAATACGTCCTCCAGATTCGGCTTCGGTACATACTCGCTCATCCATTCACAGGTCATTTCCTCGGTCGGCACTGTCCAGAGCTTTTCGTTGTAGGGAAACATGAAATGTCTGCCGATCCCCTCACCGAGCTTGGCCACGATCCAGTCGCGAAAGGTACGATATTCACGGGTAGGCAGGTCCTCATTGCCGTAGTACGCCTTGACAAATTCCAGCAGACACTCCTTGACGACCGGCGCCGGAAGCCCGAACAGATTGGCCTGAAATGGGTAGCGGGTGAATGTACCGTGGGAATAGATGACCGCGTTGCGGTTGATAACATTTAGGTTGTCCGTCAGCAGTTCCTTGACCAGGCCCTGGAAATAGGGGTCTTTCAGGTGCAGCAGGTGGCCGGAGTAATCGAAGAGGAATCCATCCCGCTCGACAGTCTTGCAGCAGCCACCCACTCGGGTGTCGGCTTCATACAGTTCATACTCCATGTTTTTCAGCTGGGCGTGGTAGCCTGCGCTAAGACCGGCCAGGCCGGCCCCGATTATGATGGTCTTTGACATATTATCCCTTAGCTCCCAGTTTCAGTTTCATGCCCACAAACATACCGTGAAGATACGCTTTTTCTTCTTCCTTAAGCGCCACCCTGTACAGCAGGACAGCCACTCCCAGCAAAAGGCCTGCATCCCACAACAGCACCTGATATAGCTGCAGTGAATCGCGCAACCAGGCTACAGCACTCCAGACGACAACAAAGAGCAGCGTTACCGGCACAAGGCGGCGATCAAAAAATGCAAAACCGGCCATGCGATAGTTCATCCAGGCCATCAACAGGACAATCACCAGATAGGAGACAGCTGTGCTGACTGCAGCTCCAATAATTCCGGTGGATGGAATCAGCAGGAAATTAAGTATGGTATTGACGAGTCCGCCGCAGAGATAGGCCGTGAAGATAGTCTTAGTGTTGCCGTTGGAATACAGCGGGGCCGTCAGGAGCGTAATCAGTACCTGCATGGCAAAGGCAAAGGCTATGACCCCGGTTATGATGTAGGCGTCATGGTATTCCGGACGCCTGACCATCAGCTGCATGATTATGCGGGAATTTAACTCGAACAGAGTCACCGCCACGAACAGCACCGTCACAAATCCGGCGAACATGGCAATGAAGGCCGTGCGATACTTTTCCCGGTTCTCCACCCAGAGCCGGGCCGAAACCGGAAACCAGAAATAGTTCAAAGCCATTGTCAGCGAGAGAATAACGCTGGTCAGACCGTATATGATCGAATATTTGCCGACCGCCTGTTCCCCCTTGAAATAGGCCAGGAAGTAGGAATCCGAAGACTGGATAATCCATGAAAAAAAGAAGACCGGCAGGAGGGGAAGCGCCATTTTCAAAAACTTCCACAATATCTGTCGATCGATGACGCAGGCGTAAACCAGATCCTTGCGGGTGAAGCGGTACACCAGCATCCCTGCCGCCAGATTGGTCACCACCAGGACGGCTATCATCCCGAAATATGAATAGCCGGCCGCGACCACCGCAATGGTCATAAGGGTCGCAACCCCATCCTTCAACACGGAGTTGCTTACCAGTTTGGAGGTCTTCTGAAAAATAACCAGCACATAGGTGACCAGCTTATAAAACAGGCTGGAATAGAGCAGCACGACCATCAACGGCAGATAGCGGTAGTACGCGCCACCGAACCGGTACATGAGCAACCATAAAACAGGCAGAAAAATGAGCGAGAACAGCAGCACGCTGTTTGTAACCGTGTTGTACATGGTCACAATCCGTTCGCGTGATTTCTCCTGCACAAAATGGATGGCCGGGCCGTCGGTCAGATTCATGGAAAATATCGGCACCAGCATGGACGCGGTGACCAGGATGATATTGAAGGCGCCGAACTCGGCCGGAGTAAGGAAATAGGTCATCACCGGCATCGTGATGAGCCCCTTCAGCTTGATCAGGAGCTGCATCAGGATACTATTAACGGCGCTTTTCTTTACCGTGTGGGTATCTGCGCTGAAATCCAGCAGATTTGCGTTTTTGTCCATCGTGGTTTCACTCATTCAACTAAACACTCCGTACACCAGAAACCACCCGATTTTCACATATTCGCTGACGATGATCCCGCACTTCTCCCCATCCAGCCAGTCGGCCGCAGTAAACGCCCTTTGCCAGCGGGCCGGGTTACATCTGATCGAGTATCTGTCAGCATTGAACACCCGGTTGCCGATCAACCTGATTCGCCGCATATGGTAACCGGAGCTGACCAGCATGGCCGAACGCAAACCCAGTTCATCCATCATCCGTTTCGCTTCCAGGGCCTCGATGTGTGTGTTCTCGAAATACTTCCTGTAATTGGCCGCCATTCTGATCCGGCGGAATAGTTCTCCACGCGGCTGGCTGCCGGCTATCTTTACGAGCCCTCCGGCAGGGTTCGACTTGAACATCTCACCCGTGGAGGGAATCAGCAGATAACTCGCATAACCTTCCTTGATAAGATGCCTGGCTTCATCAATTCTTGCCTCGTTGCCAGGGCCGACAAAAAGCACTACGGCGTCCGCTATTCGTGGAACATTCTCGGTAAAGAGAAAGCCTGGTGCAAATGTTACAAACAGCGTCATGCTTATAAAAGCAGCCACCAGAAAGAATAAAAACATTTTCAAGCCGGACTACGCCTTGTAACAGAGTGCGCCATTCTCGCTGATCAGGTTGCGCGTATCCACCACCGGAATGCCGAACGAGAGCAGATCAAGTTCACGATATTCATCATGGGCCGTTGCGATCAGAAGCAGGTCGAAATCACTGCTGACCGACGACGAGCGCTGACCGGCGTATTTTCCATGTTCACGCGAAGGGCGGATGACCGGTATATAGGGATCATTGTAGCTGACTGCACCGCCCAGCTCTTCCAGCTTTTCCATCAGCCGGTAGGTTGGTGACTCGCGGTCGTCGTCCACATTGGCCTTGTAGGCAAGGCCGAGAATCAGGATGCGGGCGCCTCTGACCGGCTTGCCGGCGTCGTTCAGGGCCAGCATGACCTTGCCCACGACGTAATCGGGCATGGAGGTATTGATTTCGCCTGCCAGTTCGATAAAACGGGTGTGACACTCGAATTCACGGGCTTTCCAAGTCAGATAGAAGGGATCGATGGGAATGCAGTGACCGCCCAGACCCGGTCCGGGGTAGAAGGCCTGAAAACCGAAGGGTTTGGTCTTGGCTGCCTCTATGACCTCCCAGACATCGATCTCCATCCGGTCAAAGAGCACCTTGAGTTCGTTAACCAAAGCAATGTTAACCGAGCGGTAGATGTTTTCCAGCAGCTTGGAGGCTTCGGCCACACGGGTGGATGAGACCGGCACGGTCCGGTCGATAATGGTGTCGTACAGGCTCCGGGCCACCTGCAGGCAGGCGGGCGAATAACCGCCGACCACTTTGGGGACCATGTTCAGGGAGAATTCCTTGTTGTTGGGGTCTTCCCGTTCCGGCGAAAACGCCAGGAAAAAATCCTCCCCCGCCTTCAGGCCGCTTCGTTCCAGAATCTCCCGCATCTCCCCATCGGTGGTTCCCGGATAGGTTGTGGACTCCAGTACAATAAGCTGATCCTCACGCAGGTAGTCCGCAATGGCAGAACTTGTCTTGAAGACATAGGACATGTCCGGCTCGCGGTATTTGTTGAGCGGCGTCGGCACACAGACGATAATGCAGTCCATATCGCCCAGCAGTGTAAAATCCGTCGTAGGGGTAATCCGCTCCATAGTCGCCTGATCAAGCTCGGCCAGGTCGATATGACGGATATAACTGGCTCCATTCCGGAGCATTTTCACTTTTTCCGCATCCACGTCGAAACCGGTCACATTGAAACCGGCCTTGCAGAAGGCAATCACCAGCGGCAAGCCGACATACCCGAGGCCGATGACCCCGATACTGGCGTTCCGTGTTGCAATTTTGTTTTCTAGAGTCATAAAAAAGCTCCTATTCCACTGTGACCGATTTTGCCAGGTTACGCGGTTGATCCACGTCGTTCCCCTTGAGGACCGACACATGGTAGGCCAGCAGTTGCAGCGGGATCGAGAGCAGGATCGGGGCGATCCATTCGCTGCATTCCGGCAGATATAAGACTGATTCGGCCTTTTGTGCCACGTCGGTATCGCCTTCGGTGCAGATGGCGATCACGCGGCCGCCCCGTGCGATGACCTCCTCCATGTTGGAAACCACTTTGGCATAATGCCGGTCTTTCAGGGCCATGACCACCACCGGCATGTTTTCATCGATCAGGGCTATCGGGCCATGTTTCATCTCACCGGCCGGGTACCCTTCGGCGTGGATGTATGAGATTTCCTTCAGCTTAAGCGCACCTTCCAGGGCAATCGGGTAATTTACGCCCCGCCCCAGATACAGGAAATCTCTGGCATGCTGGTATCGACGGGCAATGTTCTCGACTTCGGCATCCAGCTGAAGAGTCTGTTCCATCAGGGCCGGCAGATGGAGAAGTGTTTCAAAGTGCGGCATGGTCCGTTCCTGCGTGATTGAGCCGCCGGCCCTGCCCAGCCGCAGCATGAACAGGTAGAGTGCAACCAGCTGGGTGATGAAGGCCTTGGTGGAGGCCACGCCGATCTCCGGACCGGCATGGGTGTAGATGACCCCATTTGTTTCGCGGGCAATCGAAGAGTCGATTACATTGCAGATGGCAATGGTGCGCGTTCCCCTGCGTTTGGCCTCCCGCACCGCAGCCAGTGTGTCGGCTGTCTCGCCGGATTGGGAAATGGCAATCAGCAGGGTTTCGGGACCGATCACCGGGTTGCGATAGCGGAATTCGGAGGCGATATCCACTTCAACCGGAAGACGACAATGTTCTTCCAGAATGAATTTACCCACCAGCCCGGAATGCCATGAGGTACCGCAGGCTACGATGCAGATCCTCTGCACCTGGGCCAGTTCGCTGTCGCTGAGGCCAAGGTGTTCCAGGCAAACGTCACCTTCATCCTCCAGCAGCCTTCCCGCCAGGGTGTCCTGCACCGCCCGCGGCTGTTCAAAAATTTCCTTGAGCATGAAGTGACGATAACCGTCCTTTTCGGCCATCAGCGGAGACCAGTCGATGTGGCGCGCCACCTTGTTCAGAGGCTCTCCATCCAGCGTGGAAAAGCTGGCCTTGCCGTCCTTGAAAACGACCATCTCGTCATCTTCCAGAAAGACCATCTCGCGGGTGTGTGCCAGAATCGGCGGTATGTCCGATGCGACGAAAAATTCCCCGTCTCCAAGTCCGACCACCAATGGTGAGCCATGTTTGGCCGCGATCATCATCCCCGGTTCCGTCAGGGAGACCAAACACATGGCATAAGTGCCCTTCAATTCCTGCAGCGCCGCCCGTACCGCCTCCTCAAAATTGCTGCCCCTGACCATTTCGTGTTCAATCAGGTGAGCAATCACCTCCGTGTCGGTTTCGCTCTTGAAACTGTGATTATTGCAATGCAGATCTTTTTTGAGGGTCAGGTAATTCTCAATGATACCATTGTGCACCAGCACCACCGGCCCGGCCTTGTGCGGATGAGCATTGGCCTCAGTCGGTTTGCCATGGGTAGCCCAGCGGGTATGGCCTATGGCAACGTTTCCCTGCACCGGCACGGCGGCCAGCAACCGTGCAAGATTGACCAGTTTGCCCTTGCTTCGTCTGATTTGAGCCTCATTTCTGTCAATGGCGCATATTCCGGCGGAATCATAGCCGCGGTACTCCAGCTTCTGCAACCCGTCGAGAATGATAGGCGACGCCTGCTGTTGTCCGATATACCCGAAAATTCCACACATACCGTCAGGCCTCCAACCTTTGCTTGAGTTGCATTTCCCACTCCCAGGCCGTCCTGATGATGAATTCAAGATTGTCAAAGCGGGGTTTCCAGTTTGTATTACTTCTCAGCCAGGAACTGTCCGAAACAAGGGCGGCCGGATCGCCCGGACGTCGATCACATTCCTGAACAGGGAAATCCCATCCGGTAACGCTGCGGGTGGTATCAACCACCTGCCGCACTGAATAACCGTGACCGTAACCGCAGTTAAACACATCCGAAACGCCGGTTTCCAAAAGAAGATCCAGGGCACAGACATGAGCACTGGCCAGATCCGAAACATGAATGTAATCCCGAATGCAGGTACCGTCATTGGTAGGATAATCGGTGCCATAGATGGAGAGGAGAGGAAATTCGCCATGTGCGGTTTTTAGCGCTCTGGTGATGAGATGGGTGGGTTTTCTGTATGCCTGGCCCAACTGCCCGTCAGGGTCGGCACCGGCCACATTAAAATAGCGCAGTGCCATGAAGCGGAAGTCAGCAGCCGCTGCCAGATCGCGCATGATGGCTTCGCCCATGACCTTGGAAGTGCCATAGGGATTGATCGGGCTGAGCGGTGCGGTTTCATCCACCGGAATCACAGCCGGATTGCCGTAGACCGCGGCGGTTGATGAATAGACCAGATTGCGGACACCATGTTTGACCATGCTTTCCAGAAGATTCATGGTTGCAGAGACATTGTTACGATAATAGTACAACGGCTCACGGACCGATTCCTCAACCTGAATGGACGCGGCAAAATGAATTACCGCATCCGGTTTGAATCCGTCCATGACCTGATTCAGCAGAGATTTGTCATCCAGATCGCCGACGACCAGTCTGCCGTACAGTACCGACCAGGAATGCCCGGTGGAGAGATTGTCGTACACTACGATTTCATGACCGATCTTTCCAAGGGCCTTCACAACATGGCTGCCGATATACCCGGCACCACCGGTTACCAGTATTTTCATAATCAGTCACCTTTCGGCTGAATGGGTTGTAAATAACCAGATGAATTCAGATTCAGGAGACTAGCATATGTTTGTTACAATCTTGAGGCGGAGCGATAACTTTTTGGAAAAGATTTGTTGCAACTGTGGTGCAGTTTTTTTATTGACGTCACGGGTTCGCCTTGTATAGTTCAAAACAACCACTCACAATTTGTATTCAGTTTTCATTTTATATTCGTAATTTGCTTCCAAACTCCTTTTACAAATATATATTTGGGGGGCGTATGACTGCCAGCACCTGTATTCTTATTTGCAGCATATTTCTTGCCGGAATCCCTTCGTTCGCAGCAGCCGACATGGCCAGTGCCACCCGTTATTTCGAGAAGAAGGATTATGGGGCCGCCCTGAAGGAAATCAAACCTCTGGCCGAATCCGGAAACATTGATGCCCAATACAACCTGGGCGTGATGTTCGACAAGGGTCTTGGTGTTACACGGAATGCCGCTGAAGCGGTCAGGTGGTATCGCAAGGCGGCGGAGCGTGGTCAGGCTCTGGCACAATTCAATCTTGGCATAATGTATCAACATGGTGAGGTCGATGAGCCGGATTCCGGCGAAGCCGCCCATTGGTTTCGGTTGGCAGCGGACAAGGGAATTGTTGAAGCCCAATACAGCCTGGGAGTCATGTATCATCGGGGCGAAGGAGTGCCGCAGGATTACAAGGAAGCGCTGCACTGGTATCGTCAGGCCGGTAAACGGGGCTTTGCCGCGGCCTATTACAACCTCAGCGTGATGTACCGCCGGGGTGAAGGCGTGCTCAAATCAATCGATGAAAGCAGGAGGCTCTATCAGCTGGCGGCCAAAGCTGGAGACGCAGACGCTCAGTTCAGCCTGGGCGAGCTTTACGAAAAGGGCGAGTGGGTAAACAGTGATCCGGTTGCGGCTTTTCACTGGTACCAACTTGCGGCGGAGCAGGAACACCATGAGGCCCGCTATCGACTTGGCAGGTTTTATGAGAAAGGGCTTGGAATCCACCAGGATTTTGTGCTGGGATATCTCTGGTATAACCTGGCTGCCGCCGGAGGTATCGAGGCGGCCAGGGCGGCCCGTGACAACCTCTCACTCAAGATGACGCCGGCCCAGATGGCGGAAGGGCAGAAAATGTCACGCGAATGGCGGCCCAAACCGGTTAAGGAGGTGTCACACAAATAAATTGTTTTCAAATCGAAAAGTCACTAACATCACCTGCAATCACTCAATACATGTTACATCCCCGCTTTTTTATCCAACCAGAGCCAGAGCAGAAACGGCAGCATAAACTGACCCAACAGATAGATTCCCTGATGGAACAGCATTATTTCCGGAACATCCAGGGCGGTCCAGACGACATGGCTGATCCGGAACAGGGTGTGACAACCGGCAATTAGCCCCACCCCTCCGGCCACAGCAGCAAGCCTTCGCCAGGTCCAGTCGCTCCCTTTGGCGATGACCAGGGCCAAAAACAGCGGGACCGCGAAAGTGTGATTGTAGATAACGAAGGGACGGGGCGTCAGCAACTGGTGGCCGGGGTACAACAGAGAGAAGAAAGACGCGACCAGGTAATCGATCAATGCCACATAAGATCGGTTTATTAAAACCCATGGGACAAAAAGAATCGTTGAAATAAATCCGACCCATAGCAGAAATGGAAGCGAAGAAGGGCCGCCGACACTCCAACGCATCCAGCCCAGCGCGGCAGCCAGCACCAACACCAACATGGCGACCTGCCCAAGGTAGACATGGAGGATATCAAATACCAGGCTGGAGACAAGTGGACCGATTGCTGTAATCAATGAGATCCGCAGCAGATTGGTTGCGCTGATGATGATGACACCCAGCAGCAGGCCTGCCAGGGTGCGCCCCCACGAGGCTGGCTGCGCCAGCACGAATGCTCCGTACAGCAGGCAGGCATAAAGTGGCGTACATTCGGTGACGATCCTGACGGTAAAACCGGGGATGGTGATCAAATCGCCCTGTACGAGAGGTGTGAGTTCGGCTAGGCCTAGCAGTGTGCCGACCTGGGCAGCGGTGAGGCGGCAGAGCGGCGCCAGATGCGGTTCCAGCCAGAGTACCGTCAGCAGAAACAGGGTGCAGAACAGTGCAAAACGGAGCCAGGACGGAGCATGACTATCCGCCATTATCAGCACGCATTCGTCGAGAATCGCAAGCATGTTCTCCGTTTTTCTGCTGCCTCAGCGTAGGCATTGATAGCCTTTATTCATAATATTTGTCTCTAACAAAACTCTCTCATTCAAGCTCCATACTCTGGCTTCAGAATTACAGCAATTCTAGCAGAACCAAATGCCGGTTCTATGGCAGAAATGTAAATTTTGGGTAACACGATCTTGTCATAGCTGCACTGCTGGATATGTAACCAAACATTTACCTCTTCTCAACATCGCTTCAATAATATCCTGCTATAGTAGCGACACCCTATGAAGGGAACCAATCGAACCGATAGCCTGACGTTGGTTTTCGGGCAGATTCGTGGAACTCTTTTTACAAAAAACTTTGGAGATGCATCATGGCTAAAACCCAAATATCACCACGCAGCAGCATCATATCGATGAGAGTAAGCGAAAATGAACGGCTGATACTTAAAAAATTAGCGTCGCACCATAAGTTAAACATATCGGATATGATGCGTCAGGCTATGAAGTGTTTTACCAGCAACAATTACGACTCCGGCATGGGACATACTGCATAGGAATCGGGCACTTTTCCGACAGGAGATTGTAAATGAGCAGCGATTACATGCAATGTGAGTCTCATAGCACCCAGGCATTACAGAACACCCAGGAGATGTTCGGAGATATGTCTTCCGGTTCTTCACAGGGCGAATGCTGGATGGATGATTATCTTACTGGAGATGAACCGCGAGACAATGGCTGGATGGAGGATCTGGATTAAGCGTTTGATGGGTATTTTATTAATGCTCCAATAATGAATCTGATTCCAATAATGACAGAGGTTACGTAAATGAAGCTAAAGACCCAGAATGTACCACTTGAGTCAGTAGGCTGCAAATGCTATCGCCCTGGAGATCCCGAGTTTGAAGTTGTGGCCAGCAAAGTCACACCGTTGCATATGATACGGTCTGAATTAAGCTGGAAACAAACCTTATTCCATGAAGAAAAATCCGATTACGGCTGGAGACGGAATGAGAGCGTCAATGACTTATACGGATATGCAGGCAGTAATTTTCTAACAGCATAAATATACCTACAGTTCAATCCGTTACGTCACGTGCTAATGCTTTGAATGCAAACCGAACATATTCCCCTCGGTGTCAACTACAAGGGATGTGAAGCCGTATTCACCAATGGAAAACTTTTCACTCTCGACACGCCCCCCGGACGCAGAGGCGCGCTCCGCCTCGACAGCACAATCGGTGCAACTGAAGTAAACCAGCGTGCTGTTGCCGCTGGATGGAACATCTTCTATCTTCACCAGAGCGCCGCTGGCTCCTATTCGATCCATGAACATGGGAAAACTCCACATCTCCATTCCCGGAATGCTCATTTGTAACAGCCTGACTTGAAAAACGGATTCGTAAAACTTTTTTGCCCGCTCCATGTCCTGCACATAAATTTCAAACCAGCCTACAGGATTGTTTTCCATAACAAATCTCCTTTATCTTGTTGGCGTTGTGTGTCTTTTTCGATTTATGAAAACTACAATAACCGACAGAAACTAATGACTCTGACCGGAGTCGAAACCCCGGTCAGGGCATTTTCAGCAGAAATTGGTTGGCGATCATTGACTCTGCGCTGAAACGTTGATTACTTCCGCTGTTTTTTAGTCACTGTCAATCCGGCCAAACCTGAACCGAGCTGTGGCCCAGGCCCAGGCCTTATACCAGGCCTTATTGCATCGCGGGCAGGGCGCCCTGTTCTGTGCCGATGTATCCGATGGCGGCCTTCTTTTTGTTGTTCCACTTAGTGTTTATTGCTCCCAGCACTTCGGACTTGTCTGCGCCCAGGTAGCTGCCGATGTTGCCTTCACCAGGATGCTGAAAATTGCTCATGATATAGGCGAACCCGTTGTAGTCTGGCGCTATCGTCAATCCGGTGGCTTCTGCGCCCATCGGCACGGAGAGGATGCGGGAGAGCTGACGGGTATCGACATTGAAGGCCCAGACGTAGTTGTTGTTGCGGCGGCTGGTATCTTCACCGATAAAAAGTGTACGAATCGAATCGACATAGCGCAGGTTATCAGGCCCGCACAGCTTGCCTTGCTGGCACTGATTGCCTTCGGCGTCTTTGACACCACCGTTCCAGCCACCCACCAGTTCCGGAATTGACGCCAGACCGGTTCCCACGAATTGACTGTTGATCGGGTTGCCATTGGTGTCCTTCTGGCCTGCGGCAGTGCTCATTTCCAGGATGATGCCGCCATCATTACGGGCCACATGGATGTCCCCGGTGGTGTCAGCCATGCCGGCTTCCACCCTCGATATGGTAAGGTAGAACTTTTTATCCTGCTTGTTAAAGGCGATGTATTCCATCTTGGAAAACTCGGTAGTGGCGCCGCGCAGGGCTGCGTAGCGGCGGGATTCCAGGAAAGCGGCTGCCTTTTCCATGCCCGGCTTCAGGCGCAGCCACTCGGTGCCGGTGTAGGTGACCACCTTCGTGAAGGTCGGATCGCCCGGGTCGGTGTTGGATACATCGAAAATGTGACTGAATTTGATGCCGCCATCCACCAATGCCTTGATCTCACCGTTAGTGGCATGACCGAGTCTGATCCACTGCAGGCTGTAGGTTCCGCCATTTTCGGCACTTGTCTGGGTGACCTTTGCGGCGTAGTTGGTGCCGGCGGAGAGGTCGTCCTTGTTGTCTGCAACAAACATGAACAGTCCGGTGTTTTTGCCGTCATCACCGCCGATAGCGGTGCGGTTGTCGGAAGCCATCTCTTGCATTTCACGGGCAAAGCGGCCGGGCGCATAATGTTTGACTACCGTTGCACCTCCATGCTTGCCCACCGTAACCTCGGGCACCAGGCCATAGTGATAGGGATTGGCCGTAACGGGATTGCCGAAGTAGTACTTGCTGAAGCTGGCAATATCGGTGGCATCATCGGAGCCGCTGGCTTTGGGCAGCCCTTCGCGGGTTTTGGCATCCGGCTCGTATTCCTCGGAACCGAGGTGGGTATTCCAGCCGGACATGGTGGAACCACAATGGATCCAGCCGCCATGCACATCACTGAAACTGATGGTGTTGTAGTCAACGACTTCCAGCGCTCCGCTCTTCTTGTCCTGGTCCAGCGCGGCCAGGCTCATGGGTACCGGAAGCTTGCTCCAAAAGCCGCCGCTGCTGACTCCGTCGTTGGGTGGCAATTCCTTGTATTCATACTGGGTCACCATTGCCAGTGGACGCTTACTGGAAGGGTTGGCGGCAAGCATACCCGGAATGTCGATCAGGGATGTTCCATCCGGGGCATCGGAGGCCATCTGACCGTCCAGATCCGTGATAGGAACGTTATTAACATTGTATAAGCCGCCCACCACCTTACCGTTGATTGTCTGGGTGGTTGCCATCAGCTGGTGGTATTTGAGATCGTAAATCCGGGTTGTGCCATTCATGTAGGTGTACTTTACCTTTGCCCTGGTATAGATGTCGGCCTTTTCAGCGGAGCTTGACGGTGCGTCCATGCCGATGAATTCAACCGATTTAACGTTTGCCGCAGGCAATAACGGGGAAGCACCACCCGCCTGAACAGCTGCCGCTCCACCCACGCCAAGAGACAGGGCCAAAGAAAACACCAGCGATTTCGTGTTCATAATTTTCTCTCCTTTCAATACTTGTGTTGTCAAGTCATGGGCTCATGAACACATGTTCAAGCCCTCCCTTTGCGCGGAGACCCCCGCATGGGTCAAGCGACAGAACTAATGACCCTGACCGGAGTCGAAACCCCGGTCAGGGCATTTTCAGCAGAAAGTCGTCAGCCCCTGTGGCGCGATGGCCATGAAATTGGTTGGCGGGGATTGACTCTGCGCTGAAATCCTTTTATTCCGATTCCAAATCAAAGCGCCCTCTACGTCGGCTCGTCTTCGGTTCCTCAACATACTGTTTGTATGCCTTCGTCACCTCAATCCTCGCCTCCTTGATTGCATCTTCGATTTGAAACCGGAATTATTTCTGCTTTTTCCTGATCACCACCAGTCCCAGCAGGCCGGAACCAAGCAACCAAGCGGCCGCCGGGATCGGTGTTGGTATGTATGTTCCCGACAAAACACTCTGATCAATCTTCAATTCGTCGGTGCCCGAAGTATTTTCATTGAGAACCAGCTGCAGTGACCAGGAACCACCGCTTATTGTTGAGTAAAGCGGAGCGGGAATAACAAAAGCCTGCTCCACCCAACTATTCCCCATAGTTGATCTGTCCAAATTTCCAATTCTGGTCTTGTTAACCCCCTCCAGGATCCAGACTTCACCGGAATTGTTTGAATTGCCGTTGTGCGACAAAACCACCTGGGCATATGTTATCGAAGCGGCTGGGTGGATAAAGGTCACGTTATGATTGTAGGTGAACACGAAAGGGCTTCCACTTCCACTTAACTTAAAGTAATCCCGGCCGCCATCCGTTCCGCTTCCGGAAAAATTGTGTGAATCGACAAACGACAAAGCCGCGTGCGCGTTCCCCAAGCCGGCGATCAGGGTTGCCGCAAAAAGTGCTGCGAACAACAGATTTTTATAGATTGATATTCTTGTACGGCTCATTTTCTATCCTCCTGAAGTTTTTTATTTCTTAAATTTGTTATATCGTTCTTTCGAGATCAGTATGAAAATGTTGTCCATTTCAGCCCGGATTAACCGGCCGGTGATCCTGGGTGCTTTAATTATCCAATTGTGCTGGATGTGAATACCAAAAAGCCCGCCACGATGCACATTCGTAGCGGGCTTTCTGGTACCGGTTATGGTCAGCAAAGTACCCATGTGAATTAATTTATTATTATCCAGTTGTCACCGAACTTAAAAAACCCCGGACACCGGGTTTTCCGGTTGTATGCGGAACCGCGAAATCAGACTGCGCTGCAATATTCTTCCGGATCGATGTCGGAACAGGACGTATCGCCCATCGGCATCAAATTGTGGATATCCCTGATTTTCACCATGGCGGAAAGTATCAATCCCCCGGCTGATGAATATTTACATTCCTGGAAAGCGCTCTGCAAATCGTTGATAGCTGAATGGGAAAGGTTGTGCAAACTGTTGACCAGGTTCTGCATTATCAAACTCCTTAAATATGGAATTACGGATAGGGATATTAAAGTACTCCACTACCACGTCACAGGCTGATTATAACAAATCAATATGTCGGATACGTTCAGATATGGAAAATATTACGTAACATTTTAAAAGCATGGGGAGGCTGCCGAAAACCTGCAAAGAAAATCAGAAAAACCTGTCTGTACACTTGCTCATCGGCGTATAAAGCCTATGGCAATGCGTTTGTCATTCGATAACCCCGCAATTCCGGACAGGAATATGACAGCAGCCAGAATGCCCCATGGCGAAAGGGCCGGTACGGCGGCTATCTGGCTTACGGTTATGGTCGAGGTAGCGGAGTTATTGGATGATTGAGAGTCATATGTTGTCGAACTGACTTGTGCCGTGTTGGTCAGATCACCTTCAGAGAGTGTGTTTACAACTATCTGGATGGTGGCGGAAGAGTTGTTGGCCAGTGTGCCGATATCACAGGTGACAGTTCCACCTGACAGAATGCAGCCTGAAGAGGCCGAAGCAAAACTACCACCGGCAGGCAGGGGGTCAGTCACCACAATCCCGGCTGCTGAAGAGGGGCCGTAATTGGTGACATTTATCGTATAGGTGACGTTGTCCCCCGCAAAAGGAGAAGCGGGGCTCTGGGACATGACAACTCCCAGATCAGCCTGCTGCTGCAGAGTCCAATTGAGCGAGATTCCTCCTGAGGCCCCGTTGAAGCCGTCAACCGCAATGAGGTACTCGTTTCCGGCCAGCGCCGTAAAGCTGATGCCACTGGCGTTGCCTGAGCTTCCGTCGTTGTCATTGGCGGCAATCTGGCTAAGGTTGGCAAGTGTGTCACCGTTATAGACGGCAAGTAGCGTGTTGAATTTACTGCCATGGGTGTCGAATGAAGCTACCCCGGAAACAGACGGCGTCCAACTCCACCAGACCGACTTGCCACCGGAATTGCCGGCGTGATTCGGTTCGCCCGACTCTTTGGCGGCATTCAGGTTGTTAGCCGTGATGTAGCCCGTGTCGCCGTTCAGGACCGTGCGGCTTGCAAACATGTTGTTGCCCGGCGGGGCAATGGCCGCCGACAGGTTGAGGCGCGGTTTGCTGACACCGTTGCGGCTGTCGGTGATGGAAACTCCGCTGGAAGTGAGGCGGGCAACGATCTGGTCAAGAGTATCTCCCGGATAGGCAGCGCGCAGCACAGCAACAGCCCCGGCCACATGGGGCGATGCCTGGGATGTTCCGGCCATCTGGATACCCGCTGCCGTAACGAAGGCGCCCGGCGCAAGCATGGTCAGGAAGGAGGCGCTGTTGGAGAAACAGGGAACCTTGTCCGCTCCGGTGGTACTGTCGGTGCAGCCCGAACTCCAGGTATGCGGCCCGCCCCAGTTGGCATCGTAGACCGCCCCCACAGAGACGACTCCCGGAGTGCAGGCCGGATTTGCGATCCCGGCGGTAAAAGCGTTGTTGCCGGATGATGCCACCGGCATGATTCCGGCGGACCGAAGGTTGTTGATGGGGGTTACGAAAGGGTTGAATGCGCTTTTGTTGCAGGGTGAGGTGTTGTTGGAGCCATCCCCCAGACTCATGTTAAGCGCGCCGATGCTGTAGGAATTCCTGTTTGCTATGGCCCAGTTGATGCCGGCAATTACCCAGCTTGTTGATGACGAATTGTTGTGAAAGACTTTTACAGCGGCAATCTTCGCACCGGGAGCAACACCGGCCACGACACCGGCGACATTAGTGCCATGTCCTGCGGGGTCGGTATTGAGCGTGACGTTGTTGCCGGTTGCATCAATCGATGCGGCAACCCGGCATCCGGAAGGAATTCCCGGAGCGGTACATGAGCCGAAAGCGGAAAGAGTGTAATTGATGCCGGTGTCGAGAACGGCAACAGTAGTGCCGCTTCCCGACATTCCGGCTCCCGCGACCGCTGGCTGACCGATAAAGGGGAGGCTGTAAGAGAGGTGTGGATAAATCGGGAGATCTTCGTAGACAGCCTGAACTTGCGGGGCAGCCAAGAGACGATCAAGAGCGGAAAGGCTCTTGACACGGATTAATGACATCGGGAGATGGTCGTAGTCCCGGAGCTCTTCTATTTCAGCGAAAAAAAAACCTGCCATTGCTGATTGCTTGATCGAACGGTAGCGAGTGCGGCGGAGGGCCAGTATGTTTTCATCGTCGTGATTTTTTCGATCACGCTGCCGCAGGCTGGCCGCTTCGGTTTCCACATCACCGTCATCAAAAAGAACAATGACGGCCTGCGTAAAACCATTGGACAAGCGGTCTGATACAGCGTGTGGTATTGGGGGAGGAATTCGTTCGGCGGCGACTGCGGAAGGCCAGGCTGCCAACACGCAACCAATCAGAACTTTAAGGAATGCAGTATTGTATTGATTGCAAAATGTCATGACCGGAACTATATACCAGTCAATATTTCAATGGTGTGCCGTTATGAAAATAAAATCGTTACAAATACAAATTAATACCTACCAAAGATATTAAACCCGGGATCTATTTTCATAATATCATCCATCTCGCGGTACATTTTCTCGCGTAACTGTGGGTCATTGTCATGACTTAAACGCAAAACCAGTTCTTCCCATTCATGTCTGACGAATGGCTTTTCCTTATGGTTTTTCAGCGCTGTAACCGCAGCCTTAACCTGCTTGGCACTATATTTGGTGTACATGGGGTTTCCTTTATAAAGCAAGGTATTCTTAAAAATTTGTATGATTATAGCAGTTTCAGTTCATTTTCATTGTTACAATCATGTAAATTCAAAAGCATACAATTATACTTCAGAGCTTGAGTACAAGCTGTAACGAAAGACTCAAGCTATAAACACAGATATTTTAAGCGCAATCATTACGCCACAGACAGTCGTCCTGCCCGCAATTGTCAGCCCTGCCGGTTTCAAAACAGACATCATTGTTTTCCGCCTGCTGAATGGCCCTGACCAGTTCGGACTTCTTGATTTTACCCGCCTTGATGTTGTGCTGTTTTGCGATCTCTTTAATTTCGTCCAATTTCATGTCGTTTTCCTTTCAAATTTATAATTATTCAATCACCTGCCAGATGAATCTCAACTCTGGCGGCTCCGCGCAACCGCTTCAGATACAGTGTCACCTCACCGGATATGCGTTCCCGCTGAAGTTTTTTGCTTATTTTGTCCCTGACCTCCTCGAAGGGGAGAATCCTCTTGGGACAGCGTTCGGTTACCTTGAGAATATGGTACCCGAAGCGATCTTCGACAATCGGGCTGATCTGACCAGTTTCGAGGGAAAAAGCCGCTGCCTCCATACTCTTTCCCAATTGGCCCGGTGTAAAATACCCCAGATCGCCACCAATCGCGCTGCTCTTGCCGTCGTCACTTTCCCTGGCAAGCAGGGCAAAATCCTCCCCGTCTGAAATCCGTCGATGGAGGTTTTCAATCTTTGTGCGCGCAGGTGTATTGCCCGATTCGTTAACCAGCGTGCCGGACTTTACCAGGATATGGCTCAAACGGACCTGTGCAGGCTGAATGTAGTCGTCCTGATGGGCGCCGTAATAGCTTTTTGCCTCGCTCTCATTAACAGCTGTTTTGGCACTGAACCTGGAGTCGATCAGGGTCTGGATCGCCATCCCACGCTTGACCTGTGACTTGATGGATTCCCTGGACAGATCCAGTTTTCCGAGTGAAGCGTTGAAATCAGCTTCACTGGGAAACTGTTTCCGCAGCTTGGAAATTTCAGCTTCAACTTCCGCATCCTGAATCTTCACCCCTATCCGCTGGCTTTCCTGATACAGAAGTTCACGGCCGATGAGGGTTTCCAACGCCTCATTTTTTGTGAGCGCCAATGTTGCCGGGTCCAGGTCCTGTTCGTTTTTTTTGCTCCGTCGAAGAGATCTTGCCAGTTCACCACGAAATTCCGCTGTCGTTATGACCGCACCGTTGACCAGCGCAGCGGTACCAGCGGGTGAATCAACGGCGCAGGCTACGGAACAAGTGATCAGCAGAATTATGATAGTTTTCAGGAACGCGGCCATAAAATGCTTACCGTCAGCCTAAAACTTTGCATTGAAGTTCAGCTGGAATACATCAATCGCCAACGGAGTGCCACTGATTGAGTCGGCAGTAAACCAACGGGTATTCAACCAGACATTCCTGGCCAATCCCAGATCAACACCGGTGATCCACCCCTTGGCATTGGTGCCGCCCAGATGAAAATCCGATTCGGTGAAACCATCCACAACCGCATCCGCCTCCAGATACTTGTAGTTAAGCATTACTTTCCAATCCCAGGCAGCACGGACATCCGGTGTGCCGACAGAAAGGCCGACCTGGAATCCCTCGGTCTCTTTCACAATTGCTTGACCAACACGTGCATCCACATCGGCCCTGTTATAACCGATGTTATTGACATAATCCCCGATCAGAGTCACATGGTGGTTTTCACAGATGGCGTAATCAATTTTTGTGCTGATGTTCAACTCATTGAATTCGGCTGCATAACCCAGATAACTTGTACCGCCACCCGTAAACGATGGATTGTCGTTTGGATCGAGGTAGAAGACCGTATTGCCCTTCTGCTGGAACTTCGGCCTGCTCCAATCGGTGTCTCCCTTCAGCCTTTCAATCGATTTTCCGGTAATGTTGTCAAAATGGTAATAGGCGGCCGCCAGCGTGGCTGTCAGTTTGTCCTGATATTTGTAATTGACACCAACCTGTCCGCCGAACAGCCATTTATCATGACTCTTCATCTCCATTTCCTCGATCGGGAAAGCGCCTGCCGTGAAGAACAGGCTCGTGCCGCCGCCCAGTTCCGGTTTCCAGCTCATGGCCAGACCATCAAAGTTGATATCCTGGTCCCAGACCAGATCGGTTCCGAACCATGGGTTTTCAAAACGCCCGCCACTAACCGTAAGTCCGGGAAGCGGTGACCATTTCAGATAGGCCTGATCCAGCAGGAAATTTTTCTTGTTCAACGTGTCTCCCAAGGTTGAGTTGGTTGAGACCGGGTTTGTAGTATTTCCTGTCGCCAGTGTAATACCTGCTTCCAACTTGTCATTGACCTTGGCGGTCAGCCCCAGCCTGGCGCGCACCTGGGCATAATAGCGGTCAACCGTGGAGTTGCCGAAGGACAATGTATTTGTATCTGCCCGGAACAAGGGACCGTTATTCTGGTCGAAAAGGTCGGCCCGATAGCGCAACCGCAGATCGCCTTTCAGCTTTATGCGCTGGGTCCATTCCGGTATCGGCATGATCTTGCCGGCGATCTCCGTACGCATATCCCGCTGGACATTTTCGCCGATCGAATCGGTTACGCGCTCCAGAGCAAGCTTGTGCAGGAAGCGTTTTCGAATCCGCTCCGACTCCTCAGCGTTAATCAGGCCCTGATGCTGCAGTTTCACTATATTTGCCAGCAAACCCTCTTTTGGCAGTGTACTGCGACTGTACTCGATTTCCTGGTCTTCCATGGCGATGAAATCATCTCCATCCGACGTTGACCATTTTTTTCCGAATCTTTCCCTGATCTGCTCAGCCTCGTCGTTGCCCAGAACTCCCTGTTCGCGGAGTACTTCCAGAACCGGCCTGATCTCTTTTTCCGGCAGTTTGACATTGGCTTCGCCCGTAGTCTCTCCTATCTTTTCCTTTGTGGCGGCTTCTTCCGAATCCTTCTCCGGTTTGTCCTTCTTTGGCTTGGCGACATTCAGCTTGATCAGACCATCGGCCTCTTCCTTGCTGATGGTACCCTTGCTCTGGAGAAGCTCAAGCACCGCTTCAAAGCTGCCACCCGCGGGACTTGCACCCTTTTCGCGCAACTTTGCGCCTTCATCCTGGCTGATGACTCCCTTTGCGCTCAATAGCTCGATCAGCGCATCCCGTCCACCATCCAGTGAAGATTCAGCCAGGGCCTGACCTGAAGCAGCCAGCAGCATGGGCGCCAGAACGGCACATATAACCTTAGTGTTAAACTTCATAAAATAAACTCTCCATATTGAAATAGTTTTCTGTTAATTGAAGTCGGTTTCAACCCCTTCAAACTTCCCCTTATCAGTGGAGGCTTAAAGGCTTCCCCCCTGACAAGGGGGGATTAAGGGGGGTTGGTTTTGTGTTACGAGATCTAACCTTGAGAAAGTATCCGCAAGGTAACCAGCGACGGCATGCCTTCCGGCGGCGCCTGGCTGATTTTCAGTCCGGGGAGCGAAGCCTTCAAGGCATCATCCAGTTTGTCGTTGCCCGACGACGTGACAATCCGGTATTTTTTTATTGTTCCCTGGGGATCAAGCAGAATCTTAAGAGTAATCTCATACTTACCCTTAGGCACGCCACCTTCCTTATCCATGCGCTTTTTAAGTTGCTTTTTGATATCCTCCTGAATCTTGTTCGTATACCAGCCGTACTTGGTCAGCATCGCCAGCCGGTTCATGCCGCCGCCGCTGCCTCCGCCATCAAGGGTTATATCCCGCCCTTTATAATTTTTACCTTTACCTACCAGTCCGAAACCATCCGATCCCGAACCACCCTCCCCTTCCACACCTAGATCCGCGCCCGCCGGAGGTGCATCGTCAGCAGGCTGGTCCTGAGCCTGGGGCTGGGGTATCTCCGTCGGTGTCTGTATGGATTCCTTGGGCGTTTCCTTCTGCGGCTCCGGCTCGGGCGGTTTCACCTTCTCCTCGGGAGGTGGCGGTTTGATCAGCGTAACCTGGTAAGCCGCCTTCTTATGTCCGCCGTCATCACTCATGAAGACCTTGACCACAAAACCGATTATCAGCAGAAATACCAAGCCTACGGTTCCCCGTACCATCAAGATCTGATACGGGGTTTGAAGTTTTTGTTTCGGCTTCGCCGGCACGTTAGCCTGAGTACCGGGCACCTTTTTTTTCGGCACAATACCGCTGGCGCGCTGTTCCCACTCTTCCGGTTCCGCTGACCTGTATTTTTTCAAATTCTTTAATGAGCTCATTTGACCAGCTTCTGTGTTACCAGCCCCAACTGGGTAATTTCCAGTTTCTGAAGCAGGTCAAGGACTTCGATAACACTCTTGTAGGAGATCTTCTCGTCACCCCGCACCAGCACCGGCAGGTTGGAGTCGGCCGCCTTGTACTGGCGCAGTCGACTCTCCAGCTCGCCCATTGACACCGGAAAACTGTCCAGAAAGATGGTCCCTTCCGACGTGATCGTGATCGCCTTGGTGGTCGGCTTGATCTTGCTGATCGCGGCGCTGGCCTTGGGCAGGTTGACGCTGATGCCCTGGACCGAGGCGGTAACCACGATCATGAACACCACCAACAGGTTCCAGGCCAGATCCAGCATCGGGACGACGTTTATTTCGGTTACCTCATCAAAGTCATCCGATGGCGCTTTCATGCCTCCTCCTTCCCGTGGAAGCCTTCGACCCTCAAGGCATACTCTTCAATGAAATGGCGTGTTTCAACATTCAGATTTTTCATATGCATGATCAGGAAGCTGTAAGCAAACAGAGCCGGAATCGCTACAAAAAGACCGAACAGTGTGCAGGCCAGGGCCGAGGCCACGCCAGGCGCAATCGCGGAGAGGTTGGCCTCGCCAGCTTCGGCCAGACTGGCGAAGGTATTCATAACCCCCCAGACAGTTCCCAGCAATCCCCAGAAGGGACCGCCCGATATGCTCAGGGTCAGAACGATCATCCAGGCGTTCATCTTTTTAAGCTCTTCCGAATTGGCCCGATCCAGGGCGGCACGGAAGATATTCATGGCTGAATTGTTCAGGGCAACCTCGTCCTGCTTTGCCGGTTCCTTTTCTGACTGTTTCTCGACCCAGTTCGCTATCCGGTCGTAGCCGGCCTGATAGACGCGGAACAGGCTTGAGTGCTGAAAATTTCCATCCTCCTGATCCAGCGCCAGCGGGTCATGGAGATGATTGAAACTCTCCAGGAAGGCGGCATTGCCACGCTTGATCTTCTGAAGATTGGTGAACTTGTTGACAAACACGACGGCAGCCAGAATCAGCATGAAAGTACAGAGGGCGATGATCGCCCAGCCGTCAAGGGTGATACTCTTGGCCGTGACCTTTATCAGACGAATTGTGTGGCTTTCTCCACCTCCGGCAGATCCCTCCTCCTGCATGTACGAAGTCAGCTTTCCATCCTGCCCCTGTCCGGCGACGGCGGCCATGAACCAGGAATCCGGACGGGCTGCATTGGAAAGCTGGATTTCGTCCAGATCACCTACAAAGGATGAAGCTAACATCAGATCGGCGGCCGGAGCAGGCAGTTCTCCGGGCAAGTTCGCGGCGCCTGCTTCACTGCCGTCAAGATACACAACCAGACGTTTGCCCGGCTCGGCTGAAACCGCCACATGATGCCAGGCTTTTGGAGACAGTGCCGCAGTTGCCGTTGCGGTAACCGCCGGTTTTCCGCCGGCTGCCACCTGCGCATACGGCTTGTCGCCGTTGATACCCACAATCAGGGACTGGGCGCCTTCCTGCCAGGATAGTAACCGGGCGTCTTTCTGGGGCTGGTCGAACCTGACCCAGGCCGAGAAGGTGAAACCTTTGGCAAAGTTAAGCGAAGGCGAGCGCGGCACGACGATCTTGTCCTCGCCTCCTTTGAATGAAGCGCCATTGCCCAGCACTGCGGCAGTTCCCAGTGTTCCGCTGAATGTGGAGCCATGGTTGCCATAGGATGTGGAATCCTTGGGCGAACCTTCAGCCTCGCTCAGGTGGAATGAAAGTACCTGGGCGGTATCGTAGGTGCCGCCCGGCTCCTGGCCGGCAGCGGCGCTGTCATTGCCGTAATAGAGCCCTATCGAGTCCTGTGTGCCGCCTCCGGCAATCTTGGGAACCTTGACCCAGATCAGCGCGATTTCCAGTTTGGGGTCATACTTCTCGATATGGAACTTGAGCGGCAACTTGTCGTCGGCGCTGATGAAGCGGATATCGGAGCCATCTTTCTTGGCGTTGGCAAAAGCAAAATTTCCGCTGTGCAGCCGCACCAGCACCGGCGAATCGGTCAGGCTTTCCTTGACATTGCCCCCCTTGTCGCTGGCATCGAAAGCGATCTTTTTACGATACTGCCACTTTTCGTCCCACCAGGCATCGGCCTGCAATACGCCGGTCACCATAGTAAGAAGCAGCACCGCGCCGATAACACCTGTCACTTTTTTCAACATCCCGCAAACCATCATGAAATTCCTCCGGACTCTATTTGTTCAACCTTCTTGTACACTTGCCCTCAAACTCGATCTTGCAAACAAGATGATACCCATTATTCCCAATACCTCGGAGGTTTTGGAAACCTCGAAGTACTGTTCAATCATCACGACAATTATAAGGAGTGCACTATACCCTACGGATGTTACAGTTTCAGGTCAGTCACATAAATTTTTGGTTAATTTTCCGCCGAGGAACCTTGCAAGGGATTTTAGCCGTCACGCAAAAAGGCCACCCTTTTCAAGATGGCCTTTTTGCGCTGACAGTTTACCTACAAACCCTGAGGTTCGTTCCCGTACACTTTTTTATCTATCAGAGTGAACCTTCTGTCAGATCAATAACCTTCACATCCAGATATTTCATCAGGAAATCTTCCGCCTCTGCCAGAACCGTTTTTTTGCCCGCTTCAGCACCGCCGCCGGAGATCGTCTCGATCATTTTCTTGTCGTTGGTCATATCCGTGGCGCCGGTCATCGGCCCGATGCTGATAGTGTTCTGGTTAGAGGAGGGAACTCCGACTGAACCGGCCCCGGCAACGATGTTCTGGCTGTTAGGAAATGTGGTTGCTACCAGAAACAGCTTGTTTCCCTGAATACCTGCTTCACCGGCATCCAGAGCGCCCTTGGCGTAGATATGAATATTTCCGGCGTCCGGTGCGGCAAGAGGACCGGAACCATCAGCATCGAAAGTCAGGGCACGTATACCGCTGCCTGCTGACGGCGGAGTAAAACTGATCGATGTTAGAACATCCGGATTGGAAGGGTCGTAGTTGTAAACAGGTGTCGGGGCGCTGACCAGTGTTTTGGAACCGCGACCTGCGTTGATGTCGCCCTGGTCACTCCAGATGGTTATATCTCCTCCCAAGTAGGTCATCAGACGCGATTCGTTCACTTCGATGTTGCCGCCGGCATAGATTGACAGTTCGCCACCATAGAGGGTGGTAATGCCGGATGTTTTAAGCGGTGCGTTACTGATGGCGCTCTTGCCGACGTTCATGTTGCTGCCGGCCATGGCGTAAATCGACCCGGCACGGCTGCTGATGGCCGAATCAACCATGTCCAGGTTGCCAACCAGTGCATTCTTTGCGTCATCCTTGTCATACTTGTAAAAATACTTTCTTACGGATTTTTCGGTTTCAGCCATTAGTCTGTCAGCCTCGTCTGTTTTTCCATCGGCCTTCAACTGTGAGACCTGATCACTGGCAACACGAATGGCGTCAAAGAAAACCTTTACATCCTGCTTTGCCATGGAGGCACTGCTGTAAGCGCCGGCACTCACTATCAGGTCGCTGTCCGTTTCAGTTCCATCTCCGTTGAAACTGCTGTTGTAGCTGTTACCGACCGAATTAATACCGCCGGAGTTGCCCAGCAGGATGTTGCCTCCGGCCTGGACCAGCAAGGTGCCAGGTCCACCAATTTCCATAGCCGGTTTGCTACCGTTGACTGTAATTCCCTGGTCGATGTTTCCTCCGGCCTTGATAATAGTAAGACTTCCGGGAGCAGTGTTCTGTCCGATGAAATTGAGTGTGGTAATATTGCCGGCGGTTGCCGTCACCTCAGCAGGTTTGCTCAGATACAGATCCAATGCCGTGATGTCTTTTCCTGCCTTGATCACGACCGGATTGTTATCCGCCAGATGATTTATGCCGTTGTGAATCAGGCCGCTCAACAGACTGTAATGCACATTTCCATTCTTATCCGCCTGTCTGCCGTACATGGACGATATGTCCACATCCTGCATTTTGAACCCGGCCTGCAGGTTTCCGTTATTATCCAAAATCCCGCGAATACTACCGCCTGCAAACAGTCCCAGATTTCCATTTTTGGATGGAGCCAGAACAAACTTGTTCAGAACGTTAATATCCCCTGCCGCCGAAAGATTGAATGTGGCAGGCAGGATAAATTTTCTGAACGAATAGACGCCCGACGGCATGGAATAGGCCGCATATCGGTTGGAACCATAAAGCGTGGCGTTGCCGGACAAAGAGGTTGCCGAAAAGCTGCTATTCGCGGAATAGGTCATATTCCAGAACATCTGGCTCAGGTTGCCGTAGAAAATTCGATCGCGGCTGTTATCCGGGTTCTGGACAGATCCCAGACGAAGATCCCCCATGGCGGCAACACGGACCCGGGCATCGGCCATTTCGGTCACAACCTGATTATCGCTTGTACCAAAACTGCCGCCACTGGAAAGGTTGGCGCTACCGTTCATGACCCTGAAACGGCCGTTGATATCGCCACCACTGGCCACCGTCACATCCCCATTTCCGAAGGCGCCGATCTGGGTCTGCAGAGTTCCGCCCGAACGCACCGACACATTTCCGCCCCCCATGGTCGCTATCCCGACTGTTACCGGAATATTGGCGGTCTGACCCTGTTCCCTGCTGCCTCCGAAGCCGGCAGTCAGGTACCAGGGAAAATTGACGGATTGTGTAGATGAAGTGGTACCATTATTGTCGTTGATATAGGAATACCGGGAGCTGTCAATGTATGCTCCATCCCAGCCGTTGGACGCATTCAGGATACCGTTCACAGAATTGCCCACGTTCAGACCGATGCTGCCTCCGTCATGATAGGTCCAGTAACTTTTCCGGTTTGCTATGGTATCCTCTGCCATTCCGGGCTGTTTCGCCACCAGCTTTGAGTTATCGTATTCCCCGGTGGTCCGGATCGCGCCGGCATTGGCGGAACTGCCCAGATTCAAGTCGCGGCCGGTTCTTATGTCAATATTGCCAAGTGCGGTCTGGATGGCACTTCCCACCGATGTCAGATTCAGGTCGCGCCCCACATTGCCGCGCACCGAACCGCCGTAGCTCCCCAGATTGTACTTCATGTCGGGGTTGATCATGGTATTGGGACCGGTGGAGGTCCCTTTGAAATTAGCATCATTGCCAGCGGCAAAACGGATCGGACCGTTTTCCGTATAAACCCATTTGCCGTTGGCAATCGTCAGATCGCCGGTGCCGGCTAAACCTGTCAGGGCGCTGCCTTTTTTCACAGCCATGTAATTGGCTCCGCCATCGCTGCCGGCAACCAGATTGAGTGCTGCCGAGTCCTGCATAGTGCTGCTGTGCAGGGTGTCAATCGCCGTCGGCGCATCGGTCAGACTCTGGTTTACCAGAAGATTCTTGCCGCTTTTAAGCGTCAGCACAACCGCTTCGCCGCCGGGACGCACATTTTTCAGATCCACAACCTGATCAATGGTGAGATCTGTGTTGACTGCGCTGGAAATCTCAATGCCGGCCTGAAGATGGTTTACCGGATCATTGGCATTTTTTCCAAAAAGGCGATTCTTCGTGGCTGCGGTTGCGGCATCCGCCATAAAATTGCCCGCATCGTTTTTTTGCAGCGTCAAATCCCCGGCATTGCTCGTGTTGGCGTAGGTCCTGGCCGCCTCCACAGCAACTTTCGATGCGCCTTTGATCGTACCGCTAACGGCTGCGGTATTGACATCATTCAAGGTTGTGTCGCCGGTATGTTTTTTACCCTGATAGGCGCGCAAGGCAACCGCCCCCCCGTTACCGCCATTGACCGCCGAAACGTCGATTGTTGAACCGCTGTTCACATTCAACGCATAGTCGCCGTTAAAGGTTTTGGAATTATCAGCGCCATCCTGGCTGCTCAGTATCACCGTGCCGCCATTGGCGCCGGAGTCTGTTCCCTTGGCCGACAGTATAGC
This sequence comes from uncultured Geobacter sp., assembly GCA_964420435.1. Taxonomy (GTDB): domain Bacteria; phylum Desulfobacterota; class Desulfuromonadia; order Geobacterales; family Pseudopelobacteraceae; genus JACRCG01. Next base: position 84,374 of record CAYQTC010000011.1, read on the forward strand.
TTTGTCCTCGATGATCAGTTTTTTGCCCGAATACAACTCGATCCGGCCGCTGCCATCGGATGTGTCGGCATTGATTATGCCGCCTACTGCAATGGCGCCGCCATCCGCCGCAATCACCACCTCACGACCGGTCAGCGTATTGCCGTTTGTCAGGGTCAGATCTCCGGCACGGGAGCGGATGCTGATCAGCTCGTTGAAGCCTCCTGCTTTCAGAGTGCCGCTCAGACCATCAAGACCCGCGACGCCATCAAGATTGGCGCTGTCGATATCGAAGGAACCGCCTTTGCCGCCGCTACCGGCCCTGCCTGACAGCTGGGCGCCATTTATCAAATTCCCGTTTTGATCATTCGCATCACTTTTTACTGACACACCTTTTCCGGCAGAGGTGGCAGAAAGGACGATAGAACCTGCGTCACCCTGTGCAGCAGCAGACACATCAAGACTTGAGCCGCTCTGCAAATCAACCTTGCCACCGTCGCTCTGCAAAGTGATTTTGCCGCCGGAGTAATACAACTTCTCGCCGGATGAAGCGGTCTGTTCGCTTCCCATGGCCTTGATAGCGCTTTTGATTGTTATGTCGCCTGTTGCCGTAAGGCCGATCTGCCCAGCCGCCACATCAAGGACACCGCCGGTCTGGGTGATCGTATCCCCCAGAATCTGCAGACTTCCCCCCGGTGTGGAGGTTATCCCTGCAACACCATGTTTCAGGCTGCCATTAAGCGTTACTGCCCCATTCCGTCCGTCAAGCGTAATGTTCGCCGCAGTGTAGGAACTGTCGGCCTTGTAGGAGTCACCACCGGTCGTCACCCGTGCGGCGAAGAGGTTCAGGTTCCCCCCGGTTGTGATGGCCCCTTCTCCTTTCAGCACAAGATCATTGGCGCTGTTGATATTCACTGTTCCAAACTGATCGAAAGAAATGTTTCCGCTGGTTCCGTTCAATCTGGGGGCGACAGTGATGTTGTCGGCATTGAAGCTCAATGACGATCCGTCAACCTTGGACTGGGAAAGCAACTGAGTCGATCCCGAATTGAGCAGAGTCATATCCTTCGAGCTGAAGCTGACTGTTTTGGCGCCCAGGTAACGCGCCGCATCAAGGGTCAGTGTTCCGCCGGTTCTCAGGTTCAGATCCTGCCTAAACTCCATGTCTGAACGGCTGGTAAGCATTAAATTCGAATATTTGCTGAAGCTGCCAAGGACCACATCGGTAAGGAATACATTGGTCCCGTCCGGAGTCGCGGGCTGGCTGTCACCGAACACGATGCGATTGGCGGCTAGCGAGAAATACCCGCCTTTACCCGCATCCACTTCACCGTCAAGCCTGGCCGATTTCAGATCCAGCTTGATGCCACTTATTGCTTTCAAGGTGGAGTTTCTCTCCATCGTGAAGCTGCCGCCCGGCGTAGCAATTGAAGCGTAGTCGCTTGCGTCACTTCCAATGGCCTCCACCTGAGCCCCGTCCTTCAAGGTCAAATTGTTGCCGGCGGACAGGGTAATGCTTTTGGCTTTCAGGCTGACCCCATTCTGCACTGTGACATCGGCGGTAATATCCTTATCACCCAGTCGCAATTCACTGACCGGCAAGTTTGAAAGCCAGTTACCGGCCAGTTGCAACGTATCGGAAAGCGGCTGGCTGAAATCCGGTCTGGCCACACTATTGACTACATCAACATTCCTGGCGGAAAAGGATGCAATGCCCGTCTTGTAGCTATCCAGCGGATTTATTTTCAGTATGCCGCCAAAATAGGCGCCCCCCAATGCATTCAATGTCAGATTACCGGCATTTCCGCTGGTGAAGCTTTTACCGCTAAAGTCCCCTTCCTTGAGCACGTCCACGGCACGACGGACACTGAACCCTTTAAAAAGCTGCGAAGAGACCGAAGTATCCCTGACGGTCATGTATCCACCCACAACCGGATACTTCTCTTTTGATATGGTCTGTTGCCCGGCCAGAAGCTGCATTCCGGTATCCTGGATTACAAGCGCGCCCGGAACAAAGGCATACTCGATCGGCAGGATCGAATAAACTCCAGCTTTCAAACCCAGCGACGGTATCCCCTGCAGATATACGGAATCGCCGGGACGCGTGGCCGAGCCATCCGGCAGGATCACGTAGCGGCCTTTGATAGTAAGCGGATTATAGGTGCCGGATATGCCAGGTTGCCAGTAGTTGGCATAAACTGATCCTCCACCTGACAAATCCTGTACCGCCCCGTCACGAACAACAACTTCTTTTCCTTTAAGTGTGATCGACTTGGAGGGCGCGGCAGTTACCTCGGTACCCTTGTTTGTGCTGTCCACATACTTGTCCCACCACTTTGAGCTATCGTATATACCGTAAGCAACCGGGGCGAAACCGGCGGTAGTGATAATGCTGTCACCGGAGAGATCAACCCTTCCGGAGGCACCTCCATCCAGCGTTATGTTACCTTGCGGGGCCGCCAGAAAACCGTTGTGGTCGATACCTCTGGCGGCAGCAATCGTAAGATTACCGCCCGCCGAATAAATTGGACTGGAATCCTTGACACCCGGCAGAATTGTTGCCTTTCCGGGGGTAGTGATAGTGAAGTTGCTGGCAGTGGCGGGATAGATACGACCGGCCTGCAAAATCAGGTTGGCGGCTGTTGTTCCCAAAGCCCCGTCCCAAACCGTATTATTGCCGGACCCGGTGTATGTTCTATCCGCAAAAGTAAGATCATGCTTCGCCTGCAGATTGACCTCACTGAAGCCCTTCAGCAGAATGCTCCCCTGCACATCCAGATAGCCGCCAAGCAGACTGATCTTGCCGCTGCTTGTATCGATCGAAGTTTCCGGAGCGGCCGCTGCAAACAAACCAGTATTGGAAAGCTTGATCCAGGGTGCGCTGATAACTGCGGTACCGCCAGAACCGGAGCCCTGAATGAGTTGACTGTCCAGAGTCAGGCTGCGGCCGACCGACAGATTGAGGTTTGCCGGAATGGAGATGCGAGTCGGGCTCACAAAGGTCAGAGCGTCGAAACCGCTGCCCTGGTAACGGTTGACATCGCTCTCATTGATTGTCAGATCACCGGTGGTATTTTTAACAGTCAGGCTGCCGTTGCGCGTTCCGGCCATTTTACCTGCACCGGCAATCGTACCGTCCAGCTGCATTAGATTGCCGTAAGCCAGCGAAAGACTGCCCGCGTCGCCAGCAATTTCTAACGAGGTCAACAGACCATTTGCACCCCTCGTATCTCCAACAATCCGCTCCGAACCGGACACATCCACCAGAGCCCCGGCCTGCAGATCCAGAGTCCCGAGGGTCGCTTCAAGGGAAACCGTCCCACCCGCCACAGGAACCGGCAGCGGCGCCGGTTCGCCGGCTTTTGTAGCTATACCGGTCTTGTTGTAGCCGCCCGCCAGTATCCGTCCTGTGTCCCGGATCGTCAGGTTACCCTTGGATGCCCTGGCAGTCACAGTGCCGCCTGGAGTGTCGACAGTTCCGGCTATATCCATCAGCGGCGCCGTCAATGCAATGCTTCCACCGGGTGCTGCTGACACAATGGCGCCTTGCGATATTTTCAGCATGGCCTGCTGATTATCTTCGGGGCGATTACCATTGGAATCCACGTTGGCGGACGAATCGTAAACGTTCTTGCCGGCATTCAGTGTGAGATAGGTTTTGCCGATCTGCTCCAGAAAGGTTGGATTAGTCGCGGAGAAACATGCCCCGGCGCTGCACGTTGCTCCGGCTGAATTTCTCCTGCCGGAAACAGTACTTTTCAGGATTGAAGGAGACAGATGCACAGCCTCGGCAACCGTCAGATTATCGGTTGCACTCAGGCTGATCCGGGAAAAACCGCTGCTCTGGAAACGATCAGCCCCCAGCACGAGCTGGCCAAGCAGTTCAGCCGGAATCTTGCTGTTAATGTCGAATTCGTTCTCGAATTGTTTGCCCTGTGCCGCCACCAGCACATCTTTGGCATGCAAAACAATCTCGCCTCCATCCTTGCCGGGCAGAGAAAATCCGCGCAGATCCCCTCCCAGGGAGATGGTGGGCGCCTTGACCGTCAGAGTGCCGGCATTGCCTCCGCTGACCGTACCCTTCTCATTGATCAGGTAGCCGCCGCTGACATCCAGTTCAGCCCCGTCCTTTATGACAATGCTGTTCTCATTATTCTGAGACAGCACATAATTGCTTGCCCCGGTGGGAGAAACCTGCCGCAGGGTTATGTTGCCGCCGTTTGTAAAGGCGCCTTTGTGCATATCCAATGGGGACATGCCCGGCAGACTGTTGTCAACACGCTCTCCGGCAGTTGAAATGCGGCTGTCGCTGCCCAGGAAAATAGTTTCGGCGACCTGCCGGTACAGCGGATTGTTCTGCGCCGTATCGTAGGAAGTGATATTGGGGCGAATCAGCATGTCCACCGAGCCGCCCGGCGCCGTAACAGACCCGAGAAATTCAATCCTTCTGGCGGTGGCGCTATAGCTTCCACCGGGACGGAGGATTTCCTTACCACTTTTGTCATTCTTGCCAGTCGAAACCCATGTGCTTCCCCCGGGACGCAGCTCTATATTCGCGTCCTTTTCAGTCTTGATCGACGTGTTGGCATAGATGGCAAAACTGCTCAGACCCGCATTTCTGATCATATCAGCGGATATTTCGGTGGGGGTATCCTTGTCCAGAAGTTGCTGGTCATTCCAGCTTCTGACCTGGTCAACCGGTTGTGTTGATTTTTTGACCACAACGCTGCTGACGGCCGCGTCCTCCTGAAAAGTGACCTGTGAGCCAAGAGTGTCTGACAAGGCGTTTCCGATTACCAGCCTGCCGCCGGCAGGCGCTTCCAGACCACGGTTTTGTGAAATAAGATAATCCAGGTATCGCTGGTATTCGGGGCTGTCCACAGCCGCCGATTTGTCGCTTTCCAGATGCGGTGTGTTTATCGTCTGATTGAGACCGGTTGTGACGGAAGCCTTCAGATTCAGGCCGTCAGCCAGCCCTTCAATCACTCTAGACCGGAGAGTCAGTGAACCGGCTTGGCCCCCTACAACCCTGTCATCGACACGTTTTGACTTCAATGGGATCAGTTGTCCGCCGAATGAGACCCCGTCCAGCTTCTCGCTGCCGAATTTCCCGTAGCTCTTTGTGAAACTCCCGTAAATTCCGCTATATGTCATCCACTGCGGCGCGTTGCTTATGTCATAGACACGGCCGTCAGTGCCAATCAGCTTCGTTGATGTATCAGCCCCGTCGCCGTAGGTGACTTTTCCGCCGGACAAATCGATTCCTGCGCCTTTGCTTATGATGAGATCCCCAAGGGCATAGTTTTGCGATGTTGATCCCGGCACACGGATTTCAGGAGCGCCAATGGTAATGCTTCCCCCGACAGTGCTGAGATCCCGGGCATTTTTGAGCATTCCCAGATAGTAGCTCGACATATTTCCAACGGCAGAACCTTTCAGCACGTCAATTGTGACGTTGCTCCCCGGCAGCAGGCCGCCGTTTTTCTGACCGTAGTCATCCCGCAGGTAGAGGCTGTTCAATTGAGCTTCTATGAACTGGTCCGACATGGGACGATCAATGCTGAGCCCGGAAACATCAATGTTGCTCTTCTCCCCAAGAAAGACCCTGTCCGAGGCTTCCATGCGCACATCTCCGGAATGAGCCGTGATGCTCCCTTCATGATCAACACGGGCCAGGGCGTTGGCAGCATTGCTGAACAGGCCGCCAAAAGCCACGCTACCGGGTGAAAATACGAGCGAATTCCGTCCCATCGCTTCGGGTGCGTCACTGACCTCAACGTCGGTGTTACTACCTTCCCCGGTGGCAACCAGGTCCCTGGCAGAAAGATAAATGACGCCGTTCTGCCTTCGGGTCGTTACCGCACGAATCAGGCCATCGTTCCGAACTGTGTTCCCGTACAAGCCGATCCAGCCGCCATCATCGCCGACCAGCTTTCCACCCTGCATATTGGCCACATCACCAGCTTTGGAAGTATCACTGTAAATGACGTCAATCGGGGAGTTCCTGGTCTCCAGAATCTCTTTGATCTCTACCTGTCCATCGGCTCTCAATCCCACCAGATCAATTTTGCCGCCCGGCGCATTGATAGTTCCGATGTTCTGAACCTTCGGTCCGACAAAAAAGACCGAACCGCCACTGTTTGTGTTGATGGAACCCTCATTGGAAATGGTGACGCTATCCGGGACGTTAGCGGGCTGGTTCGGATTTGTATCGTAGTGATCGTCCTTAAAAATCAACCGGCCGCTTTCAAAGTCGGAATTCGAAATATTGAAGGCCGAGGCAACCAGCGACTGGACCTGCACCTTGCCGCTGGGGCCGAAAAACACACCATTACGATTGATCATGTAGACCTTGCCGTCGGCAATCAGGTTGCCGTTGATGACGGATGGATTCAGGTCGTAGATCCGGTTGAGGGCCGCGTAGTTGCTGTTCGGTTTCCAGTCTGCGCTTCCCGGAGTGCCTTTGCCCTGATAGAAGCGCACCATGGCGCCGCTGCCGATGTTGAACTTGGACCAGTCGATTACGACCTTATCTTTTCCTTCGTTCTGAAGCACGGTCATAAGACTTCCGCTTGATGAAACCGAGGCTCCGCCGTAGAGCTTCAATAACTCCGGCAATGTGCCGGGAAGCGGCAGAGGAGGGGTCACTGTCCGCCCGATCAACCCCGGGAATAGTCCCGCAGCGGATGAAAGTGACGGAGAGAAAGAGGTGGTAAAAATGAGAACAATGGCGCACGCCCGTATAAAAACAGGTTGTTGCGCTTTATTTATAGTTGTAATTTTCTTTTTCATTCGTTGATTCCTTCTGAGTTCCGGACAGTAGTGCAAACACTAAAACTGATAACGAACTTTGAAATGCAAATGTGGTTCTCCGATTTCTGTCCGGCTGTTTTCATGCAGCGGAAAACCAACGTCGGTCTGGAAATCCAGGTCTTTCAGCAGCGTTCCCCGCAGCCCGAAACCGATCCCCTGCAGATCCGAGGACCAATCCTGGCCTGGAAGAGGATCCCGCACCCAGAGATGGGCTGCGTCGTAAAACAGATATGGTGTCACCGAGAAACGATCTTTGCTGGTCTGCTTCAACAGTTCCGGGGCAGCCAGCTCAATCACCCCATGCACGGCATTGTCACCGCTGGCTTCGCTTTCGCGATAACCACGGACACTCTCGACGCCGCCGGCCGAATATTGCTCGTTGCTGATCAGCGGCTGATCCGACAGCTGACCGTCAACCTTGGCCAGCAGGGTGAATCCGCCCGGCAACTGCTGATTGCGCTCAAGGCCGCCTGTTATGACAAGAGGGTTTCCGGTTGATTTGTATCGTGTGTCCTCGAACTGACGGATATCGCTGACTGCTCCACGAAAAATCACCGAAATGCCGCCAGTGATTGACGTAAGACCGCTGTTGTCCTTCAGGTAGGCGCTGTATCCGGCGGACACCGGTAAATACTGGACTGGCTTACTCCCGCATGTCTGCTCTGTACAAAGTATATCAAGGGTTCCTGACAACCCGGTAGTTTGAGAAAAATCCTTGAAATCGAAACCGAGTACCGCACTATGGAAGAAACCCTCGGATCCTCGAAGCGGCAATATAAGACGTGAACCGATCATATTGCCCTTGCCCAGATTCGAATATCCGAGCGCCGAATTGGTGTTACTGTTGGAAACGACACCGTAGAACACCAGCTTGTCCTCATGTTTCCAGGGCATCGGCAAGGTATAGGATGCCGAGACAATCTCAGCTTCGCTCGGATTCTGGGGAGCGATCTGGTACTGCAGCGAGATGGAATGATTCCGCTGCCAGAGATTATCGTAGCGCAGCGCGGCATTCAGCCTGAGTTCAGTGGTATCGTGACTGTAACGGTTATTCAGCTCCAGACTGCCATGCAGCGGCAACTGATCCTGAATTTTAAGCGAAATATCGATTGCCCCGGGAGCCTTGCCCGGCTGCATCTCGGGAATAGCCTTGAAATCCGGGTTCCGGTTGGCTGCGTTGATCTCTCTCTGCAGATCCTTCAGTTGCAGTACTTTGCCGGGCAGAATTGAAGGAATATCCCGCAGGATCTTCTCGGTTGAAAACCAGTTGTTTCCGCTTATCAGCACATTACCGATCCTGTTTTCGATCACGTCCAGCCGGAATATCCTGTTGCTGCTGGACTGGGCCGGAATGTTCACCAGCATGGCCGGGTAGCCCTGACTATGGAAAAAGCGCTCCAGCGCATCTCGAGCCCCCTCCACGTCCGCCGCCGATTTTCCGCGCCCGGTAAAACTCTTCACCTGCCGCTGCAGCTCCTCCTGCGTAAAAACGGAAGTGCCGTCGATGATAAAGCCCTTGATCGTGAAAGACTCGTTCTGTTGGGCAGTCTCCTTCCTGGGTTCTTCTTCCAGCAGAAACTCGGAATCATCCGGTTTGGCCGGCTTCTCCGCCACTGCCGGAGCTACGGTATGTTCTGTTTTCGGCATCCCGGTATCGGGAGCCGATATTTCGGATTCGGCACGCTGCGCGACAGGAGCAGCGGAAGCCGCCACATCTTTATCTTCACCGGGTAATTCCTGGGCCGTGGCCGCCACCGGCGGCAGATTTTCCTGAACATCAAGGGCGATGGCCGCTTTTCCGGGGAATGGTTCCACAACCTTGACAGTGGCCTCTGAATAACCCTGTTCACGATAGAAAAGTTCCAGCGCTTCGCGGGCCGCTTCGATATCGGCTTTTATCCGATTTCGTCCCACAAAACGGAGCAACTGCTGATTCAGCTCCTCAAAAGTAAAGCGGCTGTTTCCGGTAATGACAAAACGCCTGATGGCAATTTTATCCGGAGTTTCCGCCTGTGACACCGCCGTCTCCGGGGATTCCATGGCTTTTTCTTCAGCATGAACCTGCGCAACGCCTGTTGACAGTGCCAGCAACAACAAAATTGTGAGACGCTCGGCGCGTCCCGGACCGCAATTCAATTTCAATTCAACACCGCCTTGATTTCCTCGCTCAGCGCCCTGGCATCGCGGTAACCATCAATCTTTTTCAGCACAGTTCCCTCCGGATTCAAGAGCACCATCATCGGATAGCCTTCCTGTCCGTACTGTTTTTTGTACTGCTGCTCCTTGTCCGAATCAACCCGCACCCAGACAAAACGGTCCTTGAGGGCCATGATGCGCGGATCGGGCATTGTTTCCGCAAAGGTCTTGTTGCACCAGCTGCACCAGTCGGCGTACAGCATCAGAAAAACAGGCTTTGCTTCCGTTTTGGCCCTTGACAAGCCGGAAGCATGGTCATCGATCCAATCAATCGCCCCGGCCTGTACCGCTACGGGTGCGACGGATACGACTTCCAGATCCAGTACAATAGTCTTGCCGGCCAGCGGATGATTGGAATCAACCGTAAAGGTTTTTCCATCTGTGGCGCTGATAACACCAAAACCCTCTTTGAGCGGGAATGTGGCCCCCACCTGCGGTTTCAGCGTGGTTGTGATCTTATCGCCGACAATGGACACGCTGACCGTTCCGAAGTTGTCACTGAAGCTGGCGCCGTCCGCCACCAGAAACTCCAGCGCCGCGTCGCGCTCGGTCACTTCCGTAACCTTCGACTTGAAGTACGGCAGCAGCTCAACCTCTTTGTCCAGCACAGGGAATGCGGAAAAGCGCTTAACATATTCGTCGGCCGGCATGCGGATTGTTTTGGGAAAGGTTTGGCTGCAAGGAAGTTGTTGCAGTTTCTTCGGATCAGGCATGCCGAAAGCCTTGTCCGGTGTCAGCGTGATATGGCGCTTCTCGCCGGCCTTCATGCCAACCAGAGCTTCACCCATCCCCGGCATGATTTCCTGCTTGCCGGCCACCAGTTCCATTGGAGCGTGCGAGGTCGATTCGCGATACCAGGCCACTTTCTTTACGGCCTGGTCATTGGCAATTTTTCCTATGGTAGTCGCCACCAGGGCGCCGTCTTCCAATGTCACGGTATAGTTTGCCTTCACTAGATCACCGGAACGGGCCGCTTCAGCCGCAGCCTCAGCCTGACCGGACATGGCCAGCATCTTGGCCATTCCTTCTTCAAAAACCTTTTCGGCCCTGGGATCAAGCTTGTCGCCGGCCGTGGCAACCGGAACGGGTTCCGGCACGACATCCTTTTTCCCGGCAGGCTTCACAGATGCAATGCTCACATCGCAGTTCAGCTTTTCGCCGCCAAAGGGGTGTCCGTAATCTATTTCAAAGGAGTCGCCTTCCACGGCGCTGATTCTCCCGACCATACCACCGGTTCGCACCAGACGTCCTTTTTCGGCTTTTATCTCAAGTTCAAAGTGTGTGGCGGTCTCGCGAACAGTGACCGGCCCGAAGGGGGTCGTCAACGGCTTGCCAGGTTCAGGGGCAATAAGAACAACGACCTCCTTTTCGGTCACCTCGCTGACCCGGCCCGGTACCAGCGGATCAATCACCAGGCGCTGGCCAACCTCGGGTGTCTTGCCGGTGCGGTTGGAATACTCTTCCAGTGACAGGCGCATCTCCTTCTGTCGCTTTCTGACAGTTGCCATTCTTACGAAGCGGTCTTTGGACGAAGTGGCCGGATAACGTTCCGCCTGCAGCTCACGGACAGACTGTTCACCTTCCTTGAGCCCTGCCAGAGTGATGCCCAGGCGCTTCATGATCTCTTCCTCGAAAGAGACCCGGTCCTGCTTGAGATCGCTCTTCTGTACGCCCGCCGTAAGTGTAACCGTATCAGACCCGTTGCGGATCAAGTAGAATGGAGACTTCCTGTCGTCGCCAAACGCACTGTCCGGCTTCGTGGTGGCCGCAAGCTCACCATTCGGCAGGCGGCAGGTAAAACCCAACTCAACCTGATCGCCGTTCTTGACGACGGCGGGAACGCCGGAGCAACCGCTCAGAGCAGTTATCAAGATTGTCATTGAGAGCAGTGGTGTTATCTTCGGTGTCATTGGTTGATTCTCCCCGTGTTTTTACGCCTATCAATCCTGCAAAATGACATTATACGTCGCACTAAAGTGGCTTCAGATCCAGCCGACGCACTATACATAAGTATTGTTGCAATCGTGCGACAGCGGAGTAAAGATTTTATTAAATTTTGCAGTAGCGCCATAAAGCCCCATATACAGCGGCTTTACAGACTTTTATTGCCCTGACTGGCATGTCATGCACATGTAATGATTAATTGGCTATGGTCGCCTCACCCTGAAATCAACCCATCTCAAAACAGTGATAAACAATTTAACAAAGATTCACCAAACTGACCTTTGAATGTAACAATTATTTGTTATGGTGCTAGCCATCCAAGATTGATTGCGAAACGAACAAGAGACCATGAGCAAAAAGAAAGACAAACATCTCAAGAAGCTCGATAAGCTGAAAGAAGTCATGCAGGGCATGGTGAACGAGGAATTCACCGGCCATGTCAAGATCAACTTCAGCCAGGGCGGCGTTGGCAGGATCGAAAAATTTGAAGAGATTCTGAGGGAAGAAGAAAAATAATCCGGATTTAACTCCAATTCCAGATCAAACATGGAGTTGGAATAACAATTGAATATGTGGGTACTTTGCTGACCCCAGGCTAACCGCCAGGGGGTACCAGAAAGCCCGATTCGAACGCAGGCCGCCACTGGCGAGGAATATATTCCCGTCACCGGTCAATGTGATTTGGATCGGGTTTTTGTTTTTCTGCGGCGCTTGCGCCAAAAGGAGGTGAAAAAGGCAAACACGCATCTATGAGAAATAAGAAATATGTTGAAGGCATATAGCTTTCACCCACTCTTCAGATAAAGCCAAAGCCACGGGTAACCGGGTGACGGAAAGCCGACGGGTCCTTAAAAGGGATGGCCGGGCCGCCTGGGGAAATTGAGAAGAATGAACTGAAATAGTGCAAACCAATTCAATTTACCCAAAAATGGAAGAAAAGGAGATTTACAATGTTCAAGAAGAAAATCACCATGCTTATCGCAGCAGCAATGATGACACTTTCCGCCAGCAGCGCCTTCGCCGCCTTCGCCGACCTGGAACTGATCCGCGTGTATTATGATCGTAATGGTTCTGAAATTGCTACCGATCTGGGCAAGGTCAAGGATATTATTGCCGCGCCCAGCACCACAATCGGCGGCTCCTTCGGCAGCCTGACCACAGGTTTTGTGTCCTATTTCGCTCTTGACCGCACCACCAACCAGGTATGGGCATCCGGAAGCACCACTGCACCTTCTGCAATTTTGGGCGGGTCGACCGGGTTGACCGGAATGAAAAATGGTACTACCCCAATGTATACACTATACAATACCCAGGGCGGCACCAACTACACCGGTTTGGCATCACATCTCTCCTCCTACAGGAGTAAATTGTCACCTCAAGGTCAACAGGGTGCTCTGGGTAATGCCATCACTGTGGCTACACGCGTGAACACCGAAGCCAGCCTGACGAGCGTACTCGCCGGCGGTTCCGTAACCCAGGCTCTCTACTTCTGGAACAACGGTTTGACTACCGTGGCTGCTGATAAGATTGGTAAAAATGTTGCCACCATCACCACCAACGCCGATGGTTCCACTACCGTTACCACTACCCCGATCCCGGCTGCCTTCTACCTGATGGGTTCCGGCCTGATGGGTCTGGTCGGCCTGCGCCGCCGCAAGAACGCTTAACTATCCAGCACACCAGCACATTACCCCTCCTCACAAGAGGAGGGGTACCCTAACAATCAACTAAACCAAGGAGAAACTGAAAATGAAAAAGCAGCTCACAGGATCACTCGTCGCCACCGCCGCCCTGCTCGCCATCGCAGGCATCGCCCAGGCCGCTCCGGCCGAACTGAACATCTACGGCGCCTCGGCCCAGTACCTCTACTGGAATGCCCAGGCTCAGAACTACGCCCAGACCAAACTCGGTTGCACAGCCACTGCTCCTGTCAACAACGGCGGCAAGCACGGCTTCGTTGCCGCCACCAACTGCTCCAGCACCCTGGTGCCGGTCAACGCCGCCACCGGCAAGCGCGACCTGGACATCCGCTACTCCGGCATTGCCTCGGCTGAAGGTCCACTGGCCGTTGCCAAACAGGCACCGCTTGACGCTACGCTGGCTTCCGGCTGCAACGTTGCCAACGGCGAACGCAAGATGTTCGCTTCGACATCCACAACCGTCTGCAAGCAGGTCCATATCGGCACTTCCGATGTGGCCGGCGAATCTCTCATCCAATCCTCCACTGGCCAGAAATTCGGTCCATTGGGCGGTGGCGAAGTCACTAATGCACTCTCAGGGGTTGATACATCCGCCCTGACTCCGGCCAATACCGTGGTAGTGCCCTTTGGCTTCTTTGTCAACTCAGCTGTAACCGCTAAATCCTGTACCGGCGGTCTGGTAGGCAACTATGCCACAACTGCCGCTCAGTGTGATACCGCTCCTGGTAAAGGCGATGGCGTCCTCGGTGCCGCTGCCACGATAACAAACATTAGCCGCGAAGAAGCTAACCTGATCTTCTCCGGTTATGTCGCAGACTGGTCCGATCTGGGCGCCTATTTCACTGCCCAGCCTGCGGTTGCCTGCTTGCGTCACGCCGGCTCCGGCACCCACTCCGCCTTTGACCTGACGGTAATGAACACCAACTGGGGCTCAAATATTGCCACTGCTGAAGTTCCCGGACAGATCTATTTCAACCAGGGTTCCACCGACGAAATCAAGTGCATTAATGGCGCCACAACCGCTTCCCCTAACGGTTCGCTGATTGGCGCCATCGGTTATGCCGATGCCGACCAAACTGTTGGCACTGCCAACGTCAGCCAGAACGTCAAACAGCTCAAGTACAACGGCTTCTACCCGACCCGCACAGCCATCCGCAACGGTCAGTATGACTTCTACACCAATGCCTGGATGTACACCAACCCGGCTAACGCTGCTACGGTTAACAATCTTGCCGCAGACCTGATCAGCTACGCCCAGGAACCGTCCAACGTTCCGGCTTCCAAGGCCAACTACTGGGCTGCCGTAGGAGAGATGAAGTACAACCGTGCTGCCGATGTAGCTTATCCTTCATTCGCTGGTGCATCGATTCCCATGCTTCCTTAAGCTGCTTCCCTCAAGTTTTGCTGTTATCGGGCCTCCGTAATGGAGGCCCTTTTTTATTTTGGGGTTGTTTCATGGATGAATGGTTGGGGCAAAGCAGGTGAATCTTGCTTTGCCCCAACGGGCATTTCATTGTAACTCCGGAGGCTTGGGGAGGGTGTTGCGGAGGGTGATAATGCGTTTGGTCACGATTGATTTGATTTTGACATTATTGCGCCGATTGAATCAGACTCCGGACACGTAGGGGGACCCGGTGGGTCGCCAGTTTTATGTGGGTCACATTTGATATTTCGCAACATCCAACATGGTTGCCTAACGCACCGGGGCGAGCCTCCGGCATCGCCCCTACAGTTGGTTAACAGGGTTTGTTGTACCACGTAGGGGCAAAGCAAATGCTTCATCTGCTTTGCCCTTGTCGGTAGTGGCAACATTTGCGCCATTAGCAACAAAAGCGGGCAAAGCTTTGCCCCTACGTTATCGTTAATGAATATTATTGCGTGAAGATGATTGGGCGGGCGAGAACGATAATGCCGTGCTGTCGCCCCTTCGGTTGGTTAACAGCGTTTTCTTTGTCCAGATGCCATTTCAGGGGATTATTGACGACATATTCGCGGGCGCGGGTCAATTCATATTCGTTTCTGATCACCCGCTCGTAATAATTTCGCTGCCATACCGGGCAACCCGGGTTTTTGCGATGGGTGTTAATTTTACGCGTTGATACTGATTTGAAATTCTGGACAACCGAACAAAATGATCCGGATGATGTACCACGTAGGGGCAAAGCAAATGTTTCACCTGCTTTGCCATTGTCGGTAGTGGCAACATTTGCGCCATTAGCAACAAAAGCGGGCAAAGCAGGTGAATCTTGCTTTGCCCCTACGATATCGTTAATGAATATTATCGCGTGAAAATGATTGGGCATATTCACATAGTTATCCAATGTTATGTTGATGAAATATTCAGGCAACCGACAGAATACGGTTTCAACAATCCGCCCGATAACATTCAATTCAATTTCCCCATCGACAATTTCACCAAACAGGCATTCGCGTTGCCAGGTGCATATCGTAAGAAAATACGCGCCGGCCTGTGAATAATCGTAATCCTTCAGGCGGATTGAATGGCGGTGATGAATGTCAGGGTTATAGGTCATATAATTTCATTCATAAATCCGGACCCGTACGGGCGACCCGGTGGGTCGCCCGTTTTATGTGGGTCACATTTGGTATTTCGAAACATCCAACATGGTTGCCGATCACATCAGGGCGAGCCACCGGCGTCGCCCCTACTTTAAAGCTGCAGATTGGACCAATTCATTTGCGATACTGACGAACTCGGCTTGGTCTGATCCGGCCGCAGTTTCGTCAAACAATTCCAGGGGCGGCGCTACGGCCAGAGAGTATTCAATCACATTACTGCCCACCAGAACCGTGACCAAAACGGCCAGTGTACCCCGCTCCGGCACGATTTCCAGTATCCAGGCCCCGTTTTCACCGGTCATTAGGTTGGTGCAGTTGCCGCCGGAGATCAAAAACTGAGGGGCCTGCGTACCTAGCCCGGATTTCAGGACAGTCAGCTTGAGCAGGGATATGCCGTCGGATAGCAGCAAGGGGGGATCTTGAATAATATCACTATGGTTGCGCACCAACAAACGGGTCAACGTTGCGGCCGTCCGCTCTCCGGTAGATAGCTTGAAACGTTCCAGCAGGCTCTCGTGGCGTATAAAACTGGGGGTTTGTGCTATCTCTTCCTCTTTCTGCAAGATGACAGTGCCGGACACATCCGATGGCGGTGACGCCAGGTGGACACTGGGGGGAATGACTGGTGGCGGGACTTTCCGTTCCGGCCGGATAGCGGGTGGCGACCCGTTATCGGCCTGAGCCTTTGCCCCGGCGGTGTTTGTGTCCGTTGCAGGGGGCTGGCTTGACATGGCAATCTGGGCTGCAATTGCGTCCAACTGGTCCTGACTGGGATTGCGGATCGTGGCCTGGGCAGTTGCGAGCGTGCCGTCTGCATAACGCAGCTGGGCCGTAAGATAAGAGATGCTTCCACGTATCCGCACGATCGCCAGCGAGACATAACCACTCAAGGGCTTCTTGCTCTTGATCGGGATGATTATCGTCCCGGGAGAAACAGTAGATTGAGCGGTACGGTCCATGTATGAACTGCTCACCACCGGAGGAACCGGATCAACGCTCTGATAGTCGATGCGAATCTCGGCCTCAATCAGCCGGTTCAGGTTATTGCCTGTAATGCTAAACGATCCCTGGTTGTTATACGTAGCCATTATGACCGGTTCCGCCAAGGCTTTTACAGGACAGAGCAGACAACAAAGCAGCAACATGGCGCCAACCATACGACTGATTAGGTCGCTAATGCGAGAGAAATTGGTTTGGACGCAGTTATCGTGCCTCGTTTCAGATTCAATCTTCGGGCTGTTGTTCATTTCGGTTCACCATAAACGAGAAGTATTATTATCAGCTTGTCAGCAAGCATACTCTAGCACACTGATTTTACAGTGGAGTTACGAATGTAAAACATTTTACAGAATAGATTCGCCTCACTAATCAAAACCCCTCCCATCCACCCATGCAATTTGGTAGCACCTGCTTAGATGCAGTCTGGAGCTTCCTTTACAAATATTTGCCTACTGTTTACCTCGTCGCATCACGACTGTAACCTTTGAATGTTATAGTGAGCAATCCCAGCTGCAGGCTTCACAACGGCATGGTGATGGACGAAAACCCCATCCATAAACAAAACGGGCGGACAGCAAGGTTTTCAGTTGGCTTAACACCGCGATTATGTAGCACTCAAAGTACAGGGCGACCTGTCAGGCCTGAAACTGATGCAGGAGGGTGCACCGGTCGAAAAATATCGAGGGTAACGTCCAAACCAGTATAAAACATTAGGAGTTCAACCATGTTCAAGAAGTTCTCAACCATCCTGACCTCTGTCGCGCTGACCCTGGCCCTGACCGGCAACGCCATGGCCGCCTTCGCCGACCTGGAACTGATCCGCGTCTATTACGACCGTAATGGTTCTGAAATTGCTACCGATCTGGGCAAGGTCAAGGATATTATTGCCACACCTAGCACCACAATCGGCGGCTCCTTCGGTGCCTTGACCACAGGTTTTGTGTCCTATTTCGCTCTTGACCGCGTCACCAACCAGGTATGGGCATCCGGAAGCACCACTACACCTTCTGCAATTTTGGGCGGGTCGACCGGGTTGACCGGAATGAAAAATGGCACCTTCTCAATGTATACACAACTCAATACCCAGGGCGGCACCAACTACACCGGCTTGGCATCACATGGCTCCTCCTACAAAGCTAAATTGTCACCTCAAGGTCAACAGGGAGCTTTGGGCAATGCCATCACTGTTGCTACACGAGTGAATACCGAAGCCAGCCTGACGGGCGTACTCGCCGGCGGTTCCGTAACTCAGGCACTCTACTTCTGGAACAACGGTTTGACTACCTTGGCTGAAGAAAAGATCGGCGTGGCGGTAGCCACCATCACCACCAACGCCAACGGTTCAACAACCATCGGCCCACCGCCTCTCCCCGTGAACGGTGCCTGCGGCTCGGCAAACAGCGTACCAACCGATATAAAACCCGCTTCTGCAAACCTCTGTAGCATCGGCACTGCAAGCACCGTGACCGGCAGCGGCCCTTGGGACTGGACCTGCAATGGCCTGTTTGGCGGATCACCAGCCACCTGTTCGGCACCTGTTCTTCAGACAAGCACCCCTCAATCCATAACCTTCGGATCTGCCCCAAGCCTTACCTACGGCGGAGCAACCGCTGATGTCATCGCGACAGCCACCTCGACTCTGCCTGTCACCTTCAGCTCATTGACAACCGGCGTCTGCACTATCAGCGGCAGCACGGTAACACCGGTAACCGCCGGCACCTGCACCATCGCCGCCGATCAGGCCGGTGACAGTACCTACTCTGCGGCACCGCAGGTTACTCAGGACATCACCGTTGCCGCAGCTGCCATAAGCATTACCGCCGCCAGCGCCAGCCGAGTTTACGGCGACCCCAACCCGTCTGTAACCGGATTCACACCTTCCGGCCTGGTCGGCACGGATTCAATTGCCAACGTCACCAACACCATTGCAGCAACAGCCACCGCCACCGCAGCCGCCGGCAGCACACATGCCATCACCCCCAGCGCAGCTGTCTTTGGCAGCGGGTCGGCCGACAACTACGCCATAACCTATGTTGACGGCGCCCTGACAATAACTCAGGCAACTGCAACCGTTGCCCTGGTCAATCTGAGCCAGACCTATGACGGCAACGCCAAATCCGCCACCGTGACCACTACACCCGCCGGGCTCGCCACGACCATCACCTATAACAACAGCGCAACAGTACCGACTGCGGCCGGAACCTATGCTGTGGTTGCCAATGTCTCCGATGCCAACTACACAGGAAGCGCCACCGGCAGCCTGGTAATCTCCAAGGCCACACCAACCATCACCTGGGCTACACCGGCAGCGGTCTTCTCCGGCAGCACACTTGACGGCAACCAGCTTAACGCAACCGCCAGTGTTCCCGGTTCGCTGGTCTATAACCCGGCGGCCGGCACTGTCATGAATACGGTCGGCAACCAGACTCTGTCGGTTGCATTCACACCGAATGATGCGGCCAACTATAACAATACGACAGCAACCGTTACCCTGACCGTCAACAACAAGCAGACCCCGACCGTAACCTGGGCAACTCCTGCCGCAATATCCTACGGCACAGCACTTTCGGCCACTCAGCTGAACGCCACAGCCAGCGTCCCGGGCAGCTTCAGCTTTTCGCCGGCATCCGGCACGTTACTGAACGCAGGTTTGCAGACTCTTTCGGTTACCTTCACACCAACCGACACCGTCACCTACGCACCTGTCACCACAACTGTAAGCCTGTTGGTCAACAAGGCCGCCGCAACAGTTTCCCTGAACAATCTGAACCAGACCTTTGACGGTACTGCCAAATCTGCCACGGCAACCACGACACCCGTCGGACTCGGCATCACTGTTACTTATAACGGCAGCGCCACTGCACCAACTGCAGCAGGTACCTACAGCATAGTCGCCACTGTCATCGACGCCAACTACAGCGGCGGCAGCACCGGAAGCCTGGTCATCGCCAAGGCCACACCAACCATCACTTGGACCACGCCGGCGGCGGTTAACCCTGGCAGCACACTCGGCAGCGCCCAGCTTAACGCAGCAGCCAGCGTGCCCGGCACATTTATCTACACTCCGTCGGCCGGTACTGTACTGAGTACCTCCGGCGACCAGACCCTGTCTGTGGCATTCACACCGAATGATGCCGCCAACTATAATAATGCGACCGCATCTGTTACCCTGACCGTCAATAACAAGCTGAACCCGGCCGTAACCTGGGCAACTCCTATCGCAATTACTTACGGCACGGCACTTTCAGACACGCAGCTGAACGCTTCCGCCAATGTTCCTGGCAGTTTCAGCTATTCACCAGCATCCGGCACACTGCCGAACGCAGGTTCGCAGCTTCTGACGGCTACCTTCACACCGGTTGATACCGCCACCTACAACAACTCCACCGCAACCGTCCAACTGACGGTAAACCAGGCCGGCGCAACCGTTGCCCTCGGCAATCTGAACCAATCCTACGACGGTGCGACCAAACCGGTTACGGTAAACACAACGCCTACCGGTCTCGCCACAGCAATCACCTATAACGGCAGCACCACCGTACCGACGGCGGCCGGAACCTACCCCGTAATCGCAACGATCACTGACGCCAACTACAGCGGCAGCAGCACCGGCAGCCTGATCATCGCCAAAGCAACCCCATCCATCAACTGGGCCACACCGGCAGCGGTCTTCTCCGACAGCACGCTCGGCAGCAACCAGCTCAATGCAACGGCCAGTGTTCCCGGCACTTTTATCTACACCCCGGCGGCCGGCGCAGTCATGAATGCATCCGGTAACCAGACTCTGTCGGTGGTATTCACACCGGATGATGCCGCCAACTATAACAATTCGACCGCATCTGTTACCCTGACCGTCAACAACAAGCAGAACCCGACCGTACTTTGGGTAACTCCGGCCGCAATAACCTACGGCACACCACTCTCAGCGACTCAACTGAACGCTTCCGCCAGCATTCCAGGCAACTTCAGCTACGCACCGGCAGCAGGCACAGTATTTAATGCCGGTACACAAACCCTTTCGGCAACCTTCACACCCACTGATTCCATAACCTACGCCGCTGTGACCAGCAACGTCAGCCTGACGGTCAATAAGGCTGCCGCTACAGTTACCCTGAGCAATCTGAGCCAGGCCTACGACGGTAACGCCAAAACGGCCACGGCAACAACCACGCCAGCCGGCCTCTCCACAACAATAACCTATAACGGCAGCGCGACCGCTCCGACCGCAGCTGGAAGCTACACCGTTGTTGCATCCATCAACGACGCCAATCATACCGGCAGCGCCACCGGTACTCTGAACATTGCCAAGGCAGCCGCAACAGCTTCACTGGTCAATTTGAGCCAAGCTTATGATGGTTCAGCCAAATCAGTTTCAGCAGTAACCACGCCAGCCGGACTCAATACTAACATCACCTACAACGGCAGCACTACCGCACCTGCGGCAATCGGAACCTACACCATTGTTGCCACCATCAACGACGCCAACTACAGCGGCAGCATATCCGGCACACTGACGATCAACAAGTCATCCGCATCCGTTGATCTGAGCAACCTGAACCAGCCCTACGATGGTTCGGCAAAATCGGTTACAGCGACTACTATTCCGGCTGGCCTCACCACGACTATCACCTATAACGGCAACACCACACCCCCCACGGCAGCCGGAACCTACATCGTCATTGCCACGATCAGCGACGCAAACTACAGCGGCAGCGCCACCGGCAGCCTGACCATCGGTAAGGGCACAGCGACCGTCACCTGGCAAGCACCGGCCGCCATCACTTACGGTACGCCCCTCTCCGCCACGCAACTGAACGCAACCAGCGGCGTGCCGGGCACCTATTCATACACACCGGCTGCCGGCACGGTACTGAGCGCCGGTGCTCATACCCTGGCGGTAACTTTCACCCCGGATGATTCCACTTCCTACGCCAGTGTAACCTCAAATGTCAGTTTGACTGTCAACAAGGCCGCTCCGGCCATAACCTGGAAAACTCCGGCGGCGATCAACGACAGTACGCCGCTTTCGGCCACCCAGCTGAACGCCTCCGCCAACATCCCCGGCAGCTTCACCTATACACCGGCAGCCGGCGCGATACTAACCACCGGTTCACAGACTCTTTCGGTATCCTTCACGCCATCCGACTCCGCCAATTATGTCAGTCAGACGGCCTCCACTACCCTGCAGATAAATCCATGGTACCCCAGCGGATCTCTCAATGGCTCGACTCCTTCGACTATTTCCGATGCATTAACAGTATTGCAGGCATCAATCGGATTAGTAACCCTGACTCCGGCACAGTTGAAGAATGTCGATGTAGCCCCGTTGGTAAGCGGCAAGCCACAACCCAACGGCAAGATAGACCTGGGTGATGCTCTGGTCATTCTGCAGAAAGTGATAGGAAGCGTTCCAGCCTGGTAATTTCTGTTTTTTTAACCTTTAAGGAGATAATTGTATGATTAGAGCAAAATATATTGTTGTTTTTGCAATGATGTCACTGCTGACCGCGTGCGGCGGTGGTGGCGGGGGGGGCGGCGCATCGTCAACCGCTACAACCGTTGCCGGAGTTGCCTCCAAGGGGATCATTAAAAAAGGTACTGTAAATGTTTTTCCGGTCAATGCCGCCGGCGTCAAGGGCAGCACACCTCTCGCAGTGGGTACCACCGATGATAACGGTGCTTACTCATTGAATATCGGTTCTTACACCGGCCCGATTGTGGTCGAGGTATCCGGTAAATATACGGACGAAGCAACCGGCAATACGCTTGAAGTACCTGCATCGTCTCCGCTGCATGCCGTCCTCGACAATGTAACCGCCGGGGGATCAGTAAACATGCCGGTGACGCCGCTGACCGAACTGGCGTTCCGTCAGGCCGGATCGTCACTTACCGGTGATAAAATCAAAGTGGCAAACAGCATGATCTCTTCTCTGATGGGCTTCGACATTATTAACACCAAACCTGTGGCGCCGAATGCGGCCGCTTTTGATTCAGCCACCCCGGATCAGAAAAATTACGCTCTGATTCTGGCGGCTGTTTCGCAAATCATGGCATCAAAGGGGACCGATCTGGAGTCGGTACTTATGGATCTGAACGGCGGAGTAAACAGCACCGCCGCAACAACCGCGATTTACAACGCGTTGTCCACGTTTGCATCTTCCAGGAATAACCTGACAGGTGACGACGGTTCACATACAATGTTGACGCTTAATGCCGTAAAAAAGCTGAGATTAACTCTTACCGGCTCCGCTGTATCATCTGTCCGGGCCATTATAGCCACCCTGACACTGCCGGATGGACTTACACTTGAAACCGATACCAATGGCGTTCCACTGCCCAAAGTTTTCCAGCTTATTGGCAGCGCCGCAAATAATCAATTCAACATTTCCTATTCCCACTATTTACCAGCATCCGCAACAAGTCCGGCTACGTTAACCATGACCCTGCTTGCCCCCTACGGAGGTCTGACAGCTGGTGATATTATTGCCATAAACTTTGATGTGGCAGCCGGATCAGCCGTAGCTTCTTTCACCGCTGGCAATTTGTCAGGAACCAGATACTGGGATATGAACGGCGCGGAATTAACCGCATCGGATCTACCGGTACTCAGCCTGTATTGATTACAGTTTCATTCACTCTTTCATAAGGAGATAAATAAATGAACAACACCGTAAAGGGCATTTTAACGGCAATTCCATTGGTTGTCGCCCTGTCCGGGCCTGCAATGGCCGCACTTGGCGAATCCATGGGAAATGGGGTTCAAAACGGTACTCCGGTTGCAATCGACAGTTTGCTCAACCGCTACTCCGGCGTGACACCCGGACAGCATGGCGCATCTGAAACAGAAGACCGGCTTGTGCCGCTTAGTCAGCAGTTTTCAGCCTTTACCAATGCCGGGGCGACCATGAGTTCCGAATATACCGCCCAGGGAAGCGAGCGGATAGTTTCCGCTTCGGGCAACGGCACTTTCGAGGACTCGCTTGCTTCGGGCAGGGGAATCTCCGTAAATAGTGAGGCGGCTTCTACTTCTGCAAGTCTGGCTGTTATTGCCCGTATTGGATCTGGGTCCGATTCGCCGGGCGGGGTTGCCGGAGCCATTACCCCTTCTTCTACCTCCGGCGGCTCGGGAAACCAAACCGCTGAGGCACTACCGGCTGATATAACACTTACGACAACTATCATTCCTGACAATGCAACCCCTGTTCCACTCCCGGCCGCTATTGTTCTGTTCGGCTCGGGACTGGCGGCCCTTGCGCCGCTGCGGAAGCGGGCACGCATGGCGTCAATGCAGGTGTCATGAGTTCCATTCTTTCTGGCGCTGTCATACTTGCATTACTGGCCTTGCCGCTGGCCTGTCCGGCTGCTGCTACAATTCCCGAAATCCAGCTGACGACCGTCAAAGGGGGCTGCTTCGAGATGGGCGACACCTTCGGCAACGGCGGATTGGACGAAAAACCGGCCCATGAGGTATGTGTCAACGATTTCCGCATCGGCAAATATGAAGTAACCCAGGAGCAGTGGCAGGCGGTGATGGGCGCTAACCCGTCCAAAAACAAGGGTGGCCCCCACTATCCGGTGGACAACGTGAGCTGGGCTGATGCGCGGGATTTCATCCGGCGTCTGAACGAGCAGAGCGGCCAAAAATGGCGACTGCCGACCGAGGCCGAGTGGGAATACGCTGCCCGTGGCGGCGGCATGAAACTGCGCTTTGCCGGTACCGACTCAAAAGAAAATCTGGACGAATACGCCTGGTACGACAACAACTCGGACATGAAGCCACACCAGGTGGGGACAAAAAAACCGAATGGTCTCGGTTTGCATGATATGAGCGGCAATGTCTGGGAATGGTGCTCCGACCGCTACGACCGGAATTATTACAAACAGAGCCCGCGCGACAACCCCAAGGGAGACCCGTTCGGTATCAACCGCATCATGCGCGGCGGTTCCGCCAGCTCGGGTCAGGGATTTCTGCGAGCTTCCTACCGCGATTACGTGGCGCCCACCGTGCGGGGCGATCTGTTCGGTCTGCGGCTTGTTCTGGATGGCGGGAACTAAGCATTTATTACGATGTTATTTCAATCTTGTAGCATGTTTATGAATACCGGCTTTATTCTTGACTTGAAATTGCAGGGCACTGTATAAAAATCACATATTGGGTAACCGGCTGACCTACCATTCCGGTTTCAAATCAAAGATGCAGTCAAGGCGGCGAGGATTGAGGCGACGAAGACATACAACCAGTATGTTGAGGAGCCGAAGACGAGCCAACGAAGAGGGCGCTTTGATTTGGAATTGGAATCACGAGGGACCAGAGGCCCCGGGACTATTGAAAATGCATTCAGATTTTGCATTCAATATCCCGGGGCTTTTTTATTTTGCAGTCAAACAGGAAAAACTGGAGATTTTGAAATGTATAAGAAACTGGTATCAATCATTGCAGCAGCCATGCTGACCCTTTCCGCCGGCAGTGCCTTCGCCGCCCTGTCTTTCAACGACAACGTACTTGTACGTGTTGTCTATGACGATAACGGCATTCAGCAACTGGCCTCTCTGGGTAGCGTCAACAATTTGATGTCCGGCGGTGTCAGCACCGTCAAACCCGGCGAAATCAGTATCCGTAATGCCGGCAGTCTGTCTGTCTCCTATTTTGCAGTAGACAGAAACAAGGCTGCACTCTGGATCAGCGCCACCGGCAATGCTCCGAAGTCTGTCTCCAATGGCTTCAACATTCTGGCAAACGGCTTTGACAGTACTGTGCACAATTTACTGGCCAGCAACGTCAATGGCGTCACCGGAGCCAGTCTGACTTCCCTGACAGGCAACACCCGGGCTCAAGTGTCCCAGACTCTGTATTACATAAATGACGCCAATGCTGACGGTACTTCCGGAATCGGCAAGGCGACCATCATCACCTCCAATAGCGACGCGGTTGTCATGCCGACCCCTATCCCACCCGCCTTTTTGTTGTTGGGTTCCGGTCTTTTGGGGATGATCGGCTTACGGAGAAAACAAGTTATTTCCTGATTATCCCCGTTTCTTATCCATCAGCCCGCCGAACCAGAGCAGAAGATCCAGCATGGCAAATGTGGCTGAGTGAACAGAATAGCGGGTTGGCGGGTACTTGGGGTTGGCGTGGGGGGTATGAGCACCGTTGTCGCTGGTGATTTTGTAGATCATCTCAGCGAAACGGTCGATGATCTTGTAACGCTCCACCTGCCCCGTTTCCGACAGGTGTTTGTATGCTCCGACAATATTCAGTTCACTACCAACGAAGCGGCTCGGCAGCAGTTCGTTGTCGGCCCTGTTGATCGCCAGATAGATCTTTTCCTGCAGCCGCCGCAGACAGCCAAGGCTGTTTTTGATAACGGTGAAATCCGCATTATCGATCTCTTTCAGGCAGCTGATAAGTTCCTGCTCGGCCTCTTGATCCAGATGCCGGTCAATAACTTCAAACACATCCTGATAGCTCTGACGCAGCCTGACCCAATCCAGCTTTTCCGCCTCCGCCAGCAGGAAGGAAATCATTTCGTTTTCATCACGCCCCTTGGAATACACGCGAAGCGTCCCTTCGTACAACTCCTTCAGGTTGTAGTACTGGTCCGTCTCGCCGGTAAGCACGACCAGCGGCAGATGCGAGGCCTTTTCGCCGAAGTATTTGATGGCGGCCGTGATAAAGCTGCTGTCGGGCACCTCCTGGCGTCGCGTCTTCATGCATTTGACATCCAGGATGGCACCGACGATGGAAGATCCTTCAGGTCCCTCGAAGAGTTCCCTCCCCTCCTCCAGACTGCCGGCATGACGCAGCAGAATATTAAAGCGCTGGATATCCCGGTAGAGAGCTTCCACATAGGGCTGTGAATCGTCGATAATAAGGATTTTCATTTGAACTTTCGTCGCGGGCTTCAAACTATTCCCCCCTTGGGAAGCATGATCCTGAAATGGAGCGGCTGTTCATCGCGGACGATTTCGAACGATCCGTTGTGAGCGGCGATCACCTTGCCTATCCAGGCTCCGCCAAGACCTTCTCCCGGACTGTCGCCACTCTTTCTCCCGAAGCTCAGGAAATCCTTCTCGGAGAGATTTTCGGGAAAGGGGCGCCCGTTGTTGGTGTAGTCAATGGCAATCCTCTTGCGATGTTCGGTGATCCGGAACAAAAGACTGGCATTGGAGCAATCTCCGGCAAAGCCATGCACCTCCGCATTCCGGACCAGGTTGAGTATCGCCTCAATGAATGATTGCTTGTGCAGCCTGATTTTTATCGTGCTGTCGCCCTGGACAGCTATGGGTAATGTTGAGGCATACAACGGTACGAGCTCCCGTTCAAACAGTTCACAAATATTTACCTCCTGAAAATCTTTCCGCCGTATTTCGTGGGTGACCAGTTTGCGTGTGCTTTCGAGAATATTGTTTATATGTTCCAGACTGATCATCGCATGATCCAGCGCCTCTCGAACAGTTTCGTCACTGCCGTCAAGCCTTTTGGACAGTGCCTCATCCAGAATCTGCCGGGACTCCAGAAACGAAATTACGGCAGTTATGGGAGACTTTGCCATCAGGATGTTCGGTTTGACGTTGTGATTCAGATGACGCAGGATATTGTATTCGGCGTCATGCTTTTCGTCGATGATCTTGCGGCGGAATCTGTTCGATAAAAAATCCCGCGCGGCATCAAGCGCCATGCCGAAGGTCACACCAACTACAATCAGCAGGGAAATGGAGAGAATGTTGAACCCCGCGAACAGGTATAAAGCAATCGGAACCAGGATTAATCCAAGAATCAGGGTAGCGACAATTTTATTCGCCGCTGTTCTCAGATAGGTCCAGATATACGCGCAGACAAGCACCACACTCAGATCCAGAGTCATGCTTATGGTTGTGGGGGAAAAGGATGCCTTGTTGTCTATCAGGGCAAAATGAATATTGACCAGAACCTTGATCAGGAAGAGCAGTGAGCTGTACAGGAGTGGAGTCTGCACAAGGAAAAACATGAACAGTGCTATCGCCGCGCAGATCAGGATATTCGAGGTAAACAGTTTTTGCTTTGGCAACAGCATTTTCAACTCAACAACTAACGGTATTCATGACATTACTCATATTGCGTTTTTATCTTTCCGTATCTCTCCAAAACATTGGGCGAGCCATTCCCTGATCTCATCCCGCACACGCCGGAATTCAGGCAGCAATTCTTCTTCATATCCCTTCAGCCGCGACGGGTCGTCAAATCCCCGATGGATGCGACGAACATCGCCGATAAAGAGAGGGCATTTCTCATTGGCATCACCGCAAAGGGTTATCACATAGTCAAAAGATTCTCCGGCGAATTCGTCAAGAGTCTTGGAACGCTGGCCGGAACTGTCAATGCCCAGTTCAGCCAAAACCTTGCTGGCCAGGGGATTGACAATGGTGGCCTCAGTGCCAGCTGAAAAGGCCTGGAAACCGTCACCCAGATATTGATTGGCAAGTCCTTCGGCCATCTGTGATCGGCACGAGTTATGGGTGCACAGAAAAAGAATGCGTTGTTTCATCGGAATGCCTCGTGAAATTTAGCTACTGCAAGCTTGGTTGTATGTGAAAACTGTGAAGACTGGTGATCATCGATGAATCGGAAGTCGGGTCAATATGCGGTATTTTGGTCTGCCCCCCCAGCTTGCCGCGTTCCGCCTGCGACCACCGGTAAATACCATCTTCCGGCACTAACACCACTGAAGGAGCATTAATGCGTCCTTGCTTCCTGAAGGTGGCATAATCGGCGTTCAAATCACAAAGAGATGCATCCAGAGCAATCAATGCCTCATCACTATTCAATTTATTGTCCTGTACCGCCAGAACCCACTGATGCCGCCGGTTTGATATGTCTGCGCCAACCATGAACTCGCGTACATTCCAGGCGCCGTTCCGGTTGAGGTTGGCAACCGCTTGCTCGACCTCGCCCTGGGTAACCTTTTCCTCCAGCTTGTCCAGGAAGCGGTCCCGGCCGGTGAACTCTATAAAATGGGGGACAGTGGAAGTAAAGCGGATCGTGTCGCCGATATGGTAGCGCCATAACCCCGAGCAGGTGCTGAGGATGACTGCGTAGCGCTGCCCGATTTCGACCTGCTCCAGCGGGATTGCATTGGCGTAGGGAGCCGGCTTGCCCTGTTCGTCCAGATCTTCGAAACGGACAAATTCGAAAAAGACACCATAGTAGGGAGTCAAACGCATCTGCGCCTCGCCGTGCTGCTGGAAAGCCATGAAGGCTTCAGAGGATGGAAGCAGCTCCAGCAGGTGGGGAAGATGGTTGTCGAACAGGTCCTCGATTTCGTTCCGATAGGGTTTTAAGCTGGTGCCGCCGTGAATTATCAGTTCAAGATTCGGCAGCAGGTCCCTGAGCGGCCGGCAGCCGATCTCCCTGCAGCGCTTCAGCAAAAGAATAATCCAGGGCGGCACACCGGAGATAACGCGGACACGGTCATCGCGCAGCAGCAATTCCGCCATGGCCTGTAGTTTCTCTTCCCAGGGGAGAGCAGATATCTCAGCCTTCGGTTCCACGAAAGGCGTCAGGTACCAGGGGCGGAAACGGAGCGTAAGGGCGCTCATGTCGCCGGACCAGACCCCGCGCTTGACCCTGGTCAGAGTGGTGGAGCCGGACATGTAGAGAACCTTGCCGCTTAATATCCGTGACTGCGGATTGGCGGCTAGGTAGCACGACATCATGTCCAGGGCTGCCCTGCGGTTTTCTGCGAACATCTGGTCCGAAAAGGGGATGAATTTGGTAGGCGCCGTGGTTCCCGATGTCTCGCAGAACATTTTGATTGCACCGGGCCATGTCATGTTGTCCAGGTCCGGGGCCGAACGTCCTGCGGTTGAAGATGGCTGATCGCGATAAAAATAATCGGTCATGAACTCGCGGTATGAACGGATCGGCACGCGACTTTTATAGTAACGGTAGGCGACGTCGAACGGTATGTTTTTCAACCGTGCAAAGTTGTTGTCCCAGCCAAATTGTGTCGGAGTTGCAGTTTCGAGCAATTCCCGGAATATCCGTCGCTGTGCCTCCAACGGGTCAATTTGGTGGAATTGGCTTGCCAGTTTTACTGCTTTTAAATACAGCAGCCTCTGCAGCAGCCGTGAGTTTTGTATCTTAGTGATCAACGTCAATTATACCGCCAGCTGCAATCGCGGATAGAGAAGCTTGTCATACCAGCTCTCCAGCAGGCTGTTGTAGGCTTCGTGGTTGAAAATCAGTGAAGCATGGGCGACGCTATCACCGGAACCATTGGATTTAACAGTCTTTACACGGCAGGATGGAAAAATTCTGTTATAAAGCGAGGGCTCCCTGAAGAGCAGCAGAGTCGGTGAAGACGGTACCAGAATATCGGATTCGTTTTCAGCCAGCAGAACCAAAACCGGACCGGAAAAGAGGCTTCTGGCAAGAAATGGGAAACGGAAATCGCGCAATGCTGCCACTCTTTCGAATCCGCCTCGGGCGGTGGTGTACTCGATTACATCGTTGATTTTCTTGCGAATGGCAAGGTGGCGGACACCAAGGGTTCGGTTTTCGGCCCCGGCATTGAAAAGGGCTTGAAAGCAGCGCCGTGAGCGTTCGATATGCCTGGCGATATCGTGTTCATTAGCCGGGTCGGCCGAGACAATTTTTTTGAGATTGCTTTCCAACATTCTTACGCCATCACGTTTTTGATCAGGCGGCCTGATCAGGTCGTCAGTCGTCAGGACCGGACTTATAAGGATCAAGCCACGGATGTTTTCATGCAGATGCACGCCAGCATTTTGCAGGAAGTTTGAAAGCAGGCCACAGCCGAAGCTGACACCCATTAAGAGAGGTTTTTGGCCCTTGTGTGCCAGATCCTCGATCAGATCGGCAAGCTGGGCGGTAAACATCTCCAGACAAAAACCGTTGCGGGAATAGTTCAGATAATAGATCGAGCCATGCCGCCGCAACAGCCGGCGCTGGAACTCAACAGTCTCGGTGGCATCCGGAACGAAACCTCCCAATACTATGGTAGGTATGTTGCCGGCTCCTCTTTCCCTGAATATTTGGCAGCGTGTCCGGTAGTAATCATGTTTCTGCTCAAGCACGGCAAATTCGCGACGACGATTTTTCGGAGCATGGCGCTTGATTGAGATACCACGCATAAAACCTGTCGCTGCTGTAAAAGCGGACACCACCGGACGAATATCCCGCACTACCCGAAGTTTTGCCGCCTTGTCGCTCATATACATGCCCTCCCGGTATCGTCTGGAGAGCATCCTAGCATTGTCAGGTTACATACATATTGCGGGTTGGTGAAAGTTTTGAAAATTTGTGTCCAAGTCAGACGCCGATGCCTAGGCACACTTGGAAGTGAACCTCAGTCTAACCAGTGACATACAGCTTAATATATCCAGCCTCAACCTGCCCCCCCTATAGATTATATACGTAGGGGGAATCATGCGGCTCGCCACTCTGATACTGCTACTGGGAATGTCTGCCGTTTCAACAAAACCGGCAGACGCCTTCTGTTATGAAGAAGCCGGTAGTCGGTACGGAATCTCGCCAAACCTCCTCTATGCAATCTCCAAAGGAGAGAGCAGCTTTAACCCGATTGCAATCAACTACAACACAAATGGCAGTTACGACTATGGCCTCATGCAGATCAATTCTTCATGGGAGCCGACGTTGCGAAAGATTGGAATTCCATGGGGCACCCTCGCCGATCCATGTACCAATGTCATGGTCGGCGCCTGGGTGCTTTCCCAGTGCATTCGTGACTACGGCTACACCTGGCCGGCTGTTGGCTGTTACAACTCCCGCATCCCGTCCAAGCGTGACCGCTATGCCGCCAGGATCGCCCGCATTGTCAGACAGGAACGGCCACTTCAGAGAAGTGAACAGCTTGCCTCTATTACCAGCGTCTCGAAGATAACCCCGTGGGAGGAAGCCTTTGGCATCGTCGCTTCCCGCTGAAATCCTGGCTGAAAGCGGATTGCCGACTGAGGAAGCGATGGATGCCGTTGAGGTTGCCATTGCCAAAACTCTTACTGGCACCCTCCGGTCACATGTGTGTGTCAGGATAGATGAGCAATTGGAGATTGTTGCCTACCCAGGTGGCAATGGAGAACCAATCAAAATTACACTGGATGATATCAACGGAAAATTACGGAGACATCTGCTGTATCAAATCAAATTGGAACTGCAGAAACGCAGAACCCTGAATGAGGCTGATCGATTAAAGCAGTTGCGAGGGTATTCCGCTCCTGGTGAGATTTCCCGGATAGCAGATGATGGCTCACTGATTGTCTCTCTGGAGATTGCCGATTATTACCGGCGGCTAGTCCTTTGCGGAATCTGCCCGGCCAGATTCCAGCCGCACCATGAATTGGGACGTTACAGTATCGGCAGTGTGAAGGAGTTTTATATCTCCAGCGTAGTCCCGGTCATGGTCAACAAGAGGTATTCTAAAGTCAGAATCCTGCTCAGTCGTACCTCGAAAGAATTGCCACGCCTCCTGTTGCAGGAGCGCAGCCGCATTGCAGGAATCACATGTATTGAACGCGTACCGGGAGCCTACAGCTCTGTCGTGACTCCGGCAAGAATACCGAAAGAAATCATCAACTCTGTTGGAAAGGAACTGGAGGAGCACCTGCATGTTTCCATTCAAGAAGCGCGACGTTAATTCGTCAAAATACATGACCGAGATGGGAAACGGCGTCAACATGGATCATCGGACAAAGATCGTTCCCATCATCATACCTGACTCCGACAGGAAGCGGCACACTTTCGTCTTCGGCACCACCGGTGTCGGTAAGACCCGCCTGTGTGAAAACCTGATCGAACAGGACATCCGCAAGGGATACTCGGTGGTCTATTTTGATCCCAAGGGGGATCAGCAGATCTTCACCAAGATCTATGAAGTTGCCCGCGAGGAGAAGCGTCTGAATGATCTGATGCTGGTAACACCAATTTTCCCCGAATATTCCGCCGTGGTTGATCCGATGGCATTCTACTTCATGCCGGACGAACTGGTCGGGCATATCGTTTCGGGTATTATGGGGGGGCGCGAACCGTTTTACCGGAACATTGCCAAGGAGATCACGACAGCAGTGGTTTCCGCCTACATCATCCAGGCAAAAAAACACGGCAACCTGCCGATTATGAACATCGATGAAATACGGAAGCGCATTCGCCGTGAATCCCTTGATGCAACTATGAAATCTCTCCGCAGCATCGGCACCACCGAAGCTGACCTGACAGCGGGCATGATTGAGGACATACTCAAGTCGCCCATGGAATACTACGCCAAGGTCTCCTCAACACTGCGTACCGCACTGATGGAGCTTTCATCCGGCAATATCGGCAAGATAATTGGCCAGGCGGATTCCAACCGTTTTATCAATAAACTGGAGGCCGGTGAAGGGGTCATCCTGGTTGTCCATACCGGCGCCATGATCACCCGCGAGGCGTCGGCCACACTTGGCAAGGTACTTCTCTCCATGATCCAGTCTTTTGTCGGCAGGGTCTATCTCTCCAACCGGCAAAAGGTCAATCCACCGCTTTCGATCTATATTGATGAGGCGCAGAGCCTGCTTTATCAGGGGGTGGAGGAGCTTTTCGCCAAGGCTGGATCAGCCGATGTCATGGTGACCGCCTTTGCCCAGTCAGTGAACCAGATCTATGCCGTTATCGGCGAAGAGTTCGGAAAGAGCATCCTCGACAACACCAACACCAAGATCTTCATGCGCTGCTCCGACGCCGAGACCAGTGATTACGTGGTCAAGCACTTTGGGGTGCAGAACGTGCTGACCGGGATATTCGGGTCTAACCAGGTCACGACGCGCGAAGTGGAACAGGATATTCTCCGCGTCCAAGACATATTGAGCCTGAAACCGCGCGAATTCTATCTGATGACCTATGCCGGACGATTCAAAGGGACCACCTGCGATGCCAAAAACCCCAAAATGAAGATCATATTCCCCGAGGCGCCGGCAGTCATTACCTCAATGCTGTCTCCCATCCAGTCCCAAGAAGCGGTCTCGCCATGAATACGCTGCTGCTCGTCATATCAGCAGTAGCAGCAATCAGCTTCGGCGTCTACGGCTCAAGGAAATGGTCCCACCGTGATGAACCGGCAGTTGAAAAAAATGAGCTACCGGAGGAGATAGCAAGGCTGGAAGAATTGAGCAATCTCTGGTTAGGCGAAGAGGTTGAAATAAAGGAAGCCTCAAACCTATGGCGTGAACAGAGGAGGCAGAAAACCACGCCTGGTCCACGTCCATCATTTCAGCACGCAGAGATTGAGCAGTTTTTCAGTGAGATGATAGAGCACCGGTCATCCATCAATGGTGTCCGTAGAGACTTGATCATCTGGATTCTCTCCTTGCTTGACAAGGAAGGCGATTGTCCTTCCGTTGTCAGGAAACACAAGGATGAAGCTGAACGCATTTACTCCGATGATTCCTATGCCATGCTGGAGACGTTGCCGTTATATCGTCACACCCTGACGGTTGCCCGCAACTTCATCGCCAAGGCTGATCAGGAAGCGCTGTTGGCAGACATGATTCTTATCGCCCTGGCTCATGACATCGGCAAAATTCCATCCTATCACGACAGTATGTACAGCAGCGGCGATCACCCGATAATTGCCGGACTCATTCTGAAAGGGATTCCGGCATTCATGTCACTTCCCAACCGGGAGGACATCAGCCGTGCCGTCACCGGCCATCACCTGATGAAATGTGACAATATCCTGAGCGACGGACTCAAGCAAAGCGACCACGAGGCACGACAAACAGAGTTGGCAGCGTTGTATGCCGAAATGCTGGAGAGCAAAAAACGTGAAATGGAAAACAGTGGTGAACAAACCGCCAAGGTCGAAGCAGAACATGCCAGTTCCAGTAAAACACAACTTCCGGGCGAAGAGCGGGACAATCCTCTCGGATTTAACCCGGTCAAAGAGAAGTTCATACCAACGACCGTCGACATTCCTGACTGGTTCAACGCGGACGCCATTATTACCTCGCTGAAAAATCGGATCAATGTTGTGGAAACCACCCCGAAGGGTGAGCAGTGGTCTGTTGTTTCCATGCCCAATGGTCTGATCTATGTCAATCCCGATGCTCTCTGGGAGACCATCAAGGAAGTCAGCAGCTATGATCCGGTGGTGTATGCATCGGAGGGATTCGAATCAGAGAAACGGAATCTGATGTACACCGTCGTATCGGAACTGGCCAGAACCAGAAACGCCCTGGCAACCGGTCATGTCGCAAACGGCTACTACACATCGCAGGTTTCCATCATTACCGGAGGCGGAAAGCGGGTTCCCTATCTGCTGATTCCCTTCACGGCAGAAGCGTTCGGAGTGCTGCCTTCAGCGTTGGAGGAACTGAAAACCCCGCAGCTGAAGCGGATGGTGAAAGAAATCAAGCCCAAGAATAAAGAGGTGGAACAATGCGTTGGCCGTTGATGGTTGTGGCGATGCTTTCAATGTCTGTTACCGCATCTGCCGGCTACTACACCGATTCATCCAAAGGCTGGTGGTGGTACCAGAAAGAGCCTGAGAAACAGTCCGACAAAACGGAAAAGAAGAAGAAACCGGCCAAAAGTGCGCCGTCCCTCAAGGATTATTCCTATGAGCAGGTTTGGGAGATGCATCCCGACCAGTTCCAGGAGTTCGCCGAGGCATTGAAGAAGAAGGCTGTCCAGAAGCCGAGCGAAGAAAATGTGAAGGAGTACTTCGAGGTCCAGGAAATCGCCCGCAAGAAGGCGCTGGCCTTTTCCAACGTGGCCCAGTTCGTCTGGCAGAAGTACCCGGAGCTGACCACCAAGAAGGACTATCCGATCACGACTCCCGGCAACCTGGCCCGGATCTCCCAGATCAATGAGGAGCGGCAGCGCATCCTGCGGGACAACCGGGATGACTTTGCCCTGATCTATTTCCAGAGACCTGACTGCAGCTACTGCGATGAGCAATCCCGCATCCTTGACTGGTTCACCAACGAGACCGGCTGGACCGTGAAGAGGGTCAACATCAGTGAGAACCCGGGACTGGCAGCCAAGTTCAGCGTTGAGATCACGCCGACCCTGATTCTGATCCAGAAAGGGAATCAGGATTATCTGCCGGTCTCGGCAGGCGTCATCTCTGCTGACGAGATTGAAGACAAGGCATACCGGGCCGTTCGCCTCCTCAAGGGGGACATCTCCCCGGAGGAATATTCGCTCTACGAATTCCAGAAGGGAGGCAGCTTCGACGTGAAGAAACGCCGTTTTCAGGAAAAGGAGCGGCC
Organism: uncultured Geobacter sp.; assembly: GCA_964420435.1. Classification (GTDB taxonomy): domain Bacteria; phylum Desulfobacterota; class Desulfuromonadia; order Geobacterales; family Pseudopelobacteraceae; genus JACRCG01. The sequence goes on from CAYQTC010000011.1 coordinate 119,845, forward strand.
ATGAGTCTACTGGTCCTACAGCAACAGAGAGAAGAGGTGTCAGAGTGAAACGAACCGTTATTACCAGAACCACCGCTGCCTGCCTGGCGGCAACCATTGCCTTGAACCCTGTTGTTTCCTGGTCCGGCTGGGTTGATGACTGGGTGCAGCAGAAAAGTTCCACTTCACCCAGCTATTATGAAGGGTCAAAGCGTGGCTACTACACTGGCGGCAGTTTCTCT
>CAYQTC010000012.1:0-207 GCA_964420435.1 uncultured Geobacter sp.
CGGCAGGTTTTACTACGACTACATAGTAACTGCCTGGAGCTACGGAGAATGAGTAGATCCCGTTGGCGCCGGTGGTTGTAGTTGCAACAAGCGCGTTGGTCTTGCAGTCGCGGAGTTCTACGGTTACGCCGGAAATACCAGGTTCATTGGCGTCCTGGATGCCGTTGTTGTTCTTGTCTTCCCAGACAAAGTCGCCGATGGTGGCGT
>CAYQTC010000012.1:307-111370 GCA_964420435.1 uncultured Geobacter sp.
CGGCAGGTTTTACTACGACTACATAGTAACTGCCTGGAGCTACGGAGAATGAGTATGAACCATCAGCCAGAGTATTGGTGGTGGCTATGTAGTTACCGCTGCAATCGAAGAGATCTACTTTGATGTTTGCTATGCCAGGTTCACCGGCATCCTGCAAACCGTTATTATTCTTGTCTTCCCAAACCCGGTCACCAATGAAAGCCGGCTTGTAGTAGCCAAAGTCTACTGTATCGATAGAACTTGCACTGGTATAAAGTTCAACCGAAGTACCATTAGGACGGTTGCTGTCATTGCCTACACCATCATTACCGTTAGTGCTGCCTAAAGGCGAGCTTGGCTCTGCACCAGCAGGAAGAGTGGTCGAGTTGACTGCAACGGTATATGTGCCTTCACAAAGATCGGTAAACTGATAATAGCCGTTCTGGCCAGTGGTGGAAGTCAGGCTAATCGATTGGCCGAAGATATTTTTGCCTGTCAACTGGACATTAACACTACTTATGCCGCTGACAGGGCCGTCATCCTGCAGACCGTTGCCGTTATTGTCGTACCAGACAAAGTCGCCGATTGCTCCAGTGCAGGGATAATAGCCGAAATCAACTCTATCATTGTTCGTACTGTCGTCAGGCATGATGACGGAGGTACCATTCGGCTCGTTGCTGTCGGTCCCGTTGTTGTCGCTGCCATTGGTGCTGCGAGGAGATGTCGCAAAATAGCCACCGGGCAAGGAAGTGGGGTCTATAGTTACTGTGTATGGCCTATTCGGAGCATTCTGGCACACACCGTGGAAAGTATACTTTCCGCCGTTTTGGGTAACCTCATTCATGCTCACCAACTGGCCGTAATTGTTGGTGCCACTCAGGTGAACCCTGACGCCATCAATACCCGGCTCGCCACTTTCCTGAATGCCGTTTTCATTCAGATCTTTCCAGACAAAGTCTCCAATGGAGCCTGCGCATTTCGGAACATAACCGAAATCGAGTGTTTGGTTGTTTTCCTTGTCGGTAAACAGGGTCACAATGGTATTCGCAGGATTATTGCTGTCATTATCGATCCCGTCGTTACCATTTGAGCTGGGGGTATTTGTTGTCAGAACAAAACCGGCTGGAATACCAGAATCGACCTTGACCGTGTAGGTACCCTGGCAAAGTCCCTTGAATGAATACTCGCCAATAGCATTGGTAGTGGCAAGCAAGTTGACCGGCTTATTATAGACATCGGTGCCGGTGAGCGAAAGCTGCACACCGGATATGCCCGGCTCGCCGGTTTCGTATGTGCCGTTCCCGTTGGGAATATCCTTCCAGAGTTGATTGCCGATTGTGCCGGTACATAAAGGTTCGTAACCGAAATCGATTGTCAGGTTGGAGCCGTTGTCGGTGTTGATTGTAACCGTTGTTCCGGTAGGCTCGCTGCTGTCATTCGGGTTGTTGTCATCACCATTAGTGCTTCTCGGTTCGGTGCGGATAACGTCCGGCGGCAGTGTGGTCTCATCTACCGTGACGGTATACTTTGTCCCTTGCTTGCTCGCACAGAGTTCTGTGAACAGGTAGTTACCGTTGGCATCCGTTACCTTGGTTATGTTTACCGGCTGTCCGTAAGCATCGGTACCTGAAAGTGTAACCTTGACATTGGGAATGCCCGGTTCAGTGTACTCTTCCTTTGCGTTTTTATCTTGAATACCATTGCCGTTTAGGTCTTTCCACACACGATCACCCACTGTACCGGTGCAGGTTGGGCAGGTTGTGGGCGCAAATATAACCTGATACGGGAGATATTGATTGCAGATATTAGAGGGAGTGCAATTGGTAATTTGGCCAGCAGAAGCAATTTTATCTCCACCATGAGGCACAAACCCAATACCATTGGCATTTGCGTCAATTACCATCGACTGTACCAATGATTCATTCACAAGAGGAGGGTTGGAACCGGGACAGCCACGCGGAATGTTTGAGTTAGTAGTACCATATGGAAAATAATTTGGAGCGGTCAATAAAGATCCACATGTATATAGTGAACCAGATAATTGAGTACAACCATGAACTAAATCCCAAAGTGCGGCTTGAATGTTGAGCCAACTTTCATTTGGGTATTTGCTTATCAGATAATTGATTTTATCCCAAGGAATCGTGTAAGTGATATTATTTTTATCGGTAACCTGTTTAAGATTATTCGGTAAACTTGGATCGAGACTAGACCAGAAATCCACTGTGTATATGATATTTCCAAACAATGGGTTATCGAGAATATTTCCTGTCAAATCAACGCAATAACCTGGATTAATGCCGTTTGACAACTGTGAACCGGCTGGTAATCCCGACAAGTCTAACCAAAACAAGCCAGGTGGATTTAGTCCTTCCAACGAACTACAGTCCTTGAACTGGTTGCTATCAACTATCATGGTTGCAGTCTTAGGTCCGTTGGGATAGCCGCAAGTAGACGCATTTGCCGATTGCAGGCTTAATCCCAGCAACATGCACATCGTCAAAACGCACAGTAATATTGCCGTCAATCTTCTTCGCTGTAATAGTAATTTCATAATACCGTTCCTCCATTGAGCGGCGAGCAATTGCTTATACGTGACAAATCAACCAATTTTGCAATCAAGTGCTGGCGTCCAAACAATTGAAGCATCTTCACATAACAACTATCGGTGGTGTATAGAAGTATACACCACCGATAATCACTCCATGACAACTGTTAACTAATGTTAGTTTCTTTTATCCATAAGTTTAGCATCTACAAATCAGCGATACAGCTATTTCTTGATTTTTTTGTATACCACTAGTGCGGCAGCACCAACTCCAAGCAAAACAAAAGTACCAGGTTCTGGAACTTGCGTTGGGAAAGGATCGTTCGCAAAAGCTACCCCAGCTACAGAAACAACCAGAGTACAAACAGAGAACATGATTTGAGCGAATTTTTTCATGACAATCTCCTCTTAATTTTAGATTATAAATCCGACAAAACAAATGCAACATCAATGCCATCACATAAATACCTGATTTACAGCGCATTATCACCCAGACAAACATAAGGAAACACTAAGTGTAAAGAATGTCGACGACCACCAATATTGTTTGGACTTACTAACCTAACATTCTTCCGACGAATCTTAACCAATTCCGGCTACCGGTAATACGTCAAAAACGTGTGCACAAGCTCCCCACCGTATCTTTCAACTTTTCAAATAATCCCAACACATGAATTTTCATCCGAGCAGATTGTCGAATTGTTTTACATATCAATTACCAGGCACCCTATATTAAAACAGCCTGCCACTGCCCCGTTCAATGATGGGAACAATGGCAGGCCGTTAGCGACTGCCGCATATAGATATTCCGGAGCTCGTCTGGTAAATCTACTCCTTCATCGCTCTGACCAGCAGTTCATAATCCTCCAGCAGCGCCTGCAGGTCTTCCTCATGCTCCACTTCCTGCTGCAGGATGGTCAGCACAATATTGTAGGTAACCGGATCCTTTTCTCTGGTGATGTCCATCAGACGCTTGTAAACACCGATGGCGCACTGTTCTCCCTTGATGTTCTGCTCCAGCAGAGTCCTTACAAACGGATCGTCCGGCGCCTCGTAGCCGCAGTTGGTGTGTTTGTACCACTCTTCAGGTTTGGTGACCGGCACGCCGCCCAATTGTATAATGCGCATGGCCACCATGTCGGCATGCATCAATTCCTCTGTGGCATGCTGCAGCAGTTCGGCCCCAACAGCATCCTTCATCGGCCCCTTGACCAGCTTGGCACCCAGCCAGTATTGGTAATAGGCCAGCCATTCGTCACTATAGGCCTTGCGCAACAGTCCAAGCAGTTCATCCACATCCATCCCGATAATCTCGCGTCCCTTTGATCCCATTTCCATCTCCTTTCGCACGTTTGATGTTTTCTGGCATTGTGTTGCACTTGGAACTAAAAACTCTGAATTTTTCTCCACAATCCGGTTCTGATGTTTATTTATCACACAAAATGAACTATTAATAATATTGCAAATCAAATACTACCATACATCTGTTTTCTCGCAACGGAGCCAACATGACAAGTCGCATCAAAATCGTCGTCAGCGCCTGCCTGCTGGGCGAGCATGTCCGCTACGACGGCGGACACAAGCACGACCGCTACATCACAGATATCCTGGGTTCCCATTTCAGTTTTGTGCCGGTCTGCCCCGAAGTGGGGTGCGGCCTGCCGACCCCTCGTGAATCGATGCGTTTGGAGGGTGATCCGGCCAATCCCCGCTTGATGACCGGCAAAACCCGCATCGACAAGACCGATCAAATGCTTGCTTTCTGTGAAATCAAGGTCAATGAGCTTGAGTCAGAAGACCTGTGCGGCTTTATTTTCAAAAAGGATTCTCCCAGTTCGGGTCTGTTCCGGGTCAAGGTTTACAATAACGGTGTCGCGGTAAAGAACGGCAGCGGCCTGTTTGCGGCGGCCGTTGCCCGGCATTTTCCACTGCTGCCGATGGAGGAAGAGGGACGACTGAACGATCTTGTTATCAGAGAGAACTTTATCGAGCGGGTTTTCAGTTATCGCCGCTGGAAGGATTTTCTCAAGGAATCCCCGACAGTCGGACGTCTGGTCGAGTTCCATACCGCCCACAAACTGCTGATGATGGCCCACAGTCCGCAGATCTACCGTGAAATGGGAGCTCTGGTGGCACACGGCCGGGATCTGATGCTGCCGGATCTGCTCAGCCGCTACGAAGAGCTGTTCATGAAGGGGCTGGCGCTGCATGCCACGGTAAAAAAGAATACCAATGTGCTGCAGCACATCATGGGTTATTTCAAGCGGGAACTGACTCCGGCCGAGAAGAGCGAGATGCTGGAAGTGATCGAGCAGTACCACAATCATCTGCTGCCCCTGATCGTTCCAATGACGCTGCTCAGGCATTACATTTTCAAATACGACCAGCAATATCTGAAAGGTCAGATTTATCTCTCCCCGCATCCGTCACAATTGATGCTTCGCAACCATGTTTAGATGAATTTATTTCAATGTAAATTTTATCGACAATCAAACCCCGCTTGACTCTTGTTGTCAAACAAGTTAAAAAATAACAAATTACACCTAATTAATCCTGCATAGCGGACTCCCTCACATGAAACTTGGTCTCAGCCTGATTACAAAACTGACCTTGGTAACGTCATTGATCCTGGTCGGCTTCATGGTCCTGCTGGACTATATCAACGTCAAAAACTTCCGCAGCGCCATGCTCAAGTATGCGATTTCCAACGCCGACCAGGTGGCCGAGGTTATCAATCAGAGTGCGTATGATGCCATGCTCAAGAACGATAAGGGCAGCATGTACGAGATGATCAAGCGCATCGGTCAGGACCCGGATTTCGATCACATCAGACTGATAGACAAACAGGGCAAGGTTGTATTTTCCAGCAGAAGTGATGAAATAGGCACGATCCTGGACAAAAATGCCGAAGCATGCACCATGTGCCACAAGGAAAACGACAACCCGAGACTGCATGTTTCACAGGAACAGCGCAGCCGCATTTTTACCAGTCGCGACGGCAACGAGGTGTTGGGCTTCACCAAGGCGATCTACAACCAACCGGCCTGCATCGCGGCATCCTGTCATTTCCATTCCGAACAGCACAATGTACTTGGAATGCTGGATATTATCGTATCACTGGAGGGCATGAACAAAAAATCGCGCGAATACCGGCTGGAGTTTTTTCTTTTCACCTGTTTCCTGCTGATATTTACCGGAATACTGATCAACGTGCTGATCCAGAGGATGGTGAACAGGCCGGTAAAACTCTTGAGAAAACATGCCAACCTGGTGGCGGCAGGCATCCTGGACGCCAAGGTTACCGCCGTGTCCGATGATGAACTCGGACAGCTTTCGGATTCGATAAATATGATGACAGTCAGCCTGAAAATGGCACATGAAGAGCTGAAGGAATGGGGCAACAGCCTCGAAACCAAGGTGGAAGAACGAACTGAAGAGATCAAGCGCATCGAACACCATCTGCGGCGTTCTGAAAAACTGGCCTCGCTAGGAAAACTGGTGGCGGGCATAGCACATGAGATAAACAATCCGCTGACCGGAGTACTGCTCTACTCATCGATCATTGACAGCGACAATCGCCTTGATCCCGGCCTTAAGCCGGATATCGAAAAAATAATTTCTGAAACCAAAAGATGCGCGGATATCGTCAGCAGGCTGCTTGAGTTCTCCCGTGAGGCGATGCCTCACAAAGAGGCCATCTGTCTCAACTCACTGATAGATAAGATTATCAACCTTGTGCACAAGCAGCCGAGCTTCCATGAAATAACAATTGTAAGGGACTATGCCGAAAATCTTCCGGATGTTCTGGTAGATCCGGGCCAGATTCAGCAGGTTTTTATCAACATGGTCCTGAACGCCAGCCATGCCATGTACAACGGGGGAACCCTGACTATTTCCACTTCCACCGACGAGAATCGCTCATTGGTCCGTACGGAAATTGCTGACACCGGCTGCGGTATTTCGGAAGATGATCTTGTCCATATTTTTGATCCGTTTTTTACAACAAAGTCGGAAGGAACCGGACTGGGACTTTCCATATCTTATGGAATAGTTGAAAACAACGGCGGGAGAATAGAGGTAAAAAGCGAACTTGGTAACGGTACGACATTCACTGTGCTGCTGCCGGCATACAACAGCTCGCTGATTGATGACTTTTAGCGATTGACGGTTATTGTCACTTCACAAATTGCGACTTGATCGATATGCCAAGGCGCTTCAGCATCCCCTGAAAGTTGGGCCTCAATATTCCGGTCTCTTCAGCAGCATGTGTCACGTTCCAGTTGTTACGCTCCAGGGCACTCAATACAAACGCCTTCTCTATATCCTCTACAGCTTTGTCACGAAGATGTCGTTTCATTTCCTTAAGTTCTTCCGCACTGGTAGGCACATATGCACTAGGAGCCGCCGGCTCATGGAACTCACGATCGGCAAGTTCCAGATCCTCTTTGCGGATAATATCGCTCTCGGCAAGGACCACCGCACGCTCAATCGTGTTTTCCAGTTCACGCACGTTTCCGGGAAATGGATAATCTTCCAGAAAAGCCATTGCATCCGGAGCCACGCCGCGAATCTGCTTGCCGAAGTCGGCGTTGTATTTCTGCAGGAAATGACTGACCATCAGCGGGATATCACCTTTTCGCTCCCTCAGAGGAGGCAGGTCGATCGGAATAATGTTCAGACGGAAAAAAAGGTCCTCGCGAAAAGTTCCTTCCGAAACCATCTGTTTCAAACTGCGGTTAGTCGCCGCAACAAGATGGATGTTGATCGGAATCGGCTGGGTTCCGCCGATCGGCGTAACAATACGTTCTTGCAGAACCCGCAGAAGCTTGGCCTGTGTTGACATGCTGATATTGGCAACCTCGTCAAGGAAGAGCGTACCGCCGTCGGCAACCCTGAAAAGCCCCATCTTGGTCTGGATAGCTCCGGTAAATGAACCTTTGACATGACCGAACAATTCGCTTTCCAGCAGGTTTTCAGCCAGCGAACTGCAGTCAAGCGCAACAAAAGGCTGTTCACGACGGGGGCTGTTGCGGTGAATGGCTCGAGCCACCAGCTCCTTTCCGGTCCCGCTTTCGCCCGTTACCAGCACAGTGCTGTCTGAGGAGGCCACCTGCATAATGCGTCGATAGACTTTCTGCATTTCACGGCTTTCGCCGACGAAGGCATCAAAACCGTGATGGCTGGCGATTTCCTTCTTTAGAAACATATCGTCAATCATCACTGTCCGCTGTTCAAGGGATCTTTCAATTTTTTCAAGGATCTGTTGAGGAGTGAACGGTTTGGTAATGTAATCGGAGGCGCCGTTTTTCATGGCATCCACCGCTGTGTCAACGGTGGCATACCCGGTGATCATTATCACCGGAACATCGGGCTGCAGCCCTTTGACCGCTTTCAGAACTTCAATGCCGTTCATGCCGGGCATTTTCAGGTCTGTGATTATCAGATCAAATTCTCTTTCCTGAAGAAGTTCGATGGCGGCATGTCCGCTTTTGCAGGTTTCCACATGAAATCGGTCTCCGGAAAGCGTCCGCTGCAGACCGTCCCTTATCACCGCTTCATCATCAACCACCAGAATAGTGATCCTGTCCATCTAGCCCACCTTTCTCCCCTAACGCTTATACCCTGATTAAGGCGTACACACCGCCTACACTACCCCGTTTAATCGGCTCTAGTCAATGATATTCACCCAATTTGATGCTTCATTTTAGTACATCACTGAGTCAATGCAAGGAAAGATTATTTCAAATCCGAAACCGTGTATAGAATAGCTATACATACAACCCACCCCGCTTCATTACTCACATAACACGTAATATCAGCATGTTACTAACTGGAAATTCACTCCAACCGTTAATGCAACTGTATTGTTGCATTATACACCCACATTGCCGGATGTCACATTACCGGCATATAAATTAGATTTTATTCAACATTTCAAACACATTACAAATATTTATTATTTTGGCATGGAGACTGCTAAAGAATAGACAAAGACCATCGACTTCGGATGGCACACAAGGCAGAACATGAAAGGAGAGCGTCATGAAAACAATGTCGACAACGGTATTGGCCCTGCTCGCAACCGCCGCTCAGGCATTCGCTTCAAACGGAGTAGGCAATAGTGAAGACCTAAGCATGCTGGCCATCGGATTCATCTCCTTTGGAGTACTGATTGTACTGTTCCAGTTTGTACCGGCCCTGCTGCTGTTTGGAGGATTGATTGCCGGACTGTTCAAAGCAGGCGGGAAGAATGCCGACAAGGATTTGGCCAGTGCCGACAAAACATCGTAAGACACATTTGGAGAAATCAACCCTCGGGTCATACGGCGGCGATAACATGCAAGGATTGTTAATAGTGGATGAAGACATGGCCAGTCGCAAGCAGATGGCTGATATGTTCATCGAGTCCGGATACAATGTGACCGTCACCAATTCAGTAGCAAACGCCCTGTACGGGATATTAAAAAAAACCGCTCAGGTTGTGCTTCTTGGAAAAAGCTTCGACGAACTGAATGAAGCCGAACTGATTCCGCTTCTGAAGCAGTGCAACAAGCAGCTGTCGATAATTCTTGTAGCACCCGACACATCGCTGATGAGAATAAAAAAGATGAGGGCAGAAGGGATTTTTTATCACGCACTGAAACCGGTCAACGCAGAAGACCGGGAAGAGATACTGCAGGCGGTTGAATGTGCCTTCAGAAACATGGAAAAACAGCAATCCGCAGACAAATAGCAGGTGAACGGTTTCAATTTACAAAACCAGTGATACACTAAAAAACAATAATAAGGAGGTTACAATGAAAACCGTGACCGCAAGAAATGCTCTTATGATGACAGTAGGTTCCGCCTCCAGCGCTTTTGCTGCGGGAGGCGGCAGGGAAGACAGCAGCGGGCTGTTCGTCTGGATATTCCTGGGTTTCTGCGCTCTGATAGTTGTAGCTCAGGTGATACCGGCTCTACTGCTTTTCTTCGGCTTTGCCAAAGGACTCAGCAAAAACAAGGTTGCTGAGCCAGAGACGGTGAAGCACAGGTAACCCGTATAAAACCGGATCAATAACCACTGTAAATGAAATGCCGCAGATTCAATTCATTTATCCGGATGCAGGAAAGCACTCCGGAGAAAGAGAGCAAATGTGAAAAAGATTCTCGTATGGAAAGTGGCGGTTCTTGCAACTGCGCTGATGCTGCTGGCCGCTGCAGTGTCGTCGGCCGAGGAAAATGGAAATGACAGCTGCCTTGCCTGTCACGGCAAGAAGGACATTGCCAAAGAAGCCGATGAGCGATTGTACCTTGATCCGCTCAAGTTCGCCTCAACTAACCACTCTGCTATCGGCTGCATGGCATGTCACGACTCGATTACACCCAAACACCCTGTTGACGGATTCAAGCCCTCTAAAGCAAGCTGCAAAGAATGTCACCAGACAGTACAAAACGAATATGCCGCAAGTATTCACGCTAACAAGGCTACCTGCAACGACTGTCACAACCCCCACGAGGTAAAACCAATTATTGCAGTGTCAGGTGACGACATGAACGCCAAATGTGCAAAGTGTCACAACCTGGGCAAAATCGTCAAAAGTCATGAGAAATGGCTGCCTCAGGCTGATCTGCATATAGAATCCCTGCCTTGCGTAACCTGCCACACCAGCTCTAAAGACTATGTCATCACTCTTTCGATCCAGAAAAGGCAGGAAGGCAGGACATCCTACGGTGACTTCAAACTCGCAAAATATGAGGAGCTCACTGCTCTTAACCCTATAAATAACGATGTGAGCCGACTGATCGACAAGAACGGCGATCGGGTTATCTCACTGAAAGAGCTCAGGGATTTCAACTATGAAGTACGCAAGAAGGATATGCGGCTTTGGGGCATGATGATGCCCGAGGTTGCGACACACAGTTTCCAGATCCTGGAGAATCGTTGGGACTGCTCGTTTTGTCACGCCTCCGGACCGAAAGCCATGCAGAAGAGCATGATGGCTTTCCCGGATATCAGCGGCGGCTACACCCGCATGGAAGTTGAGAACGGAGCGGTTCTGGATCTTCTGTATGGAACACCGGATTTTTACATGATGGGCTCAACCCGAAGCACCGCGCTCAACATAGTCGGAGCGATGATCATAGCGGGCGGACTGATGATGCCCATAGGTCACGGTACACTGCGATTCCTGACGAGAAAAAACAGAAAGGAGCACTCAGACAATGAAACACACTGAATACATCTATCTCACACCCATGCCGGTCAGAATCTGGCACTGGCTTAACGCCTTCGGAATCGTCACACTCACTGTAACCGGCATCAACATCAGGTTCCCGGACATCCTGAACATCTTCGGTTCCTACAAGGCCGCCATCCAGCTCCACAATACCGCCGGCGTGGTTGTTTCGATATCATATACACTCTGGCTGATTTACTACCTGTTCATCGCCGGCACCCTGGCAAAGCTTTATATCCCGACTATGAACGACATCAAGACCGGCATAATCCGCCAGGTATTCTTCTACTTCTACCAATACTTCAAAGGAGGCCCCAACCCGCATCATGGCACTCCTGACAACAAGTTCAACCCTATGCAGAAAGCCGCCTACCTGATAATCATGCTGGTGCTTTTACCCCTGGTAATCGTCTCCGGTGTACTGCTGATGTACGTTGCGCCGCTGCGTGAAATTATTCTTGTGATCGGCGGCATCAAGACACTGGTGAGCGCTCACTTCCTGATCGCCTGCTGTTTCTGCGCATTCCTCTTTGTACATATCTATCTGGCAACACTTGGGCACACTCCGCTGGCCTATTTCAAACCGATGTGGGACGGGTGGGAAAAAGTGGAACACGCACATGGAGATGCTCACGTGAGCAGTCACGATACGACTGAAAACAAGAATCACACCGTGGATAGCACTGCATCAATGAGAACAGTCTGACTAATAAAACCGGTTTCAAATACACTGGATATTTAATACGGGAGGATTCCATGCGTCGTAGTTTCGTGATTGCCTTAACCATGCTGAATTTAATCTGGATGAACTGTCTGGCTGCGGGAGCTGTAGAAATAAAAAAGATCACTTTCACAACCAAAAGCGCCGGCAAAGTGATGTTCAGCCACAAGGAGCATCTCAAGCAGGGCGATATGGCCAATAACTGCAACGCCTGCCACGACAGCATTTATGCCATAAAGAAAAAAGTCCGCTACACAATGGCAGACATGGACAAGGGCAAGTCATGCGGCGCCTGCCATAACGGCACAAAAGCATTTGCTCTGAAAGAATGTGTCCGCTGCCACCTCGTCAAGGAGATCACCTACCCGATCAAGGCTACCGGCGCAACGTATTTCAGCCACAAGAAACACCTTGCCTCCACACCGGACTGCAGCTCCTGCCACCCGGCCCTGTTTGCCGCCGGCCCCAACAAACGGGTTACTATGGCAGAAATGTACAAAGGTAAATCATGTGGCGCCTGCCATGACGGCAAGAAGGGTTTCGACATCAAAAACTGTTCCGGCTGCCATCCTGTAAAAGACCTGAAATTCAATACAGGCAGCGCCGGCACCGTCGGTTTCAGTCACGCCAAGCATGCTGAAAGTCTTTCTTGCGATAAATGCCATACCAGGCTGTATGCAACGGCCCGCAGCAAGTCCAAAGTCAGCATGGCCGAAATGTATAAAGGAAAATCCTGCGGTGCATGTCATGACGGAAAAAAGATTTTCGACATCAAGAGTTGCGGCAGCTGTCATCCGACAACAGATTACAAGTACAAGATCAAAGGTGCGGGCAACGTATTCTTCAAACACTCCTCGCACACCGGTCTCTACAGCTGCGACAAATGCCACTCCAAACTTTTCCCAACCGGCAAGGGCAAGGCAAAGGTCAGTATGAAGGCGATGGAAAGCGGAAAATCATGCGGAGCGTGCCATGATGGAAAAACAGCCTTTACAGTAGCGGAAAATTGCGCTACCTGTCATAAGACAGAGTAATGAGCGAACTGTAATAAGGAAGATTTTAAACGCAATCAGGCCTCCGTGGTTTAAAAAGCTCCGGAGGCCTGATTTTGAGTATGAATCGCAATAACCTACAGGAGTAGCAAATCATGTTCAAAAGCCTTGCAGGCCGGGCACTGTTCCCGGTTGGAATAGCGGTTACCGGATTTGTTGTGGTCTGTTTTCTGCTGCTCTACTCGGCAATCAAAAACATTGTTGATCGTGACAGCGCGGTGAATGCGACAAACCTGGCCGACACTATCCTCAAATCAACCCGCTATGCCATGCTGAAAAACGACAATGACATTCTAACCACGGTCATTCACAACGTCGGCCAGCAGAAGGGGGTCGAACACATCCGGATCTTCAACAAAAAGGGAATCGTCAACAATTCAACACGGCCCGAGGAGCTGAACCGTCAGGTCGATAAAACTGCCGAAGGCTGCATTATATGCCATGCCGGCAAAGATCCGGTGTCTACTCTCGGAAAGATGGAGCAGGTGCGAATTTTCAAAAATGCACAGGGCGAGGAGACGATTTCCATAACAACACCGATTTACAACGAACCTGAGTGTTTTAATGCTGCCTGCCATGTACATCCGGCGGGACAGAAAGTTCTTGGAACCCTCGACATAGGGCTTTCAAGACAAGCGCTGCATGATTCTCTGGAATCCATCAGAAACCAGATGATCGTGTTTACTTTGATGATTCTTGTTCTTACCGTCGGCGGTGTCACGGCGCTGCTGATGAGAAGTGTCTTTCAACCGCTTCAAAAGCTGAGCAGACTGGCGCAGCAGGCAGAAAAGGGGGAACTCCCCGACAGAGCACCATCTCACTTTCCATGGGAACTTGACAGAATAGTTCAATCTCTCTACAACCTCAGCCAAAAACTTCGTGCATCACGAAGCAATACAGATACCCCGGACAGCCACATTGATCCTCCCAACTGAGTCTCTGGACATAAACGGCCTCGGCCGAAAAACATCTGACAGACTGTCATGATAGAAACCACCGACCATCAGCCGGCACCCGCCGAAGGCCAAAGCAAGCGCGACTCACTGATCAGTGATATCAGCGCTGACATCAGCCGCCTCTCAACCTTTTCAAATCGGGGGCTTTGGGCCATGTCTCTGTTCATGCTGGTCAGCATGATGGCCTGGCGGGGTTTCCCCATGCTTCCGCTGCCGGACACCGTCACAGCTGCCCTGGGTGCTGCGCCGCCCCCATACATAATCAGTCTGGTTCTGCTGCTGTACACGTTTTCGGCCATAATCCTCAGCCTGTCACGTATGATGGCTGGAATTGAGCACAAAAGCAGCTTCTGCCACGTCGGTTATCTGACTGCGTTTTTCCTGTTTTACCATTTTGCCAAAGCCCTGAATGACAACTACTGGGCAATATTCGGAGCCGGCGTCACCATTCTCAGCGTGGAAAGTTACCGAATCTGGAGCTACTGCAAAGAGGCACTCGCCCGCAAACAGGAGCAGCTGGAATTTGTCAGAAGAAACGGTAGGATGCCCGCGGAGGAATAACCGGGATTTCAAATAATACATCTTCTGCACAATCTGCAGGCCGCAATCAATTCGATCCTCTTTTCCTCAAATCTCCTTGACAAAACCCCGGGCACTTATTACCTTTGGATTGTTAGCACTCAAAGGTGTAGAGTGCTATTTTTTTGGGGTCACACCATGAATGTCGAACTTTCTGCCCGCAGCAGACAGATACTTGAAGCAATTGTCGAAGACTACATTGCCACGGCCGAACCGGTCGGCAGCAGCGCTGTCGCGCGGCGGCACGCCCTGACACTGTCATCGGCCACCGTGCGTAATGTCATGGCCAACCTGGAGGAAATGGGACTGCTGACCTCTCCCCACACCTCTGCAGGCAGAATCCCGACTGAAAAAGCATATCGTTTTTATGTTGATTCACTGGTCGCCTTGCGCCGGGTCAGCCGGGATGAGAAACGCCAGATCATCAGCCATTGCCGAAAAGCCGGCGCAAGCCTGTCGGATATTCTGAAAGATACCAGCCGCACCCTGTCGCAGCTTTCAAACTACATGGGCATTGTCGTGGCACCCAGCTTCAACTCGGATGTATTCCGCCACATCGAATTTATCCGCCTCGGTCATCGCAAAATTCTGGCCATTCTGGTTTCCAGCAACGGTGCAGTACAGAACCGCCTGATTGAAACCGCAGAGGATTATGAACCTGAAGAACTGGTCCGGATGGGCAACTATCTTAACGAGATGATGCAGGGATTGACAATAACCCAGGTACGGGAACGCGTTCTCGCAGAAATGAAGAACGAAAAGACCCGGTACGACCAGCTCATGTCCCGCGCACTGCGCATCAGTGAGCAGGCAGTTACGTTGGATGGCGACGAGGTATTTGTCGAGGGGCAGGCCCGCATACTTGATCAGCCCGAATTCAGCGACGCAGCCAGAATGAAAGAAATATACGAAGCTTTCGAGAAAAAAGGAATTATTCTGCAGCTTCTTTCGCGCTGCATGTCGGCGGAAGGAGTACAGATCTACATCGGTTCGGAAACATCTCTGAGCAGATCAGCCGGAGTCAGCCTGATCACCTCCCGCTTTGTAACCAGCAGCAACGCGGTCGGAATGCTTGGAGTTATCGGACCGACCCGCATGGGGTACTCCAGTGTTATCCCGATCGTTGATTACACTGCCCGGATGATCAGCCGTCTTTTGAGCTAAAAATAACAGCCGGCACACTACACAATCTAAAAAGGACAATATGACCATGGAAACAAAAGATAACGAAAATATCTTTACTGACGAAGCCGCTCCTGAACTTGAAAAAATCACAGCCGAGTCCACACCGGATGCTCCGCCGACACTTGAAGAGCAACTGCTGACTAAAGAAAAAGAAGCACGCGAAAACTGGGACCGGTTTGTACGAGAAAGAGCCGATCTGGAGAACTATCGCAAGCGGGTCAATCGAGAGAAGGAAGAGCTGCTGAACTACGGCAACAAATCACTGATCGAAGAAATCCTGCCGATAATAGACAATCTGGAAAGAGCTCTGGCACACGCCTCCGAAGACGGTCTGGGTGGAGTTGTAGAGGGTATTCGCATGACACACGGCATGCTGCTGGCGGCCCTGAAGAAATTCAACGTAACACCGATAGAGGCCGCCGGAACTCCGTTCGACTCTGCATTTCACCAGGCCATGGCACAGGTGCCTACCGACGAGTTCCCACCCAACACTGTCGTTGAAGAATACCAGAAAGGCTACCTCCTGAAGGAGCGCCTGCTCCGTCCGGCCATGGTAACCGTAGCAACGCCAGCAAAATAATTTTTCTTGAGACCTTGCTTTTTAAAGAACAGATGAATACCTTCAAAACAGAGGAATTTCAAAGGAGGACTACACAGTCATGAGTAAAGTAATCGGTATCGACCTGGGAACAACAAACTCCTGCGTTTCAATTATGGAAGGCGGAGAGCCCATAGTAATCGCCAACTCAGAAGGAAGCCGCACCACGCCTTCGATGGTGGCCATCTCCGACAGCGGCGAGCGACTGGTCGGACAGCAGGCCAAACGTCAGGCCGTCACCAATCCTGAAAACACCCTGTACGCCATCAAGCGTCTGATTGGTCGCAAATTCGATTCGGAAGCGGTCAGGAAAGACATTGCCATATCGCCGTTCAAAATCGTCAAGGCCGACAACGGAGATGCATGGGTGGAAGTGCGCGACAAGCGTTATTCCGCGCCGGAAATATCCGCGATGATCCTGCAGAAAATGAAGAAAACTGCAGAGGACTATCTCGGCGAAACCGTAACAGACGCAGTCATTACTGTTCCAGCCTACTTCGACGACTCACAGCGTCAGGCCACCAAGGATGCCGGTAAAATTGCAGGCCTTAATGTCCTGCGCATCATCAACGAGCCTACCGCTGCAGCTCTGGCCTACGGCCTGGACAAGAAAAAAGATGAGAAAATCGCCGTATTCGACCTTGGCGGCGGTACGTTCGACGTTTCCATCCTGGAACTGGGCGACGGAGTATTCGAAGTTAAATCCACCAATGGCGACACGTTCCTTGGCGGCGAGGATTTCGACCAGGTCGTAATCGACTGGATTGCCGACGAGTTCAAGAAAGATCAGGGCATCGATCTGCGCGGCGACAAGATGGCCCTGCAGCGCCTGAAAGAAGCGGCCGAAAAAGCCAAGTGCGAACTTTCGACATCTATGGAAACCGACATCAATTTGCCCTTCATCACCGCCGACGCCACCGGTCCCAAGCACCTGACACTCAAACTGTCACGCGCCAAGCTTGAATCCATCTGCGCGGAACTTCTTTCAAAGCTGGATGGCCCGTGCCGCACTGCCCTTAAGGATGCCGGATTGTCGCCCAGTGATATCGACGAAGTCATCCTGGTCGGCGGAATGACCCGCATGCCGGCAGTACAGAAAAGAGTTGAAGACATCTTCGGCAAAACCCCCAACAAAGGAGTCAATCCGGATGAGGTCGTCGCCATCGGCGCCGGCATCCAGGGTGGAGTCCTGAAAGGCGATGTCAAAGACGTACTGCTTCTGGACGTTACTCCGCTTTCGCTCGGAATCGAAACTCTGGGCAGTGTCATGACCAGGCTGATTGAGAAGAACACCACCATCCCGTGCCGCAAATCCCAGACATTCTCAACAGCGGCCGACAATCAGCCGGCGGTTTCGATCCACGTACTGCAGGGCGAGCGTGAGATGGCCCGCGACAACAAAACATTGGGCAACTTCGAACTGAGCGGCATTCCTTCGGCTCCCCGCGGTGTACCGCAGATCGAGGTAACCTTTGACATCGATGCAAACGGCATAGTTCACGTTTCCGCCAAGGATCTTGGCACCGGCAAGGAACAGTCGATCCGCATAACCGCATCTTCAGGACTTTCTAAAGAAGAGATCGACAAAATGGTTCGCGACGCGGAAGCACATGCCGACGAGGACAAAAAGAAGCGTGAAGCGATTGAAGCACGCAACCATGCGGACAGCATGGTCTACACAACCGAAAAGTCGCTCAAGGAATACGGCGACAAGATCGATGCTGTTGAAAAAGGCAACATCGAAAACAAACTGGCTGAACTGAAAAAGATCATGGAAGGTGAAGACGCCGAAGCGATCAAAAAAGCCACCGACGAGCTGGCCCAGGCTTCACACAAACTGGCCGAGGCAATGTACTCCAAAACCGAAGGCGCTCAGGAAGAGACTGCTGCCGGAGCTGAGCAGGCCGGCGCATCCAAGCCAAAGGACGACAAGGTTGTTGACGCCGATTTTGAAGAGGTCAAGAGCGACAAAAAATAATCCGGCTGACTTGCCGGCATGACATTGTAGGGACGGGTTTTTAAACCCGCCCCTACATTCATTTTGAAAACAAAGGAAACTGACTGTGGCAAACGCTGAGAAACGTGATTATTACGAGGTACTGGGTGTACACCGCAACGCCTCTGAAACAGAGATAAAAAAGGCTTTCCGTAAGGTTGCCATTCAGCACCATCCTGATAAAAACCCCGGCGACAAGGCTGCTGAGGACAGGTTCAAGGAAGCCACCGAGGCTTACGAGGTGCTTTCCGACGGCCAGAAGCGCGCTCAGTATGATCAGTTCGGGCATGCCGGTGTTTCCGGGCCAAGCGGATTTTCAGGGGGCGGTTTCGGCGGTTTTGGCTCAGGCACCCCATTCGGTGACATATTCGGTGATATATTCGGCGATATATTCGGTGCCGCTGCCGGCGGAGGACGCGGGCGAAGTCAGGGCAGACGCGGTGATGACCTGCTCTATAACATGGAAATCAGCTTCGAAGAGGCAGCTTTCGGCGTAGAGAAGAAAATTGAAGTGCCGTTTGCCAAACGCTGCGGAACCTGCAACGGCTCCGGCTCAAAGCCCGGCACTGATCCAAAAGTCTGCCCGACCTGTCGCGGGGCCGGTCAGGTACGCTACCAGCAGGGTTTTTTCAGTGTCAGCAAAACCTGCGGACAGTGCAACGGAGAAGGCAAGGTTGTTGATAACCCCTGCCCCGACTGCCGCGGCAAAGGAAGTGTAAAAGAGACAAAAACTCTGGCTGTCAAAGTACCGGGCGGAGTGGAAACCGGCTCCCGTCTGAAACTTACCGGTGAAGGCGGCCAGGGCAAGGGCGGCCCGAATGGTGACCTGTACGTCGCCATCAGCGTAGCTGAGCATTCCCTGTTCCAGCGTGAAGACAACAACGTGATCTGCGAAATTCCGATCAGCTTCATCCAGGCCTCACTGGGATGCGAGTTTGATGTTCCAACGCTGGACGGTAAAGTCGCAATGAAAATACCTGAAGGAACCCAGTCCGGAAAAGTTTACCGCCTGAAAGGCAAGGGAATCCCTTCGCTGCAGGGCTACGGCCGCGGCGACCAACTGGTTGTTGTCCGGGTGGAAACCCCGACCAACCTTAACAGGAAGCAGAAAGAGCTGCTGGAAGAGTTCGCCAAGATCAGCGGTGAAGATGTCCACCCGATGAAAAAAGGTTTTTTAGACAAAGTCATGGATTTTCTGAGCTGACGTCCCGGAGCCCGCTTTAAAGCGGGCTCACTTATTTTCTTGCCTACAACGATTATATATTTTAATATTCGCATATAATTACGGCACCAGTTCGGCAGGGAGAGCGTTCCATGGATAAACAACAGCTCGTTGAAAAGACCACCGAAACGCTGAGACCATTTGAAACAGCCAACTTGATCAACACCATGCAGAACCTGACCATCCATCAGGTGTTTTCCCATCCTGCAGTACTGATTTCAATTCTAGCCATTTTCTTTTTCGGTATCGTAAAACGTTCCAAACCGGTTCTGCTGACCCTTTTCATGATGATCGGGCTGATTGTAATTCTCCGATATGCCATGCCGGCCCCCGGAGACGATCTTTCTATGAAGTCGATGCTACCCTTTATCGGGGGCGGACTGGTGGTAGGCGGAGTAATCATCTATTTTTCACTTATCAAAACAGACTGAATATTCTCAAAGGAACAGATTAAATGAAAATTGATAAACGTGACTGGCTGTTTGTGGGGCTGATAGTAGTGGTAATCAGTATTTTTGTCGGATTATCCGGCAAGGAAAAAACGACTACGGTACCTAATAATGAGATGCACAAGATCGTCTACGAAACCGCATACAAGAACGCTCCGGGTGCGGATGCGCCATTATTCAAGCGGACCTTTTTCAAACCGGACAAGAAAGGCGCCGAAGTATTCTGCGAACCGTGCCACAAAGAAAAAGGGGTTTCCTTCCCTCCCAACCATCCGCCAAAAAATCGCTGCCTGTTTTGCCACAAACTGAAAAAATAAATAGAGGCCGCAGTCGCTAATTTAGCTGCCGCGGCCTCTTTTCATAATACAGCTTCAACAAGCCTTCGTTAAACCTGGGTCGATTCTTCGTCCAGCACGGGCGCCGCAACTTCGACAGCTCCGACAATATCCCCCGGTTCCTCCAGACTGACCCGCCCGATTTTGCCGGCGCGCAATTCCCGCAAAAAGGCCTCCGCCGCCCGGTGTATATCAATCCCTCCGCCGCTGACCAGGCAACCAAGCCGCCGGCCGATTGTTTCCAGCATCTCGGTAGGTGTTTCAGGCAGTTCCGAAAGTTTGTAACGGACCGCAAGCAACTGCGGATAACGCCGCATCATGAACTCGGCCGCAAAAAGCCCGACACATGTATAGTCCAGAGCACTTGCCCCAATCGCGCCACTGGTGGCCAACCGGTAGGCCACGTCCTGATCGTCCATATTGGGCCACAGCAGGCCCGGTGTATCGGAGAGGATAATGCCGTTATGCAGATCGATCTTCTGTGCGCAAGTGGTAATGGCCGGCTTGTCACCGACCTTCGCCAGGCTTCTGCCGGCCAGAGTATTGATCAGGGTGGACTTGCCTACATTCGGAATGCCGAACACCATGGCCCGCAGAGGCCAGCCCGGCCGACCTCGATTCGGAGCCAGCAATTGACAGAGTTTGATCAGCTGCTTGGTTTCGGAATGCTGCTTGGCTGACAAAGGCAGCGCACGGACTCCGGATTCTTTTTCAAAATGGCGAACCCATGCTTTCGTAACAAGCGGATCAGCCAGATCATGCTTGTTCAGCAGCTTTATGCAGGGTTTGCTGCGGCGTATTTCCTGCAGTTGGTAATTGGAGCTGGATGAAGGCAGGCGGGCATCAAGCACTTCAATGACAACATCAATCTTTTTAATCGCTTCTGACATTTTTTCCAGAGCTTTGCCCATATGCCCCGGATACCATCTTATTGTCATATTAGTTATCTTTCCAATTTATTGAATTTAGATCAGCTCTGCGACAATAACACATTCCTGGGACAAGCAGGATTGTTATCTGCCATAACTTCAATTAAACATTCCCTAAGTTCCTGAGGCAGCCCGCCAATATCCAGCCTGCAACGTCATCAGGCCGTGATCTGTACCACTGTTTTTATGTGTACAATTATGCGAATAGATGTATATTTATCCGGAATTCAGAAACTTTCCGGCAGTACCTGTTTCCGGCCATCCGAACCTTTTTTCAGTATGTACGACCATCCGAGCAAGAGAGTACTGTTATGAATTCCTTTTCCGATGTTGTTCATAACCTTGGGGCCAACGATTCACCGGAAAGATTCAAACGAATCTATCTTCTGCTCTCTTTTTCATGCCTGTTTCTGGCCATGGCGCTTTCATTCATGGTCATATCGCGGCAGAATAAGAACAATCTTCTAGAAGAGGCCGGGCTTCATTCAGAAAACATCGCATCAGCTATACTTTCCAGCGAAAGCAGAGCCATTCGTTCAGTAACAATCGACGGCAGCAGAACCCTTTCGATAAATCCTTCCGCCATACCCGACCTTGATCAGAATTTAAGGCTGTTTCTCAATCCGTTCGGAATCGTAAAAATCAAGATATACAACATGGACAAGCGCATCATCTACTGCACCGAGCTGGCGTTGATTGGCAAATCAGACAGAAACAATCTGCGGCTGGCCAGCGCTCTTACCGGCTATCGCCAGACTGTTATGAAAGGGGTACAAAGCGTCACGGATCTTGTAGAGGAGCGTCGTCTGGACATTGAAGTGGCTGAAGTTTATGTGCCGGTGCGTGACGAACAGGGGAAGATTGTCGGTGCATTTGAAATGTATAACGACATCAGCGATCTTAAACGCGGCTTCCAAAGACACCTTATGTCCTCTCTGACTACAATTTCCATAGCTCTGCTGTTTCTCTCATTCGCCTCTTATATTGTAATCACCAGGGAGTCCGCCGCCCTTCGCACAGCCTATCAGCTGCTGGAAACCCTCGCCACCACCGATGCCCTGACCGGAATCTTTAACCGGAGACAGTTGCTGACTCGTGCGGCTGAACTGTACGCGATGATGCAGCGCTCACATGATAAAATGGCTGAAGGCATAGGACTGGGAGTCGTAATGATCGATGTGGACTACTTCAAGATGGTGAACGACACCCACGGCCATCTGGCAGGCGACAGTATCCTGCACGACCTGACAAAAAGAATCGAAACAGTTCTGAGACCTTATGACGTCTTCGGGCGTTACGGCGGGGAGGAATTCATGCTGTTTCTTCCAAACACATCCTGCGAAGAAGCCAAACTGATTTCCTGCCGGGTTCTGAATGCCGTCAGCGGACAGCCGTATCAGATTGCAGAGCAGGCCATCACCGTAACTGCCAGCATTGGATGCACGTGGACCGACGGCAGCGAAGAAAGCCTCGACATCATCCTTATTCGAGTGGACAACCTGTTGTATGAAGCAAAACGTAATGGACGTAATCAGGTTTTCTGCAGCTTTTAAAACAGACAGGACGACCTGCAGCCTATTACATTTAAGTCAATAAAGCTCATATTTCAGCAGTCGGCACTCGATCGGACCGTTGAACAGCACATATCTCCGCGAAGCCTTCAGTCCGATATATTTAGCCAGCTCCAGGTTGCCGGTCAGAACGTACCCTGTCCATCCCCTGCAGCGTTTTTTCATTATATCACCGATCTGACAGTAAAGCTCCCTCAGGTCATCTTCCTCACCCATCCGCATGCCGTAAGGCGGATTGATGATCAAAACCCCCTTGTCACCCTGCGGCTGAAAATCCTGTAATGCAGCATGAAAAAAATGAATCTGCCCTTCAAGACCGGCTTTGGCGACATTGCGAGCTGCCAGCAGAAGCGCCCTGCTGTCCTGATCATATCCGGTTATCAAACCGACCGGTATCTTTCGTATTCCATCTTCCGCCTTTTTAATCAGTTGTTCCCACAATTGGCTGTCAAAATCCAGCCAGCGCTGAAAACCGAAAGAGCGCTGCAGACCCGGCGGCATCCGTGCCGCCATCAGAGCCGCCTCGGCGGGAATCGTACCCGACCCGCACATCGGATCGACCAGCGGCACTGAACCATCCCACCCGGTCAAAGCAACAACTGCAGCCGCAAGTGTTTCCCGCAGCGGCGCCTCGTTGCGCTCGATTCGATATCCACGGCGGTCAAGCGAATAACCGGAGCTGTCCAGACTTATGGTGCAAACGTTTTTGTGAAGATGCACGTTAATGCGAACGTCCGGAGAATCTGTATCAACGTTGGGGCGACTGCCGCATGCTTCACGGATGCGGTCCACAACAGCATCCTTGGTCTTCAGTGCTACAAAACCGGAATGAGTCAGGGCAGAATCGCGTAGACTGCAGTCCACCGCCAGAGTCATCACCGGAGTGATCAACTCCGCCCAGGCGATTGCAAACACCCCGGCATAAAGCTGGTCGGGACCGTTGCAGGGAAACACCGCCAACTGTACCAGCACACGACTGGCAGTTCGCAGCCAGAGATTTGCACTGTACAGACCGGATCGGTCGGCAACAAAAGCCACCCCGCCCTTGCCAGGCTTGGAGCCGGTGATTCCAATTGCCTCCAGCTCGAGAGCGGCGATCTCCTCGGATCCGCGCGGAACAGCAGCAAAGCAGTTCATCGGCAGATCCGGTTTTGGCAGACTGGACACTGTTACCAGCGGCTTCCTGTGACTGCCAGCTTCATGAGATGCGGCCGCATCTTTTATACGGTTAACGACCGGACGTCGCCCAGGCCTGAGAATATGCTTCTTTTCACTCATCACTGTTCCCCTGCTTCTTTCTTCCAGATATCAATCACCAGTTGCCTGGTTTCTTGCGGTGTACCGCTGTTGTCGATCAGAACCCTGCCGTACGACGCTTTTTCAGTCAATGGCATCTGACTGTCAATAATGCACTGCGCATCTTCTCTGCAGATGCCGTCCCTCGCCATCAAACGCTGCAGCTGAATCTCGGGACGTACCGTTACAACCCATATTTCATCCACACGATCCGCAGCGCCGGCCTCGATCAGCAGAGGCGCCATATACACCAGCTGACGGTGGCCGGAAGCAATTTCCAGTGCTATGCGCTCCTCTCCCAAACGCCGGATTTCCGGATGGAGAATCTCTTCCAGCTGGCGCCTTTTAGCGGAATCACTAAATATAAGCGTTCCCAGCCGCTTGCGGTCCAGCGTGCCATCAGCGGCGATCACATCGTCTCCGAAAAGCCCGGCAATGCGGACAAGAGAAGGGCTTCCCGGCAGGACAGCCTCGCGGGCCAACTGATCGGCATCAATCACCGGCACTCCCAGCTCCTGTAAAATGCCGGCAACACTGGTCTTGCCACTGGCGATGCCGCCGGTGAGCCCTATTATTCTGACTCCGGGATATATCATTTGAGAGCCTTCAACTCATTGTAGGCCCGTCGGAAATTCACATCAAAAAAGGCTTTGTAACCGGGCATGCTTTCATACTGAGGCAGACTGAACTGGCGCTTGGCCGCCTCGATCTCAAGACTCTTGCCGATCAGGCGCAGAACTTCTGTTGTAAACGCCCGGAAGAAAGCCTGAAAACGGAGAATACCGTCCGTATTGGTTACGTCGCCCAACCCCGGCACTACAATCCCGGCATCGATAGCGGCCATGATATCCAGACTGCCGATCCAGTCGCGGAAAGAACCATCTCCCATATAGCCGGCCACATCATTGAAAAACAGGTCCGATGTAAAAAGAACCCCCTCCTCGGGAAGATAGACTAAAATGTCTCCTTCGCTGTGCCCGCGTTCGGTGGCGCTGATGACAATCAGGGTGTTGCCTCTCTTCATGGTCAGACCACGGTCAAAAAAGGTAACCTGATTCCTGATCTGGCGGAATTCGCTCTTCAGAGCCTGCCAGGTCGGCCCAGAAGCTATGATCTCGGCATTTGCGGGCAGGTCGAAGTCGATGTGGTTATAACCTCGATGATGGTGAGTCAGAATGATGTAGCGTACCGGAATAGGCGTCAGCGTACTGACGAAATCGAGCAGTTCTTTTGTAGTTTCAGGTATAAAATGAGAACCGGCAACTATGACCTGATAATTTGTAATGATAATGAGGCTGTTGCTGGCAGCCTTGCCGCCCGGCTCAGCAATTGCGGCATAAACATTGTTACGGACCTTCTGGAATTTGAAACTTGCTGCGGAGGCCGTCATCGGCAGCAGCAGCAATATTATCAAAAGCATTTGCTTCATCACTTCACCCTCCGCTGAGCCATCCTAACAGAGCAGCCGCAAAAATGACAGATTTTTGGCTTGAGTTAGAACAGCAAATAGTGTACTTGTTTTCGTCTGCTGTTGTACATCTGAACCGTCATGCGGGCGGTTAGCTCAGCTGGATAGAGTACAGGCCTCCGAAGCCTGGGGTCGTGGGTTCGAATCCCATGCCGCCCGCCATTTCCGTCATTACCCATACTTACACTGCAATTACAGCCTTTGATACTCGTTTGCTATCTCCATAGATCTCATATTGCGTGCAGGTATTAATGATATTGAATTTCATTTACACCACAGCGATATTCTGTTAAAGTACAACCATAAGAAGAATACTGAAATTGAGGAGGTTGGCCATGAGACGCATGATACGCAAATTATCGTTACTGGCAGCTGCCCTGATGATAATGGCAGTACCGGTTTTAGCAGAAGAAGGAGCAGGAAAAACATATTTGGATGAAAGTCAAAGATATGAGAAGAACGAGTGCCTGCTGGCATCAATGAATTGTGCCTCACAGGTGGACTCCATACAACAGAGAATAGAGAGAATCCAGAAAGAAATCAGCAGGGGCGACGCTGTTTATACCAGAGATGAGCTTCGAAGTCTGAACAAAAGGCTCGAAGATGCAAACAGAACGCTGGAATCTCTTATCAACAACGGAGCTTGATCGCATATACCCTGAAACATTGGAAGTCCCTTAACGGGCTGCAAAGGAGTTGCTGTGCAGCCCGTTCCTGCGTTTAATGTTCGAAATCCGCGCCGGTAGTTCAAACAGCTCCGCATGCCCACACCTTTATATCCGGGGCAAGCCGGAATATAAGCAGAAAGATAGAATTCTGAACTGATCTGCCGGTCAGGCCGCATCATGAAACGATTGTAGGCTGATTATTATCGTGCTATATTGACAATTTATGCAGCAGTCTTAATAACTCACCCTGCAGTGGAAATCGAATGTTCACCAAAATCCACCTTAAAATTATTGAGATATTTTCGCCGCGAAGCCCTGCAACTATTATCTCGTACAGTTTCTTATTCCTGCTCCTGCTCGGCTGGATCGATTTAATTACCGGCGACTACTCACTGATCATATTCTATCTGATACCGGTTTCCCTGATGGCCTGGTTTGTCAGCAAGTGCAGCGGGATAACGTTTTGCATTCTGTCCGGAGTAGTACGAATGATTGTTGACGAAAGTTCAACCTCGTTCAGCTTCAGTTATCCTGTGCTTCACTACTGGAACGACTTGATAGAACTTTTGTTTCTGCTGATCATGAGCATACTGTTTTCAGCCCTCAGGAAGAATCTCGACACTGAGAAGAAGCTTGCAAGCAGAGACCCGCTGACAGGCGCAATGAATCGGCGATCCTTCTTTGATCTGGCCGAATACGAAGTAAAACGTTCACATCGCTACGGGCTCCCTTTCACAGTTGCCTACATTGACCTGGACAACTTCAAAGGAATCAATGACAGATTCGGGCACAGAATCGGTGATCAACTACTGGTAACCGTCGTCTCCACCTTTCTCGCCAACATCAGAAGCACTGATATCTTGGCCAGATTCGGCGGTGATGAATTTGTGATACTGCTGCCCGAAACCAGCGCAGACGCAGCTGTCACGTTTCTGGAAAAGATGCACAGCCACCTTGATCTGGTAATGAAGCAAAATGAATGGCCGGTCAGTTTCAGCATTGGCGCAGCCACTTATCCAAAAGCGCCGGCGACTGCCGACGAAGCTATCCATATGGCAGACGAACTGATGTATCAAGTTAAAAACAGCGGTAAAAGCAGAATGCTGCACCGGGAAATTCTGGAGGGAACCAATGGCTAAAGGAAATTTTGAAGTTGCTGATCTGATTGCACCGCTGCTGCTGCGTATACCGCTGGGACTGATTTTCATGGCGCACGGATCGCAAAAGCTGCTGGGTTTATTCGGCGGACAGGGACTGACCGGAACCTTAAAAACCTTCGAAGATAAGATGGGGATACCTCCCATATTCACACTGCTGGCGATACTGGCAGAGTTCGGCGGCGGTTTCGGCGTACTGACCGGTTTCCTGACCCGCTTGTCCGCTGCTGGAATTTCCGCTGTCATGGTTGTAGCAATCTACAAAGTGCACTGGATACATGGTTTTTTTCTTAACGGAAGCTGCCTGGCCGGACGCGGGCACGGCATCGAGTACAACGTAGCTCTGCTGGGCATAGCCCTTTACCTGCTGGTCTCCGGCGGCGGCAAATGGTGCCTGGACCGACTGGTTTTCCGATCGTAACTGCATAAAATCAAAGAATAACATCAAGGCGGGCACGTCCCGCCTTTTGATTGCCAACAAGGAGTAATACCAGTGGAACTGTTTAACACAGAAGAAGTTGAAAAACGCCGCACTTTTGCCATCATCAGCCACCCGGATGCGGGCAAGACCACCATTACTGAAAAACTGCTGCTGTTCGGCGGCGCAATACAGCAGGCAGGCGAGGTCCGTGCCCGCAAGAGCGCCCGCCATGCCACCTCCGACTGGATGGAGCTGGAAAAACAGCGCGGCATCTCGGTCACCTCGTCTGTCATGAAATTCACCTATGACGGCTGCGAAGTCAACCTGCTGGACACCCCCGGTCACAATGACTTTTCCGAAGACACCTACCGGGTTTTGACGGCGGTTGACTCGGTGCTGATGGTGATCGACTCGGTCAAAGGTGTCGAAACCCAGACCAGGAAACTGCTGGAAGTTTGCAGACTGCGGCATACCCCGATCATGACCTTCATGAACAAACTGGACCGCGAAGGGCAGGAACCGTTCGAACTGCTGGACGATATCGAGAAAAACCTGCACATGCAGACCGCACCGATCACCTGGCCGATCGGCATGGGCAAGCGCTTCCGCGGCACTTACCACCTCTATACAAAGGAACTGACGTTTTTTGATGCAGAAGCGGACGATGGAGTCGGCGAAATTATAACCGTAAGCGGCCTGGACGACCCGCGCCTGGACGAACTGCTGGGCAGCCAGGTGGAGGAACTGCGCAACGACATCGAACTATTGGAAGGCGCCGCCCATCCATTCGACCGGGAAGCCTATCTGGCCGGCAAACAGACTCCGGTTTTCTTTGGCAGCGCCATCAACACCTTCGGCGTGCAGTAGCTTTTGGACGCCTTTGTGGAATACCCGCCGCACCCGCTCCCACGAGAATCCAGCAGCCGGGCCGTATCGCCCTACGAAGAACCCTTCAGCGGTTTTGCCTTCAAGATCCAGGCAAACATGGATCCGGCCCACCGCGACCGGATCGCCTTCTTCCGGATCTGTTCCGGTAAATTCACCAGAGGCATGAAGGTGCGCCACGTCCGTCTCGGCCGTGATGTCCAGATCGCAAATGCCACCATTTTCATGGCCCAGGACCGCACCAACGTCGAAGAAGCCTGGCCTGGAGACATCATTGGCATCCACAACCACGGCACGATCAAGATCGGCGACACCTTCACCATGGGAGAAGAACTGAAGTTCACCGGTATTCCCAGCTTTGCACCGGAACATTTCCGCAAGGTTCGCCTGCTGAACCCGATGAAATCCAAGGCGCTGGAAAAAGGGCTCGTGCAGCTGGCCGAAGAGGGCGCCACCCAGGTCTTCAAACCGGTCATGGGCTCCGACTGGGTCATCGGCGCGGTCGGACTGCTGCAGTTCGAAGTAGTCATGCACCGCCTGGAGCATGAATACAGTGTCAAGGTAGCCTTCGAACCGGTCAGTTACGTCACCGCCCGTTGGGTAACCGGAGAGAAGAAGCAGATCGAGGAATTCGAAAAAAAGGAAGCCATGCACGTCTATATCGACGGCGAAGGCAAGCTGACCTACATGGCCGGCAGCCAGTGGCGACTGGACAACACCATCGAAAGCTGGAAGGGGCTGGAGTTCCACGAAACCAGCGAGCACAGCGGATAATGGCCAGCGGCAATAAACAGAATCAGGAAAAAAAACAGCGCCGGGTGTCATTACAGGCAACCTGGAATGCCATCTGGCGCTTTTCCTACAAGCACTTCCCGCAGATGCTGCCGGGAGTTCATCCACTGATCGCCCCTCTGATCATGTTCCGTCTCAAACGGCGCGGATATTCAAACTGCCGGGTGGAAGTCACCGGCAATGGACTTGTCGTACATGCCGTGAGATAAAACACTCTCCTTCACACTCGTTCAACCAAAGATTCCCAACCTTTTCATTTCTTCAATCCCTGTCCTCATTTGCAGAACCGCCTTTTTCCATACCCGAAATGGTCGGCAGACTGATCAGATAAAGAGAGATGCCCACCGCAGCGACCATCAGCACGACCTTTAACCACACAACCTGAACGAACACAAATGCTGAAGTGGGAAAAGATAGCCATACCATCCCCAATGCTATTCTCTTTGCCCTCAACGGAATACCGCCGCCATTCAGATAATCCCTGATCAGGGGACCAAGCTGATTGTGCTGCACCAGCCAGGTATGGAACCGTTCGGAGCTCCTGGCAAAACATGCGGCCGCCAACAACAGGAACGGCACCGTCGGCAGCAGCGGAAGAAAAATCCCGACTACCCCGGCCACGACTGAAAAACATCCGCAGCAGATCAATACCCAGCGCAGAATATTGTTATTTACATGTTTGCCTGCCCGTATCTGATTATTTTGCGGCATGATTAAAGAACTCTCCCGACCTTCAGTTATCAACATTCTGCATTTGCCTTACAGATAACTATTGAACTGCATAAACACCATAAACGCCAGCAAATTCAGTTTAGGAAATATAATCCGGAGCTGCCGGCAATGCCCTTCGGAATGTTGGCACTTACAACTTGACACATCAGGAATATTGCGCTCGTAAGCTTCGCTAAAGACAGAGGACCGGCATTGTTCACCGTCTACACCTTCGTAAACCTGGGTATTTCCTGAACCGGCAGGCAAGGTAACCTGTGACAATATGTCACGGGTTACCTTGCCTGATCCGTAGGGTCGAACCTTGTGTTCACCCGTTTTTGATTTACATCCGTCGAAAAAAGTCAATCCTCGCCCGTCCAGATAGGACGGGCGCTCATTCAAGCCATTGACAACATTATCGCATGTGGTTTGTTTCAATCCTCGCCCGTCCAGATAGGACGGGCGCTCTGGCAGTGGGTGTTTCCTGCTGGTGGTCGGTATGTTGTTTCAATCCTCGCCCGTCCAGATAGGACGGGCGCTCGGGCGCGGCGGTTCAGTTCGCTCTGGCTGATCTCGTTTCAATCCTCGCCCGTCCAGATAGGACGGGCGCTCGGGGCGTCCTGCATCCGGCGGGGCAGCATGCGGTTGTTTCAATCCTCGCCCGTCCAGATAGGACGGGCGCTCATGGCCTGCCCGCACTCGGGCCGCTTTGCTGATTGTTTCAATCCTCGCCCGTCCAGATAGGACGGGCGCTCACTGCCGACTGCTACACTTCCATGATCGGTTGAGCTTGTTTCAATCCTCGCCCGTCCAGATAGGACGGGCGCTCCAGCAGGTTGTTGAACATGCGCTGGATCGACCAGAGTTTCAATCCTCGCCCGTCCAGATAGGACGGGCGCTCTGCCCCCTCAAAAAGAGGACAGTTTCCAGCATGTTATCCCACCATTTTTGCGAACCTGGCGGAAAAGTTGCCTGAGCAGGGCACAACGCACTCAAATTCACCTCTAACTATCTGAAACTCTGGCATCGCGAATACCCCCCGTTTTTCGCATGAGCACATGGTTCGCACAACTCATACCACCAGTGTTTCCTCATCGAAGAAAACAGTCCTGGTTGCTCCATACTCCTCGACTCGATTTTCCCTAGGCTCTGTCAGACGGTAGAGACGCAGATTATCAAGCTCCAGCCGTACCTCCTTAAGCAGCCGTCGCCGGAGTTGTTCGAACTTCATCTCATCCACCTGACACTCGAAAACCGACTTCTGCACCCGTTGGCCGAAGTTCTTGCAGACTTGTGCCACACGACGCAAGCGCCTCCTTCCGTCGCGTGTTTCAGTATTTACGTCGTAACAGACAACGATCCACATAATGCACCTCGTAAGTTGAAAGGCAAATCCCCCTAAATCCCCCTTCAAAAAGAGGGATTTAAAAACTCCCCACTTTTCAAAGGGGGGCCGGGGGGGATTTACCTTTCACGCATGGACATACGGAATATACGCCTCAAGATCACCCCGCAGATGGCGGGCCAACAATCGCGCTTGGAGATGCGGCAGAAGTCCTATCGGAGACTTCTCCGCCAGCAGCGGATGATTCACCTCTTCCTGCTTGCGCTTCTGATAGGCCGCCACCACCTCCTTGCGTCCTTTTTCATTCAGATATACCGCACCGCCGGGGCGTGGCTCGAAATGCTCTATCGTGACCTGTTTGCGGTTTATCAGCGTGATTGCCAATCGGTCAGCCAGGAAGGCACGAAATTCCTCCATCAAATCCAACCCCAGCGATGGCCTGCCGGGGCGCGGTACATGCAGAAACCCCATCTGGGGATCCAGCCCGACTCCCTCCAAGGCGCTGATGCAGTCATTCAACAACAAGGTGTAAAGGAACGAAATCAGGGCATTGACCGGATCCAGCGGCGGACGTCGATTGCGGCCGTTCATCGGCAGCGAATCCCGCTCCGCCGGTTTCATCATCAGAGTGAATACATCGAAATAGGCCGCTGCCGCCTCCCCTTCCAGGCCGCGCACATGGTCGGTGTCACGAGGTGACTTCAGGTGAAAGAGTGCATCGGCCTGCACATCGGCGGATTTCCGCAAATGGCTTTCCTCATCAGGCGTCGCAGCCTCACGGGCGCTGCGCATCAGAACATTGCGGGCGTTTTTGACCTTTCCTGCGGTCAAGCAGGCAGCAATTGCAGTTGTCCGCACTTCGTCCGCCACGGCCTGATACTGAACCTGACGCAGCAAAACATTACCGCTTGTCTTACCTACCATACGGCACTTGTAGCGACCGTTACGATCCAGGATCACCACGGCCCGGCCATCATCGGCGCACTTACCCAGAAAGAACGGGCTGATCATGACATTGCCCATGGTAACAATAGAGCCAAGGTGATGCAGCGGCACCTGCAGCTTCAATTCGCCGCCCACTTCAACCCGCACGGTCTCGTGGTCCAGCGAGAGATAAGCGCCCTGGGTCATGATGTAGAGTGTGTTTAATAGCTGTTTCATGGTTTCACCTCGAATAATTCCCGCACCGCTTTGCGATTACAAACCTTATCAGCAACAACGGAGGGCAGACACGATTCTTGCAGCGAACAGTCTTCGCATCGTTTATCGTTCACCGGCGGCGGCACAATCCGTTTTTCCAGCATATCACGCACAGCGGCGACTACCACCTCCACATGAGCGCGCATGTCATGTGTAAAAACCACTTCTCGTCGTTCTCGCGAACCATGCCAAAAGATCGCTCCCTTCTCAACCGACACGCCAAACATCTCTTCTAGGCAGAGCGCCTGGGCGCAAAGCTGGATGGTTTCGGGGTTGCCCTTGCGATGACGCCCGGATTTGTACTCCACCGGATACGGGATATCGCCGTGAAACTCCACCAGATCGGCCTTGCCGGTCAAACCCAATCGCAGCGACCAAATCGGCAGCGAACGCTCCAACCGCACCCCGGCCTGGTCATGGGACGAATCATCATGAACATGTTCATGCACATCTCGCCCGCGCATTGTGTAAAGGTTTTCACTCCATACTTGCTCCACGTGGATCAGGGCGCACTGGCGCGGGCAGTAGGCATAATGTTCAAGGGCGGAGATGGGAATGGGATCAAAGGCAAATCCCCCTAAATCCCCCTTTCTGAAGGGGGACTTCAATCCGTCTTCCTTCCCTAAATCCCCCTTTCTGAGGCGGGACTTTGAATCCACAGCAACATCCAAAACCACGCTGTCGTCGGACTTTGACTTAGCCTTTACCCCACTTTGTAAAGGGGGGAAAGGGGGGATTTGCCGTTCATTCATTACCCTCATGATCTCCTCCACCACGGCATCCGTCTCCAACAAAACTTGACAATTATCGAATCGCAAGACCAGCAATCCGGCTGCTGCAAGGTATTTGTCCCGCTCCGCGTCTTTACTGGCATGTTCTACCTCGTAATGATGGCCACCATCAACTTCAATAACCAAGGCCGATGCGTGACAGTAGAAGTCCACAATGTAGGGGCCTATGGGTTTTTGCCGGTAATACTGCACATCAAGTAGTTGCTTTCCGCGCAGACGCGACCACAACACCCGTTCGGCATCGGTCATATTCGTGCGAAGTTCTCGCGAAGGAGGTTTCAGGTTACGGCTGTATTCGAGCATGGCTGCTCCTTCTAAAGTCAAATCCCCCTAAATCCCCCTTTCTGAAGGGTGACTTTTTTAGACTCCTACCTTTCCAAAAGCGGAGGGTGGAAGGGTTTTGCAGTTACCCCACTTTGTAAAGGGGGGCAAGGGGGGATTTGCAGTTGGTTACGACTTAATACACCACGTCTTCCGGCCACACCTTGACTTCAATGCCAGACGGCAATTTTTCCTTATTCACCTCAATCAGGTAATCATCCTTGCTGCGGGGTAAATCGGCTTTTTTCGTCACAGTCACCCGTTCAAACAACCTGCCAGAAAGCTCGTTGCCCAGATGGCTGGAGTGCTTGAATATTACCAGTTTGCGCGGGTTCATCTCGCCACGCGCCGCCGCTCGGTCGTGCTCGAAAGCGTTGATGAGGGATTTCCAGAGCAAAGTAAGATCTTCTTCGGAAAATTTCGTTTTAGCGGCATCAACGGCAGATACAAAGCCATGCATCCTGTAAAGCGCATAGGGAACAGTGGTCTTCCTACCAAATGTGGAGGCGTATTCCCGGCCCTCTTGTTTTTTTGCATCTTCCTCCGTCGTAACTGCACAGCGTGTAATGGAGTGCTCGGCCTGGAATATGCGGTCTTCTGAACGTGAGAAAGTAAACTGTACCGGCCCCCTGACCGTTCCAGCGCCTTTATCACCTGTAGCAAGGACTGCCCCGAATGTCCTGATGTCAAAATACTTCTCAGCAAGATTAACCTGTCGATCACGGATATTTTCGCCTGTTGCCTTGTCTATGACTGAGTTCAATACTTGCCCCTGGCGAATAAAAATATCAAAGCCATCTTCCGGGACGTATTTATCAACCTGTTTTGATTTTTCCAGCATCACATAGTTCCTGACCTTCCGCTTGATACAGACATCGGTAACCAGACCTTTCTGGTCCTCCGCATCAGCCCTGGGAAGATTCACCTGATCCGGGTCACCATTGGGATTGCCGTCCTTGACGTCGAATAAAAATACAAAATCATACCGGTTTTTGATTGCGTCACTCATGGTTTCATACTCCTTTATTTGTTGTTTGATCCCGCAAACTGGGCCTGTTTTTGATGATAATAACCAATGGCAAATTGCCCCTGTTCTTCCAATAGAAACTGTTGTGGAAACTTTAGGATATCAATCTCCCCGCACAACGCTTGCAACTCCTTGTCAAGATTGACGGCTGTACCCGGTTGTTCACTCTTCAGCTTGGTCAGGTGCTTGGAATTCAGGTTAAACAATCTGCCAAACGCTGCTGCCGGTGTTGTCATGGCATAGGTGAAGTATTTCTCTCTAACTCCAGCATTTCTGTCACCAAGCGCCTTGTACTGGATATGCTCCAGCTTCGCAAAAATCTGACCGCAGATGTAGGCTATCGGTTTTTTCCCTTCAACATCATTTTCAATAATCATCGAGCCCCCCCTTTTAGTATTGCGATTCAAAATCAGCTTAATGAGCGCCGCACGTTCCGCGCTAACGTCATAACGGGCTCGCTGAAGAGCCTTTGACAAAATCCAGATCGGAATTGTCGCCTTGTGCAATGCGGCTTTCCAGAGCGCAACCGCAACCCGTGCAGTTGCGGCGTCATCCTTGTCATATTCGTAGGTGCCATCACTCTTCATACGCTGCCGCTGACAGCTTCGCGCCAATGAGTATAACGAAGCATAATGGGTGTTTATCTTCTTCAAATCCGAATCATATTTCCCAATGGCGATATCGCTGAACCATTGGGCAATTGAAACTCGGAATTCACCCAGACTGGTTTCGATCCAGTCCCGCACGGCAATGCGTGCCGCCGCGCCGGAAAGTGTGCAAGAATAAAATCGCTCCGGTTCCAGATAACGGGCAGCCGATTCTCTTCCTGACACCAATGATTCAATCATGATGGCAACTTCAGCGGCAGACGGCGTGTCAAGCAGATCAATTTCGTCCAGCGCCTGATTGTTGCGGGTCCAGAAAACCATGGCAGTATCCGAGCCGAAATTTCTGCGATTGGTATAGCGGAACTGTGGTTTTGATTTCCCTTTCATATCCGTCACAGGCACTTCATTCCCTGAAGACAGGAGCCAGTTGAGCCCCTCTACATAGGTCTTTGCGCAGTTGGTACAGATTGATGAATTGTTGTTTCCTTTCAACTCATAGGACTCAAAGGCATTTTCATTGTAGGAAACA
This sequence comes from uncultured Geobacter sp., assembly GCA_964420435.1. GTDB lineage: Bacteria > Desulfobacterota > Desulfuromonadia > Geobacterales > Pseudopelobacteraceae > JACRCG01. Next base: position 35,863 of record CAYQTC010000012.1, read on the forward strand.
AGGGCGCAGCCAGCAGTTTGTCCATCCGGAACTTTTTTGATCATGCCATGTGGGAGGTCTACAACAGGGTAATCTGTTTTGCCACATACGGAGCACTTCTTTGCGCTGGCTGCCAATTGTTCCTGTTGCATGGCTTCATACCGGTCAATAACAGACTGAAGAAGATTTTTCTTTTCATGTATCCGTAACGATTCGGAATGGATTCTGAAGCCAATATTGCTGGAAAGCCTCTTTTTAACTTTCTTGTCATCAGTTGCAGAGAGCGCTTCGAATTCTGCCAGAGCCTTATCAATACCGGTCTCGCTGTTCTCATAAAAAGCGATTACCGGTGCCAGTTCATCCATGGTTTTGTAGATTGCAATCTTTTCTAGAAACAGTTGATGTTTCTTCTTCGACGCTTCACCACCAAAACAAAGAACCTCTTCCGGCTTGTCCAGTAATAGCCGTGCTTTCCCTTTCTTGGCCGTAATTGACTCAGCGGGGGTTAGTTTGTCTTCAATAAGTTGCAGACTGTGAAAAAAACCCTCTGGAGTAATCACCAACTCCATCGAAATGGTTTCATCCATTAATGCATCATGAACCCAGGCATTATAAGCCTTGCCAGCCCTCAGCGATTTTCCTAGCTCACTCAACTCCCTGATCATACGGCCTCCTCTTCCTGCCGGTTAAACTCATAAATGGCAGAGGAGACTTCACTTCCTAGCGGCGGTCGCAGGTGTGAGGAACGCATCATCTGGTCGTTTTCCGGCACTTCACAGTTCAGAATCCCGTCACGGATTACCGCTTCGAAAAAGAGCGGTTGGGGCTTGCCAGTGTCATCATAAAAAATATCAAACAGCATGCTACCGATTGGGATGGTTTCCTGTAACGGCTGTTCATTACCTTCCGGTGGCATGAACTCGGCGGAAAATTCGCGAGTGCCCAGGTACGGTCTGCGCCAGCACTGCCCCTTTTTGACGCGCCTAGGGAAGAGCCCTTCCCTCTTCTCCGTCATGCCGACGTACTTTTCATACATCCGCTTGTCGGTGGCATTGTTCATGAAGATCGACGCCTCAATGATGTAAGCCACATCCCGCAGCAACACACTGTTGCGCTGCGCCCGTTTCTCCTCGATGACAATCGGATTGCGCCCCTGCTTGGAATTGATCTCATTGCGCTTGATGGACATAAACCGCACCGGGTTAAGCACGAAAATTCGCCTGACATACCACTGGAATTCAGGCTTCCAGAGGATGGCGTCCAACACACCACGCGCCGCCGACGGTGTCATGCAGGGGTAAGTCATCCTCTCCACCTTCAGGTCGGGCCTGGTGAAACAGGCATAGTCGCCTGTCACCTTCACCCGTACTACTCGATCATCAAGCATATGCGTCTCCTTGATCACACCACATACTTGTCCACCTCCATTAGAGCCACGGAAATGCCCGTAGCCGGATCATAATTGCCGTACCAGATTTTGAACCCGTGGGGTGACGTTTTAACGTCCTCCCTGTTTTGAAAGATAAAGTTTTCGTACGCCTGCACCGTGAATGGCTGCATGGCTCGGTAGTCGTCGCGGGACAGAAACTCCTTGTATTGCAGCGAATGCAGCATCTGCCTGCTTTCGTCGTTGTAGTTGTAGATAAACAGCCCCTCGGAGTGATCGTCCAGATAGCGGTAACTGTCATTCACCGTCTCGAAATTGAACTCCTTGCGGGCGTTGTTGATTCCCTGCTGCTTTGTCTGGTCGATATAGAGTGCAAAGACGCTGGAGTAATATTTCTCAAACACGTTATGGCTGTTCAGTTGCTCTATATCGTTTTGCAGTAACTCCGCTGCATACCCGGCGCAAGCCTGGTAAGTCTTGTTGGGGTATCTGGCGTCCTGCAACACGAACAGGAAAACATTGCCGAAGTCATCCATTTTACCTTCCCTGTTACAGCGACCGGCAGACTGAATGATCGCCTCCAGTGGTGCCAGCGCCCGGAACACCAAGGGAAAATCAAAATCGACCCCGGCTTCGATAAGCTGCGTAGAGACCACCAGAATTTTATTTTTGGCTTTTAAGTCAGCCCTTATTTGTTCAATCGTTTTCTTCCGATGATTTGGGCACATGGCGGTTGACAGGTGATATTTCGCATCCCATCCCTCGTCGGATTCCATGAGTTTGAAAAAATCCAGCGCATCCTTCTTGATGTTGAAAATAACCAGTGCCGATTGATCATGCTCTTCTACCGCATCCGTCAACCGGCTAAATGATGTGGGAGCAAGATCATCCAACAGATGATAGTTCACGCGTTTGGTTTTGTCGTACAAAATGCCTGGGTCTTCGATGAGTGGGGTAATCGTGTTAATACCATCAAAACCGGGGCGCTTCTCATAGGCAGGCTGAGTGGCGGTGCAGAAAAGAAACGATGTCCGCATGACCGCCTGCACATCATTCAGCATGCCCAAGGTGGGCAGGACGATCTCCTTGGGAATGGTCTGTACCTCGTCAAAGATGACAACCGATTCAGCGATGTTGTGGATTTTACGGCACTTGGAGGGCTTGTTACTGAACAGCGATTCAAAGAACTGCACCGTTGTGGTGATAATCACCGGAAAATCCCAATTCTCGCAGGCGAGCTGTTTTCTTTTCTGCTCGGAGGAATAATCCTCGTTATTATCGGTAGCGGCTTTCTGCCCTTCGTTGTAGCTGGAATGGTGTTCAAGAATCAACTCTTCGCCAAATATCCTTTTCATCTCACGGGCGGTCTGGTCAATAATGCTGATATACGGCAGGACAATGATGATCCGTTTCAGATGGTTTTGTTTAGCGTGTAGCAATGCCCACGCCAGCGAGGTCAACGTTTTTCCCATGCCGGTGGGCAATGCAAGGGAATAGCAACCGACAGCAAGCAACGCCTTGTCAAGTGCCTGACTACGGGCCTGATTGCGCAGTTCATTGATTTCGCCAGCCTTGGATTTGGCGGCGAACTCCTTTTCCAGTTTGTCGAGCATCAAGTCAATTTGCAATGTCCGGTCAGGACGCAACGCTGATTTTACAGGTTCGAAATGCTCTTCAGTGGATAGCCAGTCGCTGTCGGTTAGAGCGCTGAAGAGATAGCGGATGAAAAGTTCCCGTTTGAATCCATTAGTATCGAATTTCAGCTGTGGCGTCACAAGGGAATCTTCGTCAAGGCCGTTGTCAGCAAGAAAAGCCTTTACCACAGCATCAAAACCTGCCACGTCGTCATTAAGATATGGATTGACGTCACTCCTCCAAGCTGCTTTGTCAGGCAACCCCTTGTGATGTCCATCAATAGCAATCGAAGCTTCATTGTGCTTGACCTTGCCAGCGTAACCTGCGCCCCAGGAGGCATGAGGAACACTGCCCCGCCTACCACCGTTTTCAAGGTAATTCTGGAATTCCGGCTGATATTTGCCAAGATCATGAAGTAAGCCCGACAATCGAAGTAGTGGCCTATACTCATCCCGGCAAGCAAAAGACTCCGCCAGTCGAGCTGTTTCATGCAGATGCTCTCCCAGCAGATGTTTGTTTTTCTTACTATTTTCTGAATGGGCAAAATAGTCCATACTTACTCCGTTATTTACGCAAACTTCCTTTGCCTTCAATCATGCTTAAACCACCGTTAACATTTTTTCGTATAGTTCATGTTCCATCGATCTATTTGATACGGCAGCAAATGATATCGCTCCCCTGGCCCACCGCACCCCAACCTACCACACCCCCAAATCAAAATATATTTTTCTAATGTGCGTCAAATACCCACACATATCCTACATAAAAAAAGTTGCCATTTTGACGCCACTTTATTACTATCATTCTGGAGGTGACCCATGGCACGAACAATTGCAGAAGAAAGAATCCCCGCCCGCATGCCAACGGCGGTGTATGAACGGCTAGTGGAAGCCGCCCAGGCAGTCGGCGCTACACTCAATCAGTTTCTTGTTCAGGCGGCACTGGAAAAAGCCAACGCGATTCTGGAAGAGGAGCGCATCATCAAACTATCAGCGGCCTCGTCAGAGGCGCTGTTTGCCATCATGGAAAATCCACCCGAGCCTAACGAATACCTGAAGAATGCCATGCTGCGCCGCAGAGATGCGTTGTGCCCGAAATAGCGCCGCTCGATAAATTCCATGACCGCGCCGGTTTCGATTGCGGTGTGTCGGAACTGAATGCCTTTCTCAAGGCAACTGCTCGTCAGCATGCCCGGAAAGGAATTTCGCGGACATTTGTCCTGACCGAGGGTTCTCCGGCAATTCTCGGTTTCTTTACCCTTACGCTCTGTGAATTGAGTTCCGGACAACTACCGATAACTCATTCACGAAAATATCCGCTTCATGGCCTACCTGCCGTACGCCTCGCCCGTCTGGCGGTCTCGCGCAAGGAGCAGAAAAAGGGTTACGGCGAACTGCTTCTGACCGAGGCGGTTCACCGCACCGCACTGATTGCCGAGCAGGCCGGAGTAATCGGTCTTTTTGTTGATGCCAAGGATGATGCCGCCAAACACTTCTATCAACGCTATGGATTTCTGGCTATCCCCAAACACACTCTCCAGCTTTTCCTGCCAATAGAAACACTCCTCGCCACCATCTGAATTCTCGACTTCAACCCTAACACAACCATATGACACAATAAGTCACACTGAAAATATTGCCTAAAAAAAGGCCGGATCGCTTGCGCGACCCGGCCTTATCCCATCATTATTTAAACGTTAATCACATAAATTTGGATATCTCGAATCCGATCTGCCCCAGCGGCAGGACCTCGTCGGCCACGCCTCCGTCCACACAGGCCTTGGGCATGCCGTAGATGGTCGAGGTTGCCTCGTCCTGGGCGATTGTTACGCCGCCTTTCTGCTTCAGCAGCTGCATCCCCTTGAAACCATCGCTGCCCATGCCGGTCAGAATGACACCCAGCATGGAGCCATTGGTGGCTTCGGCCATACTGGACAACATCAGGTCGACCGAGGGGATATAGACATACTGTGGATAGTTGGCTGTGGGCTGAATCTTTACTACAACATTGCTCCCCTGACGCACCAGTGTAGTGTGCATTCCACCCGGTGCGATCAGCGCCAGGCCAGGCTTGAGAATATCACCGTCAACTGCTTCGCGGATCGTCATGGAGCATTTTGCGTTGAGCCGATCGGCATACGGGCCGGTAAAGGCTTTTGGCATATGAATGCCGACCATGACGCCGTAGGGGAAATTGACCGGTATGCGCGACAGCACTTCCTGTAGCGCCACCGGACCGCCGGTGGATGCGCCGATGCCGACATACTGGATTTTTTTACCGGAGAATTTGGATGATGTCGGACGGTGCGGTGCTGCGGCATTGGCTGCCGCAGCGGCAGCGGCCGGTCTGATTGCGGTGGAAGTCAGGCCGACGGGGCGGGCAAAACGAGACCTGACAGCCTCCTTAACTTTGCGGAGCAGCTCTTGCTTGAATATGTTCTGGGCATCGGAGGAGTCAGTGACGTTTTTGGGTATATAGTCTATTGCGCCCGCGTCCAGAGCTTCGAAGGTGGATTTGGCACCTTCGTTGGTGAGCGTGGAGACCATGATAACCTTGGTGGGCGCCTTGGCCATGATCTGCTTAAGGGCAGTAATGCCGTCCATGCGCGGCATTTCAATATCCATCGTTATGATGTCGGGCTTGAGGGCAATCGCCTTTTCAACCCCTTCCACGCCGTCCACGGCGGTACCGACGATATCAAAAACCGGGTCTTTGGAGAGGATGCTGCGAATAGCCATCCGCATGAATGAGGAGTCATCAACTATCAGGACACGTGTTTTCTGAGTTTGGTGGGCAATCATCAGGATTTCACCTGTTCACTGGAATTAAAAATCGAGGCCACCAGTTCCTTTACATCGGGTATGGCATCATCCAGTTCATAGCAGAAACGTTCCACATCAAGTTGAGCCAGTGCGGGCGATTCTTTTTTCAGTATACTCCAGCCTTCTTCCTCGGTGAGGTCAAAGCTGATCCATTGCCGTCCGCCGTAGTTCAATTCGCGAACGGTGCAGAACAGGTCCGAGAGATTTACTATCGCGCAGAGGATCGGGTCTACAGTGGCTTCACCCGGATGGTGGTGACAGGAGATTACTTCGCGATACGCTTCAGGGAAATTCCATTTGCGGGCTATGCAGAGTCCAATTTCACAGTGGGTCGTGCCCAGCATTTCCGCTTCGGCATCAACCAGTTTTATCGGATGGTTTTTGATTTTATCCAGTACTTCCTGAAACGGTTCATGCAGATAGTTACTCAGGAACACTTCACCCAGATCGTGTATGATTCCTGCAATATAGGCTTTTTCAAGATCTTCGTATCCGACTTTCTTTGCTATGATTTTGGAAACCATCCCGACTCCGAAGGAGTGCTCCCAGAAGGAGTTCAGCTCGATTGCGCCGGAGTTGGCGTCGAATGCGCTCAGAACCGACGTGGTCAGCGCCAGTTCACGGATATGACGCAGGCCGAGATAGACCAGCGCCCGTTTCAGGGATGTGATTTCATGGGTCGGTTTGTAGACAGGCGAGTTGATCAGCTTCATTACCCGGGCGGTCATGACCTGATCGGTGAGCATCAGATCGGCAATTTCTTCAACACTGACATCCGGATCGTCCAGCATCTGGATAACCTGGGTCGCTACAACCGGTATGGTTGGCAGGTCGTCTACCGCCCCCACCAGTATTTCTGCTCGTTCCATCATCTGATTTTTGTCCATATTCAAAACCTTTCGGGCTATTTTTTGTAGCCAAAACCGCCTGGAAAATGAACGGTTTTGAATTTGTCGTTGATGCCGTGCAGGGATTCGGACTGGCCGACGAAGAAATAGCCGTACGGCTGCAGGTTGTTGTAAAAGTGCTGTACGACTTTTGATTTGGAAGCAACGTCGAAATAGATCAGTACGTTGGCGCAAAAGATGAAGTCAAAACTCTTCATGAAAATCATTTTCGAGTCTTCGTACAGGTTGAGTTTGTTGAAGGTTACAAACTTTTTGACATCCGGCGAAAGAATGAATTTACCATTTTCCTCCCGGATATATTTGCGTTTGTAGTTCTCCGGTATGTTGCGGACGGAATAGGCGTTGTAGACCCCTTCCTTGGCCTGGGCAATGACCGTTTCGTTGATGTCCGTGCCGACGATTTCAATGATCCAGTCTTTAAGCAGTGTGGCTCGTTTTTCCAACAGGATCATCGCCATCGTGTAGGCTTCTTCTCCGGAGGATGAGGCGGCGCTCCAGATGCGAAGCTTGCGGAAGCCCATTTTGTTCTTGGCTTCCACGATTTCAGGAAGCAGCTTTGTCTCAAGAGCTGCCAGCTGCGGAACATTGCGGAAGAAATAGGTTTCGTTGGTGGTGATCTCATCCATCAGGTATTTAAGTTCTTCGGACCCTCTGGGAGACTTCAGCAGCAGATAGTAGTCCTGGCAGGTTTTGGAACCGGTGGCTTCCATTCTGCGGGTCAGGCGGCTTTCCAGGAAATACTTCTTGGTGGTATGGAAATACATGCCGCACAGGTTGTAGATAAAATCCCTGAGCTGCTCGAAGTCCTTGTCAGATATTGACACAGTGTACCCCTTGATTATTTTCGAAATGTAAATTTCTGCAGTTTGTTGTCTTTACCGGCATTAGTCATACCAATTCCAAATCAGAGATGAAATCAAGGCGGCGAGGATTGAGGCGCCGAGGCGTACTGATCAGTACGTTGAGGTGCCGAAGACGAGCCAACGATGATAGCGCTTTGATTTGGAATCGGAATCACTCATTGCCCTCAATCATACCGACCGGATCAACAATCAGCGTTACGCGGCCGTCACCCAGTATTGTGGAACCGGCTATGCCGGGAATATTGGCAAGATAGTTGCCCAGCGACTTGATGGCAACCTCCTGCTGTCCGACCAGCCGGGTGACTACCAGCCCCATCCGCTTGTCTGCTGCTCCCACCACCACGACATAACAGAAGTCTTCAACCTCGTTACGCTGCTGAACGTTGAAGACTTTCTGCAGACGAATCAGAGGCAGAACCATATCGCGCAGTTTCAGGACCTCCTGGCCGCCGATCATGTGGAACTTGCGCTGATCGACACGGATTGTCTCAAGAACCGACGACAGAGGAATCGAGTAGACTTCACCCTCCACTTCCACCAGCAGTGACTGAATGATTGCCAGGGTCAGCGGCAGGCGCAGGATGAATTCGGACCCCTGTCCTTTTTCGCTTTTGATCTCAATCAAGCCGTTCAGTTTTTTGATATTGGTCTTGACAACGTCCATGCCGACACCGCGCCCCGAGAGGTCGGTGGCCTTTTCCTTGGTTGAAAAGCCGGGCAGGAAGATCAGGTCGAACATCTCGCGCTGGCTCAATGCGGCCAGCTGCTCTTCTGTCAGCAGTCCCTTTTCGATGGCCTTGCGGCCGACCCGGTCGGTGTCGATGCCGCGCCCGTCATCCTTAATGCTTATGATGATCTGGTTGCCCTCGTGCACGGCTGCCAGAACCAGCGTGCCGGTCCTTGATTTGCCGGCTGCCACACGTTCTTCTGGTGATTCCAGACCGTGGTCCATTGCGTTGCGGATCAGGTGAATCAACGGATCGCCGATTTCGTCAACCACCGACCTGTCAAGCTCGGTTTCCTCTCCGAAGATTTGCAGATCAACCTCTTTACCAAGATCGCGGGACATGCTGCGAACGATGCGGGGAAACTTCTTGAAAACCTTTTCCACCGGTATCATGCGCATCTTCAAAACCTGCATCTGAAGTTCCGAAGTGACAAAACTCATCCGTTTGGTGAGTTTGCCAAACTCTTCGTGAAAATCAGGTCGATCGGCGTCACCCTGCTGAAGATCCTGGTTGATCTGGATCATGCGGTTGCGCTCAAGAACTAGCTCGCCGACCTGATTCATCAGATCATCAAGGCGCTTGACATCAACCCTGACAGTTGAGCTATCGGATAGATCATCGCCTTTGGACTCAGCCGGCTTGGGAGGAGCCGGGTTTTTTTTGGGAGCAACAGCAGCGGTCGGTTTGGGTGAGGGAACCGGTACAGATTCTGATGGTGCCGGTGACGACGGTGGAAGCTCGGCAGGGGTTTCGGGAGGCGGCTGAGTCGGTGCCGCTTCGACAGCAGGCGCTTCTGCCGGCTTTTCCTGTTCGACTTCGGCAGCTGCCGGCGGCGGAGCAACGGGGGGAGCGGCGGCTTTCTGGGCAGCTCCTGCGTTATCCGAAAGAAACGGCAGCAGCTTGGCAATGGTTCCTTCAGTTTCGCGTTCCTGAATCTCGCCCGCTTTTATATCACTCACCAGCAGTTTGACAAGATCGGTTGCTTCAAGGATAACATCCATTATTTCGGGGTTAACCACCAGTTCACCCTTGCGGAGGCGGTTCAGGACATCTTCCGTCTTGTGGGCAACTTTTACAAGCAGGTCGAAACCGAGAAAGCTGGAAGCCCCCTTGATGGTGTGAATCGACCGAAAAATCCGGTTCATCAGATCAGTGTCATCGGAGCTTTTTTCCAGAGTTATCAGGTCGTCGTCAAGTTTTTCAAGCAGTTCAGTCGTTTCTGCAAGAAAACCTTCCAGAAGTTCCTGGTCTTCGCAATCGATTGGTGGCATGTGGGCTTACTCCCGGATCATTATTCTTTTGTATATTGAGCTAATTATTCTGTTCAGAAATTACATCCCGGTAAATAATTTCTTTTCATCACGGGAAAACATCATTTCAAGATTGAGCAGTACCAACAGTCGCTCGGCCTGATTGATAACTCCGGCAATACATTCCTGATCAATACCCCCGGTCACCATGGCAGGCGAAGGCTGGATTTCGCTGCCGGAGATGCGTATGACCTCTGAAACGGCATCAACAATAAACCCCATTAACTCGCCTTCCACATCCATAACCATGATCCTGGTCTGTTTGTCGTTTTCGACCTCCATCAGGCCGAATTTTTTTCTCATGGAAATAATCGGTATAACCTTGCCGCGCAGGTTGATGACACCTTCAACATAATGAGGGGTGTTGGGAACCCTCGTGACAATCGGCATCCGGATGATCTCGCGCACCTTGAGCACATCGACGCCATATTCTTCCTGATCCAGATTGAAACTCACCAACTGGATGAGTTCATTATGGGCATCGTCAACCTTAACTGGCACAAGCGCGTTTTGCATTTGGATTTCCTCCCGGGACTGCATGATATAATGAACTGACTGCAGATATTACAGGACAAGTGTATTAGAGAATTTAACATGCAAATCATTCCATATCAAGCGACATGAGCAACAAACCGCGTATATATGCAACAAACAAATATTTTTTCGTTTAATTAATTCTTCCACCCCACAGTCATTTTATTGACTTTTTAAATAACTGGCGTATGATTGCAAAAAAAATAAAGTCATTACAAACTGGAAAAACCTGATATGCATGTAAGCGGCAGTATTTTAATCGCAGATAATGACGTCAAAACCCGGGACCTGGTATCAGCTTTTTTGACATACCAGGGCTACAGCATCGCCAACCACGAACAAAATGCACCTTTTTTTGACACTATTCAGAAACAGAATGTCGATATAGTCATTGCAGACAAGACCCACCTACACTCAGCCTCTCCGGATTTTCTGGAGCGGGCTGCCGCAGTCAATCCACTGCTGGTGCTGATAGCATACGGAAATTCCAGCGCCGGAGACCTGAACTCATCCACCTGCGAAAACGTTTTCACGCTGTCTAAGCCGCTCAATCTGGAAGAGCTTGAAAGCCTGGTAATGCGAGCCCGCGAGTATCAATCCATGAAATCACTGGACAGTGCGACAGGAGCTATTGACCAGCATCCGCTGCTTTCATTGTCAATGATCGGCAAAAGTGCTCCCATGCGTGATCTGTTTGGGCTGATAACCAAAGTGGCAGCGTCTAATGCTACCGTTTTGATACATGGAGAGTCCGGTACTGGCAAGGAACTTGCAGCACGTGCGATACACCAGCTGAGTGCCAGAAACGCTAAAAACTTTGTTCCGGTCAACTGTGCTGCGATTCCGGACGACCTTCTGGAGAGCGAACTGTTCGGGCACATAAAGGGCTCTTTCACCGGCGCATACGCCAATCGCGCCGGCCGCTTCGAGATGGCCGACAAAGGGACCCTCTTTCTTGACGAAATCGGAGATATGAAGGCGAATCTGCAGGTCAAACTGCTGCGAGTCCTTCAAAACAGGGAGTTTGAACCTGTTGGCGCATCGAAGTCGCAAAAAGTCGACGTTCGCATCCTGGCAGCTACCAATAAGAACCTTGAGGAGCTTGTGGCTACCCGCGACTTTCGCGAGGACCTTTTCTACCGGCTGTCGGTCATACCGATAACGATACCGCCTCTAAGGGAACGCCGGGAAGATATTCCACTGCTGATTCGAGCTTTTATGACACGCTTTAATCTTGACAAGAACAATGCCTTGAAAGGTTTTTCGCGAGATTCAATGGAACTGCTTTGCAACTATGAATGGCCGGGTAATGTCAGGGAGCTGGAAAACCTTGTGGAAAGACTGGTAATTCTGAAGGGAAGCGGATTCATCACACCGGATGACCTTCCTGAAAAATATCTTTCCGGAAGACAGCAGATCCAGAGTCCTGTCACAGAACTGCGGTCCGATATAATGTTGCCGGAAGAGGGTATTTGCATCAATTCTGCCGTCGACGAGTTTGAAAACCGCCTGATCATGCAGGCGCTAAACCGCACCGGCGGCAACAAGAAGGAAGCCGCCCTGCTGCTGAACCTTAAACGCACTACCCTGATCGAGAAACTGAAAAAGAAGAATCTGGCTTTTGGCGAGGATTAACCATCATGTCGATACGTTCCACAGACAATCTGTCACTGCTCGCATCCCTGCCACCTCTCCGTCAGTCATCTGACAACAAAGGGGTTCAGCAGAATCGCGGGTTTTCGGATAGTCTGGACAAGGCCCTTTCCGCTGTTGTGCCTGAAACTTCAGCCAGCGATAAAGCCAGGGCAATGGCCGAGTCCCTGACCCTGCAGATGCTTCAGACATCCCTGTCACTGGCCGGAGACGATCAGACAGCCGCTGCAACAATTTCCGCAATAAATACTCCCATGTCATCAGCGAGCGCCCTGATCCAGGCCTATAGAGCCAGCATTGCTGAATCACAGGAAAAATTGGTACCCGTGACCAGTTCATTGCCGGCACAGCCTGTTACCCCACAGTCTATCGCAGAAAACCCGCAGAATATTGCTTCACTGCGCCGCGACCCTGAAGGGCTGGACCCGATCATAGCCAGGGCTTCCCGGCGATACGGCGTTGATGTCGGCCTGATAAAAGCGGTTATCAAGGCCGAGAGCAATTTCAACCCCCAGGCGGTTTCACACGCCGGTGCGCAGGGCCTGATGCAGCTTATGCCGGCCACGGCCCGTTCACTGGGTGTCAGCAACTCGTTTGACCCGGAACAGAATGTCATGGCCGGCACCCGTTTCCTCAGTGACATGCTGCATCGCTACAACGGCGATCTCGATTCGGCACTGGCAGCCTACAACTGGGGACCAGGCAACGTTGACAAGCGTCCGGACCGTCTGCCGCGCGAAACCCGTGATTACCTTTCGCGGGTTAAACAGCTTTACACTTCATACACTGCCTGATTCAAATCATTTCCGCCCATTCACTGCTTGCATCTCCCCACCCTGAAGTGTAGAATTCAGCACGATTTTCGACCAACATCCTTCTGCGAGGACCTTTCATGGCTTCACTCTACATCGTCGGCACCGGCCCGGGATCGGTCGAGCACCTGACCGACGCGGCCAAACAGGCCATTGCATCATCTGACATCATCATCGGCTACGACAATTATATTGAATTGGTACGCCCTCTTTTGAACGGCAAGCAGATCGTCTCCACCGGCATGATGCAGGAAGTTCAACGCTGCCGTGAAGCCATCCGGCGCTCCGGCGCAGGAGAAACCGTAGCCCTGGTTTCCGGGGGGGACTCCGGTATTTATGGAATGGCAGGACTGGTACTGGAGCTGATCGAAAACGATTCGCAGGAACATCCGGAGGCACAGCAGCCTGATGTTCAGGTCATCCCGGGCATATCGGCCGTACAGGCGGCTGCGGCAAGACTCGGAGCTCCACTGATGCACGATTTTGCCGTCATTTCATTATCAGACCTGCTGACACCTCTGGATTTGATAAAAACCAGGGTTGAAGCGGCCGCCAGGGCCGATTTCGTGATCGCCCTGTATAACCCCCGCAGCAAAAGCCGCCGGACGCAGATTGAGGACGCACGCAGGATCATTCTCGCGCACCGCCCCGGCAGCACACCGGCCGGTATCGTCCGCAATGCCTGTCGTGACGCGGAATCCGTTACCGTCACTTCTCTTGAGAACCTGCTGGATCACGAAATTGACATGTCCAGCATCATCCTGATAGGCAATGCCAGCAGCTTTGTTGACAGCCGGGGACGAATCGTCACCCCGCGCGGCTATGCCGGCAAATATGGAACAGCCTCCAGATCCCCGGAGAGTGTAACCGGGCAGGAACCGCTTCCTGAACCGGGGGCATTGATGTTCTGTGGAACAGCCTCCGACGTCGGAAAGTCTGTCATTACCGCAGGTTTCTGCCGCCTGCTGCTTAAGCACGGTTTGACCGTCGCTCCCTTTAAGTCGCAGAATATGTCACTCAACTCGTATGTCACCCCCGAGGGTGGCGAGATCGGCAGGGCCCAGGCGGTTCAGGCTCAGGCCTGCGACATTAACCCCCACACGGACATGAATCCGGTACTTCTCAAGCCCAATTCTGACACCGGCAGCCAGATCATTGTACAGGGCCGTCCGGTAGCAAATATGTCCGTAAAAGAATATGACACATACAAGCCAACCGCTTTCACAAAGGTATGGGAGAGCTTCGATCGTCTTCGGCAGGCCTATGAATTCATTGTCATAGAGGGAGCCGGCAGCATTGCCGAAATCAATCTGAAAAAGAACGATATTGCAAACCTCAAGATAGCCCTGATGGCCCGCTGTCCGGTAATTCTGGTGGCTGACATCGACCGGGGCGGTGTTTTTGCGCAGATTGTCGGCACCATTGAACTGCTGGAGCCGCTGGAGCGGTCCTATGTTCGCGGAATCATCATCAACAAATTCCGCGGCGAAAGGTCCATACTGGAGCCTGGAATTGATTTCATTCAGGAGCGGACCGGAATACCTGTGCTAGGCGTACTCCCCTGGATTACTGACCTGAACCTGCCGGCGGAGGACAGTGTTGCCCTCTCCCATCACTCCAAGGTCGTCAATATCATGACCGGTCACAAGAAAATCCATATCGGTGTTCTCAAACTGCCGCGCATATCAAACTTTACAGACTTCGATCCACTTATGAACGAACCGGATGTGCGCCTCAGCTATGTCGAAGTACCGGACCATCTGCACGGCCTCGACATCCTGATCATACCTGGCAGCAAGTCGACAATTGCAGACCTGTATTTTCTGATGGAGCGCGGCCTGTTTGATGAAATAAAGGATTTCAAAGGCCATATCGTAGGAGTCTGCGGGGGTTTCCAGATGCTCGGCACGCGGGTATTGGATCCCTGCAACCTGGAATCATCGATTAATGAAGCTCAGGGACTCGACCTGATTCCGGGAGAGACCGAGATTCTGCAAGAGAAGGAGACCCATCAGGCACTGGCATATCTGAATGAAGCCGGACTGGTGATAGCCCCTGATTGCAACGGAGTAATGACCGGCTATGAAATCCATATGGGAAAGACCGTCCTGGGAAAAAATGTCAAACCGTTTGCCCGTATTTTCAGACGAGGCGATGTTTCGGTTTCGGTTGAAGACGGCGGCGTATCGCAGAACGGTCGCATCTTCGGGACCTATCTGCACGGCATTTTCGAAAACACCCGTTTCCGGGAGATCTACCTGAACCGCGTCCGCCTCGAAAAGGGTATGCCGCTGCGTCGCGGGCTCCAGAAGCAGCCGCTGCAGGATCCCTTTGATCAGTTAGCTGAGCAGCTTGAAAAGCATCTGGACATGCCGACACTACTGAAGATTTGCGGACTGGGCAGTGATAACACCCCCTGATCCGCTGATCATCACTCTGGCGCTACTGCTTGACCTAATCGTCGGCGATCCACGCTGGCTTCCCCACCCGGTGGTAATGATCGGGCGACTGATCCATTTTTTGGACCAATCTTTGCGCCGCCCCTGGCTCAACCAACGTACTGCAGGCATTTTTCTGCTGCTGATAACAGTCGGCTCTGCGGCATCGGCAACCTGGCTACTGCTGAAGTTTTTCACATTCCTGCTTCCGCTGTCCGGTTTTCTATGCTCGGTATTAATTTCCTCAACCTGCCTGGCCGCACGCTCACTGCATGTCGAGTCGGCCCGGGTTGCAACGGCTCTGGCAGCCGGAGATTTGCCGACTGCAAGGCACTATCTGTCATGGATAGTGGGGCGCGATACAAACCAGCTTGAAGAAGCCGATATCTGGCGGGCACTGGTGGAAACTGTAGCTGAAAACAGCTCTGACGGCATTATCGCGCCGCTCTTCTGGCTTACTGCCGGTGGTCCGGTTGCCGCAATGGCCTTTAAAGCGGTCAGCACACTGGATTCGATGGTGGGTTACAAGAGTGAACGTCATCTGCAGATGGGCTGGGCTTCAGCGCGCATGGACGATCTGCTCAACTTCATTCCCGCCAGGTTGACCGCCATACTGCTGATCATGTCAGCAACGCTTACCGGGCGTTCCGCCACCGCCGCCGCTCGTATCGTGCTGCGCGACCGGCGTAAACACCCGTCACCCAACAGCGGCCATCCGGAGGCCGCAGCAGCCGGCGCACTGGGTATTCAGCTTGGTGGAGCGGCCAGCTACGGAGGCATAGCTTCCTGGAAAGAACATATCGGCGATCCGTTTCAGCCGGTTGACGCAAAAGCTTATCGCGGCGTAATCCAACTGATGTACATATCAACTTTGCTGATGGCGATCCTGTGCATATTATTCGCCTTCCTGTTTCGAGGAATTCATGCTCCATTCTTATGATCACGGCGGCAACATATTCACGGCTGCACGAACTCTGGGCGTTTCGCCCGATCTCGTAACCGACTTCTCGGCCAGCATAAATCCTTTCGGAATGTCCCCTATGGTACGCAAGGCCCTGATCTGCTCCCTGGACAGCCTGGTACATTATCCCGACAGCAGCCACAAGGAGCTGAAGCAGGCACTGGCAAGACACCACAAGCTGTCACCGGATAACTTTGCAATTGCCAATGGCTCCACGGAACTGATCTATAACCTGCCTGTCATGCTTCCGGGCAAAAAGGCCCTGATCATATCACCCGCTTTCAGCGAATACGTCCGGGCGCTGAGCCAGCATCACTGGGAAATTCAGCATTTCGTTCTGACTCCGGAAAACAATTTTTCGATTGATTCAGAGAAGCTGGCAAAAGCTTTGGGCGAAGGCATCGACGTGCTCTACATCTGCAATCCCGGCAATCCCAACGGATCTCTGCACAACCAGCGGGAGATCGAAAGAATCTACAGCCTCTGCCTTTCAGCCGGCACTTTTATGGTTCTGGATGAAGCCTTCATGGACTTTTGCGAAGAAGCATCTGCCAAGCACATTGTAGTACACAGCGACAATGCAATTGTGCTCCGATCAATGACCAAGTTTTTTGGAATTCCTGGCCTGCGGCTGGGGTATGCCATCGGCAATGCCAATCTCACCGGACACCTTGATGCCATGGGCGGCCCCTGGAGTGTCAATACTCTGGCTCTGGCAGCCGGAACAGCTGCACTGCAGGATCTGGAGTACAATCAGCAGACACAGGAGTTCATTCGTCAGGAACGCCGCTGTTTATTTCAGAAGCTGGAGCAGTTTCCTCAGTTCCGGGTATACCCTTCCAGCGTCAATTATCTGCTTATTGAAATAAAGGACGGAATGACCGCCCGGGAACTTCGGGACCGACTGATGCCCCAGCGAATACTGATACGCGACTGCAGCAGCTTCATGGGATTGTCGGATCGTTTTTTCCGGGTTGCGGTACGCAGCAGTGAGGATAATCAGCGGCTTTTGGAGTGTTTGAGAAAAATATTCAAGTAATTCCAATTCCAGATAAGCTGCTCCAAAACAAAGAGGGGAGGCCTTTCGGCTTCCCCTCTTGCTCATTCTCTCCACCCTGCCGTCAGAATAAAAGGGCCTCCAGCGAGTTCCTTAACGGTGGGAATCAATATACTGTTTCAGGCAGACCTGCGTACTGAAGGCAGCACACCACAGCAGGGAACGACCCCCTTTTTGTATAACATTCCGCCCGGGCACTGCAACCAACGAGCAGGGTAGAAAGAGCGATTTGACAGTCAGATTATTACACCTATGATATAAAGATTTCAAGCATTTTGTATACAGTGATTAGCAATACCCAAGAAACTGATTTAATCGTCTGATTTCGTTCATCAACTGCTCAAATCCGGGAAATGTCAGAGATTGGGGGCCATCTGAGAGCGCCTTTTCAGGTTCCGGATGAACCTCGACCAAAACTCCGTCAGCGCCGGAAATCATGGCAGCCTTTGCCATGGGGGATACCAGCGAGCGTTTGCCGGTGGCATGTGACGGATCGACCATGATAGGCAGGTGCGACATCTCCTTGATCAGCGGTACTATGGAAAGATCGAGGGTGTTGCGGGTAGCTGTCTCATAGGTTCGGATGCCGCGCTCACAGAGGATAACCTGCTCATTACCCTCGGCCAGAATATACTCGGCGGCAGCCAGGAATTCCTCCACCGTGGCGCTCATGCCGCGCTTCAGCAGTACCGGTTTGCGGATCTTGCCCAGCTCCCTTAACAAATCGAAGTTCTGCATGTTGCGAGCTCCCACCTGAAGAAGATCGGCGTACTCGGCCACCAGTCCGACGTTATCGGGGCTCATGACTTCGGTTACGATCGGCAGGCCGCTCTCTTTGCCGGCCTTGGCCAACAATATCAGCCCCTCTTCCCGCAGCCCCTGAAAGGTATGAGGCCCTGTGCGTGGCTTGAACGCTCCGCCCCGCAGCATATCCGCTCCGCATTTTTTGACGAACAGGGCGGTTTTTATGATCTGTTCCTCACTCTCGACTGCGCATGGACCGCCGACGACAACCGGACGGCACCCCTGCCCGACCTTGACGCCGGACACATCAACTATCGTGTTTTCGGGATGAAAGTCTCGAGAAACGAGCTTGTATGGCTTGGAGACATGAAGCACACGTTGCACTCCCGGCATATCAAGAATTTTGGTGTCATCGACATAGCCATGGTTGCCCAGCACGCCGATTGCTGTACGTTCACTGCCAGGTATCGGCTCTGCCCTGAAGCCCATTTCCTTGACAACTTCGGTGATGGCATCAACATCTGCCTGTGTGGCATTGTGGTTCATAACTATCAGCATTTATTTCTCCTATTCGTGACGTTCAGAGATTTTCTGCAATTTGTCCATCTGGTGGACCACTACACGGTTGCCCTGCACCTCGATAATACCCTCATCCTTCAACTTTTTGAACGTACGCGAGATCGTTTCGCTGGCTGTGCCAAGCCTGGAAGCCAGCTCACCCTTCTTGATGCCGAGTTCGATATAGGTTATTCCGCCGAAGTTTGTAGAGCTTTCGGCTGCCCGCCGCACCAGGAAGGAAGCCAGTCGGGAAGTAACATCGGCAAAAGACAGCTCTTCGATCTGGCGTGCAAACTGACGCAGCATCAGTGAAAGCGAAACCACCAGATTTAGGGCAAAGTTGGGATTATGACTCATAAGTTCCATGAAACCCTGTCGCGGCAGATAAAGCACTTCGCCAGGTTCAAGGGCACGTGCCTCTGCCGGATATCTGCCATCTCCGAAAAAGGCGGCCTCGGCAAATGTCTCACGCGGCTTGACAAAATGCAGCACTTTCTCGCGACCGTCCGGCGACATGCGGCAGAGCTTGATGCTGCCGGATAAAAGCAGATAGAATCCGGTCGCTTCCTCCCCCTCGCTGAAAAGAGTTTCACCCTTGCGAAAGGAACGACGCACCGTAATTGCGGCCAATTCGGAAAGGTCGGCATCCTTGAGGCCGGAAAAGAGCAGCGGTTTTTTGAGTTGTTCAATAAGTTCCATAGACGGATCACCCAGAAAGCATTAACTGCAGAGGTAACAAAAAACGGAGGTTCACCGAGGAGCACATCGACCTTAATACATTATGTCGCTGCCTTCCCAGTGATATCCTCCGTTTTCTCCGAAGTCAGCTTCGATTTTATTTTTTCAAAAACGCAGCTATCTTTTCAGCCACCTGAGGTGCGCTGAAACCAAACTGCTCCGCCAGAACCTTGTCCGGCGCCGATGCACCGAAATGTTCGATACCTATGAACAGACCGTCACAGCCTATCAAACGCCCCCAGGACTCGCCGCGACCGGCCTCGAATGCCACACGGGGCACTCCGGCAGGCAGCAACCCGCTGCGATACTCTGCCGGCTGAGCCATGAAATTCTCCAGACAGGGGACCGATACGATGCCGACCCTGACACCCTTTTCAGCCAGGATTACAGCGGCATCCACCGCAACATGAACCTCGGAACCACTGGCCATGATCACAACATCCGCTTTTCCTTCCGGTGCCGACACAAGATAGCCGCCCTTCAGCGAGTCCTCGGGAGCAAATGCTGCCGGACGTGCTATGACCGGCAGTTTCTGGCGGGTCAGTATCAGTGCGGTCGGGCCGCTGTACTTCAGGGCGGCCATCCAGGCCATGGCAGTTTCAACGCCGTCGGCCGGACGGATTACCTGCAGCCCGGGTATCATGCGCAGCGAAGCGACATGTTCGATCGGCTGATGGGTCGGTCCGTCTTCCCCCACGAAGAAGGAGTCGTGGGTGAAGATATAGAGAGCCTGAATGTTCATCAGGGCCGAAAGACGCACCGCAGGGCGGCAGTAATCGGAGAACACCAGGAATGTGGCGCCGTAGGGGATGAAACAGCCGTAAAGCGCCATGCCGTTTATAACCGCTCCCATGGCATGTTCACGAATGCCGAAGTGCAGGTTGCGTCCGCCGAAGGCACCGGCCTGAATCGAAGCCGAACCTTTGATGTCACTGTTGTTGGACGGGGAAAGATCGGCCGAACCGCCAGCCAGCGATGGCACCAGTGCCGCCACCTTCTGCAGGACGGATCCGGAAAGAGCGCGTGTGGCGCCGTCCTTGCCGGTCACCACCGACAGCAGTTCATCGGCGATATTGGCAGGCAGACGCTTGTGCCACATCTCGTCCCACAGCTTTGCTTTTTCCGGATTGGCGGCGTGCCAGACTTCAAAACCGCGCTGCCAGGCGGAATAGCACTGCTTCAACTCATCGATACGCTGCTGGCATGTATCGCGCACCTCCTGAGGTATTTCGAACGGGCCATGCTCCCAACCAAGATTGGCGCGGGTGGCGGCGATCTCATCGCTGCCCAGCGGCGATCCATGTGCACCTGATGACCCCTGTTTAGCGGGACTGCCGTATGCTATATGGGTAGTTGCAATAATAAGCGAGGGGCGCTCTTTTTCAGCCTTGGCGGCGGCGATGGCACTGATGATCTGACTGTAGTCATGGCCGTCAATTTTCAGCACATGCCAGCCAGTGGCAATAAATCGAGCTTCCACATCCTCAGACCAGGCCAGATCGGTTTTGCCTTCGATGGTGATACTGTTGCTGTCGTATATGTAGACCAGATTGCCCAGTTTCAGGTGACCTGCCAGTGCGGCGGCCTCGTAGCTGATCCCCTCCTGCAGGCAGCCGTCTCCCAACATCGTGTAGATGGTGTGATTGATCGGGTTGAAATCTGCCGTATTGAAACGCTCGGCAGCCATTTTAGAGGCGATCGCCATGCCTACGCCATTGGCGAAGCCCTGTCCCAAAGGACCGGTGGTGACCTCGACTCCTACCGTATGTCCGAATTCGGGATGTCCGGGAGTCTTGCTGCCCCATTGGCGGAAGTTTTTCAGTTCCTCCAGCGGAAGATCGTAACCGAACAGGTGCAGCAGTGAGTAAAGCAGCATGGAACCGTGGCCGGCCGAAAGAATGAAACGGTCGCGATTGGGCCAGCGGGGATCTTCCGGGTTGAAAGAGAGGAAATTACCCCATAGGGCGGCGGCACAGTCGGCAGCCCCCATCGGGAGGCCGGGGTGACCGGAATTGGCCTTTTCAACTGCATCTGCGGAGAGGAAACGGATCGCGTCCGCGCACTGACGGGACTTTTCTGCTGGAATCATGATGTGCTGCATTTCTGTTCCTTTCAAACTGCTATGTAAAGTGGTTAAAACCTTTGTTCTGCAGGCTGAAGACGGTTCCGTCTGCACGGACAACCGAGACCCCGGACAAGCTTGTTACTATACCAACAGGCGACACCTCAATGCCACATTTTTTCACACAATCGATGATTTTTTCACGATTTTCCGGTGGAGCGGTAAAGCATAGTTCATAGTCCTCTCCACCTGTCAGGGGCAGCTGATACGGATATTCAGGGAATTTTTCTGCGCAGAGCCGAAAGGCGGCCGACAGTGGAATATTTTCCAGACAGATGCTGCCGCCCACGCCGGACTGTTCGGCAATGTGGCCAAAGTCAGCCAGAACTCCGTCACTGATATCAATCATCGAACTGACCAGACCGGATTCGGCCAGCGCCAGACCAGCGGCGACTCGCGGTGTCGGATCAAGCAAGCGGGATATGATGTAATCATTCCCTTCGACTCCGCTCAGGGTACACCGTTCAGACAAGGATGAGCCAGGAGACTGAGCGGAGTCGAGGTCCAGCAACTTCAACCCGATCGCCGCATCACCCAGTGTGCCGGTCACCCAGATATCATCACCGGATTGTGCTCCCGAGCGCCGCAGAATGCGTTCCGGAATCTGTTCTCCCATGATTGTAACCGAGATGGCAAGAGCGGACCGCGACGAACAGGTATCGCCACCGATCAGACAGACGCCATGCTCATCAGCCATAGCAAGGAATCCGCGGGTGAAGTCATCAATGAAATCCAGTGAAAGACCGGCGGGGATGGCCAGGGAGAGCAGCGTCCAGCGAGGTATCGCACCCATTGCGGCAATGTCGGAAATACTTACCGCTAGCGACTTGCGCCCCAAACGGTACGGGTCGTGCCAATTGCGGCGAAAATGCACATCCTCCAGCAGCATGTCGGTGGATGTCAACAACTGCATTCCGGAAGAACAGGCCGTAACAGCGGCATCATCGCCGATGCCGGTGATAACGTTGCCGGCCGGAGAAACGCCGGCCGCAATACGTGATATGAGTCGGAATTCGCCCAGATCAGAGATTTTTTTGTCGTTTGCCATAACGAACTTCCATATCACTACGACGACCATATATCAATAAATATACTTACCATGTCCGGTCGGTTAAGTGAGGAGTGATTGACTGAATGGATTTCGGCGTGAACTGCAGGACGCAGAGCTACAATGCGGATGTAACGAAGGCTGGTTCTTATATCAACTCTAGGCTATTGCAAATCCAGGCAACCCGGGCTGCACTTCCAGGGCACTGCCGAGTCTCATCTGGACCCTGTCACAGCTATTATTCAGCATCCGTTCAGCTTCTGCGGCCGGCACAGGCCGACTGAACAGATATCCCTGCATTTCGTCGCAACCCAGTTGATGCAGCGTTTTCATCTGGTAGTTGGTCTCGACACCTTCCGCCACAAGATGAAGTCCGAAGCCCTTGGCAATGTCTACGATCGCCTGAATGATCGCAGAACTGCGATGCTCTTCCGACAAATCACGGACAAAAGACTGATCTATCTTGATGGTGCTGATCGGAATCAGACGCAGATAATTGAGAGAAGAATAACATGTACCGAAATCATCAATCGAAATCCTGACTCCCAGATCCCTGATACTGCTCATTTTTTTGATGACGCTGGCTGCATCGTGCAGAAGAATGTTTTCCGTTATCTCAATCTCAAGTGAATCGTTCATAAGGCTGTGCTTGTTCACCTGGGAAGAGACGCGTTCCACCATGTCACTGCGCTGGAATTCCTGTGGAGAAACATTGACCGACATACGCAGATCACTAACCCCCATTGCATGCCATTTGGCCAACTGGCTGCATGCCTCAGCAAGTACCCAGTCGGTAATCTCGCCGATCAGTCCGACCTCCTCGGCCAGATCAATGAAAGCACGCGGATTCATAAGTCCGTGCAGTGGATGATGCCATCGGATCAAGGCTTCCATGCCGACAATCTGAAAGTCTATAACACTTATTTTAGGCTGGTAGTACAGTTCAAATTCGGAATGCCGGATCGCATGGCGCAAATCGTTTTCCATGCTAATGCGTTCATGGAAACAAGCATTCATATCCGGAATATAAAATCTGGTATCGTTTTTGCCATCAGCCTTGACTCTGTACATGGCAATATCGGCATTTTTCAGCAATACATCGACATTTTCACCATCGCGCGGGAAAACGGCAATCCCGATACTGGCAGTAACACGGAAATCATGTCCGGCAACATTGAAAGGAGCCCTTAGCTCATTCAGGATCTTATCCGCAATAATGCTGGCGTCTTCGGCCTGTGTCAGATCCGGCAGCAGCACGGTAAACTCATCCCCACCCTTGCGGGCGAGTGTATCGCCGGCGCGCATGCAACGAAGAAGCCGGTTGGCGACCTTTTTCAGGAGCTCATCACCTTCGGCATGCCCATAGGTATCATTTACCAGTTTGAAACGGTCAAGGTCGATGAACATGACCCCTACCATTCCGCCGTGGCGTTTCGAAAGAGTCAGGGCCATTTCCAGACGATCCCTGAACAGTCTCTGATTCGGAAGATGCGTCAACTGATCATGAAGCGCCTGAAAAGAGATCGTTTCCTCGGCAATTTTGCGCTCGGTAATATCGCGAGCCACGCCGTAAGTGCCCATAAAACAGTGTGCGGCAGCATTCG
Source organism: uncultured Geobacter sp. (assembly GCA_964420435.1). Classification (GTDB taxonomy): domain Bacteria; phylum Desulfobacterota; class Desulfuromonadia; order Geobacterales; family Pseudopelobacteraceae; genus JACRCG01. Next base: position 59,764 of record CAYQTC010000012.1, read on the forward strand.
AACCAATTTGTTTTTCGCCGTATATTCCGGTTGCATTCATCATTGCCACGATGTAATGACTGTCAAAATGGCGGAAATGGTCATTCTTGCACTTCAGGCGGACCTCAAGATTGGCAGTGGCACGGTTGTCCACACGGCGCTCATTGAAGGCATAATGGGCTTTTTCCACGTCCTCGTCATGGACTATCGTGCAGTATTTCCTGCCGATCAACTCTTCACGTTTGTACCCGAGCAGAGATTCAACCCGGTTGTTGATAAACATGAACCGGCCGGTGTCATCAAGTGTATAGATAAGATCAGGAGAATTTTCCACCAGGAAACGGTGCAGCTGCTCGGACTGCTGCATTCTGGCGTTCATCAGTGCGTAACTGCGTTCCATACGGCGGCGGTAAAGCGCATTTTCAACCTTGCGCTGAATCTCCTCCAGCTTCAGAGGTTTGCGAACAAACTCGACAGCACCGTAGCGAAGGGCAAGAATTGCTGAGTCGATGCTGTCATTAGCACTGACAAAGATGACACTGGTTGAAACTTTGTTGCCGGATACCCACTCCAGCACTTCCAGGCCGGAAATATCCGGCAGATTTATGTCCAGAAGAACCAGATCTATGTCCTGCGACTTAAGTATTGCAATCGCATCCAGACCGGATTCACACTCCTGAATCTCCCGACCGGCACCATCCAGCAGAATCCGCAAACTTGACCTTATCCGGCTCTCGTCATCTACAAGCAGGATTTTCTGGGATTCGCCTGGCGTATCTGAAAATGTATTATCGTTTTCCTGAGCAGGCCAGTTCATGATTCATCCTTCCTGAACTTAGGTAATATGATGGAGTAACTCGTTCCCAGTCCTGCTTTAGTCTGGCATGTTATGCGCCCGCCAAGGCGCTCCACCAGCCCTGCAACAATAGACAGCCCGACACCGGAGTGACCGGGTCGCCTGTTCGGATCAAGCGGCTGAAAAAGATGACTCATGACGTCCGGCGGCAAACCCGGACCGGTATCGCTGACCCGGATTTCTATATAGGCAAGACCATTATGGTTGACGTCAGCATGGGTTGAAATTGCCATGATGCCGCCGGATGTCATTGCTTCGGCGGCATTATTCCAAAGATTCAGAAGAATCTGTTTGAGACAGTCCCGATCCAGCTTAACCGCAGCGACCCCAGAATCCAGGTTCTTTTCTACTGCAACGCCTTTACTTGAAAAGAGCGGTTCACCGTAGAGCACAAGCATGTTTTCGATCACATTGTTGACATCAAGGGTACCTGCCTCGGGCAAGGCTTCAGTAAGATCGCTCATTCGTGCCATGATCTGCGTAACCCGATCAATCTCTTCCCCGAGAATTTCCAGTTCATGATGCATGACATTATCATCTGGCAGTTTCTGGTTTACGATCGCCAGATAGTTTTTGATTATGCTTAAAGGATTCCCTGTTTCGTGAATTACTTTTCGTGCATGCTGTTCAAACTGCCTGGCCAGAGCACCTTCAAGGGCGTTCTCACGATCCCGCATATCGCGCCAGGCTTCGATACTGTTCGCGGTCATATTCGCAAAACTGGCAATCCACCTGATACGCATCTGGAGGCGGACCGATTGCGCGGCACTTACACCGCATACCATAACTCCAATATTTCGCTTGCGTGAGTGCAAAGGTATGTACAACAGGCCTTCGCTTTCCAGTAAACGGGAGATCTGAAAATCGGCCAGTGAGGCAGGAGCAGAATCTTCCTGTTCGAATGTAGATTGGGGCCTGTTTTCCCGCACAGCTGCTGCAGCCAGGCTTTGACTTGAATGAATTGGGATTTCAAGACGCTGCAGCAGTTCTGACTGACAGCTTATATTTGCTCCGGAAAGTAAAGATTTGTCCGGATGAACAAGCAGAAAGGCCAACTGGCCCAGTCCGAATAATATTCGGGCCGATTCCCGCACAGCCAGCAAAATTTCGGCTTCGCTGTCAAGAGCGGCCAGATCCTGCTGAAGAGGCTGCATGATGGCCATATCGCGCACAGCCTCTTCCAGCTGTGTGTTTGCAGTGTCGCTGCCGTCATGCTTCGGGCTCAGGTTGACCAACGGAGTTGTGGATGTGTAGGGAAGAGTCTTGGCATCGGCGGTTTCTGTAATGCCCAGCACAGCTGCAACCGAGACAACCCTTTCAGAACATTGCCGGTATATGGAAATAACAGTTGATGAATCGATTCCAGTCATCAGATTTACAGCAGCAAGATCAGAAGCCCGTTCATTCTGACCAAGCTCAAGTTGCTTGTGGTGATAGCAGATCATATGAGCGGACCACACAATACGGCTCAATTCGTCAGCAGCAGCTATTTTTTCAGCAGGCGTGTGATGAAAGAGGACAGAATCAGCCATGAAAGACGAAAGATTCCATTGATCCAGCAGCCATGCTCCGACGGCGGCGTGATCCGTTCCCAGTCGCTGTTCTTCGATATCTCGAAGATCGGCTTCATCACGGCTCAATACGAGTATGGATCCGTATCGATCCCCAACACCACCAAGAAGCAGCAATTGGCCGATATCGTGCAAAAGTCCCGACAGATACGCCTCTTCCAGATCAGGATAATTCACCTCGGCGGCAATAGCACGAGCAACCTCGGCTACCCTGAGTGAATGTCCCCAAAAACCGGTCAGGTCGTAGTGCTGGTTTTCTACAGTCGGTGAAAAAACTTTTTGTACAACAAGGCAGGCGGCTAAAGATCTTGCAAGGCGGGTTCCCAGGTTGACCAGACACTGAAGCAGGTTTTTGGTCTCTTTTCCACGGCGCAGCGCCGGAGAGTTGGCAACGGTCAGTACCCTTGCACTAAGTGCGGGATCCTGCCCGACCAGGGTTGCAAGTTCAGCCATTGAAGTATTGTCATCGGAGGACAGTTGCAGAAAACGTAGCAATACCTGCGGCATCGATGGCAAATACATTGCTTCGATTGAGTCAAGTATCGCTTCAGGAACCCGCAACATTAATCCCCCTGCCTGCTGTAATCACTTCAACAGCTTATACTCATCACCAACATCAAATCCGCAAACCACTAAAACATAAGGCATATAACACCCAAATCCGGACATCGTCAATATTTTAATTAGTACTTATGATATCTTAATTAACAAAAAAGCCCCCACTCCTTTCATATCGGAACGGGGGCTTTTCAGACAAATTTGCTACGAGAATGTAATATCAGCTACTTCCGCTTTGCGGTTTTGACATTCGGGGCGTTTTTCTTCAAAGACCCATCTGTAACGGCTGCGGGAACTGTTTTTTCCGGCTGTTTTTTTACACCGGCTGAAGCTGACGGCGGAAATTTTTCCAGTGCCAGTTTCAGAGCTTCATTAACTTCAGATACTGCCACGATCTTGACCTTCTTCAAAATCTCTGCCGGGATATCCTCCAGATCCTTTTTGTTCTGCTCCGGAATGATCACCAGACGCATCCGCGAGCGAACTGCAGCAAGGATTTTTTCCTTCAGGCCGCCGATCGGAAGTACCTTGCCGCGCAGCGTAACCTCACCGGTCATGGCCACATCTTTCCTGACCGGAATCCGGCAGAGTATTGAAACCAGCGCCGTTGTCATGGCCACACCGGCCGAAGGGCCGTCCTTGGGTATAGCACCGGCCGGAACATGGACATGAATCTCGTTTTCCTGAAATATCTCCGGCTTCAGGTTCAGGCTTTCGGCATGGGCCCGGATGTAGGATTGAGCTGCCTGCACCGACTCTTTCATTACGTCGCCAAGTTGTCCAGTCAAAGTCAGACCGGCCTTGCCGCTCATCAGGGTGGCCTCGATGTGCAGGATTTCTCCGCCGACCGGGGTCCAGGCCAGACCGTTGACAACACCGACTTCGTTCTTGTCCAGATCCTCCTCGCGCATATACTTAGGGGCTCCCAGGTAAGTATGCAGGCTTTTAGCGGTGACCTTGGTCAGACGCGTGTTTCCTTCTGCCACTTTTCGGGCCACCTTGCGGCAGATCTTTCCGATTTCTCGTTCCAGATTGCGAAGTCCCGCTTCACGCGTGTACTTGGAAATAATTTCACTGATCGCTTCATCGTCAAAGCTTATAAACTTTGGCTTGAGACCGTTGTCAACGGTCTGGCGCGGCACAAGATAACGCTTGGCAATCTCCAGCTTTTCCTCTTCGGTGTAACCGGCCAGATTGATGACCTCCATGCGGTCGCGCAGCGCGGACGGGATCGGGTCCAGCTGATTGGCGGTGGCAACGAACATCACGTTGGAAAGATTGAAAGGCTGGTTGATATAGTGATCGGAAAAAGAGTGGTTTTGCTCCGGATCCAGCACCTCCAGCAGAGCCGAGGATGGATCACCCTTGTAGTCGTAACCGAGCTTGTCCAGTTCGTCCAGCATAAAGACAGGATTATTGGCGCCGGCCTGCTTCATACCCTGCAGAATCCGTCCCGGCAGCGCCCCGATGTAGGTGCGTCGGTGACCGCGAATCTCGGCTTCATCCCGAACTCCACCCAGGGAAATGCGCACAAACTTGCGATTCATGGCACGGGCTATGGATTTCCCCAAAGAAGTCTTACCGACACCGGGAGGACCTACGAAACAGAGAATCGGGCCTTTCATCTTCTTTTTCAGTTTGCGTACGGCCAGAAATTCCAGGATACGTTCCTTGATCTTGTCCAGATAGAAGTGATCATCATCAAGGATTTTCTTGGCACGAATTATATCCAGGCTGTCGCGGGTGGATTTGCTCCAGGGCAGCTCCACCATCCAATCCAGGTAGGTGCGGATAATTCCGGCCTCGCCGGCATCAGGGTGCATGTTTTCAAGGCGTCCCAGTTGTTTGAGAGCCTCTTTCTGTACTGCTTCAGGCATTTTTGCAGATTCGATGGCCTTTCTGATTTCGACCAACTCCTCTTTACCTTCATTATCACCAAGTTCACTCTGGATAGCCTTCAGCTGCTCACGCAGATAATATTCCTTGTGATTCTTGCCCATTTCGTCACGGGCAGCGCTTTGAATCTTGGCCTGCACGCTCAAAAGTTCAACTTCGCGATTGAGAAATTCGTTAACCTTTGTCAGTCTCAGAATCGGGTCATTAATTTCCAGCAACTGCTGGGCATCGGCTACCTTCAGTCCGAGATTACTGGATATGAGATCTGCCATGCTGCCCGGATCCTGAATATTTTCCAGAATAACCATTACTTCCGGCGAGACCTGTTTGCCCAGCTCCATGACTTTGGTCAGCTGCTCCCGGACTGTGCGGATCAATGCCTCTATTTCCAGAGAGATGTCTCCCAGCGGAATATCATTCTGACGCTCCGCATGTACAGTGTAGAACGGCGTGGACGTGATATACTCGGTGATACGAGCCTTGGCCAGTCCCTGAACAAGTATTTTGACGCGACCGTCAGGCAGCTTGAGCATCCTCATGATCATGGCGACCGTGCCGACTTCGTAGATTTTTTCCGGCGGCGGATCTTCATCGCCGATATCGTGCTGGGTTGCCAGCAGGATCATCCTGTCCCCCGCCAGAGCGCTGTCGACAGCTTTAACCGACATCTCCCGCCCCACAAACAGTGGAATAATCATGAACGGATAGACCACCACGTCACGTATTGGCAACAATGGCAACACATCCGGGATTTTCAGTTCTTCCGAATTCTGTTCGGTTTCGTTCTCAATCTCGATCAATCTTAATCTCCTTTATCGGCACCAGCCGCTCACCGCATTTTGGGCAGATCACCCGCAGCACGCCCAGACGATATTCCGCCCTGACGCCGCAAAGATCAATGTTTCCGGGGACAAGCACCGTATGGTGAAAGCGGCCGTGGCTGCGTTCCACACATATAAATTTACCTTCATTCTGTTCCCGCGGCCTGTTTGCATCCAGGACCATTGTCAAACCGCACATTTTGAGACTTATTTGGTCCAGTGTGAATCCCGGCAGGTCAAACTCTATTATTATCTCCTGACTCGTTTCATACATATCCATCTTTGGACGGTTTTCATCTTCTTCGAACGCATCCCGCAACTCAAGCACATGCAGCAGATTTCGGATTTCCCCGACATGGCGGTTGAATATTTCCTGCTGAAGCGGCTTCCTGCCGGTATATTTTGGCATGTGGGCACCTGTATCAAGCTGACAAACGCATGGAATCTCGAACCTGATGGAAGGTAATCATTCCATCCGACAAAGTCAAGGCAGACATTCCTTCATAAGCGTATACCGCCCAATGTTTCAATTAAAAATTGACTTTGCAGTTTCTATGCAATAAATAGAGAAGTTTGTTTAGGGTCAGATCAACAGGGAATGGGGAATGGGGAATCGATAATGGAAAAATGGACCATCAATGAATCCACCAAGATATACAACATAGATAACTGGGGCGCCGACCTGTTCTCGATCAACAAGAAGGGAAACATGTGCGTCCATCCTTCTTCCAATTCCAAGCAGGTCATCGACCTGCGTGACCTGGTTGACGATCTGATCAAACGCAAAATCAAACCGCCCATCCTGCTTCGTTTCATGGATGTGCTTCAGGGCCGCATCGCCTCAATAAACCGCGTCTTCAAAAACGCTATACAGGACAACGAATACCCCGCCAAATACCAGACTTTCTTTCCGATCAAGGTCAACCAGCAGCGTCAGGTGGTAGAAGCTATTGCTGCCTACGGCAAGCGTTACAACATAGGTCTGGAGGTCGGTTCCAAGCCCGAGCTGGTGGCCGGAATTTCGATATCCAGCGGCAACAACCTGCCGATCATCTGCAACGGCTACAAAGATGCCGAATACATTGAAACCGTACTCTACGCCACCAAGATCGGCTTCGACATCACTCTGGTGGTTGAGAAGCTCTTTGAACTGGAAAAAATCATCGCGCTGGTAAAAAAAACCGGCATTACTCCCAAGCTTGGGATTCGCGTCAAACTGTCCTCCAAGGGAACCGGCAAATGGGCCACCTCCGGCGGAGAAGACGCCAAATTCGGCCTGCGCATGTCGGAGATCATCGCCGCCATAGCGATGCTCACCGAGCACGGACTGATCGACAGCGTCAAACTGCTGCATTCCCACATCGGCAGCCAGATCACCAAGATCGACAAAATCAAGACCGCCCTGATCGAAGTTACCCGCATCTATACCGAGATGCGTAAACTGGGCGTTGGTATAGAATACCTGGACATTGGCGGCGGCCTGGGAGTCGATTACGACGGCTCCAAGTCGAGCTATTTTTCCAGCGTAAACTATTCGGTGGAAGAATACGCCAACGACGTTATCTATCAGATCAAAAACATCTGTGACGATGCCGGCGTAGAATGTCCCAACATAATTTCCGAATCGGGCCGGGCAACAGTCGCCCACTATTCTGTGCTGATCACCAATGTGCTCAACACCAATACCCAGCATCTTATGCCGGATTTTGAAGAAGTGATCGCCCAGGCAGAGAAACTGGCGCCAACCGTCAAAAAACTGATGGATATTTATAAAAGCATTGACCGCTATTCCCTGCGGGAGGATTACCATGATACGCTTCAGTTGATCAACGAAGCTGTCAGCCTGTTCAATCTGGGATACCTGACTCTGAACGACAGGGCCATGGCCGAATGGCTCTATTCCAAGATCATCAAAAGAATCAACACGATTGTCGAGAAAATCAAGCCGATTCCCGAGGAACTGCAGAACTTCCAGCTTTCAATGCGACAGACCTATTTTGCCAACTTTTCGCTGTTCCAGTCGATTCCGGACTCCTGGGCCATAGATCAGCTTTTCCCGATAGTTCCACTGCAGCGGCTAAACAGCAAACCGGATGTAATGGCATCGATAGCCGACATCACCTGCGACTCGGACGGAGAAATCACCAGCTTTGTCGGCGAAAACGGACGTACAAAATACCTGCCGTTGCACAAGATTCGCAAGGACGAGGATTATTACATCGGTTTCTTCCTTATCGGCGCCTACCAGGAGATTCTGGGGGATCTGCACAACCTGTTCGGAGACACTAACGCTGTACACATAACCTTCAACAAAAAAACCGGTTATATGATCGACACGGTCATCAACGGCGACGCCACCTGGGAAACGCTGAAATACGTGCAGTACAAGGGGCCGGAAATCCTGAAGCGCGTCCGGGACAACCTGGAAAAGAGCGTGGCACTGAAAAAGATTTCGATAGAAGAGAGCAGTCACTTTGTCGAACTGCTGGACAAAACACTGTTGGGATATACTTACCTGGGGGAATAATTTATGAGCAAGGTACTTATTATTGGAGCCGGCGGAGTCGGACAGGTTGTAACCCACAAATGCGCACAGCGCCGGGACATATTCAACGAGATCACGCTGGCCTCACGCACAAAGTCCAAATGCGATGCCATTGCCGCCCAACTGGGCAACAGCATCAAAACAGCCCGTATTGATGCCGACAATGTGCCGGAGTTGGTGGAGCTGATCAAGCAGGAACAGCCGAAACTTGTCATCAACGTTGCCCTTCCCTATCAGGACCTTACGATCATGGATGCCTGCCTGGAGACCGGCGTTGATTACCTGGATACCGCCAACTATGAGCCCCTGGATACTGCAAAATTCGAATATTCATGGCAATGGGCCTACCAGGAACGCTTCAGGGAGAAAGGACTGATGGCTCTGCTGGGATCAGGCTTCGATCCGGGCGTCACCAACGTCTACACCGCTCTGGCAGCAAAAAAATATCTGGATGTGGTGGAAGAGATCGATATCATCGACGCCAACGCAGGCAGCCACGGCCAGCCCTTTGCCACCAACTTCAACCCGGAGATCAACATCCGCGAAGTGACCGCCACCTGCCGTCACTGGGAAAACGGTCAGTGGATCGAGAGTGCACCGCTTTCAACCAAGCACTCCTTTGACTTTCCGGAGGGGATCGGCCCGATGAACGTCTACCGCCTCTACCACGAGGAAATGGAATCGCTGGTCAAGCACATTCCTACCATTAAAAAAGCCCAGTTCTGGATGACCTTCTCCGACAACTACCTGAAGCACCTTGAGGTGCTTCAGAATGTCGGCATGACCCGCATCGACGAGGTTGAATACAACGGCCAGAAGATCGTGCCGATCCAGTTCCTTAAAGCTCTGCTGCCGGACCCCGGCTCCCTGGGACCGCTGACCAAAGGTAAAACCTGTATCGGCGTTATTGCACGCGGTACAAAGGACGGAATACCGAAGCAGGTCTACATTTACAACATCTGCGATCATGAAGCCTGCTACAAAGAGGTACAGTCACAGGCCATCAGCTACACGACCGGCGTACCGGCAGTTGTCGGAGCCATCATGATGCTGACCGGAAAGTGGCGTGGTGACGGAGTTTTCAATATGGAGCAATTCGATCCGGAGCTGTTTCTTGATGTGCTGGGACCGATGGGATTGCCGACGGTGGTGGTCGATGGCGGAGAATGGCCTAAGCTCTAGCAAATTAACGTCAACCCGTATCACCTCAGAATCCCAGAACAGTAAAACCGGGAACCCTTATCGGGAACCCGGTTTTGATTTATCAGAAACAAGTACAAGTTATTACAGGCAGGACTCAAGCCCTCAGGCTGTTGATGTCCTTAATTGCTTGCTTCATCTCGGGCTCAATGAACGGCGAAGTAATAGCATCTATAATCTTGAAAAACAGGACAAAAGGGATAAAGATCAGACTGACCAGAGAGATGCCGAGCTTTTCAAACGTACCGTTGATGTTAATGCTGTCAGAAAAGATTGAAAAAATGATACAGAGAACAGGACAGGCCACCATAAACGCAACGAGAACGACAAGTGTAAAAAAACCGGACATAAGTGCTGATTCCATAATCTTTTCTCCTTTGTACTTTTGTTGGTTTAAATTAGTGTATACATACAGCCGCACGGCAACATTAGCAAGATTTATTTAGCCGCAACTATATAACTTTGTGTTGTCTATTATTTAATAACGGAACTATATCGCATTGTTAAGAGTCTGTTATTGACAAGCCGACTCCGTCAGGATAAGTCAACTGTAGGCACGCTTAACAGCATCAAGCATATTTACATTGAAAAGAGAAAATTACTTTGACCGGCATCGACTTCGAAAAAATCCTTCAGCTGGCCCCCTCCCCTGCCTATGTTGTTGACCTTGGGCGCCTGCGCCACAACCTGGCAATTCTGGACGACGTGCAGAAACGCAGCGGAGCAAAAATTCTGCTGGCGATGAAGGCCTTCTCCATGTGGAGCGTTTTCCCGTTGATCAGCAGCACACTGCAGGGAGTCTGCGCCAGTTCCCCCTGGGAGGCGCGCATGGGTCACGAGGAGTTCGGCGGCGAGCTGCACAGCTTTGCCGCGGCCTTTAAGGAAAGCGACGTCATTGAACTGCTGGGCATCTCCAACCACCTGGTTTTCAACTCCTTCAATCAACTGGAACGCTTCCGTCCGTTATGGGAAAAGGAAAGGGGTCGGGTTTCCATCGGCCTGAGGGTAAACCCTGAACACTCCGAGGGACACACTGACATCTACGACCCCTGCGCAGTCAACTCGCGTCTGGGCATAACCAGAGCGGAGTTCGAAGGGCGGTCCCTGAGCGGAGTCGAAGGGCTGCATTTCCACACTCTCTGCGAGCAGCTCTTCGAACCGCTGGAACGCACCGCCAGAGTCTTCGAGGAAAAGTTCGGCCAGTTCCTGCCCGCAATGAAATGGCTCAACCTGGGAGGCGGTCACCACATCACCCGTGAAGGATACAACATTGACGGCCTGGTGGAACTGGTAAGGTATTTCCGGGAGAAGTACGATGTTGAGGTTTATCTGGAACCGGGTGAGGCTGTAGCCATCGGCACGGGCCTGCTGGTGGGCGAAGTGCTGGATGTGGTCAACAACGGCATGGATATCGCGATACTGGATGTTTCCGCCACATGTCACATGCCGGACATTCTGGAAATGCCCTACCGCCCCGGCATTCTGGGCGGTTTTGACGCTGGAGAAAAACCGCATACCTATCGACTGGGCGGACCGTCCTGCCTGGCTGGGGACATTATCGGCGACTGGTCTTTCGATCAGCCGCTGAAAACCGGCGACAGGCTGGCTTTTCTGGACATGGCCCATTACACTATGGTCAAAACCACCACCTTCAACGGCATCCAGCATCCGCATATCTGCACCTATGAACCGGAAAGCGGGGAATTGAAAGTGGTGCGCAGCTTTGGATACGACGATTTCAAAAGGCGACTTTCCTGAACAGAAAAGATTTGCTGCCTGATTTTAGTAAAAACACTACTTTGAGAGGATACAAGATGGCACTGAACACAAGAATTTGGATGACCGGTGCGCTGGACTGGTTTGCATTGATTGATGGAGAAGAGATGTTTCTGGGAAGACGCGACGTTCCGGCGCCACTGGATGAAGGTGACGCCTGGACAAACGAGATAGGCGACATGTTCAAAGTCATCGACGGCGAAATCAAACTGATAGGCAAAACAGAACCACCCAAAAAGTATTGGTAACACAATCGAATGAACTTCTTTTCTGCAAACCCGCTTCCCGAATGACGTCCCCGCTGCACATCATTGAAGTAGCAATACCGCTCTATCTGGACAAGGCTTTCCACTACACCGTGCCGGAACGGTTGTGTGGAAAGGCTTTATCCGGACGCCGCGCTTTGGTTCCGTTCGGTCATCGAAAGCTTACCGGTTACATTTTGGGAACTGCAAGCGACGGACAGATTGACAAACTGAAAGATATTATTGATGTTCTGGACGATGAGCCTCTCTGGACAGAGACAGAACTGGACTTTTTTCGCTGGGTGGCCACGTATTACCTGCATCCGCTTGGTGAAGTGCTGCGTACGGCACTGCCGGCCGGCATAAATGTCAAGTCTCGCAAAGGAACATCAGGCGATGATGCAGCAATTGTCGGCGGAAAGACGATCCTTACTGAAAAGTTCTATCTGCCTGGACCGGTTTCAGAGACAGTCCGGCAGCCCGGCTCCAGGGCACTTGAAATACTGACAGTCATCCGCGAAGCCGGCGATATCCCAGCCTCCGCTCTCAGAAAGCGCTTCGGATCCTGCACTCCGCAACTTAAACGTCTTGTAGAACTCGGTCTGTCAGTTGTTCAGGAAAGGGAAGTCTATCGGGATCCCTTCAAACGTGCCTCAGTAAAACGTGACGACCCCCGCCAGTTGAACAGTCATCAGAAAACCGCGGTTGATGCAATCAAGGAAAGTCTTTGTCGCAGGCAGTACAGTGCTTTCCTGCTTTATGGTGTTACCGGCAGCGGCAAGACCGAAGTCTATCTGCAGGCCATTTCCAGCGCGCTGGAAAACGGGATGAATGCCCTGGTTCTGGTCCCTGAAATTGCACTGACGCCTCAATTGACCGGACGTTTTCAGGCACGCTTCGGGGGCGGCTTGGCAATCCTGCACAGCGGTCTTTCCGATGGCGAGCGCTACGACGAGTGGCGCCGCATCCGGCGTGGTCTGGCAAGAATAGTGATCGGAGCCCGTTCGGCCATTTTCGCGCCCCTGGAAAACATCGGCATCATCATTGTCGATGAGGAGCATGAGGCTTCTTTCAAACAGTCCGATGGACTGCGCTACAATGCGCGGGATCTGGCTCTTGTGCGTGGCGGCATGGAACAGTCCGCAGTAGTGCTGGGCTCGGCCACCCCGCTTGTAACCAGCATTCATGCCGCCCAGCAGGGCAGACTGACGCTGCTTGAACTGCCGGAACGGGTTGAAAACCGCCCCATGCCGGTCGTTGAACGGATTTCCATGAAGGGGAGCAAAGAGACTATATCAGCTCCGCTTGCAGCAGAGCTGACTCAAACCATGGAAAGCAGACAGCAGGCAATCGTATTTCTCAACCGGCGCGGATTTGCGACCTTTCTGGTCTGCAGCTCATGCGGCAAAGCTCTCTCCTGCCCCAACTGTTCAGTCACGCTCACCTACCACCGCCAACGCGCCCAGAGCATCTGCCACTACTGTGACTATGCAGTTCCGGCTCCCGGCACCTGCCCGGCCTGCGGCGCTACCGAACTGACCGAACTCGGAGCTGGCACTGAAAAGCTGGAATCCGACCTGAAAGAACTGCTGCCCCAGGCACATATTCTGCGCATGGACAGCGACACGACTTCCGGCAAGGGAAGTCACGAACGGCTGCTTTCAAAAATGAGTGACGGCTCTGCTGACATTCTGATCGGCACCCAGATGATCGCCAAGGGGCATGACTTTCCGGGTGTGACCCTGGTTGGTGTCATCAACGCCGAAGCCGGACTGGGAATGCCGGACTTCCGGGCCGCTGAGCGCACATTTCAACTTTTATCGCAGGTCATCGGTCGCGCCGGCAGAGGTGAAATGCCGGGTCGGGTGCTTGTTCAGGCATACGACACAGAACACTACGCTATCATTTCAGCTTCTGAGCACGATGCTTCCGGGTTTTACCGTCAGGAGCTGGAATTTCGCCAGGAAGTCGGTTACCCGCCCTTTTCCTTTCTGGCGGTTATCGGCATCTCCGGAAATATGGAGCAAGCCGTTTCGGACCAGGCCGAACAGAGTGTCCGACTGTTAACCGCAATCAAGCAGAAACTAAAAGTACGAGTCGAGATTCTGGGACCGGCGCAAGCTCCGATATATCGACTGAGGGGACGCTTCCGACGCCAGATTCTGCTCAAAGCGGCTACACGCAAAGACCTGCGCCACCTGATTATAGTATGGCGGCAGCAGTTACGCCCTGCGTCCATAATTCGTATGAACGTGGACATTGACCCGGTTGACTTGATGTAATATCGGTTAAAGTCAGTCTGGTATAATTCAATGAATCAATTGGATTATTCTGCTGTTCTCTGCAGAACGGTTGCAGAATTCCAAATGTCTGCTAAATAGTAATCAGGTGAATAAATTCTGCCATAGCAGGTGCAAAAGTGTCCGACAACGCCAGCCTTCGCTACTCCGACATCTGCATATTGTACGTTGAGGACGAATGCGCTACCCGAGAACAGGTTGCCCGCATTCTGGCCTCAAGAGGCTATAAACTACTACTGTCCGAAAACGGCAGACAGGGGCTTGACGCTTACCGAGAGCACCTGCCGGACATAACTCTCACTGACATCATGATGCCCCAGATGAACGGCCTTGAAATGGCACGCCAGATAAGGATCTTAAACCCGGAGGCCCAGGTCATCTGCATGACAGCATTCAGTGAAACCGACTATCTGATCGAAGCAATCGATATCGGCATCAATCAGTTTGTCCTCAAGCCGGTCGAGTTTGCCAGACTGCTGAAGGCGCTTGATCACTGTCACGAAATTGTCAACCTGAGGAAACGACATCGCATCCTGGAAGCTGAACACCAGCGAACCAGAAAACTTGAGGCCATTGGTGTTCTGGCGGGTGGCATAGCCCATGATTTCAATAATCTGCTGCAGGTTATTCTCGGCTATGTATCACTGGCACGCATGAGCGCAGACCCTACAAGCAGAACCGCCGAATTGCTGAAAGTGGCCGAAAACACTTCCGGAACCGCCCGGGAGCTTGGCAAGCGGCTTTTGACATTTGCCAAGGGTGGTGATGCCTCCAAGGAACTGACAGATCTGACTCCGCTGATCAAAGCCGGTTTATCGGCCGAGCTTGACGGAACTTCAGTTTCTTATGAAGCTATCCTTCCAGACAATCTGCCGCGTCTGGATATCGATGTTGCCCAGTTCAAAATGGTAATTGCCCATCTGTTGATCAATGCCCGTGAATCTATGCCGCAGGGCGGAACACTGCAGGTATCCGCCTCGACATGCAATCTGGCTGATAAGAATGAATTTGCTCTTGCCTCCGGAGAATACCTGCACCTCGTTTTCAAGGACTCCGGATGCGGAATCGCACCCGAAAACCTGCCGAAAATATTTGACCCGTACTTCTCGACAAAAGAGATGGGCAGCCAGAAAGGAATGGGGCTGGGGCTTGCTCTAAGCCACTCAATAATCCGGCATCACTCCGGACGGATACAGGCCGAGTCCAAACAGGGTGAAGGAACCACTATCCAGATATTCCTTCCTGTTTTCGCTAAAAAGTCCAATATATCTATTGGTTAAACCGCATCATATCGTGTCCGCGAAAGGATGCCGCAAACTGACGACCTTTGCTGTTTCACTACTGCCGCTAAATCTGCTAGAATCACACACCTGAAACTATCCCGATACCAGATGGACAAACCTGCATGCATCACGGTGGTCTTTACGAAGAGGAAGTAGCCGGCAAGGCCTATGACGGAGCATTGCTAAGGCGCTTTGCGCGTTATGTATCTCCCTATCGCGCCTCCATTATCATTGTCATCCTGATCCTGCCGCTGGTCGCAGCCTGCCGCCTGGCACAACCCTGGATCATCAAGATAGCCATCGACAATCACATCATCAACGGCAGACTCGCCGGTCTGGAGACTATTGCCGCAGCATTTTTGGGAATCCTGCTGATTGAATCACTGCTATCGTTTCTGGAGGTTTATCTTCTGCAGTCGGTCGGCCAGCGCGTCATGGCGGACATGCGTTCCGAGCTTTACAGCCACGTTATGCATCTGCCGGTAACCTGGTTTGACAGAGTACCGGTAGGCAGTGCAGTTACCCGTCTGACCAGCGATGTCGAAGTTCTTGGCGAAATGTTCGCATCCGGCATTATCACGATCGTGGGAGACGTCCTGCTGCTGATCGGCATCATATCGATCATGCTCTGGATGAATCTGAAACTTTCGCTGGTAACCTTTTCCGTGCTGCCGATTCTGATCTATGTAGCCTATACTTTCCGCCGCCGGATGCGCCAGTCTTTCCGCGAAGTGCGCGCCCGACTGGGAGGACTGAACGCCTTTCTGAATGAGTGCATCTCCGGGATCAGCATCATCCAGATTTTCAACCGGGAGCGGGACGAAGAACGCAGATTCAGCGAACTGAACGCTTCATACCGCGATGCCAACATGCCGGTCATTTTCTGGGATGCCTCACTATATGCGCTGGTAGAGGCGCTTTCATCTCTGGCTGTGGCACTGATCATCTGGTACGGCGGCGGCGAAATTATCAAAGGAGCCATAACTTTCGGGGTTCTGGTAGCCTTCATCCAGTACATCGAGAAGTTTTTCGCCCCGATCCGTGACCTTTCCGCCAAGTACTCCGTTATGCAGGGCGCCATGGCGGCTCTGGAAAGAATATTTGCGCTGCTGGACACAGAAATCAGTGAACAGAAAACAGCTGGCAGCGTACAGGAATGCCAAAAACAGGAAAATGCAGAAGGATTTTCCCTGTCCACTGTCCACTGTCCTCTGTCTACTGCCTCTCCCCTGATCGAGTTCCGCGACGTTTCTTTCTCCTATCTGAACGGCAATGACATTCTGACGTCCTTCAGCCTGAGCGTTGCCCGCGGAGAGAAGATCGCCCTGGTAGGTGAGAGCGGCGGCGGCAAAACCACCATAACCCGCCTGTTGACAAGACTTTATGAAATCGAGCGCGGCAGCATATATATTGAAGGGATCGACATTCGGCACCTGCCGTTGGAAAATGTGCGCCGCCGGGTCGGGGTTGTACTTCAGGATCCCTGCCTTTTCACCGGCAGCATCGAATTCAACATCTGCCTGGGGGACGAACAGGCACGCCAGCGGGTGCGCAAGGCTGCTGAAGCTGTCGGAGCAGACCGTTTCATTGAAAAACTTCCGCTTGGTTATCAGGAAGAGGTACTGGAGCGGGGCAACAACTTTTCGGTGGGAGAAAAACAGTTGATCTCTTTTGCACGGGCTGTGGCATTTGATCCGGAAATACTGGTGCTGGACGAAGCCACCGCCAGTATCGACCCGACTTCCGAGCAGATGATCCAGGAAGGCATCCGGGGAATGATGCAGGGACGCACTTCGCTGGTGATCGCCCACCGCCTTTCCACCATTCAGGACGCAGACCGGATTGTAACTATCCACCATGGAGTCAAGACTGAGGAAGGCACTCACGAGCAATTGATGAACGCCCGCGGAATCTACTACAGACTGCACCAGCTGCAGTTCAACGGAATGTAAACACTATCTGTCATCGCCGACAGTTGCATAACTCGTTTAAACCATGATACGTTCCGAAACATTACCGACCTTACAGGAGATGGATATGTGCACCACCTGCGGATGCCCCTCTGATGACCATAATCATCACGATCACGGCCATGACCATGATCACCCACACAGCCACGAACCCAAAAAACGCAGCATAATTACTATCGAAGAAGATATCCTCGGCAAAAACAATCGCCTGGCAGGCTTCAATCGCGCTCTTTTCAAGGATAAGGGAATCTTTGTCCTGAACCTGGTCAGCTCGCCAGGCTCAGGCAAGACAACTCTGCTTGAGCGTACCCTGCGTGATCTTTCCGGATCGTTCCGCTTTGCCGTGATTGAGGGGGACCAGCAGACCGATAACGACGCGCAGCGCATCGCAGCCACCGGCGTTCCGGTACGCCAGATCAACACAGGCGCCGGGTGCCATCTGGATGCACACATGGTCATGCACGGCACCGACGGATTCGACCTGGACAACCTGGACATTCTTATGATCGAAAATGTCGGCAATCTTGTTTGTCCGGCCGCATTCGATCTGGGGGAACAGCACAAGGTAGCCGTTCTTTCAGTCACCGAGGGAGAAGACAAGCCGCTCAAGTACCCACAGATGTTTCACAACTCAACTGTCATGCTGCTCAACAAGACCGATCTGCTGCCGTATCTGGATTTTGATGTGGAGAAGTGCAAACAGTATGCCCTACGGGTTAATCCGGAAATCATCATCTTCGAAGTCTCCGCCCGCAGCGGCGAAGGCATGCAGGCCTGGTATCAATGGCTGACTACCGGTACACAGCACTGATACACCGACGGCGACACATGATAAGCGGCATCGTACAGGGGGTGGGTTTCCGCCCCTTTGTCTTTAAAGTTGCCAGGGAACTGGGGCTGACCGGTTGGGTACGGAACTCCCCGGCCGGTGTCGAGATCGAAATCCAGGGAAGTGATGCCGGACTGGTGTCATTCAGCAACGCACTGGAGAATAACATCCCCCCGCTGGCAGTTATCACTTCACACACCTGTGAAGATATTTCTCCAATTAGCGACAGCTGTTTTTCGATCCTGCCCAGCACAGGCGGAGAGCCTGCCATCCAGATTGCTCCGGACTCCGCAGTCTGCCAGGACTGCCTGCGGGAACTTTTCGATCCCGACGACCGTCGCTACCGCTACCCGTTCATAACCTGCACCAACTGCGGACCGCGCTACAGCATCATCACCGGCATTCCCTATGACCGCCCCAAAACCACCATGGCCGCATTCCCGCTTTGCTCCGACTGCCTGAAGGAGTACCAGGACCCCATGGATCGCCGCTTCCACGCCCAGCCAATCGCCTGCCCGGTCTGCGGGCCGCAGATGAGACTTGTAAAGGCTGCCCCCCTCCCAACCTCCCCCTGCTGGGGGGAGGAGATTAACTCCCTCCCCAGGAGGGGGAGGGTTGGGGAGGGGGAATGCAGTGAAGCGGTTGAAGGTGACAAAGCCATCATCCAGGCCATCAAACTCCTCAAAGACGGATCAATTCTGGCCATCAAGGGAATCGGCGGTTACCACCTTGCCGTGGATGCCTGCAATCAGGAAGCAGTTCAAAGATTGCGGACGCGCAAGAAGCGCGATGAAAAGCCTTTTGCAGTCATGGCGGCAGACATTGCGGCAGCACACTCCCTGGCAGTTCTGGATGATACTGAAGAACGGCTGCTGACCTCGCCCGAGAGCCCGATTGTCATAGTACGCAAGCGCCCCGGTTCTCCATTGTCTGATCTGGTGGCCCCTGCCAACGGCTGGATCGGACTGATGCTGCCCTATGCTCCGCTGCATCATCTTTTATTTAAGGGGCAAGAAAACGCAATGGCTTTATCCCTTGCCTCTGGAGCCTTGCCCCATGACCCTGCCTTTCAAACTTTGGTAATGACCAGCGGTAATATTTCGGACGAACCGGTCGCATACGAGGATCATGATGCCTTGAAGCGCCTGGCGGAAATTGCCGATTATTTCCTGCTCCATGACCGCCCGATCCATATCCGCAGCGACGACTCGGTTATGCGTGTATTTCAGGATCGACCGTTATTCTACCGCCGTGCCCGAGGTTATGCGCCGCGCGCGGTTAGACTGCCGTTCCAATGCCGGCCGATCCTGGCCGCAGGCGCAGAGTTGAAGGGCGCTGTCTGCCTTGCCGACCGCGAATTGGCTTTTCTGAGCCAGCACATCGGCGATCTCCAGAACGATTCAACCTGTGACTCATTCCGCCATACAATCACACATCTGTCCGAACTCCTTGAAATCAAACCGGAGATAATCGCCTGCGATCTGCACCCGGATTATCTGTCCACCCGCTTTGCCGAAGATAGCGGGCTGCCGCTGATCCAGGTCCAGCACCATCATGCCCACCTTGCGGCCTGCATGGCCGAGAACGGACTGGATGGCACAACGATCGGCGTAATTCTGGACGGAACCGGCTATGGCACCGACGGCACTATCTGGGGTGGCGAATTTCTGGTGGGCGGCTATTCCGGTTACCAGCGTGCGTCCCGTTTCCGTCCGATCCGCCTTCCAGGAGGAGATGCGGCAGTCCGTGAACCATGGCGCATGGCGTTGTCATACCTGTATGACGCACTGGGAGCTGATGCCTTCAGCATTGCCCCGCAACTGACCGAACGGCTGACAGAGCGCGAACTGAGCCTTTTCACAGGCATGCTGGAACGCGGTATAAACTCTCCGCTGACTTCCAGCTGCGGCCGCCTATTCGACGCAGTCGCTGCGCTCCTCAATATACGACATTTTGTGTCGTATGACGGACAGGCGGCAATCGAGCTTGAAGCACTTGCCGAGAATGCTGAGACTGAATTCCCTCCCGTCTCCCTTTGTCAAAGCGGGAAGTACAATTATGAAATCTCATCCAAAGAAGTTGCGCCAATAGAGCTGAACTTTTCACCTATGTTTCCGGAAATTCTTGCGGACATGGCTGCCGGCATTCAACAGGCCGTCATTGCAAGACGTTTCCATACAACAGTTGCATCGGCAGTTGTGGATGTCTGCCTTCTGATCAGGGATTCATCCGGCCTTGAACGTGTCGTTTTATCCGGCGGAGTTTTTCAGAATCGCCTTTTAAGCAAAATGATATATACTTCCCTCGGGTTAAAAGGTTTTACTGTCTTCACTCATCACCTGGTTCCGCCCAACGACGGCGGCATAGCCCTCGGACAGGCTGCAATCGCAGCCCATGCTTTATAAGAAAGGATCATAACAATGTGTCTTGGTGTTCCGATGAAAATCATCAGCAGAGATGGTGACGATATTGTTGCGGAAGTGGACGGAGTCCGTAAAGAGGCCAGCGTAATGCTGCTGGGCGAAGATGTTGCGGTGGGTGACTATGTCATTGTACATGCCGGCTTCGCCATCTCCAGACTGGATGAGGAATATGCCGAAGAAACACTGCGCATGATGAAGGAAGTATTCAGTCCGGAGGATATGGCATGAAGTTCCAGGATGAGTTTCGCGACAAGAGCCTGGTTCAAAACATGGCCGCCAACATCCGCCGCATGTCCGGGCTCCTGTCTGCCCCGGTCAACTTCATGGAAGTCTGCGGCACCCATACCATGTCGATCTACCAGTACGGCATCCGCTCGCTGCTGCCCGAAAATGTCAGACTTGTTTCAGGGCCTGGCTGTCCGGTCTGCGTAACTCCGGTCGGTTATCTGGACAAGGCGCTGCTCTGCGCAGCAGATCCACGCAACATCGTAGCCACCTTCGGCGATATGCTGAGGGTCCCCGGCAGCCGTTCATCACTGATGGAAGAGCGGGCAAAGGGCGCCGATATACGCATCGTCTATTCGGCACTGGATGCGGTTGCACTGGCCAAAAGCAATCCGGAGCGCCGGGTCGTCTTCCTGGGGGTCGGCTTCGAGACCACCGCACCGACCATTGCGGCAAGCATTCTGGAAGCGGCCCGCCTGCAGCTGGACAACTACTGCGTTTTGGCCGCACACAAAACCATGCCGGTACCAATGGAGATTTTGACCTCGGATCCGGACCTGAACCTGCGCGGTTACCTCTGTCCGGCCCATGTCAGCACCGTCATTGGAGGCAACGCCTACAAACCGCTGGTGGAAAAGCATAAGATACCCTGCGTTGTGACCGGCTTTGAGCCGGCCGATGTCATGCAGGGAATTGAAATGCTGCTGTCACAAGTGCTGGCCGGAGAAAGTCGAGTTGAAATACAGTACAGCCGGGCGGTCTGCTGGGAGGGAAATCCCAAGGCACAGAGAATCCTCGAACTTGTTTTTGAACCATGCGATGCGGTCTGGCGCGGACTTGGAAATCTTCCGGGAAGCGGTTTATCAATCCGCTCGGAACTGGCAGTCTACGATGCGGAAAAGGTTCTGAAGCTAAACGCTGAAGAAGAGCAGGAGAATCCCTCCTGTCGTTGCGGCGAGGTTCTCAAGGGAAAAATGTCCCCTTTCGACTGCCCTCTTTTTGACAATCTCTGCACTCCGGAATCACCCATCGGCGCCTGCATGGTATCCAGTGAGGGAACCTGCGCCGCAGCATATAAATACGGGAGATAATACAATGCTCACAATGCAGGAACTACGAGATCACTACCGCTTCACCGAGGAAGACGCCGAACTGCTCAAATCGCTCCAGCCTTTGGCAACCGAGAACCTTAACCGCTTTGCTGAAGATTTCTATGACTATCTCTACAGCCTCCCGGAAACTATCGCAATCCTTAACAACAGCAACCGCAAGCGTCTGCGCGAGATGCACAGTAACTGGTTCATGTCGCTGTTTACCGGCAGTTATGACAATCATTACCTGAACCACCTGACCCGTACAGGCCACGTCCATGTAAAGATCGGGCTCAATGCCCACTTTGTCAATGCTGCCATGAACCAGATCCGGCATTTTCTGCTGAACCTGATCGACAACAATTACACCGACCGCGAACTTCGCCGGGCTCTGCGCGAAGCGATCGAAAAGATTCTCGACATGAATCTGGACGTAATGACGGCCTCCTATCGCGAAGAAGAGCTGAAGAAGGTCTTCCTCTCCCGAAAAGTGGATTCATTCCTGATCAAGAGCACAGAGCGCTTCACACACGGCCTGAACCTGGTGCTGGTACTGGCCCTGGCGGTTGTGTCCATAGCGATCGTGGCCATGTTCGGCTGGGATATAGTTCACGTTTTCAAAGGGGATGTGGAAAAAGGAGTTTTCACCGCCCTAGGTTCTCTGCTGATTCTTTGGATGATGATCGAACTGCTGGACAATGAAATAAAAAACCTGAAAGGCGGCCGTTTCAGTATTCTGGTATTTATCGGCGTCGTAATTGTTGCCATTATCCGTGAGATTCTGATCTCTACACTTCGACATGACGATCTGAAGAAGCAGGCCTTCCTGGCTGCAACCCTGTTGATTCTCGGCATCGTCTACTACCTGGTATCTCTGGTACAGAAAGATCAGCCTAAAACATGAAGAGCTTAAAACAGGAAAAGTCGAACTGTAGCCCGGGATCAGGGAATTGATGCCCGGAGCGCACATACTTGCCGGATTCAGCCTTGGTTTCCGCTATCGCGAACAACTTAGCCGCCTGCTTCGGGAGACGCCGACTCACCAGAACGTTCTGTCAATAGTTCCGGCCGCACTGAAGACCGACGGAATCAGGGCGCTGGCTCTCGATTTTGACGGCGTACTGGCCCATCACGGCGCCCCCTGTCCGATTCCTGAAGCGATAGAATGGCTGAACCACTGCCAGTCGGTATTCGGAGGAGAGATGATTTTTATCCTTTCCAACAAACCGACCGAAGGACGCCGGCAATGGTTTTCAGAACACTTTCCAAAGTTTCGCTTCATCTCCGACGTCCGCAAAAAGCCATACCCGGACGGCCTAAACAAAACAGGGGAACTCTCCGGAGTTCCCCTGCCCTCAATCCTGATGGTCGATGATCGACTGCTGACCGGCTGCCTGGCCGCGCTGGTCGCCGGGGCGCGCCCCTGCTACATTAGACACCCATTCTCATCTTTTAGTTTTCGTCCTTTTGCCGAACTGTTTTTCATGACGTTGCGCATGGCTGAACGAATTCTGCTATCGGCGAACCGCTGAAACATAATTACAATTCCATGTGGACCTGACTTCCGGCACCTCATCTCAATCTTCAAGAGGCTCACGAGCCTCTATTTCTCCTTGCGTTGCCGGCCTTATGGCTGTGACTGCACCGATAAAAATCAGTGCCATGCCGGACAGTGGGTGATTGCCATCCAGAACAGCTTTCCCGTCAGCTATCTCAGTTACGGTATAAAAAACGGCACTATCTTCCAGACCTTCCTCCGTTTCACCCTCAATCATCATTCCCACTTTGAGCGGCTGCGGCAGGTTCTCAACCGGTTCAATCTGCAGCAGATCAAAATCATATTCACCAAAGGCATCATTAGGCTGCAGCTTAACAGTGACCGTGTCTCCAACTGATTTGCCTTCCAATGCTTTTTCTATCGGCAGAAAGACTCCGCCATACCCGCCATGCAGATAAACTATGGGCTGACTGCCTTCGTCAAGCATGTTACCGTCGGGGTCGGTAAGATTGTAACTAAGTGTGACAACTGCGTTCTTTTCTACTTGTGTCATAAGCTATCCTTTGAATAAAGTGCTTAACCGTTCATGTAAGGATTAACGGATTGATACTGTGGTATCAAAATCAGGTCCGCCAGTCAACAAGACATACCAATTTCAAACTGATTAGCCGATTAGATTCAGTCCATCAAATATTTGTAAAAAAATATCATTGCTGATATACACAATTACCCTAAAATTTCGAGCGAAATCCAGGATATTAAAACATGAACGTAACTAATAAGTCGGCACGGAGCACCATACTTCGTCTATCTGTGCTGTTTACTTTTGCATTCCTTGCAGAGTTTGCAGCCGCGGAACCCATAATTCTTGCCGGTTCAGGTTCAAATATTCCCGCCGTAAGACTGCTCACCAAAGCCTTCAATCAGCGTCATCCGGAGATACGGCTTGAGGGGCCGACGAATATCGGCTCTGACGGAGCAATAAAGGCCGTTACCGACGGAGCTGTCTCAATCGGCCTCATATCACGCCCCCTGCTTGGCAGCGAAAAGAACTTGGGCCTTTCCGTCACACAATATGCGCGCACAGCAGTCATAATCGGGGTCAACCCCACAGTCAAGGATCACGAAATAACCTTCAACGAACTGAACCGTATCTACCGGGGAGAAAAAACAACCTGGAAGAACGGTAATAAGATCATCGTACTGAACAGAGAACCGGGAGAAAGTTCAATTTATGTTCTGGAGGAAAATGTTCCCGGATTCCGGGAGGTATACAATGACAGCATCAAAAACAACCGCTGGTCAATAATTATGAAAGACGAGGGAATGAACCAGAAGATCCAGTCACTCCCCGATTCCATAGGTTTTTCAGATATGGGCGCCATCATATCACAGAAGCTTAACATAAAGATTTTGAAGCTGAACGGCATTTACCCCTCTCCAAAAACCGTGCAAAGCGGCGCATATCCCCTTTACAAAACGCTTTCCTTTGTCTACCGACCGGATAAACTTACTCCTGCAATGAAAACATATATTTCGTATGTGTGTTCTTCCGAGGGAAAAAACATACTTACAAAAAACGGCTATGTACCCTATTGCGCGTAAACCCTAAATGAAGCAGATCAAACACATACAAATCAATCTGGGACACTACCTCTCCAAAAGGCTGTATCCTCTTTCGTTGGGCATAGGCTTACTTATTTCTCTCTGTTTTCCAATCACCTATTATTTTTTTGAATACAAGGGGTGTGAACGCACCGCCTCATATTACGCAAAAAAAACTGCCGATAAACTTCAGGAAATCATCATTTCGTCTCCGAAACTCTGGAAATACCAGATCTACACTTTCAAAGAAATCGGACGTGAAATATCCCAGGACAGTGATGTCATGTCGGTCAATCTCTATGACTCAAAAGGGGTCTTGATACCAAACTACGACTATCGTTTTCAGACAAGTGAAGCAAAGGATTGGTGGAACAGGTGGGCGCCAAAGGGCACTACAAATATTTTTTTCAACAATGAAAAAGTCGGTCGGGTTGAGATTATAATTTCGCAGCGGGTCATCCTGCTGAAGACAGCTTTTCTTTTCGTTATTTCTGCCAGTATCGGCATTCTGCTGGCGTTTCTGTCCTATCATTTCCCCATAAGAGTTGTACAAAAACTTGAGGAGGAGCTTCAAGAGCTGTTCAGCAACATTCAGCAGGCCTACAAGGAGAGTGACCATCTTCGACATGCAGCACAGGAATCGGAAAAGAGATTTAGAGGTCTAGTGGACGGCCTTGATGCTGTCGTGTGGGAAGCAGATTCCAAAACCAGACAGTTTACTTATATCAGCCATCAGGTTGAAAACCTGTTTTTCATCTCCAGAGACGAATGGCTGAATGCAGCTGATTTTTTTAAAGACCGGATATTTCCCGATGACCGGGAAATGGTGCTTGAGTCTTATCAGAAATCAATTGAGCAGGAAGTCGATTGCCAACTCGAATACCGCAGGATCAGTAAAGACGGCTCCACCTTGTGGGTTCAGGACAATATCAGAATCATTGTTGATGAAGACAGCGGCGAAAGACAGCTTCGGGGCGTCATGGTCGATGTAACGAAGAAAAAACATGCAGAAGATGCTTTGAACATGCTCAACAGTGAACTGCAGATCTCGGTTCAGCAACTTGAACGACGCAACCTGGAGGTTTCCACTTTTCACGAAATGAGCGAGATGTTCCAGCTTTGCCGTGAGCGCGAGGAAGCATACCGGATTATCGGAGTCGCCGCGCAAAAGCTTTTCCCTACGGACTCCGGTGCCTTTTATATACTTAATTCATCACGGAACATGCTTGATCTTTGCTTCGCCTGGGGTGAAGCGGTCAGGCATGAAGCGCATTTTCAACCGGAATCCTGCTGGGCCTTGCGACGCGGAAGAACACCCATGATATTCAGCAACAATCAACTGGTTTGCAAAAATATCGGCTGCGAAATAGCCCATAAGTGTTTCTGCATACCAATGTTGTCGCAAGACGATTCCATTGGAGTATTCCATCTGAACATAACCGGAGCAGAAGAGCAGACTGCCGGAACAAATAAAGCCAATTACGAACCCAGGTTTCAGCTGGCAATATCCATGTCTGAGCATGTAGCTATGGCACTGGCAAATCTCACGCTTCGTGAAACACTGCGCTATCTTTCAATTCGGGATCCGCTCACCGGCCTTTTCAATCGGCGATATATGGAAGAGATTCTATCGCGGGAGTTAATGAAGGCAGAACGTACAAACAGGAAGTTCGGAGTGATCATGATGGATATCGACCACTTCAAAAGCTTCAACGATATTCATGGTCATGACTCCGGAGACAGTATGCTTCGTGAATTCGGAAGTTTTCTTATGAATAATATCCGCGAGTATGATATTGCCTGCCGCTACGGCGGAGAGGAATTCATTTGCATTCTTCCGGAGACCACACTTGATAATGCCCTGGAACGCGCTGAAGAATTGCGAAGCGATTTGATGTCCTTTAAAGCGGAGCATCTCGGCCGTCCTCTGGGAACAGTAACAATTTCAGCCGGAGTGGCAATATATCCGGATCATGGAACGACTGAAGCAACGCTTGTCAAGGCGGCGGATGAAGCGCTCTACCGTGCTAAAAATCAGGGCCGCAACCGGGTTCAGGCAGCGGCTGTCAAAGAGGATTTCAATTATCAAGAGAAACAACTGGAATTCAGCCTAAGGCATTGCCCAAATACATCGCCCCAGTGACTTCAAATGCCGCCGGGAAGAAGATTGGATTTCCATTGGTGAAGGCAGATAACGGTTTCAATCATGATTTGACTGGTGAAGATGGATTCAGCGAATCATAGAGAGCAATCTGTTCCGCAATGGAAAGTTTGCGGCGGCAGCAGCCAGAGAGGTTGAGACATTTGCGGCAGCGATCATCGGAGCACCATTGGCAAAATGTACAGTCCGGGCAGGGATGTTTTTTGGGCGATTCGTCAGACATCAGTAAACGACATTCCGTCTGACGGCATTGCCTTCAAGCAAATTCGCAAAAGCTTTGCCGCTATCGGCATTAACCAGAAGATAGCGCGGCAGCTTCATAATTGAATCGGATGAAGCAGCGTGTCGGCGCTCAATAGTAAATGTTGCAATATATCCCGCCTCGGAAGCTTTTTTTATCAGATAATCGTCATAAATTCCGAATGGCCAGGCCAGCATATCCACCTGAGAACCAAGTTCCGTCTCCAAACGGGCTTTCGACTTCCTTAGCTGTGTCATGACAAAGCTGTCAAGTGCCTTAGGGCTCAGTTTTCTGCGCTCTTTTTTGAAATTGGGATGCCAGTAGGTGTGTGATTGAATATCAAACAAGCCGGTTTTTTTAAGTTCTCGCAGTTGATCCCAGGTCATGGCGTATTTGGCATTTGATATTGCAGACGGATAGGTAAATACAGTTACAGGATAGCGGTATTTACGAATAATCGGCAGCATATCGCTGTAAACCGACTTGTGTGCGTCATCCTCAACAATCACGACTGATTTCGGACCGGGTGCTGGAGCTTTCCCACGATAATGATCAATCAACTGGCGAAGCGGAATTACTTTGTAACCGTTGTCATGAAGATATTTCATATGGGATTCAAAAACCGGAGTGGTTATTGTCATTCCATCCGCGACAGTTGGACCAAAGCGGTGATACAGCAGGATCGGAACGCGAAAAGATTCGGCAGCGTAAATCTGAACAGGAACCAGCATCAATAACAAGCAAAGAAACATACGTACAAAACGGCTGAAAATCATTTAGAACCTTTCAAACATCAACCTCTGACGATATAAACAGAACATGGAGCACTACTGGCGACTTTGTGGGAAATGCTCCCCTTGATTCGCCGCTGGATGAAACCTTTACTCGAACTGCCGATGACTATCACATCGATCCCTTCGCTCTTGGCAAAACTGATCATTTTCTCTGCGGGATCCCCGTACTCGACTACCATCTCCAGAGGGACATCGTGTTCGGCTGCACATTTTTCCACGACAAAAAATATGCGCTTCCGTAACTCATCCCACCTTTCCGTTTCCGTCATGGGAGCCGATGGAACAAAATCGGTATAGGTTGACGTCGGAGTATTAGGCAGTACCAGCAGGGCAAAAACCGGGCTTTTAAACTGGCTCTGATTGCCGGCAGCCAGCCTTACCGCTTCTTCCGCAGCCTTGTCGGATTGCGGAGAACCATCTATTGCCACAAGAATTTTTTTCCGCAGATTCAGCATGAAGTCCTCGTTTTTGTTCTATTGTCCACTTACCGTATGAGTAATACTAATACATGAATGCAATAAATATAATGCAATTTTTAGTACTTGACAATTATAAAACAATATTCTAGTATTTGTAAAAATCGCGTCGTAATTGCTTAATTTTTCTTGGTTTTTAATTAACAACGAAATTCTGGTAACTTGCACGACGTTTTTTTTACAATTTTCTATCACAGGATGCGAAACCATGGCAAAAAAAGAAAAGTCGGAATATCTGATCCAGGCAGTTTCCCATGCACTTGATCTTCTCGAGCAGTTTCACGCGGAAGTGGACGAACTGGGAGTCACAGAACTCAGCAAACGTCTAAAACTTCATAAGAACAATGTATTCAGGCTGCTTGCAACCCTTGAATCCAGAGGCTATATTGAGCAGAACCGTGTGACGGAAAACTACCGACTCGGACTGAAAACACTTGAACTCGGACAAACGTTTATCAAGCAGATGGGCCTTTTACGCCAGTCCAAGCCGGTACTCGAGGCTCTGGTCCACGAATGCAACGAAACCACCTACGTATCTATACTCAAAGACTACCACATTATCTATCTGGACGTGGTTGAAACTGCGATGACGGTCAGGGTTGTCCCGCGTGTAGGATCAAGACTGCCGGCCTACTGCACTGCCGCCGGCAAGACACAGATCGCCTACATGAACGACGAAGAACTTGAAAGCTACCTTCCAAGCAAGGAACTGCAGCGCTACACGCCCCATACCATTACCGACCGGGACACCCTCAAGAAACAGCTGAAGGTTATTGCAGAACAAGGCTATGCCATAGATGATGAAGAACTGGACATCGGGGTAAAGTGTGTCAGCGCACCTATCCGAGATTACACACGCCGCATTATCGGCGCGGTCAGCATTTCCGGACCGTCAATGCGCTTTTCAGATGAACGGATGAAGGATGAACTTGTTCCGCTTGTAATTAAGGCAAGCGAGGAAATTTCAGCCAAGCTCGGTTTCCAGAAGTAGTTTTTTCCAAATACTAATACCAGGGCGGCTTTCGGGCCGCCTTTTTTATTTCTTCTTGAAGCCTGATCAGTCATTGAAATATAGTGTTCAACATTCCACCCAAAGGACCCGTCATGCCTACTTATAAAGTTATTGAACTGGGCACCGTCACTGAAGATGCTATTGAAGAGGCGCTCAACAACTGGAGTGCAAAAGGATGGCTATTCGACGGCATGCAATTTGCCATGCGCGAATCCAGCAAGAGGCCGGCCATGGCGTTTCTGCTCTTTACCCGGGAAACACCGGATTGCGAGCGCCTGCAATGAGTGCAAATGATACCCTGTATCTGGTTGATGGTTCATCCTATATCTATCGAGCCTACTTTGCCATACGTCACCTGTCCTCTCCCACAGGACAGCCGACCAACGCCATCTACGGTTTTGTGCAGATGCTTCTGAAGCTGATCAAGGACCACAACCCGCAGCACCTTGCTGTTGTCTTTGACGCCGGACGAATAACGTTTCGCAACGACATATACCCTGACTACAAAGCCAATCGCGAATCCATGCCGGATGACCTGCGGGCCCAGGTTGGTCCGATTCGAGATGTAGTGCGGGCCTTCAACATTCCGGCTCTGGAACTGAAAGGCTTCGAAGCAGATGATATCATCGGTGCCCTGGCTCAAAAGCATGAATCAAAAGGCGGCCGGGTTATAGTGGTTACCGGTGACAAGGACCTGATGCAGATTGTTACCGGGCGGGTCACCCTGCTGGACACTATGAAGGATAAAACATCAGGAGTTGCAGAGGTTTTTGAACGGTTCGGAGTCACACCGGAACTTGTGCCGGATATACTCGGACTGGCCGGCGACTCTTCCGACAACATCCCAGGTGTACCGGGAATCGGCGAAAAGACCGCCATAAAATTGATGCAGGAGTTCGGAACACTGGATAAGCTTCTTGAGCGCGCCGGAGAAGTCAAAGGCAAAATCGGTGAAAAGCTGCGCGAGTTTAGCGAACAGGCGCTCCTGTCCAGAAGACTGGCCACTATCGAATGTAATGTCCCGATTGACGTAAGCGAGGAAGATCTTGCAGTCAGCGAACCGGACACAGCGGCACTTAACTCACTGTTCAAAGGGTACGGTTTTACAACACTTATCAAGGAATTGACAGCCATATCCACCCTTTCCAGTGAAGAGTACCGCACTATCAACACACAGGAACAACTCCGACAGCTGATCCAGGGCCTTGAAAATTCATCGGAATTCGCCTTCGACCTGGAAACCACCAGCCTCGACCCACGCCTTGCCGAGATTGTCGGACTGTCATTCTCTTTCAAGGATCATGAGGCCTGCTACATTCCGGTCGGACATGTGGCGTCATCTGCCGCCTCCTCCCCTCTTCAGCCGGAAGATGGACCGCTTTTTTCCTCTCCCCGACGGGCAGAGAGCGGGATGGCAGGAGACCTTGTCCCCGGCCAACTTCCACGCACTACAGTTCTTGAGGCACTTCGGACGTTGATGGAAAACCCGAATCTTCGCAAAGTCGGCCAGAACATCAAATTTGACATGCAGGTACTCGCCAACAGCGGCATAAGGATGGCGGGAGTCTGGTTCGACACGATGCTGGCATCCTATGTACTTAATCCTTCCCGCACTGGACATGGCCTGGACGCACTGGCCCAGGAGCATCTCAATCATCGCATGATCAGTTACAGTGAAGTAACCGGCAGCGGAAAAAACCAGAAAAACTTTTCGGAAGTTGAAATTGTGGATGCATCACGTTATGCCTGTGAAGATGCGGATGCAACATGGCTTTTGCGACGCAAGTTCGAGCTACTGCTGACTTCAGGGGGATTGGCCGAGCTGTTCCATTCGGTCGAAATGCCACTGGTATCGATTCTGGCAGATATGGAGGATTGTGGTGTTCTCCTCGACAGCGCGCTACTGAACAGCCTGTCGGCAGACTTCGCCACCCGAATGTCAGATCTTGAAAACAGAATTTTTGAACTGGCCGGTGAACGTTTCAACCTGAATTCCCCCAAGCAGCTTGGCGAAGTCCTGTTTGAGCGAATGGGGTTGAAAAGCGGCAAAAAGACAAAGGGCAAAACCAGCCTGTCAACGGATAACGAAGTACTGACTTTATTGGCTGAAGAGCAGGAGATAGCCCGCCTGATCCTTGATTATCGAGGTGTGGCCAAACTGAAATCTACCTATACCGATGCCCTTCCGCGGCTAGTCAACCCGAGAACCGGACGGGTGCATACTTCTTACAACCAGACCGTTACCGTCACCGGACGCCTTTCATCTTCCGATCCGAACCTGCAGAACATCCCGATCAGGAGCGAGGAAGGTCGACGAATTCGCCATGCCTTTATCGCGCCGCCTGGACACGTAATACTTTCAGCAGACTATTCACAGATCGAACTGCGCGTGCTGGCTCATCTTTCCGGCGACAAGGTATTCTGCCATGCATTCGCCAATGATGAAGACATCCATACCCGCACCGCCGCCGAGGTTTTCGGGCTTTTCCCCGAGATGGTCACACCGGAAATGCGCCGCCAGGCCAAGACAATCAACTTCGGCATTATTTACGGCCAGGGGGCTTTCAGTCTCGCCAAGCAGCTGGGCATCGCCCGAAAAACCGCCGAAGAATTCATTTCCACCTACAAGGATCGTCACAGTGGAGCAATCGAATTCCTTGATTCCTGCATCCGGGAAGCCGAGAAAAACGGTTATGTAACAACTATTCTTGGTCGCCGCCTGCCGATACCGGACATAAGGAGCACAAACGGCAACGTGCTGGCCTTTGCCCGCCGCAATGCCATCAACTACCCCATCCAGGGTTCGGCGGCCGACATTATCAAATGTGCGATGATAAAAGTTCAAGCCAGGATTTGCAGTGAAAAGCTGCAGAGTCGCCTGATCATGCAGGTACACGACGAACTGGTTTTCGAAGTCCCGGAAGATGAATTGTTAAGAATGGAGCGGCTGGTGGAGAATGAAATGTCACGGGCAGTTGAAACAAAAGTTCCGCTGAAGGTTGATATCAGCCACGGCACCAACTGGAGCGAGGCCCATTAACTCGCTGCACGTCGTCTGCGGCGGTCCTTCTGCTTGC
The DNA here is from genome assembly GCA_964420435.1 of uncultured Geobacter sp. Classification (GTDB taxonomy): domain Bacteria; phylum Desulfobacterota; class Desulfuromonadia; order Geobacterales; family Pseudopelobacteraceae; genus JACRCG01. Next base: position 92,196 of record CAYQTC010000012.1, read on the forward strand.
GCAGTTTTTCGATGCGCTTCATCTCGGGTGTTACCACACCGTAAGAGGCTTCAATCCTTTCCAGCAGCTCTCTCCGGGCCAGGAAACGATTGACCGACTGACTTCTCTCCCGCATACAGACGACCTGTATGCCGGTAGGTTTATGTTTGAGCTGAACGCAACTGGAAGTCTTGTTGAGGTGCTGGCCGCCATTGCCGGAGGAGCGCACAAAATTCTCGTCCAGATCATCTTCGCGTACCCCCAGCTCGGACATTTTTTGTCGCAGCCAGCGGTTTTTTTCCTCACTTACGGCAAAATCAGGCATTGCAACACTCTTGTCGGGCCAGGGACAACTGCCAGCGAAAGATTGCTGCAACCGTTTTGGCATCACTGATAGTGCCGTTCGCGACCATATCCAGCACTTCGTCATATTTAAAACGGACAACCTCGATATCCTCATCAGCCTCAGGCTCGGCCGGGCCTTCAGAAAGTTCCAGCGCGGCGTACAGATGGATGACCTCATCAAAGACGCCGGGCGACGAGTGAATCAGTCCAAGCGGAATCATCCGCTCCGTGCGCAAACCAGTCTCTTCCAGCAGTTCCCTACTGGCACATTCAATTGGAGGCTCGCCGTCACCAAGCCGTCCGGCCGGAATTTCCAGCAGGACATTTTCAACCGCAGGACGCAGTTGACAGATCAGTGAAACAGAACCATCGGCATGAACCGGCAGGACCCCGGCTCCTCCGGGATGGCGGATAACCTGAAATATATGGCGCCCTTTCTGGCCGATCTCAACCTCCATCTGCTCGATGTGGATCACCATCCCCCTGAAAATTGTTTTTCTATCACTGAAATTCATCGGCAGGTATCCAGTACTTCCCTTACAGCCCTAAGCAGCGTGTCTGGCGGGACCGGCTTATGAAGCAGACGCACGTCTTTTATTTCAATCAATTCCCGGTCCAGAACCTCGTCAGTATAACCGCTGGTAAAAAGTATACGGACGTTTGGAGCGATATTCTTTATGATTCGGTATGCTTCAACACCATTCATTACCGGCATTATGACATCAAACAGCAGCATATCGACACTGTTTTCACAAAACTGGCGCACGGCCTTCTGTCCGTTTTCAGCAATAATAACTCTGTAGCCGCCGTATTCTAGAATGGCTGCCGTGGCATCCCTTACCAAACGATCATCTTCCGCCAATAGAATTGTTTCGCGACCTTGCATATCCACCTCCGTTCCAGCCAACACCAGAGACAACTCAGCTATTTCGAGCACTTGTAAGTTTATCAAAAACGCCAGAAGACACTTTTATTAACTATATCAAGGATACGTCATATTTCAACGAATTATTCTGACAAGTTAGAGGTTGTTGCTCGACGCGCAGCGCCGTGCTATAAATATCGGTCACACTATCGGTCGATCTGTATATGAAGGGGTTCTACGTGAGGGCAAATCTGCTGCAGCGTTTTTGGGTAACATTTTCAATATATGTAATCGGTATATACGCTTCTGCCTTGAACCGTTTCACGATCAAGGGAAGCGGCAATATCCCACGCAGAGGGGCGGTTCTTCTGGTTTCCAACCACATATCCGCCTATGAGACAATTTTCCTCCCCTGGGCGGTCATCAAACACAATCCTTTCCAGATGCTCTGGGCCCCAGCCAAACAGGAACTTTTTGAAAAAACCTTTCAACGGCTGATTTATACTTCATGGGGTGCTTTTCCGGTCAAACGAAAACGGGATCTCAAGGCTAATCTGATCTTGAATGAACTGCTGATTGATCAAAAGGTAATGCTCTTCCCCGAGGGCACCCGTCACAAAGATGGTAAACTTGGCAAAGGCAACCGCGGTGTAGGCAAGATCATTTACGACACTCGTCCTTCCGTAATACCAACCGCACTGATAGGGCTTAACAACTGGAAGTTTCCGGGTATTAGACAGCAAGGTTCGGTTGTGTTCGGTCAAGCATTGGACTTCAGCGATCTGTTCCAACTGGAAAACTGCAAGGAGACTCATCAGTTGATTGTTGAGCGGGTCATGCAGGCCATTGCAAACCTTTTAAAAGAAGAAGGTGCCTATTTTGGTGAAGCCTGATATGCAGACAGTGGAGATATTTTGTGATGGTGCCTGCAGCGGCAATCCGGGTCCCGGAGGATATGGGGCAATTTTGCGCTGTGGAAAGCACGAAAAGGAAATCAGCGGCGGAGCCAAAGAAACCACCAACAATCGCATGGAAATGAGTGCCGCCATCGAGGCATTGCGTCTATTGACCCGTCCCTGCCAGGTCACAATCACAACCGACTCGCAATATCTCGTCAAGGGAATGACGGAATGGATCACTGGATGGCAGCGCAAGGGGTGGCGCAACAGCAAGAAGGAACCTGTCCTGAATCGGGATTTGTGGGAGTTGCTGCTTGAACTGACCAGACCGCATAATGTCCAGTGGATATGGGTTCGAGGTCATGCGGGTCATGCTGAAAATGAACGTTGCGACCAGTTGGCGCGGGATGGAATTCCTTGCTGACAGATTATGCAGGAGTTATTAAAGCTATTTCGAGGCAGGTACCACACCCACGAGTGTAAATCCGTAATTTGGATGTGTAACTGCATGAGTGGCTGGATACCTGGAAAACAGCCAACCGTTAAAAACTGGCGTCCCGTTGTCTGAAATGCTGACCTTAACGCCCGGATTTTTCAATTCATTCGAAGAAGATGTCATAACTGTTCCTTCAATAACAAAGGACGGAAGAAAAGCTTCGGCGGATATTGTAAGTTTTGTTGAAGGTATGCGAGTAACAGTCCCTACAGGAACAGTGTAAATGTTTTCCGTAGCGCGTTTCTTGTCAATGACGGCTATCTTGACGGCCTTCCACGCTCCGGCAACTTCAGGAGGGACAACAACGGTTTTTCCAGGTGATGTTCTATGGGAGTTTGTGGGTTTGGGTATGACGGGCTGTTGCTCTTTGCCCTGACAGGCCGACAACGGCAACACAAAAAACAAGACAAGCAGATAATTCTTTTTATTTAGCGCAGGAGCCAATTAAATATCCGGGAAATAAGTGGCGGAGAGAGAGGGATTCGAACCCTCGATACCGGTTTCCCAGTATACTCGCTTAGCAGGCGAGCGCCTTCGACCTACTCGGCCATCTCTCCGTATGTATCTGTCATTCAGTACGGTGGGATTGGATACCTACCATGCTACTCAAAATAAATCAAGCCCAAACCTTCAATCATCACAATTTATCGTAATTCAGTTTACAACACAGCAGTAAAAAAGGTCGGTTTGTTAAGTACAGGGAGTGTTTTATCATCAGCGCTCACTCTTGCAGATAAACAAAGCTTACTTTCCTTTTTTCAGATCAATCAAAATCTGCTTGGCAACAGCCTTCAGGGTTTCAAAAACCCCTTCGCCGGTTGTGGCACAGGCCTCAAAATCGGGCACATTGGTCGGATTCAATTCACGACGCAATTCCTCTACGGTCATGGCGCTCGGAAGATCACGCTTATTGTACTGGACTATGTACGGCAGCTTATCGAGGTCATAGCCCTGCTCTTTAAGGTTAATCCTTAGATTTTCCAATGACTCGATATTGGCGTCGATACGCTCTTCCTGTGAATCCGCAACAAAGACCACACCATCAACACCTTTCAGAATAAGCTTACGGGACGCATCATAGAAAACCTGACCCGGAACGGTATAGAGATGAAAACGGGTCTTGAAGCCACGTATTTCGCCGAGTGAAAGCGGCAGAAAATCAAAGAACAAGGTGCGTTCGGTCTCTGTTGCCAGACTGATCATCTTGCCTTTGGCATCCGGAGCAGTCTTTTGATACACAAACTGAAGATTGGTTGTCTTGCCGCACAATCCCGGACCATAATAGACGATTTTGCAGTTTATTTCACGGGAAGCATAATTGATAAAAGACATCGTTAAATCACCTCGGAATCAATTAGCTGAAAAGGTTGTCGATGTCGTCATCGGTAATTTCGGCAAACGGAAACTCGGATGAACCCCGTTTTTCTCGTTCTTCCGATTTTTTCATCAATTTTTCAAATATGGATGAAAGCTCTTCAGAAGACTTCTTGACCCGCAGACGGACCAGACCGAGTGATGAGTGACTGTCGAACAGAACGACAAGAATAACCCTGCCACCGACTATCGATATGTGCAGGTTATCCTTCTCCCCTTCATGAAAAAGAATCGAGAACTCTTTTTCTCCGATCAACTTGGCAAGACCGCCGGTAGCTGCAATATTTCCAGCTGTTAGGGACGCAAGCGAGGTCGTATCGAAACGCTCAGTCTCTCCGACACCGGAGATAAGCTGCCCATTTTTATCGACCAGAAAAATCACCTTTGCATTGGCTTCCTTAAGCAAACGTCCAATGACATCATTGATTTCCTGGAACTCTTCGTCGTACATGACCATCTGCGGATTGGACATGCCATGTCTCCTTGCCCGTCGTCTGTAGGAACATATCTATAAAGCCATATAAACAAAGATGCTTTATATCAAAACCACTGCACGGTTTCAAGTTTAATCGCCGAGCAGTCAGGCTAACAGCAGTTTGCTTTAAACAGCCAACTGTGTTAGCTTTGCAATCGGGCAATATATAATCGCAGCAAAAGGCAAAAACAATGGAATTAAGTTTTTCCCGTCCCAACCAACAGATAGACCAGATCATCAGCCGCCTGATAGAAGAGACAGGAGGAGTCCACCATCCTGCAATGATAAAGGAGATGCTGCTGGCAACCCTGAAGATCGGTCAGGACGTAGATTACCTTGCAGACCTGAAACTGATCAACAGCACGCTGCGCGAGATGCGTTACACTGCCCGTGTCTTCAGCCCGTACCGCAGTCGCAAAAAAGTTACAATATTCGGCTCCGCACGAACTGAACCGGATGAGGAAATGTATCAGAAGTGTGTCCGTTTCAGCCGCAAACTGGCAGACAGCAACTATATGGTTATCACAGGAGGCGGCCCCGGCATAATGCAGGCTGGCAATGAAGGCGCCGGAAGCGAGAATTCTTTTGCAGTAAACATCAGGCTGCCTTTTGAACAAAAACCTAATCCGGTCATGTACAGAAATCCGCGGCTGGTAACCTACAAATATTTTTTCAACCGTAAGGTCGCTTTCGTCAAGGAAGCTGACGCAATAGTAGTATTTCCAGGGGGATTCGGGACCCTTGATGAAGCAATGGAAGTATTTACTCTGGTTCAGACGGGAAAAACATCGCCCAAGCCCCTGATCCTGATGGATGACCGAGACGGTTACTGGGAAAAGTTTTTTAGCTTCGTAAAGGAAAGTCTTCTGGTCAAGGGCTTCATCTCCGGTGAAGACTTCTCGCTATTCACTATTACCAGAGATGAGCAGGAAGCTCTGGATGTCATCAACACTTTCTACAGGAATTACCATTCACTCCGCTTTATTGAAAACCGCCTGGTCATCCGTCTGAACAAAAAACTGTCACCTGAACAGGTCGCAACATTGACGGACGAGTTCTCGGAACTCATTAAAAATGGCGATAAGATTCACTGTTGCGGCGCATACCCCGAGGAGGTCGACGAGCCGGATCTTGCAGATCTCCCACGCCTTTCAATGCTATTCGATCACCACCATTACGGGCTGCTGATTGCATTCATCAATCGCATAAACACTTTCTAACAGCAGTTCAGTTCCGTTGACAAGACTCGGATCTTGACGGTATAGTTCACCAATTAAACATATTCCGGGATTACATGCAGGATTTAAAGAATTTATCACAGAAAAATCGCTTTCCAAACTTCCAACCATTCAGCACAGGCAACCGCAACAGGCGACTGAAACAGGACTTTGAGAACAAAAGGTTCCGTCTTGCGATTCCAGTCGGCAAACGCCTCCAGCGACTGAAACTGACGCTTATCTTTCTGGCTGTAGTCCTTGCAGTTACACCTGTCTGCCTTGCAACGCTGAGATATTCAAGAACCGCCTGGCAACGGGCAGGCTCATGGATGACCTCTCTCTCCGAGACGACCCCAAAGTCGGTTGAAGCCGCCAAACCGCCGGTTCCGGAAAGTCACTTCGAACTCGCAGGCAGAATACTTGAGAATGCAGTCGTAAACGGTGATCAACTGACGGCAAAAACAGCTGACGGTCTTCATTTCAACTACACAATTCAAGGCGGGCTGCAGAAAAGAGTCTATGACTATCTGGCCAAAAACCAGGTGCCGTACGGTGTATTTGTCGCTATAGAGCCTTCCACAGGGCGCATTCTTGGAATGACTGCCTACTCATCGGTTGATCCGGCATGGACAAAAAACTCAGTCTACGGACTTTACCCGATGGCTTCGCTATTCAAGATCATAACCGCCTCTGCCGCTCTGGAGAGCCGTAAAATAACGCCTGAATCTGTGATCGAATTTCGCGGCGGCTCCACATCTGAAACCCCGCGTTATTGGGAAACCAGTCCGCGTGGTAAAAACAACCGCATGGACGTCACCTATGCAATGGGAAAATCAATTAACCCTGTTTATGGTAGAATCGCTGCCGACATTGCCGGCAAAACATCAGTTATGGATAGTGTAACCCGCTACGGATTCAATCAGGAACTTTTCCCTGGAATTCCAGCCAAACCAAGCCAGGCAGAAGCTCCTCAAAGTGATAATGATCTGATGCTGATGGGTGCGGGACTTAACCATGATGTTAAAATATCTCCACTGCATGCCGCAGTCATCATGTCCGCCATTGCCAACGGAGGCAGGATGATGGCTCCGACACTGACATCCAGCATAACAGATGACAATGGACGAAAAAAAGAGACCTTTGTTCCTCGTGAGATCCGGAGGCTGGTAACTCCGGAAACCGCCTCATCATTGACAAAAATGCTGTCAAGCACCGTCCAGACCGGCACCTCGCGCAAAGCGTTTCACGACCGGAGCGGACGGCCGCTTATTGATGTGTCGGTAGCCGCAAAAACAGGTTCTATCAACGGCAGCGATCCCAAAGGTCACTACTCGTGGTTTGCGGCTTTTGCACCGATGCAGAATCCGCGCATTGCTCTGGTAGCACTGGTAATAAATCCGGACAAATGGAAGATCAAAGCATCTCAGGTCGGACAGCAGGCTTTGGATGAATTTTTTGAAAAGTAGGAGCGGGTTTACGGGGTATATGTCATAAGCCGCAGTTCACCGTCCAGCATTTCACCATAGGTGTACTGACCCATCCAGTCCCCCAGTGAAAGCAAAGTAAAAGGCGGTCCGGCAAAATCTTTCTGCAGGGCCAGGTGAAAATGCCCGGCCACCATCCCGTCACAGCCCTGTTTTTGAAGGTGGCCGGCAAAATCCAGCAATATCGCCCGATAGTCCCAACGGGCCTTTTTGATCGAATAACTGGCCTGACTGCTCCGCTGCAGCCGCGTTTTCAGCTTAAGCGCCCAGGCCGGCGGAAAGTGGCTGACACTGGCAGCAACAACCCGGGAACGAAGCAGAAAGCGCAATAGTCTGTAGTAACGATCTTTTTTGTTTATCTGATCCCCATGACAGAGAAAAAGGCGTTTGCCCTGTACGGTTTCGATCGACGGGACGGCATGAATCTCCGCACGGAGTCGGACGGCAAAAACATCACCGAGGTGAAAGTCGTGATTTCCCTCGAAATACACCAGGCGGCAGCCGGAGTCAACCAGACGTTCCAGTGCGTCAATCACGGCATCGAACTGACGGAAAGGGTTTGAAGGAAATCCAACCCAGAAGTCAAACAGATCACCCATGATATAGAGGGCGTCTGTTTCACCCTCCAGTTCCTGGAGAAAACGAATCAACAGCAGATAATTATCGTCGGTCGCTGCCGCAAGATGGGCATCGGCCAGAAAAATGGCTCGCATGAAGCAGATTGTGCTTCGACAAGCCTTAAAAAGTCAACAAGAAGAAAATGGGAGAGATTAATGCCGGCAGTTCACAATGTAGAAATATCGTGGGAAGATCTTCTGGCCGCCTTTACCAACGGCGAAATGGAGCGAATTTATTTTTTGGACCGTTTCACTGGAGAGATTTTTTTCATCCCGTCACTGGAGGATGATCCCGAGTTTAAGCAGCAGTTGGAAAAGAATCAAGGACGGTTTCTTGAAATTCCGCCATTTGATTATCATATGGAACGGCAGATCATGTCAGGATTTGTAACATCAATTGAAGACCCTCTACTAAAAAAACTCCTGAGCGCCTCTTTGGCTGGTAAAAAACCTTACGGCAAAATTGAAGATATCATCTCGTTTTTTCCTCAAGACGAAGAACGACTGGTGCTGTTAAAGGACGAGTACCTATCCACCAGGCTGAAAGTCTGGATGGAAGAAAACAACCTGTTCACGGTTGACAGAACCACGCAGAGCTTGACTCATCCCTAGGAGGGGATATGGGGCACGAACATCACAGTCACCTGCCGCGTAACGACTATGGTAAATTCATTGCCGCCATACTGACTTTATGCCTGCTGGCTGTAACCGTCTATGCCCTTCAGCATACTATATCCTGCTTCCTGCTTTCCTGGGTGATCGCATATCTGCTTGACCCTTTTCTGGTTCGTGCCGAACACCATGGAATAAAACGTATTTACGCGCTTGGGCTGATGTACGTTTTGCTGGCCATTCTGACAATATTCTTCCTGACGTTCATCGTACCTGCTATTACGATAAACTGGAATGCATTCATCCGTGACCTGCCGCTCTATATTCAAAAAATCAAACAACTTGCCCAGGAGTGGAAAACACAACTCCCGGACCGCTATGGTTCCGAAGAAATCCACTGGCTGATAGAAAAAGCAACCGGCAAAGTGGATACAGCGGCAGAGAAGGCCGGCAACTGGGTTTACAGCTTCGGAACCAGCATCTTTTTCAACCTGTTTAATATTGTCCTTTCCCCGATCCTGGTTTTCTTCATGCTGTACTACAAACAGACAGTCATCGATACCATTTCTTCTTGGTTCCCCGCTCATCGCCGTGAATTGATCCTCAGCATCGGAGAAGAGGTCAACAGCAGCATCGGCGGATATCTGCGCGGCCAGGTGGCTGTATCAATCATAGTTGCGATCCTGGCGACAATAGCACTTTTCATCATCAAAATTCCCCACCCCGTTTTTTGCGGCATATTTGCCGGCGCGGCTTCAATACTGCCGTTCATAGGCGTATTGATCGCCGCGCTGCCGGCATTGTTTTTCGCCTGGTTCAAATTCCAGTCTGTCGACATACTCAGCCAGACCGGTATTGCCTTCGCACTGATCTACTTCGTGGAAGGCTACATCATCAAACCGCTGGTCTTCAAAGAAGCCATGAATCTCAATCCGCTGGTAACCATCATCATGGTCATGGCCCTGGGTGAAACTATGGGATTCTGGGGAATCCTGCTGGCGCTTCCGATCGCATCCGCAATTAAAATCACATGGGGGCATTTCGTGCATGGTGATTTCAAGCAACACTGATCCGACTGAAACTAAAACAACCTACCCTATTACCGGAATGTCCTGCGCCAATTGCGCCGCGCGCATTGAGAAAGAAGTCGGACATCTGAATGGTGTGTCAAGTGCGGCCGTCAACTTTGCCACGGAAGAACTGACGGTTACCCATAATGAAGCGACCATTTCCGGTGATGAGATCGTACGGAAAGTGGAGGCATTGGGTTACGGAATCCAGCGATCCGAACCGCCAGGGGAGCTGAACTTCGGCGTACACGGTCTGCACTGCGCCTCCTGCGTCAACACTCTGGAGAGGAAACTGCTGGAGAATCCTGCCATCAGTACCGCCATCGTCAATCTGGCCGCCGAAACCGGCTTTGTCCGTTTTGATCCGAATAAGCTCTCTACGCACGATATTTTCTCGATTGTCCATGACGCCGGTTATACACCGATAGAAATACGTGATTCCGGAACGGCCGGCGAAGACTCGCTTCGTTCACAGCGAAACTGGCTGATCATTTCACTGGTTGCTGCGCTGCCGATCATGCTGACGATGGGAATGCACTCCAACCGGGCTGTAATGCAGCTAAACCTGCTGCTGGCCACGACACTGCAGTTCTCGGCCGGCCTGATTTTCTATCGCGGCGCCTGGAGTGCCATCAAAAACCGCACCGCCAACATGGATGTTCTGGTGGCGCTGGGCACTTCGGCGGCCTACTTCTACTCTTTGGCCGCCTACGCTGGACTGCTCGGTCCGCACAGTGCGGTTTTCTTTGAAACCTCGGCCATGCTGATCGCCTTCATCAGACTGGGCAAATACCTGGAAGCACGGGCACGCGGCAAAGCGGGTGAAGCCCTCAAAAGCCTTCTTCATCTGCAGGCCGACAAGGCGATTCTCGTGTCTGAAGCCGGTGAAAAAGAGGTGCCGGCCTCCGTTGTCCGTGTCGGAGATATTGTGCTGGTACGGGCGGGCGATACGGTTCCGGTTGACGGCGAAGTTATTGACGGCGGCGGCGCAATTGACGAAAGCATGGTAACCGGCGAATCACTGCCGGTGCTGAAAAAACCGGGCGACAGCGTCACCAGCTCCACCATCAGCACCAACGGTGTCATACGGATTCGCGCCACCCGCATCGGTGAAGCCACCCTGCTGGCTCAGATTGTCAAGATGGTGCGGGAAGCACAGGGTGACAAGGCGCCGATCCAGCGCTTTGCCGATGCGGTCTCGGCCTGGTTCGTGCCGATTGTTCTATTGCTTGCCGCCGCCACCTTTCTGGTCTGGTTCAACCTGCTCTCCAGCGATTTTCTGACCGCCTTCCGCTTCGCCATAGCCGTGGTAGTAATCGCCTGCCCCTGCGCCATGGGACTGGCAACACCGACCGCCATCATGGTCGGAAGCGGCATAGCGCTGAAACGCGGAATACTGGTCAAGAAAGGCTCGGCACTGGAGATCATCTCCCGCCTTCAGGTACTGCTGCTGGACAAGACCGGCACCCTGACCAGGGGAACGCCCGAGATGACCGATCTTATTCCGGTGGCCCGCAGCATTGACCCGGAAAAACTGCTGGAATGCCTGGCCACCGCAGAAGCTTATTCCACCCACCCCCTGGCCCAGGCGGCTATGACCGCCGCACGCGAAGCCGGGATTGAAGCGGGTGAAGCGGTCGATTTCGAGGAACGGGGCGGCTACGGCATCACCTGCTCCTACGGCGGATACCGCCTGGCGGTCGGTAACGAACGGCTGATGCAGGAAGAAGATATAGATCTGGCTCCGCTGGCAAAAAAAGTTGAAGCCTTGACTGCAGTCGGAAAATCGTTGGTTTACGTGGCTGCCGGCAAAACCCTGGTGGGTGTGGCTGCCTTTGCCGATACTCTCAAACCCGATTCAGCAGCAGCTGTTACCGAATTGCGCCGCATGGGCATAAAGACCTGCATGATCACCGGTGACCATGCCAACGTGGCAGCTATCATAGCGCAACAGGCAGGTGTGGACAGTTTTGAGGCGGAAGTCCTGCCCGGACGAAAGCAGGAAATAGTCAAGGAATACCAGGGACGCGGCATGATTACCGGCATGGTAGGCGACGGCATCAACGACGCTCCGGCCCTGGCCCGGGCCGAGATCGGCATCGCCATTGGCGGCGGCACCGATGTGGCCAAGGAGACCGGCGATATCATACTGATGCGGGACGACCTGCTGGATGTGGTACGGGCGATAAAAATCGGAAGAGCCACCCTGGCCAAGGTCAAACAAAACCTGTTCTGGGCTCTGTTCTACAACATCCTCGGCATCCCGGTGGCGGCCGGCCTGCTTTCCGGATACGGCATCACCCTCAAACCGGAATATGCCGGGCTTGCAATGGCTTTATCATCGGTCTCGGTGGTGCTGAACTCGATCATGCTGAAGAGAGTCGAAAAGCAGCTTTAGCAGATTGGTAACGCTTCCGTTTACCATAGATAATTGGGCACACAATAATAGTGCAGAAGGTGGGCGAACATTACTGAGGGGGATTACCTGTCAGGATCACTTTGTAGAGACGCCAAAATCCGGCGTCTCTACAAAGCAGACATTTAAAGCAGAGCCTTGGCGGCAGCGATGGCGGCCGCATAATCCGGCTCAGCAGTCACTTCCGGCACGATCTGGATGTAGCGGATTTTGTTGCCTGCATCCAGAACGAAAACGGCGCGGGTCAGCAGCAGCAGTTCCTTGATCAGAACCCCGTACCCCAGACCGAAAGAGCGGTCACGGTAGTCGGAAAGTGTTACCACTTTGTCGATACCGGCTGCACCGCACCAGCGCTTCTGGGCGAAGGGAAGATCCAGGCTGACCGTCAGCACGACTACATCCCCCGGCAGAGAGGCAGCTTCCTGATTGAATCGACGGGTTTCAGCATCGCAAACCGGAGTATCCAGTGACGGTACTGCGCTGACGATCTTGACCTTTCCAGCGTATGATGCCAGCGTGGTCGGGGCCAGGGAGTTGTCTACGACCGCAAAATCAGGTGCGGCGTCCCCCACTTTAAGTTCCGGTCCAAGCAAAGTCATCGGATTACCTTTGAATGTGATGATGCCGTTCTTTTCACTCATGACAAATCCTCCTCGTTAAGTTTAACCAATTCCGGTAGTGTACAGCAATCTCCGCTATTTGCAACTCCAAGATCAAGCGTTTCCAGCAGTTCAAGAAACTGCATCACCAGACGATAGGTAATGCCCCACAATACCGGCTTGCCTTCCACGGGGAGACGAATAGCAGGGACTTCATAACGCCTGTCATCGAACGCGACCGGAGCCAGATGATGCCTTCCCTGGTCGCGCACATCCGAAAGCCTGATCCAGAAAGCATCACTGACTTCTTCACTCAAGAGCGGGTCGGAGATTATTTGTCCCACTCCATAGACGCAGCAAGAAACCCAGACCGGCAGATTGGTGCCGACTATGTCGGAAAGGCGACCGAGATAAGATCCATCTTCCAGGTCAATGCCGATCTCCTCCAGGGTTTCCCGACGCGCCGTTTGGCACACCAGTTCGCCTTCTTCCCACTTGCCGCCCGGAAAAGCTATATGACCGGACCATGGATCCTGATCGTGCGTGGCCCGCTGAATGAAAAGAATTTCCATATCATCGACCAGCTGCCGCAAAATAAGGGCAACTGAAGCACGGGTGCGTCCGTTTGAATCCGGTATGGATTCACAGTCCCGTTTTGCAAGCAATGCTGCAATATTATGAAACTGGTAACTGCGCTTACTTTTTTCATTGTTCATGTTTTAGATCGTTCCTGTAATACCAAGTTGCAATCAAAATGAGTACCAGGCGGCAAGGAGAGTGGCGACCGAGGCGTACTATCAGTACGTTGAGGAGCGACCGACGAAGCCAACAACGTAATAGTTTTATTGCAACTTGGTATAAGTATAATTTTCTATCCTTACCTCATCGTTCCTGATCGTCAAGCAAAAATTACGGGCGTATTCACCGGGAAATCGGCACAGGTTTTGCTCATGTGTTCTAAATATTAATGCAATCAACAGCTGCATATCTGCAAAACAGCTGTACACCTGTTGCTTGCAACATCCGCATTCAATCCGGCTGCCTTTAATAAAGCTACAACCGGAGTTGCATTCCGTTATTTTGAGACTTTTTGGATAAAATTCGGTCCTTAAACAGGATTTCAAACAGTGTAAAACCAACAAGTAATTCAGGCGGTGTTTACAAAAATGTGTAACGCTAGAGTTTTTATACTGATGCTGTTGCTGTCGTCGGTTCTCATCGGCTTCCACAATTCAGACGCTGCGGAGCAAAAAGGCTTTACCTGGCCTATTTCCTGCGTACCAGGTGTTGATTGCGCCGGCAGACATTTCCGCATCGGTTATCCAGATGTTTCCGCCACCGGCCTCTCCTATGCGTGCACCAAACCTGGCTATACCGGTCATCAGGGCACAGATATCGTTATATCTTCTGCTGAACAGGGCATACAGGCCCTGGCTGCGGCGGACGGCATTGTCAGATGGACAAAGGACGGCCTATTCGACCGGTGTCCCAGTGACACAGAGCATGAGTGTGATGAGCGCGAAAAGAGCGAGCTTTCCATTGGAAACAAAAAAGGCGCCACACTGGGCTTCAATGCAGGCAATTTTGTTTTAGTAGAACACATTATAGATGAAATCCGTTATCTGACCCTGTATGCCCACCTTCGCAAAGGATCCCTGAAAGTTAGCCCCGGGCAAAAAATTTCTCGGGCCCAGCAGCTGGGCGAAGTCGGAAGTTCCGGTAACACGCTTATTCCACATCTTCATTTCGGCGTATACAAAGAAGAGGGCGGAATGTACCGTCCGGTTGACCCCTGGAAAGGATCCTGCAACACCAGCAGTGACGGATTATGGGCATCCGCGGTACCATACCGCACTGACGAGCTCCTGTTGGCCCATCCCGGCGAAAGTATCGTCAATGAATCAGAAATACACCTCCAGACAATTCAACGAAGCAGACCGAAAAACGGAATTTATTGATAAAATCTCGAATCAATAATCATACATATTGATTGCTTCAATCCCGCCAACGAGACCAACTCAAATCCGCATAACGTAGCTACCGGTTTACCCGGAGCAAGAAACTACATATTGCATAGTAACGTCCTGATCTGGTAATAAACTTGCTCCAATACTACCAACGGGAGATTGCCATGAAAACCACCATCCTTGTATCGATTTTGTCTTCCCTGCTTCTGTTCGGATGCACCTCCGGCGATAAAAAAGCAGCCGAACTCCTGGAAACTGCCCGCTTTGAAGAAAAGCAGAATAACCACGAACACGCCACCAAGCTCTATCAGGAAATCATCACAAAACATCCCGAATCCTCTGCATCCAAAGACGCTGCGGCGCGATTGGAAGAACTCAAGAAGCTCAAACCTTGATGCCTGACCTGCCGAAAGTTTCCATCCTCATGCCGGTCCGCAATGAGGAACGCTATCTTAAAGCGGCACTGAACTCATTGTATGCCCAGACCCTTAGCGACTGGGAACTGGTGGTGGTTGATGACGGCTCCAGCGACAGCACTCCGCTGATTCTTTCGGCAGCTGCAGAACAGGACAAACGGATACACGTTATCCGTCGCGATGGTGGCGGACTGGTAGCAGCCCTCAACACCGGGCTTGAGGAGTGTCGCGCGACACTGCTTGCTCGCATGGACGGTGATGACATCTGCCATCCGCGCCGTCTGGCAGAGCAGGCCGCCTGCCTGGAGGCTAACCCGGACACAGGGCTCGTAGCCTGCAGTTTCCGGCATTTCCCCCGCACATCTCTGAAACAGGGCATGCTTGACTACGAAATCTGGCAGAATTCTCTTCAGAATCATGACCTGATCATGCGAGACCTGTTTGTCGAGTCCCCTTTCGCGCACCCCGGCATCATGACCCGCCGGACGATATTGCAACAGCTGGGTGGCTACAACGATTGCGGCTGGGCCGAAGACTATGACCTATGGCTGCGAATGTCGACAGCCGGCATTCACTTCATGCGGCTTCCTGACAGTCTGTTCTTCTGGCGAGACCATCCCGAGCGCGCCACCCGCACCATGGACGAATATTCTTCCAACGCCTTCCGTACCTGCAAACTGCACCACCTTCGGCAGGGTTTCCTGAAAGAGTGCTCCGAGGTGGTCATGGCCGGGGCCGGTATTGAGGCCAGAGCATGGCAGCGCCTGCTGGCGGAGGATGGAGTCAGGGTATCGCACTGGCTGGATGTCGATCCGCGCAAGATCGGCCGGACACTGCACGGCGCTCCGGTTTCACTGCCGCAAGAGCTGGATCTTGCAGGACGAAAGATGCTGTCTGCAATCGGTGTTCGCGGTGCACGGGACCAATTCAGAGTTCTGGCAAACAGGCTGGGATGGCAGGAAGGCATGGACTTTGTCACTGTAGCATGATAAAAATCTTACTGATACCGGCATCGTTGACGCAACATTTTTTTACAAAGGGGTTTTTAAAATGATTACCAGCAAAGAAGAACTGGCTCTTTCTATAGATGAAGCCGAGTGGAGTGACCTGCGGGCGCATCTGGAACGGGGTGGGCTGATACTGGTTGACGACTCGCTGGATCTGGCCGACACCGCACTCAAGGTGGCTTCTGACGACATCGATGTTATCCAGCACCTGGTGGAAACCGGCATGATCGGCAAACCATCGGAAGCGAAAATTCGCTCCTGGAATGATAACAAACTGAAAAAATTTGCGATGCTGATTGTAAGCCCCTACGTTCTATTCCAGGAAAAAGTCCCTACTTTCCATTAACCAGCCCTGCCCGCCCTAATACTGGAAGGAGATTCCGTTGGATATTCAGTTGAACGACATAGAGGTCCGCGTACTTGGTAGCCTGGTGGAAAAAGAGCTGACAACACCCGAATACTACCCGCTTTCACTCAATTCATTGACCAATGCCTGCAATCAGAAATCGAACCGTGATCCGGTAATGGCCCTGACGGAAGAAGAAGTGGTGCGGTCCCTCGATTCCCTGCGTTTCAAGCAGCTTTCGGTCATATCGGCCGACGGGGGACGGGTTCCGAAATACCGTCATCTCCTGGCCGAAAAGCTGGGGTTGGTACCGGCGGAACAGGCGGTTCTTTGTGAACTGCTGGTGCGAGGACCTCAGACGGCAGGCGAGCTGCGCACCAGGTGCGAGCGGATGCATCCGTTTGGCGATCTGTCGGCGATCGAGGAAGTGCTGCGCGAACTGATGGAACGAGATACACCGATGATCGCCCTGATGGCCCGTCAGCCTGGCCGTAAAGAGGGGCGTTATGCCCAGCTTTTTTCTGAGCTGCCGGAAGGTGGAGCAGAGTCTACGGAAACCACCGCTCCCGAGGCAGCCAGGCAGCGGGTGATGGCGGAAAATGAGCGGATTGCGAAACTGGAGACGGAGGTAGCTGAATTGCGTGAGGAAGTAGCGGATCTTCGGCAGCTGATGGAGGAATTCAAGAAACAGTTTGAATAGAACATGCAAAGGCGCTTTTTGTGGAAAACTGAATAGTTGATTGAGGGCGAATGTCACAAATGCGGCATTCGCCCTTTTGTTATTTGAGAGTTTTTATCCTGCACCGCGTTAATTCAACTTCCTTCACGGCAGATAATACCAATTTCAAATCAAAGATGAAATCAAGACGGTGAGGATTGAGGCGCCGAGGCGTACTATCGGTACGTTGAGGTGCCGAAGACGAACCAACGAAGATAGCGCTTTGATTTGGAATTGGAATAAGATCTTTGCTTATTCCAATTCCTCTCTAATGCTAGAAACTGGGTAAGCCCACCACTTTGCGCAGGATAAGAAGTGCGTCGCCGATATCACCGTCCTACCCGGTCCCAGGGCAGGCAATTACGTCGCCATTTGCATCGTAACAGGTGGTCTGCCCGGTCACTGGGAGTTGGACAATTCCGGCGGCTAGCGCCAATATCGGCAGGGTAAGCAAGCCAACAATGACAATCTGGATTACTATCTTGCACATGGGAAGCCTCCTTTTCAGCCGTATTTTCGACTGGTTTGATGGTCACTCGAAACTTATCAACGCCTATCATTAAAGATTATTAGTTAATTTTGCTAACAAATTACCACTTAAGACACAACGTCTGCAAGTAGAATTAAAAAAGGAGTCATCGCTTGCTAACGTGGATTACGCTATCGGATATATCCAGCGGAGCAGAGCCACAACCAAGGAGGTGAGTCATTAAGAATGCCAGCAAATTTCAACTGATAAATAGCCTTCAGTGTCCTTTTCAAGCGGTTCAAAGGTTTACCACGGGCCTGCATTTACAGTATAATCAACCCCGATGATCCACCCCGGAATTGAAAGGCACCACTTTATGGCCAGATGTACCAACTGCAACGCTCCTTTGCCCGACGGTTCCCTGCTGTGCGCTTATTGCGGAGACCGCAATGATATTGATCTGCGGGGGATACATTACTACACCACCCATGAAACCGATCAGCCTCGCACCTGTCCTCGCTGTGACATATATCTGAAAACCGTCAATCTGAACCTGAACGGCACTTTTTTCATCGAAAGATGCGACCAATGCATGGGTCTGTTTTTCGATCCGTCAGAACTGGAAGCCCTGCTGGAGGCTGCCGTCAAGAATGTATTCCTGATTGACAGAACCGGTCTGGACGCGATCAATGCCAACCGGCCGCAGGATCAGTATCCGGTATCCTACATCAAGTGTCCGGTCTGTTTACAGCTGATGAACAGGGTCAACTTTGGCGCCAAGAGCGGTGTTATTGTGGATCGCTGCAAGAGTCACGGAGTCTGGCTGGATGGCGGGGAATTGCGGCATTTGATGGAATGGATGAAGCTGGGTGGCAAACTGCTTGATCAGGAACGTCAGGAACAGGAGAAAAGAGAGGAGCTGAAAAACGAGAAGAACCGGCGTGAAAGTCTGGCAGGATACAGTACCGGGCCGTCACCGCTCGATAGTTATGGAAGTCCTCTTCGGCTGGCCGACCCCGACCTGTTTGATATCATCTTCAGCGCCATCCGATATTTTACCAGGCAATAGCGGACTGCTTTAATTTGGTTGCCATATTGGCAATAATTCAGTGATTTTCTTCCACTTCTTCCGGCCAGAAGCGTCGCTGCAGCTCATCCATCAGCGGCGCCAGACTCTTGCGGTCCCGGGCCGAGACTGTCACGCTGTTCTGAGTCCTGGAGGACTGCCGGACCCTCAGAAAACCTACCATATCTTTCTTCCGCATCTCGTTCAGCAGATCAGCCTTGTTGTACACCAGCAGTTCCTGTTTGTCACCCAGCTCCAGTTCTTTCAGGATGGTCCGAACCTGGGCTATCTGATCTTCGAAACGGGGGTGGGATGAATCGACCACGTGCAGCAGCAGGTCGGCATCACGCAGCTCCTCCAGCGTTGCCTTGAATGCCCCCATCAGGGATTTGGGCAATGAGCGGATGAATCCGACCGTATCGGTGATGATCACCTCCCGTTCACGGGGGAAACGGAGACGGCGGGTGGAGGTATCCAGAGTGGCGAAGAGCAGGTCTTCCGTGAACACATCACTCTTGGTCAATGCATTCAACAGGGTCGATTTGCCGGCATTGGTATAGCCAACGATCGAGATGATCGGAACACCGGCCTTGATCCGCTGCTGGCGCCGCTGGTCGCGGCCGCGGGACAGTTCTTTCAGTTCCCGCTCCAGGCTGGCGATCCGGTCGCGGATGCGACGACGGTCGGTTTCCAGCTTGGTTTCGCCCGGCCCGCGCCCGCCGATGCCACCCATCAGGC
>CAYQTC010000013.1:0-109146 GCA_964420435.1 uncultured Geobacter sp.
AAGGAGAGTTCGGCACTGATGCCGTCTTTAAAAGAACACATCTTATACAATGTCAAAGGACAAAGTGCAACAAAATCTTTATGATTGAATATGTACTGCGCGATATTTCTTAATCAGCTCTGTCGGGTGGTAAGAGAGTTTTGCGTTACGCAGTCCTGCTTCGCCCAGATCCTGTTCACGGTTGATAAAGCTACAATCGGTAAATAATAGTCTGGCAAACTCGCGATTTACAAGTTGTGTAAGCCCATCTTTGAATGGGTTCGCCTTTTCAAAATGGCAAACGGCGGTATCGCGATTCAGTTTTTCTCCGAGTGCAAAGGCTGCCACTACTCCTTCAACCATGACTACAATTCCTTCAATCCCCAGTTCATGAGCGTTATGCAGCGCCTCGGAAGTTGCAGATACTTCCAAATCCAGAGAGAGATTTGATTTATCTCGAACAGCCAGAAGCCAGACGTTTAAAAGTTCCAGACATTCATCGCAATGGTTCTCTGTGTAGTTCATCACCTGATATTGGTGGCGGCTGGTGAAGTAATTGATCCGGTTTTTCTTCTTGTGAAAGCGATTACCGGGCAGGAGCGCCAACTCTTCCCGCAGGTAAAGGTAATCGAATGAATCCCTGTCTTCCGAAATAATTATGCTGTCGGATAAAAAATACATTTCTGCAAACTGCTTATCGGCTCCATACAAGACCCGATTGTCATTAAAAAGCGTATTCAGGGCGTTAGTGATGTTTCCGTTAAATGGCGGAAGAAAGTATCTCGTGCCGTCATAACCCTTGCCCAGTACAACCAGTGAAGATCCGACCATTGTAACCTGATAATCATGTGCAACCCTGAAAAGATACAGTCCTGCAAAGGTCAACTCAGAAACCCGAGGTTGAAGGTCCGCGAATATCCTGTCCATAAGCGGTTTGTCGGACATGTTCAATGCTCTGGATTCAGGATAAACTGGAATTTCCATTGAGTTCTCCGGGAACCGGTTATTGGCTAGTAATTACTGTAAAATAAAAAAGTGGAGGGATTGCTGGTGACGTGTCGAATTGTGTACCAGTTGTTTTGTCTAATGTAAAGTACAGGACTCTGTCATGCTTGATAACTGACTAAACAGGTTACTGCCGGGTTGCCGGTGTGGGCATTGCCGCGAAAGAATGACGTGCCATAAGCGCCTGGATAAAATGACTGATTAAATATAAATATATATCAATAGGATATGTCTTATTGCCGCATGGGACTGACAAAATTTGAACTGATATGACATTTAATGCACATAGCCATTGATTCAATCTAAATAATAACAACTTTTGAGAATGTAATCAGCTAAACAATAATAGAATTAGATATTTGACTTGTTGTTAGAAAATCGATGGCATCTGGTATTACATTTGCAACTTGAAATTATTTACAAGGTATTTAATCAATCAGAGGAGGATTACTTACAAATGGAAACTTCGAAAATGTTGCTGTGGAGGGTAATGCGTCAGGCGCGAATTTGGGGATTTATTCTGATGTTCGGGATATTACTGCAAACAGTCGATGGAAGTGCGGCTTCACCAGGGGATGTATGTGGCAGTGCAAATGTTGATATAGCTGATGCGCTTTGCACTCTCAAGTACGTCGTGGGGCTGATACCGCACGATTCGGCAAACGATGCGCTATATATGGGCGCCGACGTGGCGCCACTTGATACTATCTCCCGAAGGCCTAAAGGGAATGCCAACGTCGATATCTCAGATGCATTGGGGATTTTGAGACATGCAGTAAACCTCGATTCGTGGTTCAACTTAGCAACATCCCTGACCGGCACGGCTGCGGCGGGGGCGCCGATTGTCGGTAGCGTAACCATTAAAGACAGCTCTTTACCTCCTGTCACAAAAACCGTACCTATTGAGGCTGACGGCAAATACATGGTGGATGTCAGTGACATGACAGCACCCTACATGGTTCGGGCGGACGGTTATGTCGGCGGAAACGAATATCACCTGTACTCGGCCGGAACATCGGCGGACATGGGAGGCAACATCAATGTTACCCCGCTCACCGACCTGATTGTGGCTAACATCGCCAAGACTGTCGCCAGCGACTATTTTAACAATGGCAACTTTTCAGGCCTCACCGCTGCACAGCTGACGGAACAATCTGATGCCCTGAAGACCAAGCTCCTCCCGGTTCTCCAGGCAGCGGGTGTCAGCGACTCGATCGACCTGCTGCGTGCATCGTTCAGCACCGACCACACCGCCCTCGATGCAGCTCTGGACGTGCTCAGGGTTACAACAGATACAAACACAGGTATTGCAACAATTACAAATATCATTAACCAGCAGCAGATGACCTCGAATGCCGCCACGGGAACCTATGCCGGCGTCCTTGACGGCACTGGCGTGGCGGAAGGCGTAACCGATATCCAGGCGATCAGCGCCGGATTCAAACAGTTCTCCGATCTTTTTGCAACAGGTCTTCCCAGTGAAAGCAACCCAACTCTGCTTGGTCTTTTTGACAGCGACACCTTCTTGTTTCAGGGGCAGAACCTGGTATCTTTTCTCTCTGAAATAACCACCGGTCAGGAAATGGTCGGGATTTCGTTTACCAATATTTCCATTTTATCCATGGATACGGCAGCGGGAAAAGCCTTGGTCGCGTTTGATGTTTATTTTAATGGTAAGTTGGACAATTACGGGCCGAAACCGTTCCACATGATAAGAAAAGCGGATGGGAAATGGTATATGCAAGGGGATCAGAACATCGCCCATGTCAATGTTGAGCCCGTGGCGGAATACCGTTTATATAATAATACGTCCCAGATTGTTTCCGGCTTGCGCTTTAATGTTGAAGACCGTGGCGGCAAGGGGATTACCTCAGCGGTTGTTACCGGAGCAGGACTGCCAGCTGAAGGTATCACCATAATCAATAACATTGCGAATGACTATTTTGAAATACAAGGGCAAATGGGCGGCAATCATTACGCCATGACCGATACGGCCATTGGAGCATTGGCTGATACAGGAGAAATTTACACAGTTAAATTGTATATCGGCGCCACTCTGGCCGCTACGTACGACGAAAAGCTCAAAAAGCGTCCGAACCTGAACTCCGAACTGAGCTCCACCAGCTTTCCGGCCATTACCTCGCCGACATTGGACCAATTGCAGACATTTACCGGCGGAAATGCAACAATCTCCTGGACCCTGCCTGACGGGCTCACCAATGACTGGCTGGACGCACAGGTAAATGATAATTCAGGTAAATCAGCCAGAGCTGAATTCTCGCTCGCACCAGCAGATCGAAGCAAATCGTTTACATTGAATCCGATAACAATCAACGGGGAAGCCTTTTCCATCACAAATGGCTGGATCTGGCTTGGGGCATGGGATAGCTACGGCAGGCAGTTTGGTGTGAGTATGAGCATGTCCGGCGGCAGCAACCCGCCACCACAAAATAATTCGTACGTGTCGATCGAGGGGAATGTTTATGCAGCGGGTGGAACCAGTCCGGTCGCTGGTGCTACAGTATCCACATCATTGGATTCGCAGACAGCTACAACCGATGAGTTTGGCCATTTCTTCCTTCAAACGAGCACACCGGCAAATTATTCAACGACACCGTACACGATTATGATTACAAAAAACGGTTTTCAAGCCTTTAACCAAAATTGGAACTGGGGAGATCATCCAACAGGGCAGAGCTTCAATCTCAACGGTGGAATCTGAGCAACTCGCTACAACGCTGCTTATGGCAGGTAATTGACACAGGGGACGGAATCCACGGATTCCGTCTTTTTTTGGTTCTTCTCGGAAACTCGTGGCGGAAGATCTGTAAACACACTGTCCATGAGCGGTTTGTCAGAACTGTTCAATACTCCGGATTCAGGATGAACTGGAATTTTCATTGAGTTCTCCGGGATTTGTTGTAGTATTCAAAATTTGGTTGTCCTATCAGAAAAAATGCCATGGAGGGAAAAGTTATGGCTATCGCCATGAAGATTGCCAGTCACATATCCAAATCATCCTGGATTCGCCGGATGTTTGAAGAGGGGGAACGCTTACGCCAGGAAGTCGGCGCTGATAAAATATATGATTTCACCCTCGGGAACCCGGATGTTGAACCGCCCGAAGCATTTAATCGCGAATTGCTGGCCTTGGCTAAAAATCCGCTGCCAGGAATGCATCGTTACATGAACAACGCCGGTTATTTAGATACACGCTCGGCTGTTGCCAATAAGCTATCCGGGGATTCCGGATTAACGGTTGGCCCAGAGCACATTATAATGACCTGTGGAGCTGGCGGCGCTCTCAATGTCGTCCTTAAAACCATTCTCAACCCTGGCGAAGAAGTCATGATTCTGGCACCCTTCTTCGTCGAGTACAAATTTTACATCGACAATCAGGGCGGCGTGCCTGTGGAGGTCTGGACGGACCACGATACCTTCCAGCTCGACATTGATGCCATCGAAAAAGCTATTACACCTAAAACCCGTGCTATAATCATTTGTTCACCAAATAATCCGACCGGAGTGATTTATCCGGCTGAAAGCCTGAAGCGCCTGGGCGATGTTTTGAAACAGATACATGAGCGTAACGGCCATCTGATCTATGTCATCTCCGATGAACCATACGCCCGCATAGCATTCGACGGCAATCATGTTCCCAATATATTTCCTCTGGTGGAAAGCTCTGTTATCGTAACTTCGCACAGTAAGGACCTAGCGCTCCCCGGTGAGCGTATCGGTTATCTGGCAGCCAACCCGCGCATGGCGACCGCTCTGCAGTTCATGGAAGGGGCCGTTTTCAGCAATCGTGTCCTCGGTTTTGTCAATGCCCCGGCTCTTATGCAACGTCTGGTGGCAAAACTGCAGGATGAGTCTGTTGATATCGCCGAGTACCAGGCCAAGCGCGACCTGTTGGTGAATGAGCTTACCGGCATGGGATTCAGTATGGTCAAGCCGGACGGTGCCTTTTACCTTTTCCCTAAATCTCCTCTGGCAGATGACGTGGAGTTTGTCAAGCTGGCCCAGAAGCACCATATCCTGCTGGTACCTGGCGCCGGTTTCGGGGCTCCGGGATTCTTCCGCATTGCTTACTGTGTTGACATGGAAATGATAAAGCGGAGCTTGCCGGCCTGGAGTGCATTGGCCAGAGAGGCAGGGCTGAGGGGATAGCTGTTAATGATTGCATTTCAACAGCCGGAGCAACAAAGATGCTGGCGCTCCCGCAATCTGTTGTGTTATAACCTGCAGCATCAAACCAAACTTCGGAGGAACCATGACTAAGGCAGAACTGGTAGCAAAGATTGCAGAAAACGCAGAATTGACCAAAACTCAGGCAGAAAAGGCACTTAGCGCTTTTATTGAAGAAGTGACTACCGCCATCAAATCCGGCGACAAAGTTGCTCTGGTAGGATTCGGAGTATTCAGTGCTGCAACTCGTGCTGCAAGGACCGGCAGGAACCCTAAAACCGGCGAAGAAATGCAGATCGCTGCAAAAACCAGCGGTAAATTTACTCCCGGTAAGTCACTCAAGGATCTTTCCGCATAATGTAGAAAGCAGCACTTGCACAAACTGTATAAGGCCCGCTTCCGGTTGATGGAAGCGGGCCTTTTCAGTTTTTATTTTCTGAATTATAGCTCAGTCATGTGCGTGCAAGATGGTTGGCAACAAAAATAAACTCGTCTATGTAGTCACATACACCATCGTTGTTGAAATCACACTTTTGCTTACCGGGGGAACTGGGTTCTTTCAGAAATAGTTCCCATCCCGCTTGGTCGGTTCTTATGGAACTGTCAAGCGGAGGCGACACAGTCAGTGGATATTCAAAGCTGTCTTTGCCTGCTATGATGCTCATAGTAGCTTTCCAGGTACTGACTTCAGGCATTGCTTCAATAATCCAGCGACGGCTCTCCCCCTTGTCTTTTTTCACTGACAGTATTGTTGCGTTCTCCAGAGCAAAATTGGGCGAATTAGCATTTTGTGACGGAAGATTTATAACGATCCTGATCCCGGATTTGCCATCGCTCAAAGCAGCGGTTGGTCCCTGTCGGATGAATTTTGAAATTTCCTTGCTGAACAAGGCAGCCATGATCGGAAGACTCTTGTCACCACGGTAGGTTTTAAATCGATCAACAACACTTTTAAAGACAACCTGCTGTCCCGGTTCTTCCACCCTGATTTCAGTTACCGTTTTTGCGCCGGGATTTATTGCTGTTGATTCGGCACTGGGCTGTTCCGGTTGGTTTTGCGGTATGTTTTCCAGGGGAAGCGGATTTGTTTTATCAAGAACCGGTTGTACAGGTATGGTTTTGAGAGTGTCTGTCTGTATTGTAGCTGCGGTGGAGCCTTTTGTTGAAGATTGTGTAGTGGATGTTTTAGATGTTGTTGCAACAGCAGATGTCGCCGGAGTAGATGAAAATGGAATGCCGGGCGTGTTGATTGGTAACGTTATAGTCGAGTCTGCTGCGCCTACAAAAGTCTGAACAGGTATCTGAGCCCCCTTGCTGTCAATTGCGAAGGCTGAAACTGCCTTGATTCCACCATTACCGGTATTGGAAGCAAAGCTTATTGCTGCAAGCTCGCCGCTGCCGGTTAAAGCGGGAACGCTGATAACGGCGATTTTTATTGTTCCGGGCGATGGCGTATTGCCAACAAGCATGCCCTTGGCTACAAGAGGCCCTTTTGTAATGGTCGGTGTTGACAGCATCGAAGTATCATAACTGATACTTAAATCAATTCCGGCTACGCCATCCAGGTTGCTTCCTATAACAGCCCCTGATTGTTCCACGGTAATGGATGCAGCTGCATTGGAAAGCTGTGATGTTAAAATCACAAATAACAGTGCCTGTACAATACCTATGAAACTGCGAAACCTGAACATGGCTTTCTCCTCTGATACAGCCGATTTTCAGCGATGATTGGTGTTGGAATGATTTCCAGCTGTCAGCAGCAACAAATTTATTATCATGATATGGCGGGAAGTTCGATACGAAAATGAATATGAATAAAAAATGCCGTTCAGCATTACGCTAAACGGCAGTCGGTTTTCAGCAGGTTTTGAGTATGTGGTTTGTCACCCGTGTTGTTCAGTTACCGGAATCAGCAATCACTATTTTGATTCCTGGGTTGCCGGTTTGGACGGTGCAGGAGCGACAGAGAGCGCCGGTTTTGCTGCGGGTACAGGTGGTCGTTTGACATCCAATAGTTCAACTTCGAAATTCAGAGTTGCGCCAGGCAGTATCAACTCACCAGCGCCTTTGTCGCCATAGGCCAGATCAGCCGGACAAACAAGCCTGGATTTTCCTCCGGTTTTCATTTTCTGCAAGCCTTCGGTCCAGCATTTGATTACGGAATCAAGCCTGAACTCCAGGGGTTTGCCGCGTTTATAGGTACTGTCAAACTCCCTGCCGTCGATCAGGGTCCCCTGGTAATTCACTTTTACAGTGTCGGTGGCTCTGGGGGATTCTCCTTTACCTTCTGTGACCGGTATGTAGACAATACCGGATGGAGTTTTTACAGCCCCCGATTCCTTGGCAGCTTTCTCCAGATATTCTTTACCTGCGCTTGCCTGTTTATCTCCAAGTGCTTTACGGCGAACTCGTGCCAGTTCCTGTATCTTGTTGTTGTAGGAGGTTACATCAAAGTCCGGTTTTCTGGAGGATTGTGTATCCTGCAGCCCTTGCAGAACATAATCGAACTCTTTGGGTGTCAGGGTAAACACTGTAAGTGAACGAGCCATATTTGCTCCGATAGCATAAAGAGTTTTTTCGTCTCCTGTTTTTGGCGGATCTGCGGCATACGATAGCGTGGAAATCATCAGGCCGGCGGAAATTGCAAATAACATTTTCTTCATAATTCGGAGTGCCCCCTTTTTGTGTTAAGTTTTAGAAATAAATCTTTTTATAAATAAATACTTACATGGTTTGTCCTAAACGTAGATAACATGCCAAAGAATTTATAAACTCGAATTGTTTGTAAAACAACTGTTTTAATGCACTAAAGCCCGGACAAAAATTATGTAAGTGCTTATTTGTTTAAACCTGTATAAAAAAGGCTGTTTCGAGCCCCACTGTTCGATTATGATCAAATGCACTGAATTTGTTAACATATAGCAAGCTGGAGGCTTGAAATGTTTGGTGAGTTATCATAATCGCTGTTATTGAAGACGGATGTCAACCACATGTGCTTCTTGGTGGTTGACAATGGATTTTGATATGTGTTAGTTCAAGTTCAGGGGGTATTATGAAACAGAATATAACTAAAATGGCTGATAAAATAATTTCCGGTAATTTTCTGGCTGTCGATGATGCAATGCAGCTTGCCGCATGCAGCGGTCTTGATCTCATGCAGTTGTTTGTCGAGGCCGGTCGAATCCGGGAGCATTTCGTGGGTAACGCTGTTACTCTCTGCTCGATCATCAACGCCAAATCGGGCCGCTGCCCAGAGAACTGTGCCTTCTGCGCCCAATCGGCACATCATCAGACAGGGGTGTCCGTATATCCGCTGGTGGATGAGGACGAACTGGTGAGGTGCGCCAAGGGGGCAGAGTCAGTAGGATCTTCCTGTTACGGCATTATTACCAGCGGCACTACCATAAACAAGGGGGAAGAACTGGATCGCATCTGTTCTTCTCTGCGACGGATCAGGAACGAGACCGCCATCAACCCCTCCTGCTCGCTGGGAATCATAGACTACGAAACCGCCTGCATACTTCGGGATGCCGGCATGGTGACCTATCACCACAACCTGGAGACCGCCCGCAGTTTCTTCCCGTCTATCTGCAGCACCCATGATTACGAGGATGATGTTAGAACGGTGCGGGTAGCCAAGCAGGCCGGCCTGAAAGTCTGCTGTGGCGGTATCTTCGGTCTGGGTGAGAGCATGGAACAGCGCATTGAGATGGCCGTTACCCTGCGGGAGCTGGAGGTGGACTCCGTGCCAGTCAACTTCCTAGACCCGGTTGAAGGGACTCTTCTGGCGGATGCTGATAATCTTACTCCGCTTGAGTGTCTTAAGATCATCGCAATTTACCGGTTCCTGATGCCCGACCGTCAGATCAAGGTCTGCGGAGGGCGCGAGCGTAACCTGCGCGAGTTGCAGTCGTGGATCTTCATGGCCGGTGCCAGCGGAATGATGACCGGCAACTACCTGACCAAGCTTGGTCGTAATCCGGAAGTTGACAATAGAATGGTGGCAGACCTGGGATTGACCGTTGCCGAATGCGGGTGTGGCTAATGGCAGGTCGAGGCATCTTTGTTACCGGTACCGACACCGGTGTCGGTAAAACGATTGCAGCAGCCACGCTTGCCCGTCTCTTGCGGGTGAACGGCATTAATGTCGGTGTCATGAAGCCGGTAACCAGCGGCTGCAGCGATGACAATGGCGTGCTGGTATCGGATGACGCCCTGTTGCTCTGCGAAGCTGCCGGCATTCCCTGCAGAGAAGATGTCGCGCCTTATTGTCTTCGCGAACCGTTGGCTCCGGCCGAAGCGGCCAAAATCGATGATGTGCGGATAGACTTTGCCCGTATCAAGGAATCCTATCAGCGCCTGACCGCTATCTACGATTATGTAATTGTGGAAGGGGCCGGTGGTTTGATGGTTCCGCTGTCGGGCGGACTGCTTATTGCGGATCTGGCGCGGGAGCTTGGTCTGCCGCTGCTGGTCGTGGCCCGGCCCGGGCTTGGCACAATTAACCATACCGTGCTGACCTGCTTTGCCGCCCAGCAGATGGGGCTGACAGTGGCAGGGGTGATCGTTAACGGAATGCCGGATAATCCGGGTACCGCTGAAAAAAGCGCTCCTCACCAGATCGGTTCCCTGTGCGGTGCTCCTGTGTTGGGTGTGTGGCCGCGACGGAATGAAGTTGACCAGATGGAAATTATAGATGAACTGGCTGCCTGGCTGGACGGTCAGCCGGAAACAGCTATCGTATTGCGGGAGTTGGGCTTATGAGCGGTTATTCGACAACACAGCTGCGTGAGTGGGACAAACGTCACGTTTGGCACCCGTTTACCCAGATGCAGGATTGGGATCGCGATGACCAGATCGTCATCGAAAAAGGGGAGGGATGCTGGCTGGTTGATACAGACGGCAACCGCTATCTGGACGGTGTGGCCTCCATGTGGACCAATGTCCATGGACACTGTCGCAAAGAACTGAATGAAGCAATCAAGGCACAGGTTGACCGTCTTGAACATTCCACCCTGCTGGGTCTGGCCAGCGAGCAGAGCATCATTCTGGCTGCCAGGCTGGCCGGGATTACACCGGCCGGTCTGGACCGCATTTTTTACTCCGATAACGGCTCAACCGCCATGGAAGTGGCGGTCAAAATGGCCTATCAGTACCAATCGCACCATGGACGCCCCGAGCGAAGCCGCTTCATCACTTTCCGGAACGCCTATCATGGTGATACCCTCGGTGCCGTCAGTGTAGGTGGTATCGATATTTACCATGCCACATTCAAGCCGCTGATGTTCGAAACGGTTCAGGCGCCGGCCCCCTATTGCTACCGTTGCGAACTGGGATGTGACGATCGCAGATCTTGCGGCATGAAATGCCTGGAGGCACTTGAGCTGATCATGAAGGAGCAGGCTGGTTCCGCCGCGGGACTGGTTATAGAACCGCTCCTGCAAGGGGCGGGCGGGATGATTGTACAGCCGCCAGGCTTTTTGAAGGGTGTTCGCGAGTTGTGCGACCGGTATGACCTGCTGATGATAGTTGATGAGGTTGCGACCGGTTTTGGCAGGACCGGCAAAATGTTTGCCTGCCAGCATGAAGACGTCGTGCCGGATATCATGGCCGTATCCAAAGGCATTTCCGGAGGTTATCTGCCGATTGCAGCCACAATCACAAACTCAAGGGTTTATGAGGCGTTTCTGGGAGAGTATTCCGAGTTAAAGACATTCTTTCACGGACATACTTTCACCGGTAATCCGCTGGCATGTGCCGTTGCGCTGAAGAGTCTGGATTTGTTCGAGAGTGATCGGCTGCTGGATGCTCTGCAGCCTAAAATATCGCTTCTGGCTGAGCGCCTGGACGGTTTTATAGAGCTTGCCCATGTGGGGGATATCCGCCAGTGCGGTTTGGCTGCAGGTATCGAACTGGTGGAGGATAAGGAATCCCGTCGCGCCTATCCCTGGGAGCAGAAAATCGGCGTACAGGTCTGTCTTGAAGCACGCAAGCACGGGATATTCTCACGGCCGCTTGGAAATACGGTAGTCATCTTTCCTCCACTGGTCATTTCAGATGCTGAACTGGAGTTGCTTCTGGATGGCCTGCGGAAGTCCATCCGGGCCGTTACCGGCTGATAAAAAGTCAGACAAAACCCCGCTTCCACGAGCGGGGTTTTTGTTTGCCATTTTCTCGTTGCTTTTCAAGACAAATGCCGATTAAATGCCGTCAATTTAAATGTAACGGGGCTGACCAGATGGCGGATGAGATAAAAATTCTTGTGATTGACGATGACAGTTCAGGGCGTGAAGCGCTTACGCTGCTGTTGCGATCGGTCGGCTATACGGTTGATTCGGCATCCAACGGCTCGGATGCATTGAATATAATAGCCAGAGAATATTTCCAGATCATAGTATCAGACCTGTTTCTGCCCGACATCAGTGGATTTGATATCCTTCAGAGTGTCCGGAAAATTTCAACAGCAACGGAAGTAATTGTTGTAACAGGACACGCTTCTGCCCAGACTGCTGTCAGGGCCATGAAAGAGGGAGCGTTCGATTATATTACGAAACCGATAGATTTTGACGAGTTGAAGATAGTCGTTGCCAAGGCGCTTGAGAAACAGAAGCTCCTTTCGGAAAACGTATATCTTCGCAAACAGCTTCAGGGGCGTTTTGACTTCAGTAACATAATCGGCAATTCACCTGCCATGCAGTTGGTCTTTGAAAGGATGAGGCGTATTGTAAAAACGGATTCTACGGTTCTTATTACCGGCGAATCGGGAACCGGCAAGGAACTGGTTGCCCGTGCAATTCACTATAACGGCAACCGCAAGGACAAGCCTTTCAAGGCGGTAAACTGCGGAGCAATACCGGAGGCGCTGCTGGAGAGCGAGCTGTTTGGTCATGTGAAGGGGGCATTCACCGGCGCAATCAGTGATAAGCCCGGGAAATTCGAGGCAGCCAATCATGGTACAATATTTCTGGATGAGATAGGCACCATGCCGCTGCATCTTCAAACCAAACTTTTGCGAGTGCTTCAGGAGCAGGAAGTAGAGCGGGTTGGATCAAATACACCGGTTAAACTGCATGTAAGGATTGTTTCTGCAACAAATATTGATCTTGAAGCCAAGGTAAAGCAGGGCGAATTTCGGGAAGATCTGTTCTACCGGCTGAATGTCATTCCCTTGCATCTCCCCCCATTGCGAGATCGACAGCAGGACATAATGCCGCTGATCTGTTATTTTCTGGAAAAATACTGCAGGCTCATGGGAAGGCCCATGATGACAGTCAACAAGCTGGCGTTGGAAGTTCTCGAGCGATATTCATGGCCTGGCAATGTGCGGGAGCTGGAAAATCTGATTGAGCGAATAATTGCACTGACAGACGGTACGGTAATCACCTGTGACGATTTGCCGGCTGGGTATGTCAGGGGGAAACGAAACAGTATCGGTCCCAGGATTGATTTGAGCGAGAGTGGAGTTGATCTGGTGGCGACTCTTGGTGAAATAGAGAGGAACCTGATTGCCCAGGCATTGAAACTGTCCGGCGGGAATAAAGCAAAAGCATCGTCATTGCTGGGCATCAATCGCACAACCCTGGTGGAAAAAATAAAGCGTCTCAAGCTTGAATCCTGAGAATAGGGCAGGGGTTAGTAATAACAAAAAGAGGCACCTGAGTTAACAGGTACCTCTTTTATTTTTGGCGGGGTTGACGGGGCTCGAACCCGCGACTTCCAGCGTGACAGGCTGGCACTCTAACCAACTGAGCTACAACCCCCTGATTTCTTTTAACTGTCTTGTATAGAGAAAACTCGCTCACACCAAGAATCCAAACTTATACAGTCATTTTATGCTAAACGCAAGCATTTTTTTTAAATATATTGAAGGGCTGTTGGTCCTGCGGATACGCTGCCTTTGGAAATGCCAGAATTGCTTTGACAAAACTGAATGCCTTCCATTAATATGACCCGAATTTACGTTAAGGATACTATAACGATGCAGTCCGCACTCAACATCATTGGCGAAGAATTAATACTGGTTGAACAGCAATTTCGCAAGGACCTGGAGTCCGACGTTCCCTTGATCCGCAAGGTTGGGGAGTATGTGCTCTCCAGTGGCGGAAAACGAGTGCGACCGGCTCTTCTTCTGCTCGCTGCCCGTCTGTGCGGTTACGGCGGAGACAAGGCTGTACCGCTTGCCAGTGTGGTCGAGTTCATTCACACGGCTACTCTGCTGCATGACGATGTAGTTGACAGCGCCACGCTGCGGCGCGGCATCGCTTCGGCCAATACCCTTTGGGGCAATGAAGCTTCGGTACTGGTGGGTGATTTTCTCTTTTCCAAATCGTTTTCGTTAATGGTTGGCGTCGGCAGCCTCGATATACTCCGCATTTTTTCCGGTGCAACCACAATCATTGCTGAAGGTGAGGTCATGCAGCTGCTCTGCACCGGGGAGATTGATCTGACCGAAGAGCGTTACATCGGCGTGGTTCGTTCCAAAACAGCCATCCTGATGTCTGCTGCCTGTGAGGCCGGGGCTGTCCTTGGCGGTGTGTCCATTGAAAAACAACAGGCGCTGGCGGATTTTGGAATGGATCTGGGAATAGCATTTCAGCTGATGGATGATATTCTTGACTATATCGCTACCGAGGAAGAATTCGGCAAAAGCATCGGACATGATCTGGAAGAGGGGAAGATAACTCTTCCGCTTATTCATACCCTGCGGTATTGTAATGATAACGAGAAGGAATCCATAGAAGCGGTAATTGATAAAGATGAGATGTCGCTGGAGGAATTCCGCCATGTTTCAGGTTTGGTCAAGCATTATGGCGGAATTGATTACACAATTAATGCTGCCAGAGGTTACATATCAAGCTGCCTTACCCACTTGGAACTGTTCGATGCCGGTCCTGTCCGTGATGCGATGCTGCAGTTGGCCGACTATGTTGTTACCCGCAGCAAATAACCTTAAACTGCATCTGCCGGAGCAGTGAGAAACATTGGAGGTTTCATGCTACGTTTATTCATTCTTATGGCAGCTTGCATGTTATTTACCATCGCCGCCTGTTCTAAAACCGATTCAGCTAAAATAGTCTCTTCTGCCCAGGAAAAAAAACCAGCGCCGGAAATAACCGTAGTTTCGATTGCTGATGGTACTTCGCTTAAACTCACCGAATTAAAAGGCAAGGTAGTTCTGTTAAACTTCTGGGCCACTTGGTGTCCGCCATGTCGTGAAGAGATGCCTTCCATGATGAAGCTCAACAGTGCCATGAATGGCAAGCCGTTTCAGATGGTGGCCGTTTCGATTGATGAAGGTGGGAAACAGGAAATTGACAGCTTTTTCAAACAGAGCGGATTCATGCTTCCGACCTATCTGGATTCCACCGGAACAGCAGCTAAGCTGTACGGCATTACAGGCGTGCCGGAATCGTTCATAATCGATAAACAAGGTGTGATTGTTAAGAAAATTATCGGAGGTCTCGCCTGGGACTCGCCGGAAGTATTGTCATTTCTGGAAGGTTTGATGAAGTAGGTATTACAAATGCATAGTCAGGAAGTAACCTACATAGGCGCATTCATTGCCGGGCTTCTGTCGTTTCTCTCTCCGTGTGTTCTGCCGCTGATCCCCTCTTATATTACCTACATAACCGGTCTTTCATTCGCTGATCTGCAGGCAGAGCATCCTTCGCATATCATCCGGCAGAAAACAATTCTGCATTCATTGTTTTTTATATGCGGATTTACGGTTGTATTTGTTCTGCTGGGCGCCTCTGCGACGTTTATAGGTTCTTTCCTTAATCACAATGCAACGATAATCAGAAAAGTCGGCGGTATTTTGCTTGTGATTCTTGGTATTCATGTAACCGGACTGGTTTCACTGAAATTTCTGCTTGGGGAAAAGCGTGTTTCCATCAAGCACAAACCGTCCGGTTATGTGGGCAGCTTTCTGGTGGGAATTGCATTTGCCGCTGGTTGGACACCATGCATAGGGCCGATTCTGGCGGCTATCCTGGCTGTGGCAGCCACCGAGGAAAGTGTTTATCAGGGAGTCATTCTGCTGCTGTTGTACTCGCTGGGACTTGGAGTTCCGTTTTTTGTTTCCGCACTGGCAATGCACCAGTTTTTGACCTTGTTCAATCGTTTTAAAAAATATATCCGCCTGTTTGAAATAATTACCGGAATTTTCCTTATGTTGATCGGCATCCTGATCTATACAAACTGGCTGACACGCCTTTCCGGTTATGCAGGCATCATTTTCAAAGGATTTGAATGAAGCCTCACAACTCCCGCCACTCAATACAGCTGGTTGTTTCGCAGTTGGTAGTTACAGAGGCTTTTTATGCAGGTATTCTGGATTTGCCGGTCAGGCGATCGCTGACAGCTCAGGGAGCACCGGATCACCTAGTGATTGACATGGACGGTATGGCAATAGTCTTTGTTGAAGAGTCCGATGTAATCAGGCTGCATCCGATGCTTGGATCACGTTTCAGCATGTTTCCTCGCGGAATTGGCGTTACTCTGCATTTTGAGGTCAAAGACATCGAGGATATCAACGATGCGGTCTTGGAAGAAGGATTGGAGATACTTTATCCGCTTGAGATAAAACCATACGGAATAAAAGAAATGTGGTGTTTTGATCCCGATGGCTACCTGATCGTGTTAGACGAGACAGTGGCGACAAGAAAAAAGACCGGGCAATGACCCGGTCCTGAATTATTCTTTATCTGTATCTTTCTTTTCCTCCCGCGCCGCGGGAGAGCAGTTATTTGACATTCAGGTCTGGATGCCCATTCTGGGCAGAACATATCTGTTAACCACGAACCAGATTACAACAACACCAATTAACAGCAGAATATCCCACATTATATTTCCTTTCCAGAATCAGGCATTTAATCATCCTTTCTGATTCTTACCACCTGACTTACTCCCGGCATAGCTTCAATTTCATGGTCATTAAGTGTACTTGTATCTCCTATGACGCCTATAATAGTGCGGTTGGCTCCGGTCGATTGATGAATGTCAAAGTCATGATTAATCAGATATTCCTTTATTGAATCAAGAGCATCTTCTTCGGCATGTTTTTTCATTATTATAAGCATTTTATCGATTCCTCCCTAAACATTTTCTTTATGTGACATGATTCTTTCCAGTCGACGCGATTCGTCCACTACGCGCTCAAACATTCTTATGATGGCATCATCATTCAGCGGTCCCGGATTGTCTTCTTTCATACGGTTGAAGATACGCTTTTCCCTGGCAGGATCAAAGACCGGAAGATTCAGTTCCTTCTTGGCGTGTCCGATCTCAAGCGCCAGGCGTGCACGTTCGTTGAAAATACGGAGCAGAACATCGTCCAGCAGATCGATACGTTTTCGAATTTCGTTAATATCCACATTGTCTCCCAGGTTATCGTTAAGCGATATTATGATCAAAAAAGCAGTTTAGAATTTCTTTTTAATAAAGCTGTCTTTCTTACCGTTAACATCATCCCGTTCCGGGTAGTCTATATTGTAATGCAGTCCCCGAGATTCCTTTCGCATCTGGGCACAGGTCACGATCAATTCGGCCACGGTTGATATATTACGCAGTTCGATCAGATCCGAGGTGATGTTGAAGTTCCAGTAATATTCCTCGATTTCACTCTGGATAAGCTTGATGCGGTTCATGGCACGGGCCAGGCGCTTGTCAGAGCGGACAATGCCGACATAGTTCCACATCGTTCGGCGGATTTCATCCCAGTTCTGGGAAACAACCACCATCTCGTCGCTGTTGGTGGCGGTGCCCGAGTCCCAGGCAGGGATATCTCGTGAATCGACAGTCATGGACTTTGCGGCATTACTTGAATGTCTGAAAGCTCGTCCGGCGTAAACAGCCGCTTCCAGCAGGGAATTGCTGGCCAGCCGGTTTGCTCCGTGCAGTCCGGTAAAGGCTGCCTCGCCGATCGCATAAAGGCCGGGAAGATCGGTTTCGGCATTATCATTGACGGCGACACCTCCGCAGAGATAGTGGGCGGCCGGAACGACCGGCAGCCATTCCTTGGTCATGTCCAGTCCAAATTCCATGCAGGTCTGGTAGATATTCGGAAACCGGTTGCGCACGACGTCGGCCGGTTCATGGGTGATGTCCAGAAAAACGCAGTCATCTCCGCTGGTCTTCATTTCATTGTCGATGGCCCGGGCTACAATATCACGCGGAGCCAGATCTCTCAGCTTGTGGTATTTGTCCATGAAAGCTGTTCCATCCCGACGCCGAAGTATAGCGCCTTCTCCGCGCACAGCTTCCGAGATCAGGAAAGACTTGGCCTGGGGGTGGAAAAGGGTCGTCGGGTGGAACTGCATGAATTCCATGTTGGCAACCGTCGCCCCGGCCCGGTAGGCCATGGCCACCCCGTCGCCCGATGCCACATCCGGGTTGCAGGTGTACAGATATACTTTGCCGGCGCCCCCGCTGGCCAGAAGAGTTATCTTGGATGAAAATGTGATTACCCTGTCCTTGTTGATATCTAGGGCATAAGCCCCGAGGCAGCGATTTTCCTCTGCCATGGTCCTATCGGTCTGACGCCGCTCTATCTTGGCGGAGGTTATCAGATCAATGGCAATGTGGTGTTCGTAAACCTGGACATTGGGGTGGTTGAGTACCGCTTCCACCAGAGCGCGCTCTATCTCGCGCCCGGTAATGTCCTCGGCATGCAGGATCCTCCTGGCGCTGTGTCCTCCCTCCCTGGTCAGGTCGTATTTTTCCCCGCTGGTGGTGAATTTGACCCCCCATTCAATCAGGTTGCGGATAGTCTGCGGCCCTTCTTCAACCACCATCCTGACCACGTCCTCGTGACAGATGCCGGCTCCGGCCACGAGAGTGTCCTCCACATGGGCGTCGAAAGAGTCCTCGGAAGAAAAAACGGAAGCGATACCGCCCTGTGCATACTTGGTGGCAGACTCAGAAATGTCCCGCTTGGTGACAACGGCTACGGTGCCGTGGTTGGCTGCCTGGAGGGCGAAGGATAGACCGGCGATGCCGCTGCCGATAACCAGGAAATCACTTTCAATGCGCATAATGAAAATCCCTTCGTTGTTATGTATACAGGATTTGCGGATTATTGTCCTGTGCGGCTGTTTTGTCAAGCGGAGAGGGTTGTTTTCATACTTTATCAATTGTTTCCTGGCTGTTTTGGACCGTACATAGTTTAAATAGTAAACTGGGTTTTGATATGAATAAAAAAGCAGGCGCTATATCCTCGCTTTCTCAAACAAATTGCATTCTCAAGGCTCTTTTAGTATAGTGCTCAATTGAATTTTTGTGGCCACAGATTGATGCAGCAGAATCCGGATATGGGCGCTGAAAAAAACCATATATCTCATGAAGTTTGAAATGAATAATAAGTTTTACTTTCTGACCGGAGGTATTAAATGACACAACTTGACTTGATAATCAGCGCCAATAAGAACTTTGTGAAGCCGAATGCT
Source organism: uncultured Geobacter sp. (assembly GCA_964420435.1). Taxonomy (GTDB): domain Bacteria; phylum Desulfobacterota; class Desulfuromonadia; order Geobacterales; family Pseudopelobacteraceae; genus JACRCG01. The sequence continues at coordinate 18,618 of CAYQTC010000013.1, forward strand.
TTTCCGCCGCTGTCTAAATCACCACAAAAACAGCTGGCAATATTTACCTGCATGGACACCAGACTGGTCGATTTTCTGGAGCCGGCCATGGGTCTTAAGAGGGGGGAAGCCAAGGTTATCAAAAACGCCGGTAATACCATTGTAGATCCCATGTCCGGAGCTGTTATACGCAGCCTTGTGGCCGGAATCTTCATGCTTGGAATTGATGAGGTCTTCGTTATCGGACACAGAGACTGCGGCATGGCTCATATCGATGCTGAGTCGGTCAAGCAGGATATGGTCAATCGGGGCATCTCGCCCGATATCATTGATATTCATATTCCGGACCTGAAACAGTGGCTGGGAATTTTCGCCCACCCAGTTGAAAATGTTGAACGGGTCGTGAAGATAATCAGGCACAACCCGCTGATACCAAAAGATGTTCCAATTCATGGTCTTCTGTTTTGTCCAAATGATGGTCATCTTGATATTGTTGTAAACGGCTATACCCAGGAAAGTTTTGCATCCGGGTTGGTTTTGGAGAATTACCATGCCACCGAAACAGGAAGCTGCTGTATATAGTTTTTCGTCGGCATTATGCCATAACTGATCTTTTTCGAGGTAATGCAGTATGTTTTTTAACGAGGAATTTGAAACACTGCCTCGACCCGCACTGGAGGCGCTGCAGCTTAAGCGGCTTAAAAATGTTCTGGAACGGGTGTTTGCAAATGTTCCATTTTACAAGGCATCCTTTGCCAGGGCCGGCATATCCCCCTCTGATGTGAAATGCCTGGACGACCTGCAGCGTCTGCCATTTACAACAAAACAGGACATGCGTGACTCGTACCCGTACGATCTGTTTGCCGCTCCTATGTATGAGATCGTCCGTATCCATGCTTCCAGCGGTACCACCGGCAAACCGACCGTGGTTGGTTATACCAGAGAAGATATTGCTATCTGGACCGATCTGATGGCCCGCTCATTCATGGCTGCAGGAGCCCACAAGGGTGACATAATCCATAATGCCTACGGATATGGGCTTTTTACCGGGGGGCTTGGCGCGCACTACGGAGCCGAGCGACTGGGCGCCTCGGTTATTCCGATATCCGGCGGCAACACCAAGCGTCAGATCATGATCATGCAGGACTTTGGTTCCACTGTTCTTACCTGTACCCCGTCATATTCACTTTTCATGGCTGAAGAAGCCAAGGCCGAAGGGGTTGATTTCAGGAATCTCAAGTTGAGGGTCGGCATATTCGGCGCCGAGCCCTGGTCCGAGGCGATGCGGGACGATATTGAGCAAAAGCTTAATATCTCGGCCATCGATATTTACGGCCTGTCCGAGATAATGGGACCGGGTGTTGCAATTGAATGCATCGAAGCCAAGAAAGGACTTCATATCTGGGAGGATCATTTCATCCCGGAAATAATCGATCCGGTTACCGGGCAGCGTATGCCTGAAGGTGAGTTGGGTGAGTTGGTCATTACAACCATCACCAAGCAGGGCATTCCGCTGATCCGTTACCGTACCCGCGACATTACCAGACTGTCATACGAACCCTGTATCTGTGGTAGAATCCATGCCCGTATCGCACGAATGAGCGGCCGTTCTGACGACATGCTGATCATTCGTGGTGTGAATGTGTTTCCATCCCAGATCGAAGCAGTACTGGTCGGTATTGAGGGGATTGAACCGCATTACATGCTTATTGTTGACCGCCAGGGCAATCTAGATACTTTAACGGTAGAGGTTGAGGTCAGTGAACAGCTCTTCTCCGATGAGATCAAGGTGCTGCAGGCATTGTCACGACGGGTTGAGAAAGAGATCAAGGATATGCTGGGAGTTACATGCACTGCGAAACTGGTGGAGCCGAAAACCATACAACGCAGCGAGGGCAAGGCCAAGCGGGTTACTGATAACAGGAATCTATAATCTACTTCAGTGTAAGGTCTGACCACAGGAGGTACATCATGAAAGTTGAACAGATATCCATCTTCATCGAAAACAAGTCTGGAAGGCTGGCTGAAATTACCCGTGTGCTGGGAGAAGCTGGAGTTAATATCCGGGCTCTGTCACTGGCTGACACCTCTGATTTCGGTATCCTGCGGCTGATTGTCAATGAAGCCCAGTTGGCCAAAGATGTGCTGAAGGCAAAAGGATTTACCGTCAGCATGACTGAAGTAGTTGCGGTTGAAATACCGGATAAACCCGGTGGACTTTCATCGATCCTGCAGGTTCTGGATGGTCAGCAGATTAATGTGGAGTACATGTATGCCTTTGTGGAGCGCTGCGGAGGCAATGCTGTGATAATTTTCCGGTTTGATGAAACCGATAAGGCCATTTCGGTGCTGAAAACCGAGAATTTTACAATACTTGAAGGCGAGCGCCTGTACAGCATGTAATTACAAATTGACCGGAGGTTTTGATGAAAAAGATTTTTGCAGTATGCAGCATGGTTTGCTTCAGTCTCATGTACGCAACAATGTCGTTCGCATCAGGCACGATCAAGATCGGTGCTCTTTTTGCAGTGACCGGTCCGGCTTCGTTTCTGGGCGAGCCTGAAAAGAAAACTCTTGAAATGCTGGTCAAAGAGGCCAATGACAAGGGCGGCATCAACGGCATGAAGGTGGAGGCGGTTATTTACGATACAACCGGCGATGCCACCAAAGCGGTCCAATTAGCCACCAAGCTGATCAAGGACGACAAGGTTTCTGTCATAATCGGTCCAAGCACCACCGGTGAGTCGATGGCGGTTATTCCGGTTGCCGAAAAAGAGAAGATTCCGCTTATTTCCTGTGCTGCTGGTATCAAAATCACCGATCCTGCCAAACAGTGGGTATTTAAGACACCGGCTAACGATCATGTCGCTGCCGAGAAAATCTTGAACTATATGACTAAACAAAATCAAAAAAACATCGCTCTGCTTACGGTTACCGACGGATTCGGTTCATCGGGACGCGAACAGATCAAGGCCCTTGCCAAGCAAAAAGGGTTTGTGATAGTAGCGGATGAAGTTTACGGCCCTAAAGATACGGACATGACCGCCCAGTTGACCAAAATCCGCGGCATCAAGCCGGATGCAATCATCTGCTGGGGCACCAATCCCGGACCGGCTGTCATTACAAAAAATGTCAAACAGCTTGGCATCAGGATTCCGCTATACATGAGTCACGGAGTGGCCTCCAAAAAGTTTATCGAACTGGCAGGAGCCGATGCGGCTGAGGGAGTCATGCTGCCGGCCGGCAAGCTTGCTATCTATGATGTTCTGTCCAAAAACGACCCTCAATACAAACTGCTCAAGGATTATGATCAGGCCTACAAAAAAGCCCACGGCGTAGAGGCTTCAACCTTTGGCGGCTATGCCTATGATGCTTGGCTGCTGGCAACAACAGCGATAAAAAAGTCAGGAATCACACCTGACAAGATTCGCAGCGGTATTGAACAGACTCAGAAGCTGGTCAGTATTTCCGGTGTTTTCAACATGACACCCAAGGATCACAATGGACTCGATCTCTCGGCTTTCGAGATGGTTAAAGTCAGCAAGGGTGACTGGTCGCTGGTCAAGTAGCAGTCGTATATTAATTTTACGGAGGACACACAATGAAGATCCGTTTTATTACGTCAGTGTTAGCGGCAGTCTCCTTTATCGTTTCGACAAACGTATTTGCAGCAGCACCTATCAAAATAGGTGCGCTTTTTGCCGTAACCGGGCCGGCCGCTTTTCTGGGTGAACCAGAACGTAACACTGCAAAAATGGTGGTGGAAGAAATCAATAAAGCCGGTGGGGTCAGGGGGCACAAGCTGGAACTTGTTTCATACGACACGGCCGGTGACGCTACCAAAGCCGTGCAGCTTGCCACTAAACTGATCAAGGATGACAAGGTAGTTGCCATTATCGGACCAAGTACGACCGGTGAGACGATGGCAGTGGTTCCTGTGGCAGAAAAGGAACAGGTGCCGCTGATTTCATGCTCAGCAGGCAGCAAGATCACCGACCCTCTCAAAAAATGGGTGTTCAAGACGGCACAGAACGATTCACTGGCCGTGGGAAAAATTTATGAATACCTGCAAAAGCAGAAGCAAACCAGCGTGGCAATCCTGACTGTTTCTGACGGATTTGGCGCGTCGGGGCGTGAGCAGTTGAAAGCACAGGCGGCCAAATACGGCATCAAGATCGTCTCAGATGACACCTACGGTCCCAAAGATACCGACATGACCGCCCAGTTGACCAAAATTCGAGGTTCCAATGCCCAGGCGATTATCTGCTGGGGCACCAATCCCGGACCGGCTGTTATCGCTAAAAATGCCCGTCAACTTGGCATTAAAACCCCGCTGTTCATGAGCCATGGAGTCTCATCCAAAAAGTTCATCGAACTGGCCGGAGATGCGTCTGAAGGTATCAAGCTCCCATCGGGCAAGGTAGTTGTCGCTGACCAGCTTCCCGGATCCGATCAGCAGAAAAAGCCGATGATGGCATATGTAAAGGATTATCAGAACCATTATAAGACCGAGGGTGACCATTTCGGCGGCCATGCCTGGGATGCGGTCATGCTGATAAAAAATGCTGTCGAAAAGGGGGCCGATTCGGCACAGGCCATCAGGGATAATCTGGAGAAGACCAGGGGCTTTGCCGGTATCGGCGGAACATTCAATTATTCGGCTCAGGATCATGCTGGACTCGGCAAGGATGCTTTCGTGCTGGTTGAAATCAGGAACAGGGACTGGGTGATAGTCAAGTAGGATACTTTCTGGACAGAATATGTTCCCTCTCCTTCGGTGGAGAGGGTCGTGGTGAGGGTGGGGATTTGCACAAAACCCGTCCCCGCCCCAACCCTCACCTTGTCGGAGAGGGAGTTTTATTTTAGAAACGGGATAAAATGCAGTTCGATCAGATACTACAATACACCTTGTCCGGCCTGTCGACCGGTGCAATCTATGCACTGATTGGTATCGGCTTTTCGATCATCTACAACGCTACCGGCATCATCAACTTTGCCCAGGGCGAATTTGTCATGTTGGGCGGCCTGTTGACTATGACCTGTCTGGGTTTGCTTAAACTGCCGCTCTGGGCAGCGATACCGTGCGCTGTGGCCGTATCCACTGTGTCCGGACTGCTGTTCGAACGTCTGGCAATCAGGCCGCTCCGTCAGCCTACCCCGATTAACCTGGTGATTATCACAATCGGCGGCAGTATTCTGATTCGCGGCCTGGCCATGCTTGTGTGGGGCAAGGACACCCATGCCATACCAGCCTTCAGCGGAGATGACCCGATTGCTATCGGCGGCGCCACCATCCTGCCACAACACCTCTGGATACTTGCCATTACGGTTATCATTATCGCCGTCAACAAGTTCTATTTTTATCACACCATCAGCGGCAAGGCCATGCGGGCCTGTTCCTACAACCGCCGGGCCGCCGGTCTGGTGGGCATTGATGTGCGCCGCATGGTACTGTTTTCGTTTATGATCAGCTCCGCCATGGGTGCGGTGGCCGGAATCATTGTCGCCCCGCTGACCATGACCGCCTACGATGTTGGAGTAATGCTCGGTTTGAAAGGTTTTTGCGCCGCCATCATCGGCGGCATGAGCAGCGGTATTGCTACCGTAGTGGGCGGATTATTGCTCGGCGTTCTGGAATCGCTGGGCGCCGGATTGATTTCATCAGGCTACAAGGACGCCATTGCTTTTATTATACTGTTGCTGATCCTGTTTATCCGTCCGCAGGGGCTGTTTGGCAAAGCCGATTCGGAGCGGGTCTGACACCATGAAGCGAGAACTGTTGAAATTTATTGCCTTTACTGCTTTTATCATGCTGGTGCCTTTGCTGTTCAGCGGAGGTTACATTATGAACGTACTGGTCTTCGTCGGCATCAACACAATGCTGGCGATTGCACTCAACCTGCTGCTGGGATACGCAGGCCAGATTTCGCTTGGTCATGCCGGTTTTTTCGGTCTTGGAGCATATCTGTCCGGCATCCTGACCGTCACATATGGTTGGAATTCCTGGCAGGCCATGCCTGTGGCGGCGGTCATCGTAGGGTGCCTGGCCGGCCTGATCGGGTTTCCGATCCTAAAGCTCAAAGGGCATTATCTTGCCATGGCTACGCTTGGCCTCGGCATCATCATCTACATCGTTTTCAATGAGACTGTTGACCTGACCGGCGGTCCGTCCGGACTTTCCGGTATCCCAAACCTGGTTCTGGGCGGTATCACTTTTGATTCGGATGTAAAAAACTATTATCTGATCTGGGGTTTTACGCTGGCGGTGATTCTGTTCTCGCTCAACCTGGCCAACTCCCGTGTCGGGCGTGCACTGCGGGCTGTGCATGATTCCGAAGTGGCGGCGCGTGTTGTGGGCGTCAATTCCCGCCTGCTCAAAGTGCAGATATTTGCCCTGTCGGCGGTGATCTCGTCACTGGCCGGCAGCCTCTATGCACACACCATGACATTTGTCTCTCCGGCATCATTCGGTTTCAACTTCTCGGTTGAATTATTGACAATGGTGGTCATAGGTGGTCTGGGCAGCGTGTACGGTTCCTTTCTGGGGGCCGCCCTGTTGACGCTGTTGCCGGAATTCCTGCGGGCCGCCCATGATTATGACATCATTATCTACGGCGGGTTGCTGATGCTCATGGTCATGTTCATGCCCGGCGGACTGGTACGAGGGGTTCCGGATCTGTTTCGCAAGCTATTCAGGCATAAGGGAGGCGCCGGTCATGCTTGAAGTCTCCGGCATTACTCAGATATTCGGCGGTGTTACCGCACTAGACGATGTTTCATTCATGATCAACCAGGGTGATATCACCGGAGTCATCGGCCCCAATGGTGCCGGTAAAACGACGCTTTTCAACATTATCACCGGCATCTACACCCAGACCTCCGGCAAAGTTCTCTTTGAAGGGAGGGATGTTTCCGGTATGCCGCCGGAACGTCTGGCCAGACTTGCCATGGTTCGCACCTTCCAGAATATCGAGCTGTTCGGCGGCATGACCGTGCATGAAAACGTCATGGTCGGCATGCACACCAAAAGCAGCAGCGGCCTTTTGTCCTGCGCACTCAAAATGCCTTGGAGCATTTCTGAAGAACGCCGGATCCGCGAAGCTTCAATGAAATGGCTGGAATTTACCGGAATTACAGATCTGGCTGACGTAACAGCCGGAAATCTTCCGTTCGGCAAGGGTCGCCTTCTGGAGATCGCTCGGGCACTGGCGGTGGAGCCGCGCATTATTCTGATGGACGAGCCGGCCGCCGGTCTGAACAGTCAAGAAACCCTGGGCCTGGCCCAACTGATCCAGCGGATTCGGGATCTGGGTATTACGGTCGTTCTGGTGGAGCATGACATGGAGCTGGTCATGGATATCTGCGACCGGATTGTCGTGCTCAATCTCGGCCGGAAGCTGGCCGAAGGGACGCCGCGTGAGATTCAGGACAATCCGGAGGTTATTGCAGCCTATCTAGGGGATGACGACTGATGCTGCGATTAACAAACATCAATACCTATTACGGTAAGGTTCACGCACTGAAGAATGTTTCGCTGCATCTGGGCGAGGGAGAAATTGTGACCCTGATCGGCGCCAATGGTGCCGGCAAGACCACGGTTCTCAACACGATATCCGGTGTAACACCCGCTTCGGGCGGAGAGATCATGTTCCGCAAGGAGCAGGTGGCGGCTTTGCAGCCGGACAGAATAGTGAAACTTGGGATTTCCCAGGTGCCGGAGGGGCGGCAGGTCTTCAAGCCGCTTTCCGTTGAGGATAACCTGGAACTGGGCGCATATCTGCGCTACCGCAGTCGTGAAGGCAAATCTGCTATCCACAAGGATATGGATCTAGTCTTCAGCCTGTTTCCCCGTCTTGAGGAGCGGCGTAAACAGCTGGCAGGCACGATGTCTGGTGGTGAACAGCAGATGCTGGCCATCGGCCGGGCCCTGATGGCAAATCCGAAACTGCTGCTGCTGGATGAACCTTCCATGGGGTTGGCACCGCTGGTCGTACAGGAAATTTTCCGGGTTCTGGAACGCTTGCGTCAGGAAAACGGCACTACCATACTGCTTGTGGAGCAGAATGCAAAAGCGGCTTTGAAGCTGGCTGACCGAGGTTATGTGCTGGAAACCGGTAAGGTTATTCTGGAAGGGGCGGCGGAAGACCTTTTGGAAAATGCCGAAGTCAAGCGCGCCTATCTGGGTAAGGACAAGAAAGAGATCTGGGAACGATAATTTAAAGTAATTTTTGAATGCCGATGGTGGAGTAAATTAAATAAGACATTGCAGCAAAAATCGAAAGGAAGTAAGTCAATGCGTTTTCCGATGCGTCTCAACTATGATCTGACAAAGTATATTGTCAGCAACAAGCTCAACAAGGTCGATAAATATCCGCTGGTGCTGATGCTGGAACCGACCCACCTTTGCAATCTGGCCTGTTCCGGATGTGGTCGTATCCGCGAATATGCTGATACTATTCAGGAGATGATGAGTCTTAATGATTGTCTCAAATCTGTGGATGAATGTCCGGCACCGGTCGTTACAATCACCGGCGGTGAGCCGTTTCTGTATCCTCATATTTATGATCTGATCAGAGAAATCCTCAATAGAGGCAAACATATATATCTCTGCACCAACGGTATTCTGCTCGAAAAAGCCCTCGATTCCATGACGCCACATCCAAACTTCACTATCAACGTCCATATGGATGGTCTGGAAGAAACCCACGACCGGATTCTGGAGCGTAAAGGCGCCTTCAAAATCGGCATGGAAGCTATCAAAAAGGCAAAAAAACTGGGTTTCAGGGTCTGCACCAACACAACCATCTTCAATGAAACCGATCTGGTCGAAATTGAGATGCTGTTCACCCATCTTGAAGAGATCGGTGTTGACGGATTGCTGGTTGCACCCGGCTTCGGCTATGAGGCGGTCGGTGAGAAACTGTTCCTGGAACGGCGTGATATAGAGCGGAAATTTGCCGATGTCTACGAGATGAGCAAAAAGCACCGTTTCTTTTCGACTCCTATGTATCTGCGCTTCCTCAAAGGGGAAAAGAAGCTGGAATGTACCCCCTGGGGCAACCCGACCCGCAATCCGAGAGGATGGAAAGCCCCCTGTTATCTGATCACTGACGAACACTATCCTACTTTCAAGGAAATGATGGAAAAGACCGACTGGGAAAAATACGGGGTAGGTAAGGACCCACGTTGTGCCCAGTGTATGATGCACTGCGGTTTCGAGCCGACCGTAGTCAACGAGATCGGTAAAAGCTGGAAGGATATTCTTGAAATGGCAATCTGGAACATGACTTGAAATTACAAAGCCACTTGATTTAAAAACAGAAACCTGCCGATCTTTCAACGGAGCCAGCAGGTTTCTGTTTATATGGTTACAGAGAATTGAAATTGAGAAAGGAGAAGTTTGGGATGCCGGACAATCTTTTGATACCGTCAGTCGATTTAAGAATCGGCTCTTTGGAGGAATACAATCGCCAGAAAAAGCTGAAAGCCGGCTCGAAGCATGTCAAGCCTAAAAGGCGACCCTGCCTGACCATATCGCGGGAGTACGGCTGTGAAGGCTATCCGGTAGCGGAACTTCTGCGCGAGACGATGATTCGTAAAACCGGCGAGGAATGGGTGCTGATAGACAAGGCCGTTCTGGAAGAAGTGGCTCGGCGGCATAACATTTCTGAAGAGATCCTGCAGGGACTGGGAGAGAAAAACCGCATCCTGAACGAGGTGCTGGCAACGTTCTCTCCGCGCTGGAAAAGTGATCAGGACTATTTCCGTCTGTTGTGCCGCCACGTTGTTTCTCTGGCGGAGCAGGGCAACGTCATTATCGTAGAGTTGGGCGGCGCCATAATTACCAGTCATTTTGAAAACGCTCACCACTACAGACTCTATGCCTCGCATAACTTTAAAATCGGAAGCATTGCCCGAAGACTAGGTGTTTCAACTGAGGATGCCGAAAGAATAGTAGAAAAGCAGCAGCGATTGCGTGATCACTTTTCAAAAGATTTCTTAGGCCAGGACGACCACGACTCGTCTCATTACGACGTTCTGTTCAATAATGACCGAAATTCACCCGAAAAGATCGCTATGACTATTGCAGGACATGTGATGGCTGATTAAAATAACAGTTTTCAGATCAGACAAATCAAGGGCGGCATTTTCCGTTGCCGTCCTTGATTGACGTAATAATTGAAATGTACCTATCTTTCCCTGTGTTCTCTGCCCTTGTTTCCTTTTTCCTTCTGATCCTGCTCCCGAACTTCCTCAGGAGTATTGACTCTCCAGATTTTTCTCTGTCTTAGCTCCTGAGGGTTAAGTTCATTACGTGGTTTTTCGGCACGTTGTGGCGTTGAACCTGCCGGCGCTGCAATTGCCGGCTGAGGTGCTGCGGGGGGAATTCGTTCTCCGCGAGGCTGTGCTACTGCTGGAGAAGGCTGACCTGTCGGCATTGTGGCGGTCGGCGTACGTTGCGGCTGGCCGTTCTGCTTGGGAACTGCTGCAGGCGCCGGCGACACAGGCTGCTGCGGCAAAGCCTGCGGAGCAACAGCCTGCGGTACAACAGCCTGCGGTACAGGTGAATGCTGCCGTCTTTCTTCACGCCGTTGTTGAGATCTCTCAGGCTGAACTGGCGGATTTACCCGGTTTTCAACAGGCACCGCCACCGGTGGTGCTGTTTGTATTGCCCTTGTGTGCGGCTGCTGGGATGACGGTGCTGTCGTTATTGTTTGCTGCTGACCTCGCCTTGATTCATTTTGAGGGGTTACTCTCGGAAAACGCTGGCGCAGTTCACGGTTGTCTCGTCGCACGATCACAGGAGGTGCCACTCTGGGAGGAGTCTGCTTGACAATCGGCATGCGTGTCTCGCGCAGCGGATGGATACGCGGGCTGCCGAGCGAGACCGAAACCGACACCGATGTGTTGCGGGATGATGGCTGTGATACAACTCTTCCTCTTAAAAAATCATTTTGAGGCAGGACTGTCATACCGCCGCGGACCTGCCGATTTCGGTACACTATATTTCCTGTGTTTACGGTAGTCGTTGTAATGTTGACGCTGTTGCGGCCATAGTGACGCCGGCCATAAAAGGTTTCGCCTGGTGCCAGCGGAGTCCAGCCAACGTGGCTGCCGGTGCGATACCATCCAACATAACCCGGTCCCCAGTAGACATCACCCCTTGCAGGTGGAACCCAGCACCAGCCCAGGCCGCTGACCACCGCCCAACGGCCGTAGTGGTAAGGGACCCAGCCCCAGTTCTCGTAGGAAATCCAGACATAATCACTTCCTTTCCATATCCAGCGCCCACTGCGATAGGGCGCCCAGTCATTGGAGAGGATTACGGTAGGTCGCCAGACCATGCCGTATTCCTGGACGCGTACCCATCTGCCATTCGAGTCCATTTCGGCCGAAAAAGCGCTAAGCTCATCAGGAAGATATGAATCAGACCTGGCCGATCGGGACTGTTCCCTGTCACGATCCATATTCCAGTTCTCCCAACCGTCAGGCGGATTAAGGGAAAGCAGTGCACTATGACCTTCCTCCAGCGCTATATGTTCTCCGGCACGTACTTTTGTGCGGCTGCCGTTGCCTTCCACATAAGCAGACCCCTTGAAAATCGAAACATCCTCCTGATAGTACGGCAGGATGTCTATCCTGAGTTTTGTGCGTGCGGCCGGCAGAACGGTAGTGTCGTCGGCGTCGATCTGAAGTGTGTTGCCGGCTCTGGTCTGGGTTGTCCTGACATATGCCCTGCCTGCCGCCAGATGCAGATGTATGAATCCATCTTCGTTGGCCAGTATATCCAGCTGTGATCTTTCATCTATGCGTATAATGCTGCCGTCGGCAAGTTGTATCTCAGCTTTAGAACTGTCGGCACACCAGATCGCATCTCCCTCGTCAAGAGGGGTGTTGATTGCTGCAAGCAGCCATTCGTCGGAATCCGGCGTGCGGAACAGAACGTCACCGTCCATCATTCTTATTCTGGCCGGTCCTGTGTCAGCGGCAAGAGATATCGTTGGTACAATCATTACCAGTAGTAACAGGCATATCAATAATATTCGTTTCACGTTCAGCCTCCTTCATAGATCTGTGCGATGCTTGTAATTTAACCGCAAATAGCGTGCCGTTGCAGATGTGACAAATTACAGCTACTTGCAAATGACGCACCTGAATAAATGCCTCATCTAAGGTTCCGAATGGGTTATTTGAAGTTGTCTATTATCCAGCGAGCGATACTCCGAAAGGGGGGCAGGGCAGGCAGGGCATCGAGCGGGAACCAGCGGGCATCTTCCAGTTCATCGGCGGCAACCGTAATTTCACCGGAGGCATAATCGGCCACAAAGCCGGCCATCAACTGGGCCGGAAAAGGCCAGTTCTGGCTCCCGACATAGCGGACATTGCAGATCTCAATGCCGGTTTCCTCCCGCACTTCGCGCATGGCGCACTCTTCCAGCGATTCGCCGAATTCGAGAAAACCGGCCACAAGGCCGAATCTTCCGGGTGCCCACTCCGCTTTGCGGGCCAGGAGAATCTGATCGTCCCGTTTGACCAGAATGATAGCGCAGGGATGAATATGCGGGAAATGGCTGTAATTGCAGGATCTGCACTGTTTGCCCCAACTGCTGGTTAGGCGTTCAGTTTCTGCTCCGCAACGTGGGCAGTGACGGCTTTGCCGTTCCCAGTGCAGGATCTGCCTGGCAAGCCCAGCCAGGGTCAGTGTCTGGATATCAAGGACATCGCCGGACGCGTTGAAGGGTTCGGCCATGAATGGCAGCTGCAGCTGAAGGCTGCTGCTGATGGACAGGGCGTAAAGGGGTTTGCCTTGCCAGATGCCGATCAGCAGCGGAGTATGATGGTGTGTCAGCCATTCCGGAAGCGGGCCGTACGGCAATACTGCTCCGGAAGGGGTTTCCTCAATCACAGCGTTGTTGCCCTGGATAATGGCCCAAAAGCATTCTTCGCCCGGCAGGCTGTCGTCGTGAGTAAGGAATTTAAATTCTCGGGATATGGATGAATAGTTAAATGGAAGATTTATCGCTTCCGGATAGGGAGATCTATTGTCCTGACGTTTTGTTTCACTGGCAATATGCTGCCTGACAGCGGCTTGTTGGGCAAGTCCTTTGCATTTTGGCCATAGGTCATTTGTCATGTTCATTCTCATTTCAGTATTTTATTATCCACTTGTTGTAATCGTATCGTTTCGTCATGTCAATGTACAGCCCGGACTTGACTCGCAGCCGATTTAGCAACATAATGCAGCCATGTTTCCCGCCAAATTACCCGTTAAATTCCTGATTGTGTCCGCCGTTCGGATCTGCCTTACATCTCTGCTGCTGTGGTACCTGATGTGCAGTCTTTCTCCACCCGGAAGCGGTTCGGTTGTGCGTGACGTTTCATTTCCGCCGGGCAGCGGAATCCGCAAGCTGGCTGATGAGCTCAAATCTGGCGGAGTTATCCGCAGTGCTTGGCATTTTGTGCTGTTGACCCGCCTGAAGGGTCAGGCACACAGACTAAAGGCCGGGGAGTACCGTTTCAATGACGGTATGCTGCCGTCGCAGATTCTGAAAAAGCTTGCTGCAGGTGATGTTGACTACCGGAAATTTTCCCTGCCGGAAGGGTATTCGATCTATCAGGCGGCAGAACTGCTGGAGCAGAAGGGCTATTTCAAGAAAGATAAGTTTCTGGCACAATGCCGTGATACGGCTCTGTTATCGCGACTGGGGGGGGAACTGCAGAGTGTGGAAGGTTATCTTTATCCGGCCACCTATAATCTGTCGCGAAGCGGAACCGAAGAGCAACTGATTGCCCAGATGGTGGCCCAGTTTGAAAAGAAGTATTCAGAGATAGCTAAAAGCGGTGTAACAACGGCCGGAATGTCGCGTCATGAGGTTGTTACGCTGGCATCGGTTATTGAAAAAGAGGCGGTCTCCTCGGAGGAAAAACCGCTGATCTCGTCGGTATTCCATAACCGCTTGCGGATAGGAATGCCGTTGCAGAGTGATCCAACGGCCGTCTATGGTGTCCGGGCCTTCTCGGGTAAAGTGACAAAGGCCGACATTCAAAATCCGTCGCCTTATAATACCTATCTCAACAAAGGGTTGCCGGTCGGCCCGATCGGCAATCCGGGTAGCGATGCTATTCATGCCGCACTGAACCCGCTACGTACCGATTACCTGTATTTTGTTGCCCGTCAGGATGGTACCCACCAGTTTTCCCGAACACTGGATGAACACAACCGGGCTGTTGAACGCTATCTGAAGCGCTGATGCATCGGATTATCCTGCGGTCGGAACAATGTCGATCACGGTCACTTCCGGTGGTGCGAACAGTCGCATCGGAGGCCCCCAGGTTCCGGTGCCGCGTGATACATGGATTCGCGAACCGGTTGCGGTCGTTGTCGTTCCACAGGGGATAGGGTGTTTCAGTCTTACGATCAAATTAAACGGAAATATTTGACCTTTGTGTACGTGACCTGAAAGCTGCAGATCGAAGTGTCCATCACTTTCGGGTTGAATGAATGGCCGGTGCTTGAGGAAAAGATGGAAAGAGTTTCCGGAAACGGCTTCAAGAAGTGCTTTTTCAGATGCTCTAGTACCAGTCATATTTCTTTTTACAGAAGGGTCGTCAATGCCGGTTATATTTATGCCGATTGGCAGTTGTATGGTCTGATTGCGCAGAACTGTAAAGCCGGCTGAACGGGTGAAGGCGATCGCCTGCTGCAGTCCGGCATAGGCTTCGTGGTTGCCGGTTACGGCAAATTTACCTGATGGAGCTGATAGCGATGCCAGCATGGCGGCCATTTTTACCTGATGTGGCAAACCAGCTTCTTTAGTGAGTCGGCCGTCCACCAGGTCACCGGTCGAAACCAGAATATCGGGCTGTGCCCCGCGTACGGTTTTCAGAATACCTTCCAGTCGTTTTTCCCGGAGTAAAAGTCCGATATGTATATCGGAAACCTGTACGATTCTGATTTTTGGAGTGCCGGCCGGAAGCTTGCTGGAAATGATTGTTACGTGATCACTTTGAATCCGGTTTGCTTCGAAACCGGCATAAATGCTTGCAGCTAAGGCTGTCAGCAACGCCAGCCTGCAACTGCCTGCAGCGGACAGAATACCATTGCTAGCGAAAGAGTAAGTCCGGTTTGACAGCCAGTTAATTACACAAACCGTCTCCATCAGCAGAAGTGACGATACGAAAAGAAACAAGAACCCCATCCAGATGTATCCAGGCCAAGCGATCAATAGGGCCGTTTTATCCATCCCCGTCTGCTCAAAAAAACGAACCAGAAGCGGCGCGACGGTCATTGTCAGCATCCATGCCGCCAGTACGCCTGTCATTGCTGATCCGGGTGAAAATGCCGATCGCACCCTGAAGAATGCATAAGCATTCATCCCTCCGTAAAGGGAAAGAAATGTTATCAGGAAGAGAGACATGCCACGTGTTCCTTTACGCCGCCAAAAGTCAGGCGATGAATCGGTGAAGGGCCCAGTTGTCGAATCGCTTCCATATGCAGGACGCTGCCGTAACCCTTATGGGCGGCAAAACCATAACCCGGATATAGTCGGTCCATTTCTACCATCAATCTGTCTCGTGTAACCTTGGCAATGATGGATGCTGCGGCGATCGAGAGGCTGAGTGAATCACCCTTCTTGACTGTTTTCTGTGTAATTCGGGAATTAATAGTTGTGATACCGTCGATCAGCAGATAATCGGGCTGCGGATCCAACTGTTCAACCGCATTCAGCATTGCCAGGCGGGTGGCTTGCAGGATGTTGATGTTGTCGATTACTTCCGGTTTGACTATTCCAATTCCTATAGAAAGTGCTTTTGCAGTAATAACTTCAAATAATATTTCACGTTTAAGCGGAGACAGCTTTTTTGAGTCGTCGATGCCTGGTATATGAAGTCCCTTTGGAAGTATTACCGCCGCAGCCATTACCGGTCCGGCCAACGGTCCGCGTCCGACTTCGTCAACACCGGCAATGATCTGGAACCCTTGAATGCATGCTGCTCTTTCAAAAGCCAGAGTATCCGATGGGAGAATGGTGAAAAGGTTTTGTTGTTGTGACATTGTCTATCCGATCCTGATGTAGTGACACATTAATCGAAGGGTTCATCTGTATAAAAAATACTTACAAAAAAAGCCCCGCATCAGCGGGGCTTTGTTAACTACTTTGCAACAGGTACGTATTTCTTCTCGCGAATCCTGGCTGCCTTGCCGCGCAGTTTGCGCAGATAGTAAAGCTTGGCGCGACGTACATGTCCGCGAACCATGATTTCGATGTTTTCAATGCTTGGTGAGTGAATCGGGAACGTTCTTTCGACTCCGATACCGTTCGAAATCTTGCGGACGGTAAAAGTCTCGCGAACTCCACCCTTCTGGCGTGCTATTACAACACCCTGATAGGCTTGGATACGCTGCTTGTCGCCCTCAACAATCTTTACATGAACCTTTACAGTATCGCCAACCTTGAAAGGGACGATGTTTTTTTTCATTTGTTCAAATTCTAAAAAATCGATGGTATTCATTGCTTACCTTCCTCCTGTATAATGCTACTCGTTTTAGTTTGTCTGCCTTCGTTTAAAGTGCGCCCCTCAGTCTGTCTAGCATGATTGCGGCTGCCGAGCGGACTGAGAGATGGTTATATGTTCCGTTTCCTGCGATTGGTTGAAGTATGTGGTCAGCTTTTTCAAAACACTCTTCGGTAAGTCCCCAACCCGTTCCCAAAAGCAGAAGATAAGGTTGATCAACATCTTCCAGATACTGCCTGAAAACCGCCAGAGAAATTGAACCGGGCCGTTCTGCTGCACCGGTAATGGCGACCTTGACCGGTTTGCTAAAGCCGCTTTGATAATCCTCAACAGCTGATTGCAGCGTCGGGCATACTCGAACTATATCCAAAGCGGTGCGCCGGTCCGGGTTATAATCGGCTCCCCATCCGTTCTGCCAGTGTCCGCTTATACGTTCTGCAAGTCGGCGCTGTTCCTCGGAGGGGGTCACGATGTAGAATCTCTCAAGACCGAATGTCTTGGAAGAACGCGCAATATCATGCTGGTCAAGGTTCGTCAGAGCCGTAGTTACAACTTCTTTATGCTTGTTGTATACCGGGTAATGCAAAAGCGCTATAGCCAGATTATTACTCACCGGCAGCATCCTCCAGCGAGATCTCTTTAAGCATCTGCAAGTCTTCCCTGGTCAGCGTAACTTCAGAAAGCAAATCCGGTCGCAGTTGGCGGGTTTTGCGTAAAGATTCCTTACGCCTCCACTTTCTGATCAGTTCGTGATTGCCGGAGAGCAGTGTTTCCGGAACATTCAGCCCCTCGAAAACAGGTGGACGCGTATATTGCGGATACTCCAGAAGCCCATCTCCGAAGGAATCATAGTCGGCCGAATCTCCACTTCCAAGAACACCCGGAATCAGTCTGGTTGTGGCATCCACAATTGCCATGGCTGCGATTTCACCGCCTGACAGTACAAAGTCGCCAAGAGATATGTCGTCCTCAGCGTAAAGGGTGCGGATTCTTTCGTCGATTCCTTCATACCTTCCGCAAACTATGATCAGGCCATCCCTTTGTGCCAGTTCCGATGCAACACGATGGGTCAGCGGACGTCCTTGCGGAGATGTCAGCACTACTGTAGAGTTGGGCCGCTGCTTTTTTACCGCCACGATACAGGCTGAGAGCGGCTCAGTCTTCATGACCATTCCGGCACCGCCCCCATAAGGCGAATCATCTGCGGTCTGGTGGCGATCAGTGGCGTAATCGCGGATATTGTGCAACGCAATGTCAATGAGCTGTTTGTCTCGGGCCCTTTTGATGATGCTTTCATCAAAAGGGCCGTTGAACAT
The DNA here is from genome assembly GCA_964420435.1 of uncultured Geobacter sp. GTDB lineage: Bacteria > Desulfobacterota > Desulfuromonadia > Geobacterales > Pseudopelobacteraceae > JACRCG01. The sequence continues at coordinate 36,431 of CAYQTC010000013.1, forward strand.
CCCTGTAAAGAGGGTCAATATGTCAAATCTCATAGATCCAGCAAGCCGTCCAGTGGCGTGATAACCATTTTATTTCCGGAAATGTCGACATGTGAAATAACATCGGCAATTGCGGGAATCAGATATTCCCTGTCATCATTGCGCACCACATAAATATCACTGCTGCCGGTTTCAAAAATATCGACTATCCGTCCGAGATGAACGCCCAGGTCGGTAACGACCTCAAGTCCGATCAGGTCGCGCCAGTAATACTCATCTTCGTCCGGTTCAGGCAGTTGACTACGCTTGAGACAGAGTTCACTTCCCACAAACGACAAAACCTGATTTATATCATTAAAACTGTCCAGTGAAAGAATGAATCCGCCGCCATGGGCAGAAACACTGCTGATTCTGAATTCCTGCAACAGTCCGGTTTTTCCTTTCAGGAAAACAGTGCCGGAGTGCTGCAGACTGTCAATATTCCCTGAATAAGAAAATACTTTCAAATGTCCCTTGATTCCATGAGTACCACTTATCTTGGCTACCGGAATCAATTCATCCTGATTTATCATTTATTCAACAATCTTGAGAATCGCCTTCTTGTTGTCCTTGGTGGACACTGCATTAAGGATAGTGCGTATCGCCTTGGCGGTTCGTCCTTCCTTGCCGATAATGCGTCCCATGTCTTCCTTGGCGACGGTCAGCTTGATGACCAGAGTTTCCTCTTCCGTCTCCTCGGTGGCATTTACTTGGGCCGGATCATCTACCAGTGCCTTTGCGATGGTTTCAACAAGTGTCTTCATGGCGGTATCCTCTGCTCATATTGAATGACCGGCGGACCGGGGGATCTGGATACTTTATGCGGCCGGTGCTGCCACCTTGTCAAGCAGACCTGCATTCTTCAGGATCTGGCGAACTGTATCGGTGGGCAGAGCGCCCTTGTCAAGCCAGGCCTGAGCTTTTTCGTTGTTCAGTTTTACTACAGCCGGATTCTTGGTCGGGTCATATGTGCCGACATTCTCGATAAAACGGCCATCTCTGCGGCAACGCTCGTCAGCAACTACAATCTGATAAAAAGGTCTTTTTTTAGCACCTGCGCGAGCAAGCCTGATTTTTGTTGCCATTTGTAATTCCTCCTGATTTTTCCTTCTGCGATGTTGGTATAAACCGTAGTGCGGTTTTGTTTGTCAGCCGAACGGCATCATTCCCTTGCCGAGGCCACCCAGGCCTTTCATAAGTCCTTTGGGGCCCAGTTTCTGGAGTTGCTTGATCATCTTCTGTGCTTCCGTGAATCTTTTCAGTAACTGGTTGACTTCCTGCACGGTCGTACCGCTTCCCTTGGCTATGCGAAGACGGCGGCTGCCGTTGATGATGCCGTGATTGGAACGCTCGCCGGGAGTCATGGAGCGGATGATCGCCTCAATCCGCTTTATTTCATTCTCACTGGGCTGGGCTCCCTTCATCTGCTTCATCATCTTGCCCATGCCGGGGATCATGCCCATGATCGATTCCATCGATCCCAATTTCTTGATCTGCTGCATCTGAGCCAGAAAATCTTCCAGATCAAACTGGTTCTTCTTCATCTTCTTCTGAAGGTCAGCAGTTTCCTTTTCATCAAAAACGGCCTGGGCTTTTTCCACCAGGGTGAGAACATCGCCCATGCCGAGTATGCGCGAAACGAGACGATCGGCGTGGAAAACCTCAAGGGCATCCAGCTTTTCTCCCAGTCCGACGAACTTTACCGGCTTGCCGATGACCGCCTTGATCGACAGGGCGGCTCCACCTTTTGCGTCACCATCCAGTTTGGACAGGACAACGCCGCTGATCTCCAGGCGATCATTGAATCCGCCGGCAACATTGACCGCTTCCTGGCCGGTCATGGCGTCGGCTACAAACAGAATTTCACGGGGCTGAACAGCGGCCTTGATTTCGGACAGTTCGTTCATCAGGAAGTCGTCGATCTGATGACGTCCTGCGGTGTCGAGGATGACCGTATCGTAGCCGTTCAATTCTGCATAACGCATGGCGCTGTTACATATATCTACCGGCTTCTGGTCGGCCGAAGAGTCGAAAACTTCAAGACCGAGCTGACGACCGACTGTTTTAAGCTGTTCAATTGCGGCAGGACGATAAACGTCAGCCGGAACAAGTAGCGGACGTCGTTTTTGTTTTTTTAACAGATTGCCCAGCTTGCCGCATGTGGTAGTCTTGCCGGCACCCTGCAGTCCGACCATCATGATTGCTACGGGAGGTTTTGCTGCCAGGTCGAGGGAATTGTCCTCTCCGCCGCCCATGATCGCAACCAGTTCATCATGTACAATTCTTACAACCTGCTGACCCGGCGAAAGGCTGCCCATAACCTCTGTACCGATAGCCTTAAGGCGGACATTCTCTACGAAATCCTTGACAACCTTGAAGTTGACATCAGCCTCAAGAAGCGCCAGACGGACTTCACGCAAAGCATCCTTGATGTTGTCCTCGGACATCACGCCAAGGCCGCGAAGTTTTTTAAAGGCTGATTCCAGTTTGTCGGATAGGCTGTCAAACATCTTGAATATTTATGTCCCTGCTTATGATATATCCCAAAAGGGGATCACTATAAAGGCTTGCCACGATGACTGTCAAGAACTATTTGTTTTTAAAGCCGTATTACCCGTGCTGTAGAAAGGAGTGCTTCCACTGTTGCGAGCATATTGGTTGTGGCTCCGGAACGCAGTTTATCCTTGATGCCGAAGTAGTCCAGGCAAAGACCGCACGAAAAGATTTCAACACCCATTCCGGCCAGTTTGTCCAATGCCTCTATAACTTCAGAACCCTCTGTAGTAAGACGTACTCCACTGTTTAGAAACAGCATTCGTGACGGCATGTTACTGCTCTCCAGCAAAGTGAAGATAAAATTCTTCATCAACAGGCGCCCCAGTTCTTCAGGTCCGTCACCCAGGCGGTCGGATGTGATCATGAATACTGTGTCATCGGCTGCAGAACCAGCCTCGACAGCCCGGAAGCTGTTTCCCTGCCTGATAGTCAATTTCCAGCCGTTGTCAATACGTTCTTCATGGATATCGTAACCCCTGTTGCCGGCAAAGCGGGCTACGTTTTCACGAGGAGCTCCGTCGTCAAGCTGAACCTGTATCTCGGCATGCTGTTCCAGGGCTTTTTTTACCGTTACTACAGGGGCGGGACAGGCCATGTTCCTACAGTCAATAGTATTCATAATCAAATTACCTCAGAATTTGCTGGTGTTTCGTCGCCTTCATTCCATATTGTTTCATATTTATTAGCGGAAATCCGCCTGCAAATGAAAGCCGGCAAAAGTTTTTCGTCGTTGAGCACTTTCAGAATTTCGTTTCCGGAATCTTCGTTATAACGGATGGCCAGACCGCAGTCGGCTGAAAGAGCACGCGGCGCCGGGATAAGCAATATCGGCAGCGATTTCGCCTTGAGAACACTTTCCGCTTTCATTACACGGTGAGCCGAATTAAATACCGCCAGCAACTGTCCGTCCTGAACCATCGTACGATTCTCCATATATAAACGTCCTGACTTTTGAGTTTGATTGCAAAGCTGATTGACAAAAAGATTGTGACTTCCTACTATGCCTGAAAAGGAGCTGTTCATGCAAGGCACAATCCTCGTTGTCGGGCTCGTCATCCTGTCATTTATTATCAGCATACCGTGCGGTTATCTCCGTCAGAGCTACGCAAAATATTCTTTCATGTGGTTTCTTTTGATACATTTGCCGATTCCATTCATAGTTCTATTCAGATTGAAGGCCGGCATCAGCTGGCATTTCATTCCCCTGACGCTGGGTGGTTCGATTGCCGGTCAGGTTGTAGGCGGGCTGATCAGTCGCCGGAAACAGCAAAATGGCAAAACGTCCTAGAATGCCTTATCCCCGGCCATTGCCGGGTCTTATTCAGGAATGTCTGCATGGCCTGGGTCTGGCGGAACGCTTGCGTGAAGCCGAAATATGGCGGATATGGCCGGAAGTGGTGGGTGCAACTGTGGCAGCAAGGGCCCAGCCGCTGAGGATCATCAACGGCACTCTGACGGTGGCCGTTTCCAGTGCTCCCTGGATTCAGGAACTTAGATTCATGACCGGAATGATTAAGGAAAAGCTCAACAGCAGGCTGGGTGGCGAGGTCGTTCGTGAAGTAGTACTCAAAGCCGGAAAGGTTCAAAATCCGGTGCCTGATTCGTATCCGGAAATGCCTCCCCCAAAACCTCTTACTGCTGAGCAGTTGGCTTTGATAGAGGACCAGTCTTCGGCCATCACCGATCCGGAAGACCGCCTTGCGTTTGCCGAACTGATGAAGGCCAGCTTTGAACGTTCAGCATAAAACTTTGCCCCCGGCTCTTGGAAAAAACCGGGGGCAGGTTGAAGCATGCCCTGTTTCAATCAGGATCTGGTCAGCTGGCGGTATTTGATGCGGTGCGGGATGTCAGCCGCTGCACCGAGACGTTTCCTGCGATCCTCCTCATATTCCGAGTAATTCCCTTCAAACCAGACCACTTTCGAATCCCCTTCAAAAGCTAGGATATGTGTGGCGATACGGTCCAGGAACCAGCGGTCGTGGGAAATAACCACAGCGCAGCCGCCGAAGTTTTCCAGCGCCTCTTCCAGTGCCCGCATCGTGTTGACGTCCAGGTCGTTGGTCGGTTCGTCCAGCAGGATTACGTTGGCACCGCTCTTCAGCATGCGCGCCAGATGCACCCGGTTGCGTTCCCCGCCTGAGAGCATGCCGACTTTTTTCTGCTGGTCGCTGCCGGAAAAGTTGAAACGGGATACATACGCCCGGGAGTTGACCGCCGCTTTTCCGAGCTGGATCATTTCCTGACCTTCTGAAATTTCTTCCCAGATTGTTCTGTCCGGATTGAGCGCGTCGCGGCTCTGGTCAACATAGGTCAGCTGCACTGTGTCGCCGATACGGAACGAGCCGGCGTCGGCCTGCTCCTGTCCGGTAATCATCCTGAAAAGTGTGGTCTTGCCGGCGCCGTTGGGTCCGATGATGCCGACGATTCCGCCGCGCGGCAGGCGGAAGTTCATCCCCTCGAATAAAAGCCTATCACCGTACCCCTTGGCCACGTCGTTGGCTTCGATGACAATATCTCCCAGCCTCGGTCCGGCCGGGATGTAGATTTCCAGTTCTTTTGCCCGTTTCTCACCGGTATCGGATGCCAGTTCCTCGTAGGCGCTGATGCGGGCCTGGGATTTGGTGTGGCGTCCCTTGGGCGACATCTTGATCCACTCCAGTTCTCGCTGCAGAGTTTTCTGGCGTTCGCTTTCCTGCTTTTCTTCTGTTGCCAGACGATTCTGCTTCTGCTCCAGCCAGGAGGTGTAATTGCCTTTCCAGGGGATGCCTTCACCGCGATCCAGTTCAAGAATCCATCCGGCCACGTTATCCAGGAAATAACGGTCATGAGTAACGGCGATGACTGTGCCTGCATAGCTGTGAAGGTGATGTTCCAGCCATGCGATCGTTTCGGCGTCCAGATGGTTGGTCGGTTCGTCCAGAAGCAGGATGTCCGGCTTCTTCAACAACAGGCGGCAGAGTGCCACACGTCGTTTTTCACCGCCAGAGAGCACCTTGACTTCCGTGTCGCCATCCGGGCAGCGCAGGGCATCCATTGCCATTTCCAGGCGGCTGTCCAGATCCCATGCATCCAGATGGTCGAGCTTTTCCTGCAGCTCTGCCTGCCGATCGCACAGTTTTTCAAAATCCGCATCCGGTTCTGAAAATTTATCGGTGATGCCGTTGAACTCAGCCAGCAGATCGACTGTTTCCTGGGCACCCTCTTCGACAATCTGGCGGACGGTCTTGCTTTCGTCCAGTCGCGGCTCCTGCTCCAGGTAGCCGACGGTGTATCCCTGTGACAATACCGCCTGGCCGTTGAACTCCTTGTCAATACCGGCCATGATGCGCAGCAGAGACGACTTTCCGGAGCCGTTCAGGCCCAGTACGCCAATCTTTGCACCGTAAAAATACGATAGAGATATGTCCTTGATGACCGGTTTTTTGTCGTAAAATTTACTGACCCGCATCATCGAATAGATTATCTTGTTTGGTTCTATTGCCATTTATTCAACCCTCCATTTATCATAAAAATGTCTGGTACTTTTACACGCCGCCAGGGGACACTGTCAACCGCTTTGGACTGTATTAAAATAATCAATGACTTGACAAATAGGACTAAAGAGGTATTATTTAGCAAAATTCATTTCATAAGGGAGGCACACAATGAGTATCGATGTACAGGAAGCCGTTAAGCGTTCTATTCAGACCGAGAAAAATGCAATGAACTTTTATCAGCTTGGTGCGCAGAAGATGAAGAATCCCGATGCACGACGTATTTTTGATGTTCTGGCCAAAGAGGAACGCGAGCATGCCGGACATTTTTACAAAATTTACACCGGGACTGATATACCGTCGCTTGAAGCGTTTCTGAATCTGCCTCCTGATAACGAATCGAGCTGGATCTCCACCATATCCCGATTGATCTCCGAAGACTTCAATGAACAAAAGGCGATGGAAGCCGCTATGGAGCGGGAAAAAAAGCTTGAAGAAGCACTGCTGGAAATGGCTTCGGCGGTAGATGATTCAGAAATCAAGGCCGTTTACGAATTGAATGCCAGAGAAACCCACAACCACTACGTAATGATCGAGTCCGAATATGCCCGTCTGATGGGCATGGTACACGAGTCCGATATGGATACGTATGTGAGGGAATAATCACTCGTTCGTAATGTGGCAGATACGGTTTGTCCTTCGGAAGCCCCTTATAATCAGGGGCTTCCGTCGTTTTTTCTTCCGGTTGACATGTTGATATTGATAGTGTCCTGTGGTAGTTTGGAATCTGCGATTTGTCAGGATAGAGCGTTTGTCCGATTTACATTATGATTTGATCCCATTTGGATGCACAGGTGCAAAATGGCTGTTCTATTGCAGGCAAATCTGAGTTTCATGCCGCTTCATGATATCCTGCAGTGGGCGGATATGAACCGGATATCGTGCGTGGTGGCTGTCTCCCGTGAAAACGAGGATGACATCACTTTTTACATGGAATCCGGCAAAATCATTTTCGCCGCTTCGCGCAAACCGGGAAAACGGTTGGGAGAGTTTCTGGTAAAGGCCGGCGCCATGAGCGGCCCGAAGGCCTACCAGGCTTTGATTGAAAGCCGGAACTGCAATATGTCTTTTACCCGCTATCTGGTTGAAAAAAATCTGATCACTATCCGGGAACTGAGCGAGAGCTTTGCCAAACTGGTTGAAATGCTGCTGGTCGATGTTATTTCATGCGGCAATGCTTCAGTTTCCGTAACGACTCCGCTTCCCGATGCGGTGATTAATGGACCGATTCAGCTGGAGACCGGTCGGGCTATCTTTGATGCTGTACGTGTGCTGGATGAGATGAATCGGGATTTGCGTATCAGGGACGAAGCCTTCGAGGCAATCAACAAAAAACTTTTTGATGAAGATTTTGAACTTCCGGTTCTGCCCGGAGTGGTTATCCAACTTTCAACACTCATGCAGAAAGACAACGCCACCTTTCAGGAAATGGCCAGGCTTATCATGACGGATCAGGTGCTTACTTCCAGCATCCTGAAAATTGCCAACTCCGCCTTCTATGGCGGAACCGGACAGGTGGACTCCCTGCAGCTTGCGATTGTAAAACTTGGAATGCGCGAAATCATGAATGTGGTTACCGCGATACAGGTCAGATCAATGAAATTCAAGGATGTGCCGCAGGAACAGATGCAGGCTATTCTTGACAATTCATTGAAAACCGCCTTCATGGCCAGCGGGTTGGCCGGCATCTGCGGTCTTGATTCCGAGGAAGCTTTTATGGTTGGGCTTTTGCTGGATATCGGTAAAACCGTTATCCTGAGTGTCTCCAGGGATTTCAGCATTGAGCAGGGTGTGCTGGATGAAATGCTCACGAACCGACATGCGGAGATTGGGGCCATGATAGCTAAAAAGTGGAACTATCCGGAGTCGATCCAGATGCTTATCCGTTATCATCACAACCGGAACCTGGGCGGCATTACCAACAATATGATAAATCTGATCCAGATTTCGGACCAGGTGATCAAAACCGATTCAGAAGGTGATTTGGACCCGGAGCAGATGAAGTCTCTTAATCTTTCCTACGAATCCGTTCTGGATGTTTACTCGAAGACGATTGATACCTACCAGAGAATCAGGGCGATTTAGCTTGTCCAGTCATCCGCCGGCCAGTTTTACCTTGAAGCCGCGCGTCTGCAGTTCAGCCAACAGTGTGTCGCGGTGATCCCCCTGGATTTCAATGACCCCATCCTTGATGGTGCCTCCGCAGCCGCACTTCTTTTTAAGAACGCCAGCCAGTTCCTTGATCTGCTGTGTTGCCAGCGGCAGACCGCTGATGACTATGACCGTTCCGCCGCCGCGCCCCTTGACCTCTCGCCGCAGTCGGACTGTTCCGTCAGCGGGCGAAGAGGACTGTTTGCCGGCAGGCTTGTCCTGCTTGATGCGGCCTGAGTCGCTGCTGTAAACCAGCGTGCTGTTGCTGTTGGATTTCATTTGCCCCAATCCCTTGAATAGCGGAAGTCACGGTCGATGGTGCGGTTCGATACCTTTGCAATTACCGGCAGACGACGCTTGAAGTGCGAGTTCTGGATTTTTCCATAGATGTTGTCGGTGAATTCGCTGTCGAAACCTTCCTCTGCCAGTTCGGCTTTCGTCAGGCGCAGATCCACCAGGCGGTAGAGAAGCTCATCCACCTGACGGTAGGAAAATCCCAGTTCTTCCTCATCGGTCTGACCGGCCCACAGGTCGGCGGACGGTTTTTTGTCGATGACTTCACGGGGAACATTCATCTCTTCCGAAAGCTGCCAGACCTGGGACTTGTACAGATCGCCTATCGGGTTCAGCGCACTGGCCATGTCGCCGTAGAGCGTGCCGTAACCCAGCAGCAGCTCAGTCTTGTTGCTGGTACCCAGCACCAAAGCCCGCAGCAGTGCGGAATGATCAAAGAGGATCGTCATTCTTTCGCGGGCCATTTTGTTGCCGCGCCGCATGTTGTCGGCATCGGGAAACATGCTGAAGTATGAATCCACCATCGGAGTGATCGGCACGACCGAAAAGTTGACTCCGCAGGCATCCGCCACTAGTCTGGCGTGTGCTTCACTTTCGGGGTTGCTGGTTTTGTAGGGCATGCAGATCGCGTGCACGTTTTCGGGGCCAAGCGCCTCGGCGGCGATGAATACCACCAGAGCCGAATCGATTCCCCCCGACAGGCCCAGGACAGCCTTCTTGACACCGACCTTATGCACTTCGTCGCGCACAAAACCGACCAGTATCTGCCTCAATAGTCCGGTATTGGCTGTTAATCCTGCCATTATCGCCCCCTTTCCATTTCGATGCGTCGCAGTTCCTGCAGGGTTACAAACAGGTTTTCATCACGCAGCATGGGGGAAAAAATCCGCTCACGGCGCAGCGAACCTTCATCAAGCATCGCAGTGACACGGTCTTCTTCCAGAATTCTACCGCGAACGACCGATTCACCGGACGGAGAAACGTATTCTGAGCCGCCCCAGAAGTTTACACCGTCCTCATAGCCGACGCGGTTGCAGTACAGAACCCGGCAGTTCAGGAACATGGCAGTGGTTGATGTCAGCTGCTGCCAGGCGTTCGCCGAGCCGAGCGATTCCCCTTCGATTCCGCGTCCGGGGCTGCTGGAAAGGCAGAGCAGCGTGGCTGCGCCGTCCATGGCCAGGATGTAGGAGCTTGACAGGTGCCACATGTCTTCGCAGATCAGCATCCCCATCCGGCCGAACTTTGTGTCAAAAGCCCGGAAACGCTCTCCGCGGGCCATGTAGCGCTGTTCGTCGAACAGGCCGTAAGTCGGCAGATAGACCTTGCGGTGCAGGTGCCGGACGGCGCCATCCTCCAGATAAACAGCCGAATTGAAGAAACGGTAGTCATCGGTAACTTCGACGAATCCGATCGCAATCGAGATGTCCCGGGACAGTTCCTTCAGGCGGGTGATTTCAGGAGCGTCCAGCCGCAATGCCACCTCCGGCACCAGATCCTTCAGGAAGTAGCCGGTCAGAGCCAGTTCTGGAAACATCACCAAATCGGCTCCGGCTTCTTTGGCACTTTGGATGCGCTCCTCGATGAGCGTCAGATTATCTTTGATACAGCCCAGTTTCGGTTTGATCTGGGCCAGGACGGCAGTAAAATTCATGGATTCTCCTCAATAAGCCAGGTCGAAAGCATTCTGAATATGTTCAATGTTGTGCGGCGCGTCAGTATGCAACAGAATTGCAATCACGTCAAACCGGGCGTTGCTGTCGTGCAGACGTTTTATCGAAAGCCAGGTCAGGGCTGCCTTGGATATCTGGCGCTGCTTGAAGGGGGTCACCGCCAGTTGCGGTACTCCGTAGCTGAGGCCTTTCCTGGCCTTGACCTCAATGAAAACCAGGCTCTTGTCGGCTGGAGCGCGGGCGATGATGTCCACTTCACCGCCACGGCAGCGGAAGTTGCGTTCCAGGATGCGATAGCCGCGCGCGATCAGGAAGTTTGCCGCGATCTCTTCGCCTTGGGCCCCGGTGCCCCGGTTGCCGGTCGGTGTCTGGTCGGTGACTTTCTTTGGTTTGAAGGCGTCGAAGATGCTCACGGCTGCTTTTTCAAAAAGTCCGGGTCGTCAAAACAACCATCCGCATTCAGTCCGCGAATGCGGTAGTACTTGTCCAGTTCTTCTTCAAAACGCTGCCGGTCAAGGGGATGGATCTCGATTCCGTCGCCGCTGGTCCCGGCTTCGCTGAAGAAACGCTCCGGCAGCAGGTCGTCTTTCCGGGAAAAACCGTTGGCACAGTTGTAAAAACGCTCCGTAAGGCAGATTCTGCGACCGATCTCCTTCAGGCGCTGGGGGGAGTATTCGATGCCTGTGGCGGCGGTCAGAAGTTCGGCATATTCCTCCAGGCTGGCCCCGAAGAAAGCGAATTTGCAGGCAATCAGCGAATCGATAGTTGCATTTGTATCTTCGGCAATCGTTATGATGCGGGCTTTGCCGGAAAACGAAAAACGATCGGTGGGGACCGGTTTGCGCAGGATTTCGTGCGAGATAGGGTAAGCGCGCAAATGGCAGCCGCCGCGGGCACTGGTGCAGTAGGCCAGAGCCATGCCGTAGGCGCCGCGAGGGTCGTAGGCCGGCAGTTCCATGGATTTGACGCTCATGGAAAGCTCCGGTCTGCCCATCTGTTCCGCCAGGCGCCTTGACCCCAGAGACAGCAATTCTCCGTCGCCACGCCTTTCGGCGATCGACATCAACAGCTCCGGTAACTCTGACGCTGTCGGGAAACGCCCCCTGATTTCACCCCAGGCTGACAGGGTGACGGCTGCGCTGATCGTGTCCAGTCCCAGCTCGTTGCAGAGATGGTTGGATGCAACGATACTCTGCAGGTCGTCAATATTGTTGAGTGCCCCGAAGTGTGAGGCGGTTTCGTACTCCGGCAGGTGGTCGCCGTCTGCCGACGATTTTTTACACTGGATCGGGCAGCCGTAGCAGCCGTCTTTCTTCGCTCCGCAGGCGGCTTTGAGCGCCGGGCCGGAGTAGTTGCCGGATGATTCGAAGAATGTCTTGCGGAAGTTTGCTGTGGGGGCCATGCGTCGCTGGGCCATAAGATCCACCAGCACCGGAGTGCCGAATTCGGCGATACCCAGCGGCCCGAAAATGACCGGTGAGGCTTTGAAAAGCCTGGTCACGTCACGACGGGCTTTGTCGAACCGCTCCGGATCGGCTGTTTCCGTTTTTTGATCACCATCGATTGTCAGCGCTTTGAGATTCTTGCTGCCCATCACGGCTCCCAGGCCGCCGCGTCCGACGCAGTTGCCTTCACCGGTCACGATGTTGGCATAGAGCACACCGTTTTCTCCGGCCGGCCCGATGGTCGCCACGCTGCCGCGTTCTTTCAGTGCTGCCACAGTGGTGGAAACGTCACAGCCCCACAGTGTCCCGGCCTGTATGATTTCGACCCTGTCTCCGCTGATTGTCAAAGCTGCCGGCTCAGGGCTTCTTCCCGTAATGAAAATCGCATCCAGTCCACTGGCCTTGAGTCTCCAGGCAAAACGCCCTCCGGCTGAACAGTCGCAGACCGTGCCGGTCAGCGGGGAGCGTGAGACTACTGTCATTCTGGCGGCGGTGGGCGCCGGGGTGCCGCACAACGGGCCGACTGCGAAGATCAGAGGCATGGCCGGGTCAAAAGGATCCAGGTGGAAATAGTCCCGCATCATCCGCACTCCCAGACCGCGCCCTCCCAGGTATTCCTCCAGCAGTTGACGGGGAATGTCTTCTCTGTCGCAGGAGCCACTGGTCAGGTCAACCCGGAGTATTTTTCCGCTCCAGCCGTTCATTATGCCAGCTCCAGATGCAATATCGTTCTGAGCAGATTCTCGCATGAGTCTGCGATAAACATGGATTGATTCAGTTCCTCACTGGCGCCGTAGCCCCAGTTGCAGCCTATCGTTACGATGCCGGCCAGATTACCGGCCTGGATGTCATTGATGCTGTCACCAATCATGATGCACTCTTGCGGTGCGACTCCCTGCTGTTCGATCACGCGCAGCAGCGGGAGCGGGGAGGGTTTGCACTCCGGGAAGGTGTCGCCGCCGGAGATGCTCTCGAAACGGTCGTGAATGCCCAGTGACTCAAGTATCATTCTGCTCAGATTCTCGTTCTTGTTTGAGATGACTGACAGAAGAAAACCCTTGCTTCGCAGTTCATCCAGCATCTCGGTAACGCCGGGATAAAGACTGCTTTTGTCCACAATGTGTGCTTCATTGTAGTCAAGAAAAAGCTGCAGGGCGCGATCAATATCCGGGGCGCTGCTGTCCGGCAGAGCCCTCCGGATAAGATTGAGAGCGCCCTTGCCGATCATTGCACGTACTCCTGCGGAATCCAGCGATGGCAGTACAAACTCCCCCCTGACATGATTGACTGCATCCAGCAGGTCATCCAGTGAGTCTACCAGTGTGCCATCAAGATCAAACAGAACTGACCTTATCTTCATGCCTTGGTTGCTTTTTCAGGTTTATCGGCTGCAGGCAGGATGATAACTGGCGTTTTGGCGGGACGGTATAACAGGAACGTCTTGCCCAGAATCTGGGCTACATCGGCATTGCAGGCCCCGGACAGTGTTTCGGATGCTTCGTGCTTGTCAAGCAGACAGCTTTCCAGAATCTTGACTTTGATCAGCTCATGGTGGTCAAGGGCCGCATTGGTCTCGTCTATAAGTGCAGCCTCAATTTCCTTTTTGCCGATCTGGATGAGGGGTTTCAATTTGTGCCCGAGGGCACGCAAGTGGCGTTTCTGTTTTCCGGTCAACATGGTGTGGGTATACTCCTGGTTACTTCAAGGTGATAAACTATTGTCCTGTATAGCATACCGGATACGGCGGAGGCAAATCTCAATTCCGTTTTTTTGACGGTTTTGTTGCAATTGCGTGTCTGAAAATGTGAAAAAAATATACTTTTGTGGCCGTTATGTGATATTAAAACACACTTTAAGCTCGGTATACCTATTTTGCACACGGCTGTTAACAGCAGCTGCGTGAGGAGTTTTTTTGAATGAACACCAGTAAATATCCGATATCAACCGCACTGACATCATTTAATTCCGAGACGGCCGCGCCGGTCATAGAAGCAGTCAAGAAATCAGGCGGAAAAGTACACCATCTTCCGCCTTCAATCTGGAAAAAGATGGTCGGGGAATCCAAAAGCCCGCTCGACAAGGCGATCGAGAGGACACGGGACTTCTTTTTCAGGGAACAGCTGCCGGACGGCTACTGGTGGGCTGAGCTAGAGTCCAATGTAACGATCACGTCCGAATATATCATGCTGTTCCATTTTCTGGGCATGGTTGACAAGGTCCGTGAACGGAAATTGGCCAAAAACATCCTATCCAAGCAGACTGAAGACGGTTCCTGGGCCATCTGGCATGGGGGCGCCGGAGAACTGTCAGCGACAGTTGAGGCCTATTTTGCACTCAAGCTGGCCGGCTACTCTGCCGACTGTCCCGAAATGCTCAAGGCCCGCGAATTCATACTTTCCAAGGGCGGTATTCTTAAAACCCGCGTCTTTACCAAAATATTTCTGGCTCTGTTCGGTGAATTCTCCTGGCTGGGTGTTCCTTCAATGCCGATTGAGCTGATGCTTCTGCCCAACTGGGCCTATTTCAATATGTATGAGTTATCAAGCTGGGCCCGTGCCACGATTATACCGCTTTCGGTCGTCATGTCGGAAAAGCCGGTTCGCAAGCTGCCGCCCAACGCGCGTGTCCAGGAACTTTTTGTCCGTCCGCCGCGTCCGACCGACTATACCTTCACACGGGAAGACGGCATTCTGACCTGGAAGAACTTTTTCATCGGCGCCGACCACCTGCTGAAGGTCTATGAGTCCTCACCGATCAGGCCCTATAAGAAAAAATCGATTGCGATTGCGGAACAGTGGATTCTGGAACATCAGGAATCCAGCGGCGACTGGGGCGGCATCCAGCCGGCCATGCTCAATGCGATTCTTGCGCTGAATTGTCTGGGCTACGCCAATGACCATCCCGCCGTTGTGAAGGGATTGGAGGCACTGGCAAACTTCTGTATCGAGGATGAAGATAGTCTGCTGCTGCAGTCCTGTGTTTCTCCGGTATGGGACACGGCGCTGGTGCTGGTGGCGATGCAGGAGGCCGGCGTTCCGACCGATCATCCTTCCCTGACGAAGGCAGCCCAGTGGCTGTTGGACCTGGAGGTGCGTCGCAAGGGTGATTGGCAGGTCAAGGCTCCGGAACTTGAACCGGGCGGATGGGCTTTTGAATTTCTGAATGACTGGTATCCGGATGTGGATGATTCCGGCTTTGTCATGCTGGCCATCAAGGATATCAAGGTCCGCGACAAGAAACATAAGGAGCAGGCCATTAAGCGCGGTATCGCCTGGTGTCTCGGCATGCAGAGCAAAAACGGTGGCTGGGGTGCTTTTGACAAGGACAATACCAAGCACTTGCTGAACAAGATTCCATTTGCTGACCTGGAAGCGCTGATTGATCCTCCCACGGCCGACCTGACAGGCCGCATGCTGGAACTGATGGGCAACTTCAAGTATCCGCAAAGCAATCCGGCGGCTGCCAGGGCTCTTGAATTCATCAAAAGAGAGCAGGAACCGGAAGGACCATGGTGGGGGCGCTGGGGTGTAAACTACATCTACGGCACCTGGTCGGTGCTGTGCGGTCTGGAAGCTATCGGCGAGGACATGACCCAGCCGTATATCAAGAAAGCGGTCAACTGGCTGAAGTCCAAGCAGAATCTGGACGGCGGCTGGGGCGAGGTCTGTGAATCCTATATTGACCGTTCCCTGATGGGCTGCGGAGCTAGTACTGCATCCCAGACGGCCTGGGTGCTGCTGTCGCTTTTTGCTGCCGGTGAGGCCGATTCCAATGCTGCAAAGCGCGGTGTTGAATATCTGATGGCCACTCAGAAACAGGATGGCACCTGGGATGAAGATGCCTTTACCGGCACCGGTTTCCCCAAGTTTTTCATGATCAAGTACCATATTTACCGGAACTGTTTTCCATTGACCGCCCTTGGCAAATACCGCCGGCTGACTGCAGACAGCGCCGAAAAAGCTTAGGCTGCGAGCGGGCCACGGGCCTATTATAAACATCAAAGCCCCGACTGCTTTATATGTTCGGGGCTTTCCCCTTTTTAATATATGAAGACATTTGTTACCGGTGCAACCGGTTTTATAGGCGCAAGCATTGTTCGGGAACTGCTCAAGGAAGGGCGAGAAGTACGCGTACTTGTGCGGGCCAGCGCAGATACATCCAATATGGACGGACTGGATGTGGAACTGTGGAAGGGCGATCTGCTAGATCATGACAGTCTGCGGCAGGGATTGAAGGGATGTGATGTCCTTTATCATGCCGCCGCCGATTACCGGCTCTGGACACGCAACCCGGAGGAGATGTTCCGCATCAATGTGGACGGCACGGTCGCGATCCTGGAAGCTTCGCTGCAGAACGGACTGTCGAAAGTCGTTTACACCAGCAGTGTCGGTACCCTTGGAAATCCCGGCGATGGAACGCCCGGCAGTGAAACAGCGCCGGTTTCATTTGACGATATGGTCGGGCCTTATAAGAAAAGCAAGTTCCTGGCCGAACGTGAGGCGGAAAAATTTGTAGCGCGCGGCTTGCCGCTGGTGATAGTCAACCCCTCCACGCCGATCGGTCCCCGGGATATCAAGCCGACCCCGACCGGCAAGATTATCGTCGATTTTCTGAAGCGCAAGATGCCGGCCTATCTGGACACCGGGCTCAATATTATAGACGTTGAGGATTGCGCAAGAGGTCATGTTCTGGCAGAGCAGAGAGGTGTTGTCGGCCAGAAATACATCCTGGGAAATGCCAATCTGACTCTGCGTGATATCTTCGATCTGCTGCAGGATATCTCCGGATTATCTGCGCCGAAAGTTAGATTGCCCTATACCCCGATTCTGCTGGCTGCCTATATTAACGAGGGCTTGTCACGCATAACCGGCAAAGAGCCGCTGATTCCCCTGGCGGGAGTACAGATGGCTGCCAAATTCATGTATTTCGATTCATCCAAGGCGATCCGGGAACTCGGATTACCGCAAAAGCCGATCAGGGACGCCTTGGTCAATGCGGTGGAGTGGTTCCGTCAGAATGGATACGTGTAGTCTTTTGATTGTTTATGTGTTCTGTTTTGCTTCCGGACCTGCGGTCAGGAAGTGAAGAAAGAGGTACTAATTATGCTGCTTGAAAAAATCAATTCACCATCGGATCTGAAAAAGCTGAAGCCGGAACAGCTTCCGGCGCTGGCAGAAGAAATCCGTCAGTTCCTGTTGGAAACAGTTTCCATAACGGGCGGTCATCTCGGTTCTAACCTGGGGGCGGTGGAGTTGACCATTGCTCTGCATTACTGCTTCGATTCCCCCTTTGACAAAGTCATCTGGGATGTTGGGCACCAGGCCTACACGCACAAAATACTGACCGGGCGGCGGGACCTGTTCCACACCCAGCGTCAGTACAAGGGCATTTCCGGCTTTCCGAAGCGCTCCGAGTCGGAGCATGACGCCTTCGGCGCCGGACATTCCTCAACATCGATTTCAGCCGGTCTGGGTATGGCGGCGGCGGCCGACCTGGCCGGGTCCAAAAACCATGCCATTGCGGTGATTGGTGACGGATCACTGACCGGCGGCATGGCTTTCGAGGCGCTCAATCAGGCAGGCCACCTCAAAAAAAACCTGATCGTCATTCTGAATGATAATGAAATGTCAATCTCCAAAAACGTGGGCGCATTTTCCTCGTTTATTTCCCGCAAGATGACCGGCCGCTATTTCCGCGACCTGAAGAAGGAGATGCAGGGTCTGCTTAAGAATATCCCGGCCATAGGCACTGATATTCTCCACTTTGCCCGTCGCGCTGAAAATTCATTAAAAAGCTTTCTGACCCCCGGTTCTCTGTTCGAGGCGCTGGGCTTTGATTATCTGGGGCCGCTGGATGGGCACGATCTTGTTCAGCTTGTGGAAGTTTTCAATAATATAAACGAACTTGACGGACCGCTGCTGGTGCATGTCATGACCACCAAGGGCAAGGGCTATAAATTCGCCGAGGACATGCCGGACAAGTACCATGGTGTTGGAACCTTTGACATCGCCACCGGAAAAGGGGCTGCCAAAGCCGCTTCCAAATCGTACACCGATGTGTTCGGAGAAGCGATCATACGCCTGGCGGAAGAAGACCCCAAGATTGTTGCTATCACGGCCGCCATGCCGGAGGGCACCGGCCTGAACGGTTTTGCAAAGCGTTTTCCGGATCGCTTCTTCGACGTGGGCATTGCGGAGCAGCATGCCATGGCTTTCGCAGCCGGAATGGCCGCCGACGGATTCCGGCCGGTGACAGCCATCTACTCAACTTTCCTGCAACGCGCCTATGATCAGGTCTTCCATGATATCTGCCTGCAGAAACTGCCGGTTACGATCGCAATGGACCGCGCCGGTCTGGTGGGTGATGACGGACCGACCCACCATGGCGTTTTTGACATTTCCTACCTGCGGCACCTGCCGGATATGACTCTGATGGCGCCCAAGGATGAAAACGAACTGCGGCATATGCTGAAAACCGCGGTATATTCCGGTGTCCCGATGGCGCTGCGTTATCCGCGCGGAGCGGGCTACGGTGTAGAAATGGACAGCGAACTTAAGATACTTGAAATTGGCAAGGGCGAAGAGCTGCTGGACGGAAAAGATCTGACCATTATTGCCATCGGCGCCACAGTATATCCGGCTCTGGAAGCTGCGGAAAACCTCCGCCGTAACGGATTTGACGTAGGTGTTGTCAACGCGCGCTTTGTTAAACCTCTGGATGCCGATCTGATACTGTCAGTTGCCCGCAGAACCGGACGTATCATTACTGTCGAGGAGAATGCCCTGCAGGGCGGATTCGGCAGCGCTGTGCTGGAACTTTTGTACGATAACAATCTCCAGAATGTGAAGGTCAAACGCCTCGGTATTCCGGATCACTATATCGAACAGGGAAGCCAGGCCCAGTTGCGCGAGGATGTTGGTATCGACGCTGAAGGAATCGCTGCAGCGGCAGCGGACTTTATGAAATGAGGAATATATGAAGCCTGAAGAAGCCTGCAGAAAAATCATATTCGCCCTGGACGTCAAAGGGTTGAGCGAAATCGACCGATGGGCGGAGCTGCTGTCAGGTAAAGTCGGCATGTTCAAGGTCGGCAAAGAACTGTTTACCTCCTGCGGTCCGGAAGCGGTCAAAACCGTCCAGCGCCACGGCGGCCAGGTCTTTCTGGATCTGAAATACCACGACATCCCCAACACGGTGGCCCAGGCCATGGTAGCGGCGGCTGGTCTGGGCGTGCAGTTGACCAATCTGCACGCGCTGGGCGGCGCAGAGATGATGGAAGCCGCCGCCAATGCCGTGCGCAAGGAATTCAGCGATACCGAGCGTCCAATGCTTTTGGCGGTGACTATTCTGACCTCATCCACGGTGGAAACACTGCGTCAGGTGGGTATCGAACATTCAGTGCAGGACATGGTTGTGCGTCTGGCGAAGCTGGCTAAAGAGTCCGGCATGGACGGCGTGGTGGCATCTCCGCTGGAAATCGGTCTGATTCGCGAAGCCTGTGGTCCGGACTTCCTGATCGTAACACCCGGTGTTCGTCCCTCGTTCGCGGCAGTGGATGACCAGAAACGGATCATGTCCCCATCAGATGCCGTCCAGGCCGGAGCCGACTATCTTGTGATCGGCCGGCCGATCGCCAAGGCAGCTGACCCTGCCGATGCCGCCCGGCTGATTTCTGAAGAGATCATGGCTGGTGCCGTATGAAAGGCGAACTGCTATTCGGTGTAAACCCGGTCAAGGAATCGCTGCGTGGTACGCGCGGAGCCTACAACCTGTATGTGCAGACCAACGCCACCGACCATCGCGTGGAAAGTATCATCAAGCTGGCCGAGGAACGTGGCGTGGCGGTTCATCGCCGCGAGAAGATCGACCTGACCAAAATGTGCGCCTCTTCCCACCACCAGGGCATCGCTCTGGAAGTGGAACCGTTCTGCTACGCCGATCTGGACGATCTGCTGGCTTCAATCAGCGAGTCCGGATCAACCGGATTCCTGCTGGTGCTGGATGGAATTCAGGATCCACACAACCTGGGTGCCCTGATCCGCTCTGCTGCCTGTGCCGGAGCCAATGGTGTCATCATTCCGAAAGATCGCGCCTGCGGCATCACCGCCGCCGCCGAGAAGG
Source organism: uncultured Geobacter sp. (assembly GCA_964420435.1). Classification (GTDB taxonomy): domain Bacteria; phylum Desulfobacterota; class Desulfuromonadia; order Geobacterales; family Pseudopelobacteraceae; genus JACRCG01. The sequence goes on from CAYQTC010000013.1 coordinate 56,219, forward strand.
CTTCGGCCGGAGCGGTGGAAACGATACCGGTGGCAATGGTTACCAACGTTGCCCAGACGCTGGAAGCGATGAAAAAATCAGGCTACTGGGTTTATGGACTGGAAGGCGAATCGCGTACACCTATTTATGACGTGAAGTTTTCCGGCAATACGGTGCTGGTGGTGGGCGGTGAAGGGGAGGGGATCCGGCAGCTGGTTCGCAAACAGTGTGATGTGCTGATGTCGATTCCCCAGTACGGCGGGGTAAACTCGCTGAACGCCTCGGTGGCGGGCGGGATTGCAATGTTTGAAATCGCGAGGAAGATAAAAATCTAGAAAATAACTGTCATGTCAGGACGTTTTCACAAGGCTGCCAGGTCAGCACAATGCTGATATGGCGGCCTTTCTATTTGTCAGGGAGTCCACTCGAAGCGGTTTTGCTTGCCAGATATCCCTTGAAACATGCAACCACCAGGGGGTCAAACTGGCTTCCTGCCCCTCTTTCCAGCACCTCAAGCGCATCTTTTACCGAATGCGCTTTTTTATACGGCCTTTCGGATATCATGGCGTCAAAGGCATCGGCAACAGCAATGATACGGGCTTCAACCGGAATTGCATCTCCCCGCAGATTTTCGGGATATCCTTTGCCGTCATAATGTTCGTGGTGGTATAGAATTCCGGGAAGAACATCCTTCAGCTGTTCTATGGGGGCGAGAATTGCGACTCCCTTTTCCGGATGGAGCCGCATGGGTGGGAAATCATCTTCAGAGAGCTTTTCCGGTTTTTCCAGAAGCGCCTCCATAATCCCTATTTTGCCGATATCATGCAGTAACCCGCCGAGTCTGACCCTTTCGACAGTCGCGTCATCCAGCCCCATTGCATGAGCTATGTTTGCCGCAACATGCATCACCCGTTCGGAATGTCCTTTTGTCCAGGGGGATTTTGCGTCTATTGCATTGGCCAGGCTTGCCACTGTACTGATGAAGAGATTCTCCATATCTTCGTAAAGTCTGGCGTTGCCCAACGCAACCGCCATCTGATCAGCGATCTTCTCAATGGTGAAGACGTCGTCCGTAAGAAATCTGTCTTCATCAGTATCACCCAGCAGTAAAACACCGTTAACTGCCTCCTTGCTAATCATGGGTATAGCCAGAAGCGACTGCATTCCGGCTTCTCGCAGCAGTTTATCCAGATGTGGAAGGTTTGTTCTTGATTTCAGAGAGTTTATGTAACAGCTCTTCCCGTTTGCAAATGCAGTTGCCGCGCAGCTGTTGGAGGTGTCGGGACGTGAGCTTTGCAGAAGTTCGTGCGGGACAGCCTTGGCAGGGCAATGGGAAGCCAATACCATCAGTTCTCCCTTGCTCTCTCCCAGTAGAACCACCAGATCACACTGGACGATCCGTTCTATATGCTGCATCGCCGTGGCAATGATCTTGTCGCGGCTGAGTGAAGAGGAAATAGCTTTATTGATCTCGTCAAGGGTAAGGATAATGTCGATCCGTTTTCCCATTTCCAGCGCCATATCCAGGGATTCATCGAAGAGCTTGGAGTGGCTGGCCACGAGTGAGGCCTGGGACACTACACCTATTATCAGAGCAATTTCAGCTTTGCTGAAAGCTGGATATTTTTTGTTCCTGGCGACAAAGGCAACACCCGTGACCTGGCTTTTGACAACCATCGGAACTGCCAGCAGAGAAATATTGCCTAACAGCTTGCGCAGTTTCGGCGTGAGGAGCTTCGATGTGCCGGAGTCATTCAGCAAAAGGTGACGCTTTCCCCGCAGAAGTTTTTTCAGGAGTGGAATCTTCTCCGGCGACATCGGCATCTCCTGAAACAACGGGAGATAGCGGATCGGCAGACCGTAGCTCATGGCGGGGCTGAAGTCCCGTCGCTCGTGGTCCATCAGGTAAATAACCGACCAGCGGCTGTTCACCAGTTTTTTAAGCAGCAGGGACAGGTCATGCATGACCGTGTCCACATCAGTCAGTTTGGTAAGCCGCTCAGCTGCCTGGAGGATATTGATGAATTTATCCGTCACTGCGCTTCCTCCATTAAGGGGCAGGGTTTGATTCCTCAGCGACAGTGGGGGCAGCGATCAGGCTCTGCAGCCAGGATTCAACTGTTTCGCGATGAAAACGCACCGAACCGCCCATTTTGATTCTTCCGGGAAGTTTACCGGATTTATCCATTCTTACCAGCGTTGCCCTGGAGATTTTGAGCAGAGTACACATCTCGGTCACGGACAGCAGTATCGCATTCGGGTCGAGCGGCTGGGACTTTCTGGGCTTCGGAGCGCGTTTGGGCGCAGTCTTTTCGGCTGCTTTCGGTTTGACTTTCTTTGCTGCTGGTTTTTTCTTTTCTTGTACCTTGGCTGCCTTTGTTGTCTCAGCCTTTTTTCTCATTGCCTGGCTCAGGTTGTAATCATCAAGCCCGGCAAATAGGGGCGCGTCTTCCATAATATTAATGATTTCAGCATTGCTGATATTTTTACCAGATGTTTTTGTTGTTTTTTCCGGGTTGGTCTTTGGTGGCATACGGTAACTCCATTTGTGGTGTGTCTGCGTGATACATTATGTATCAAAATGAGTCAAGTTGTATTGATGTGTAGCTGCTGGCATCTTTGTGTTATGAACAAACAGGGAAGGTCCCTGTAGCGGCAATTGAAGGGGGGGGTAAAATTTAAGAAGTCTTGCCACTTCAAAGACTTTTGTTTACAATCCGCTCATTTTGATAGTGGTTTGTTTGACTCATACGAGGAGGCATTTATGGCGGATTCAACACCAGTTACCTTTGAGAAGGGAAAGTTGTATGACCTGAACATTGCGGATGTGCAGCCTGATCCTGACCAGCCGCGCAAGTATTTTGATGAGCAGGCTCTGGCGGAGTTGAAAGCCTCGATTGAAAAACATGGTGTGCTGCAGCCGGTTCTGGTGCGGCAAGGGTCGGATGGCGGGTTGCTGCTGGTCTCCGGTGAACGTCGTTACCAGGCTTCAAAACTGGCAGGGCTTCAGACAATTCCTGCGGTTTTCACCGATGGTGAGCCTACAGAGATTTCCATTGTTGAGAATTTACTGCGTGAAAATCTGACTGCTATTGAAGAAGCCGAGGCTATCGACCGGTTGAAGACACAGCATAACTATATGCTCAGTGATCTTTCTGCAGCGCTGGGCAAATCCGATTCAACCCTTTCCGAAATCCTCTCACTCAACAAATTGCCGGACGAAGTAAAGAACGATTGCCGTAATGATCCAAAGACGGCACGGGGTATTTTGGTGGAAATTGCCAAGAAAAAAGATCAGGCAACAATGCTTTCTCTTTACACCAGATACAAAGAAAGCGGCTTGACGCGCGGAGAAATCCGGAAAAAGCCGCGCACGACAAAACCAGCTGATGCGCCGGTTGACCTTACGTTTGTGGATCAATTTTACGACCGGATATATTTGCTGGATAGCGCGACTTTGACATCTGAACAAAAAACATCGCTCAACCTCACAATAGTAAAACTTCGCAGTATGCTGTTGGAGAAGATGAAAAAATTGAAGGTATAAAAGCCGGAAATTGACAAAAAATGAGTCACTTTAGATGCCTGTATTGTTATATATCAGCTATTTAGCCCCAATTCCGGCATGCCGGAATTTGCGGATTAACTTCACGATTACCAGCAACGATGTGCCGATTGATAAACAAAAAGGATAGATTTAATGCCGCTTTCCTGGAATGAAATACGTGACCGCGCCTTAGCATTCAGTCGTGAATGGGCTGATGAAAGTTCGGAAGACGCCGAAGCCAAGAGCTTTTGGGATGGTTTTTTCAACGTTTTTGGGATCACACGACGCAGAGTAGCCTCTTTTGAGGCTCCTGTCAAAAAAGGCGATGGTCAGGGCGGTTTTATCGATCTGCTCTGGAAAGGGGTGCTGCTGGTCGAGCACAAATCACGCGGGAAAGACCTTGATCGAGCGGCGCGTCAGGCGTTTGATTATTTTCCCGGACTGAAAGAGCGTGATTTACCGCGCTATGTGCTGGTATCCGACTTTGCCAGGTTTCGTCTGCATGATTTGGATAACAAAGAGCAACACGACTTCCTGCTTGCTGACTTCTCTAAAAACATCAAACTCTTCGGCTTTATCGCCGGATATCAAACCCGCAGTTTCGGCCAGCAAGACCCGGTCAACATCCAGGCTGCGGAGAAACTTGGGAAATTGCACGATTTGCTAAAATTGTCCGGCTACAACGGTCATCCGCTTGAAGTGCTGCTGGTGCGTATCCTGTTCTGCATGTTTGCCGAGGATACTGCTCTTTTTGAGCGCTGCCAGTTTCAGGATTATCTGGAACAGCGCACCGTCGATGATGGCAGTGATCTGGGCATGCACCTTGCCAAACTATTCCAAGTGCTCGACACCGCGCCGGAGCGCCGTTCAGCGGCGCTTGACGAGCAGTTAGCTGTCTTTCCCTACGTCAACGGCCAGCTCTTCAGCGAAGCCCTCCCGATCTCCGATTGTACCCGCCAGATGCGTGAAGCGCTGCTGGACTGCTGCGCTCTTGACTGGAGCCGCATTTCTCCGGCCATCTTCGGATCGTTATTCCAAAGCATCATGGACACCACCGCCCGGCGTAACCTGGGTGCCCATTACAGCAGCGAAACCAATATCCTCAAACTGATCCATCCGCTCTTTCTTGACGAACTGTGGGCTGAATTCCACAAGGTCAAGCGCAACAAGAATCAACTCTTCGAATTTCTGAAAAAACTCTCGCACTTGACGTTCTTCGACCCGGCCTGCGGCTGCGGTAACTTCCTGGTTATTGCTTATCGCGAGCTGCGCTTGCTGGAACTAGAGGTGCTGCGTCATGTGCGGCAGAGCGACCAGCTCATGCTTGACGTCTTCCAGCTTATCGGTGTCAACGTGGATCAGTTCCACGGCATCGAGATAGAAGAGTGGCCGGCGCGTATTGCCGAGGTGGCACTCTGGCTGACCGACCACCAGATGAACCTGAAGGTGTCGGAAGAGTTCGGCCAGTACTACGCCCGCCTGCCGCTCAAGAAAGCGCCGCATATCGTGCATGGCAATGCCTTGCGGATTGATTGGAATGAGGTTTTTCCTGCGTACAGGCTGTCGTATTTGTTGGGGAATCCGCCGTTCGTGGGTTCAAAGCTTTTAAACGATACGCAGCGCTCTGAGGTTGCGGATATTTTTCCAGATGTGAAGAGTGCTGGAGTCCTTGATTATGTGGCCTGTTGGTATCGCAAGGCTACGGAATATATGGTCGAAAATCCAGACATTCGTGCCGCCTTTGTCTCCACAAACTCAATCACTCAAGGCGAGCAAGTCGGCATCCTCTGGCCTGATCTTTTCCGGCGTGGCATCAGGATTAACTTTGCCCATCGCACATTCCAGTGGAACAGCGAAGCGCGGGGCAAAGCCGCTGTTCATTGCGTGATTATCGGTTTCGGCTTGAATGATGTAGCGGAAAAGTTGCTATTCGACTACGACACCCCTAAGAGTGAACCTCACTCAATCAAAGCTGTCAATATCAACCCATATCTGGTGGATGGGCCGGATGTGATCTTGCAAAATAGGACAAAGCCAATCTGTGAAGTGCCAGAAATTGGTATCGGCAACAAGCCTATAGATGGTGGCAACTATCTCTTTACAACCGCTGAACGGGACGATTTCCTCTGCAAAGAACCTTCCTCCGCTAAATGGTTTCGGCGCTGGCTTGGCAGTGTTGAATTCATCAATGGCTATGAACGCTGGTGTCTATGGCTGGGGGACTGCCCACCAGATGAATTGCGGAAAATGCCTGAAGCATTGAAGCGTGTGGATGCGGTTCGGAAGGTGCGACTTGAGAGCAAAAGCGCGCCGACACGTAAGATTGCTGACACCCCGACCAGGTTTCATGTGGAAAATATGCCAGAAGGCAACTATCTTATTATTCCGGAAGTTTCTTCTGAACGTCGTCTTTTTATACCAGTTGGTTTCTCAGGCCCAGAAACCTTTTGCAGCAATCTTGTAAAAATTCTCTCCAACGCCACCCTTTACGATTTCGGTATCATCTGCTCAACCATGCACAACGCATGGATGCGCTCGGTTTGTGGCCGATTGAAGAGTGATTATCGCTACTCTGCTGGAATCGTCTACAACAACTTCCCCTGGCCCGAACCGACCGAGAAACAGCAGTCCGCCATTGAAGCCGTTGCGCAGGTTGTTCTCGATGCCCGCGCCAAATACCCCACCTCTACCCTGGCCGACCTTTACGATCCTCTGACCATGCCGCCGGAACTGGTCAAGGCACACCAAGCACTGGACCGTGCCGTTGATGCTGCCTACGGCAAGATCGCCTTCAAAACCGAAGCCGAGCGGGTGGCGTTTTTGTTTGAGCGGTATCAGCAATTGACCGCACCGCTGGTGGTAGCGGAGAAAACCACAAAGAAAAAGCCAAGAAATACGTCTCAACAGTGAATTTCATTAACAGGAAGTTGAATCTCAAAAAATGAGCACTTACTTTATACAGTTCAAGGTCGTTCCAACTATTGATAACGAACAGTATGAACTCGCAGAAGGAGCTTTGGCTCACTGCTGGGTGCTTGAAAGTAATCCTCAGACCGCAATCACAAAGGCTGCTTTCCAAATAGGTAAATTCGACTGGACAATCACCAGTATTGAGATTCCTGCTATAAAGGTAGAAGAGGAACAGTTTGCCGAGCGAGACTTAGGTCTAGAACAATTCAGAAAAGCTCAAGTAGATGGCATGGCAATTGTTTACACTGCATGGTCTAGGGACAAGAAAACATCGGTTGGGCCTATCTCGCTTAAGTCATCTTACAAGGCCGATCTTCAGTGGTTCCTAAACGAACAAAAGAAACAAATGAACAGAGGCAGGTGTTTGCATTATGATGCCGGGCATAGGTGTCGGGAATTCATCAGGGCGCATTCGATTCAGAAGAGCGGGTTACTTTCCAAAATAACTAATAATGGCCATGTGTACACTTTATCAGCTGACATGAGCGACCTAAAGAAAATGCATGGCATACCAACATACAAGAAGAAAAGTATTGATAATGTTTCAACTTTTCTTGGTTTTTGTGACTACCATGACAATATACTGTTTAAGCCAATAGATGATCAATATCTCCTTCCTACCGATCAGCAGGTACTGCTTTATGCTTACAGGTCGATTGCTAGAGAGCTGTTCGTGAAGGAAAATGCTTTTACCGGTCTTAAGCGTTGGGTAAACAAAACAGATCATGAATTTATGAGGCAATATCTTGAAGCCTATAAAACCTCAGTTGAATTCGGACTTAATAATTTGGAACGACATAAGTTGCTGTATGACAGATCCCTGAGATCATGTTCTTTCCCTGACATCAGGTACGTGCTTTTTTTGTCAAATGAGAAACCAACTATCGCTTTCTCGGGCCTGCTTTATCCCGACTTTGACTTCATGGGCAGATTGTTACAAAATTTGGGTAATCACAAAGAGCAACTTGAACTTATAACTTTTTGTTCTGCACCAATGGCCAATGGCTGGGGATATCTGTTTTCATGGCATAATGCCAGTTCAAATATTTGTACAGAATACATGCGATCATTAGCTACGATGATGTACAAGGGTAACGACGTTAGCGACTTCCTATTTCGAATGGTTATACTCAACTGTGAAAACTGCGCCATATCACCTGAATGGTGGGAAGCGCTCTCCGAAAAACATAGAGAGGAAATTACAGCGGCAGGCGCATCGAATATTCACCCGTTTTCACCGATAAAAAACAACTATTTATCTGAAGGGCTTGAAGGCATCTCTGGGTGGAATTTTGAGTCTGTAATATCTAACATGGATTGAATTTAACAAGAATCCTTATACGACTTTGGGTGCAATAATGACTCCGTGATGTAATAAAAGGAGAATAAATCATGCAAAATCAGCCCGTAACCGAAGAACTCCTCAAAGAGATAACTGAAAAAATTGTCCGCGAGGTCAACCCCCGCAAGATAGTGCTGTTCGGCTCCCATGCGAGGGGAAATGCCCGGCTAGATTCAGATCTGGATTTTCTTGTTATCGAAGATGGGCCGTTTAATGCTCATCGCAGTAGGCGTGCTGAGATGTCGCGGCTCTGGATGCTTTTTCCCGATGTGCGGGTGCCCATTGATTTTCTGGTGTATTCATCCGAGGAAGTAGCAAAGTGGGAAGCTTCTAAAAACCATGTAATCCACCATGCGATGAATGACGGGAGGGTGCTGTATGAATGTTAACAGTGAAGCTTCAGCTCTGCTGAGTATGGCTGGCAAGGACATTGAATTGCTGCGGTTTATTGTTTCGTCAGAACAAACTACTTCTGTTCAAGCGTGCCGCCTAAACCATGCCAGCACAGCCTCGACTGGCTGCGCTCCCGTAAGTCGATCTACAACCTTTCCGTTTCGCAGCAACATGATTGCCGGTATGCCGCTGACGCCGAAGCGTGAAGCCAGTGCCGGGTTGTCCTGGGTGTTGATCTGAACAACGGCTGCCTTACCGGCCAGTTTTTCCGCAATGGTTCGCACCGCCGGTGCGAATGAGACACAGTGCGGTCACCAGGGGGCCCAGAATTCGGCCAATACTGGTCCGGGATAGTCGGCGACAAAGCGATCGAAGCTGCTGCCGGACAGTTGCTGGGGACGGCAGTACATTGGTGGTAATTCAGCCCGGCAGCTTCCGCAGCGTCCTTTTTTTCCTTCTTTCTCAACAGGGATACGGTTGCCGGCGCCGCAGGATGGGCAGTTAACAATTTGAAAACTCATATCCACTCCTCCGCTAGATCCGAAGAACTATTTTGTCTTTTTCTCCTTGAACTCGCCTCGCAAGCGTTCCAGCCCTTTTCGGTAACTTTCGGCATCCCCGTATTCAAAAAAGCGTGGATAGCGATCATGGGCCGCTTTTATCCTGCGGGCATGCTTGATGGGGCACCAGTACTGTTCTGTGCGAGCTGCTATCTCACGGGTATAGGCGGCCAGGCCGGTACCGTAGGAGCAGTAGAAACAGTTGAATTTTTCGATGATGTTCAGATAGGGGAGATCTTCACGATCGAACAGCAGGTATTCGGAGCGCTTTGCCTTCGGAATTCCGTATATCGGGAAGCAGATGGTCTGGTAGCTGAGCAGGAACAGGTCCAGGAGCAGGAACGGTATGAATCCGGAATAGATGATCGGCGCTGTCAGGATGTTCAATAGTTTTGCTTCAGCAATATAATGGAACAATCCGGTTTTTAGTTTTCTTTGCTGGCGGGTAACTTCCTCGGCAAATTTCACCCGCTTTTCTTCAATGATGAATTGGAACTCCTCCCGCTTCAGCCTGAACTCGTTCTCCAGTTCTTCCTGCAATTCCTTGATTCTGCTGATGAGCTCATCAATCTGCGGGGCCATGGGATTCTCCGATCCATCTGTCGTGAGGATACATTTCAACGGTGACAGAGCCGTGAAGTTCTTGCAAGTCAAATCATGCTGTTACGTCAAAAATGGGAATCCGTTTTGTGTCTTGGAAGTGAGTCGATATGATGCTTCTTGTGATCCGTTGACAGTCGGGCGATGGTGGGGTAGGGTGAGAGTGTTTTTATGTTCTTGACGATAACTTATCAATGATCTCCAGTTTTAACTTTCCGCTGAGATGAGTCACCAATGATACATCCTGACCAGAAGCCGATGTTCCGTTTTCTTGCCATCATGACAGCAGCTTTCATGGTCGGTTTTACGATCAAACACATAGCAGCGGTATTTCTTCCGGCACTGGGCGGTTTTTTCTGGATGATCAACTACCGTATCCCGTTCCTGGCAGGCGCTGTCCTGGGCATGGTATCACTGATTGCTGCACAGTTCATGCGCAGCCATCATGATCCGGATAGGCGGCCGGAAGCCGTGCTCCCGGTTTATGCTGCAGCAGACACGGAAAAGGCCTAGAACCTGTAGTGGCAGATGAGTTGAAAATAGGGCGCCGGACGGCTGTCCAGTTTTACGTGCCGGTCGAAAAAATCCCATGTGCGGTAGACCTGGTATCCTCCATCGGCTTCAAGAGTCAGGTTGGGTAAAGCCTTCCAAGAGATACCGGGGCCAAGACGCACATCGGTGTAATCAACAGTGGCGTTGTTTAGCGCTGGTATGCCGCGGTCATCACCGAAGTGTTCACCTACCACATAAGTGCCGGCCTTGATGCCAGCGCCGAAGTAAGCCTGTAGTTCGTCATTTACGTCGTATTCCAGGCGAGGTTTCGGTAACTCGATGTTCAGTGTCCAGAGATCGGCGAATTTCCAGCGGACACCAAGCGCAGGGAAGACCGGGTATTGGCTTCGGAGATCAATGCGCAGGCCGAAAAACCATTGCAGATCGGCATTAACAAGATAGACCGCACCCATAAAGAGCGGAGCGTTTACGCTACGCCAGTCGATCTGGCTGAAATCGCTGTAAATGCCCGGCTGCAGTTCTGTGCGCATGAGCCATTGGTCGGCCAGTTGATAGTCAAATCCTATCACCGCACTGAGATGCTGTAATGTCGCAGGCAGTGCGCCGGTCTGCGATGTGCCGAATGAGAATCGTTCCCATTCGGCACCGACCCTGAACAGCAGATTATCAGTTATCTGCGGCGAGAATACATATTTGACATCAGAGTTCAGTCCGTCGATGGAACCGATATGTTGTCCGTTCTGGAGAGTTTCCGATCTGCCGGCATATCCCAGATCAACATCAAGTTCGTGGGAAACGGCCATCGGGTTCTCAGCCATGGCCCTGGTCGGTGCGGCAAATATAATTATCAGCAGCGCAGTCAGAAACAAAGCGCAGCCAGGAGCTGATTTAGTGGCCGTCCATATTCTGTTGAATTTACTGTTCATGGTTTGGTCCTGATGTCGTCGAGAAAACAACTGATCACTTTCTTGATCTCCTGGATCATTATGACGCCGAATGCGATCCGTTCGATTCCTTTTGTGTATTTCAGCATGGGAGCAGCAAGAAAATCGCCGCGCCAGACGAGGGAGCCTGTTTGCTTTCCATTGCGGATCGGCCAGATTCCATAAAGAGTTGCGGATGAATAATACGTACTGCTGGCATAGTAATCTATGTCCAGCATTTGATAGTGATCTCCGACGTCCAATTGATAAACCGCACCGAGATTAAGAGTAGCGTGGTGGTTTGCTTCGAATAAACTCCAGTTCAGCACAGGCTGGAGAGAAGATATTCCCGAGCCGTCTTTCAGTAACCCGGTTTTTTGCAGGATAGGTGAGAATTGCCGGGTGATTTTCGGCTGTTCCTGAAGTAACAGCCGGATCTGTACGGCGGGTGAAAAGGTTTCTTCCGCCGTTTCATAAGGCAGGATGCCGTCGATACCTTTGAGTTGGAAGGCTGTTGCCCGTTTAAACAAAATATCGGCCCAGCAGGCGCTGACAGAGGAGGGGGAAGGATCCTTCTTAACGCAGACCGAAAGCTCGTGCGCTTCAGAACGATTCAGGTTTAGTTCCGGCTTGCCTGAAGCGGCAGCCAGGGTCTTTTCCACCAGCCATTTGACTGGACGCTCACTGTGGTCGAGATGAAGTTTTTTGAATTCTTTGGGTTCGCAGGGTATTTTCAGTCCGCCTGAGGCATAAACTTTCAGCGACGTGCAGCGGGTCGGATCCCAGGCCTGCAGCCGCTTGAAAATCTCCTCCGGTGCTATCGGCACAAAGAAACATAACTGTGATGAAATGCCGTTGGGGAAATTCATCAGAGGTCCGCGTTGACTTAGAATTTCGCCTGCCAACAGTCGCTTTTCATCAACTTTCTGGAAGTCGCTGAATTTTTTCAGGCTCTCAAGCGGATCATCAGCGAGCGCCGGAGATATCCCGGTAACCGCGAAACATAGCCAGAATAATATGAAGACGGACAACTTTGCCATGGGCTGAACCTCGATTAATGAGACTAAAACAACTGCAGCCGCGGTTGCTGCTGCCTGTTGTGAAAGGGTAGCCAGTTACAGGCTTTTCAGAGAATGTTTCCTCACTTTGAATTATTTGTAGTAAAGTTTCGGGTGATGTGGATTTCACTGCCGAGGGATAAGAGCTGCTGTTTCGTTTATAACGCTATTTTCAGGTATTGCAAATATACCCGTACTTGCACCATGATTTTGTCAACTACCCACCGGAAAATCTTGCAATTCAATTTTAATAACCGTAGAGGGGCCACCATGAAATCTATCCGCTCAATAAAACTGTACCTTCTGATCTGTTCCGGCTTGATAATTTCCGGTTGCGCTGCAACAGTTCCATCACAGATTCCGCCCCGGCATCCCGCTAAAATTGCCCTCGTACTCGGTGCGGGAGCATCCAAAGGTTTTGCTCACGTCGGCGTGCTGAAAATACTCGAAAACAACAAAATACCGATTCACATGATTGTCGGCACGAGTGTGGGAAGCTTTGTCGGAAGTCTGTATGCCAACGGATATGATGCCTACGCACTGCAGAAGATTGCCCTGTCGATGGAAAGGAGCGATGTTGGGGAATTGACGATACCGGACAACGGTTTCCTAAAAGGAGAGCGGTTGCGGGATTTCATCAACGCAAAATTAAAACAGGCTCCGGTCGATAAGCCCAAAATTCCCTTTTATGCAGTCGCAACCGATATCAAGACCGGTGAGAGCGTTGTGTTCAATACCGGAAATGTAGGCATGGCCGTCCAGGCAAGCTGTGCAATTCCCGGCGTGTTCCAGCCGGCCAGATTTTCGGGTGCAAGTTATGTGGATGGCGGCGTGGTAAAGCCGCTGGCGGTCGATGTCGCCAGAACGTATGGCGCGGACATCGTGATCGCTGTTGATATCTCTTCCGGAATCGACACGGTTGTCCCCACATCTACTACGGAAACGATCATGAAATCGATACAGATCATGTATAACAAAATGTCCCAGGTTCCGCTCAGCCAGGCCGATGTGGTTATCAGGCCAAACGTGAGTTTTGTAGGTTCGGCGGATTTCAGCAAACGCAACGAGGCGATCATGGAGGGGGAAAAGGCGGCCCTGGCTGCCATGACCAAAATCAATGATCTTCTTGGGAAACTCCGCCAGGAAGGGCGACTGCCGTAATCAAGCGGTACTGATTGATTCAGGTTCAATTTCCAAATATCTTCGACAATTTGCCGATTGAATCAGAACAAAACATGCAGCAATTGTGAAAGTTGCACAAAACCTGATAATATAAGAGCAGAAAATTTGAGAAAGGAGCAGGTTATGACTGTTCAACGCACCAATTACAGCGCCGAGCATATCGGCCCCTTTGAGGACCTTTTGAGTCGGGATTTTATGGGTTTTCACGGCAAATATTTCATCGGCGCGGAGTTGGGCCTTACGGGCTGCGAGGTTTCTCTCAACCGTCTCCCGGCTGGAAAAGGCATGCCGTTCGTGCATACCCATCAAAAGAACGAGGAACTGTACATCGTTCTGAGTGGCAGCGGAACGTTCTATGTGGACGGCGACGAGTTCCCGATTCAGGAGGGAAGCCTGATCCGGGTTGCTCCCGATGGAGAGCGGGCCTGGAAGGCCGGCGATGAGGATCTTTATTTTATCTGCATCCAGGCCGAGGCCGGCAGCCTGACTCAGGCGACCCTTGTGGACGGCGTCCGGACCGCCACAAAGACCTCCTGGATGAAAAAATAGTGCAACCTTTGCTGCTGATCGACCGAGTTACGTTTAAAAACCGTTCTTTGACCTTACTGCAAAGGCTGCTGTCCGGATGTGCCGCAACTTACAGCTTCGATCTTTCATAGCATGAATTTTCTCTTCCACATGCTGCTCTCCGGTGGGGATGATCAGATTCTGGTCGGCAACTTCATGGGAGACTTTGTCAAAGGTCCGCTGCTTGACCGTTTTCCTGATCGAATCAGGCTGGGACTGGCTCTGCACCGGGGGATAGACTCTTTTGCCGGCCGGGACGAACTGTTCCAGTGCAGCAGGAGGCGGCTTGACCCACGCTACGGATTGTATCGCGGAGTGCTGGTTGACCTGTTTTATGATCACTTTCTGGTTACTGAGTGGAGCTGCTGGTCGGATGAGCCTTTCGAGGCGTACCTTGCCAGAACCAGAGCAATCATTGAGCATCATCGGGACGAATTACCCGAACGTCTGCAAAAGCTTGTTCCGGCTATCTTCGATTCTCTGCTGCCTTCCTATGCCGAGGTGAGCGGTATCGGCAGTGCATTGGAACGCATGTCGCGGAGGGTGATACGTGCAAATCCGCTGGCGGGCGGCGAGGCGGAACTGCTGCGGCATTATGACGAGTTGCGTGCTGATTTCAGAGGATTCATGCCGTTGATAAGCAGTTTTGCCGCGGATTTTGTCTCTGCGGAAACCAATACTATAGCTGAAGGGATATTTCACCAATGAAGACATACCGGAAGGAATTATGGTTTGAAACCAGGCAGCGCCGGGAACTGATCAACATCACCGATTCTGTTGCGAAATGTCTTAAAGAGAGTGGTATCAGCGAGGGGCTGCTGCTCTGCAATTCCATGCATATCACCGCCAGCGTCTTCATCAACGACGACGAGTCCGGTCTGCACCGGGATTTTGAGACCTGGCTGGAGGGATTGGCACCGGAGAAACCCTACTCCCGTTACCACCATAACGGCTACGAGGACAATGCCGATGCCCATCTCAAGCGAACTATCATGGGGCGTGAGGTTGTGGCGGCGGTGACTGACGGGAAACTGGATCTTGGACCGTGGGAGCAGATTTTCTACGGTGAATTCGACGGACTGCGCAAAAAGAGGGTGCTGGTAAAGATCATCGGGATGTAGTGCTACCCCTTCCGGTTGACATGAGCGGCCATTGAGCAGTTAATTTATACAAATAGGTTTGATTTGAGCATCATGTTAAGGTAATGCTATGTTATTAAACTGAAAGAATGATTGATAAAAATCAACCATCCTGTCTGGAGTCAGTCGAAATGGAAGCCAAAGAAATCTTCATTCCAATTTCTCTTGAGAGTATCGAGCCGCTTGTCTTTCCGGATGTTGCACTGTACATAAAAACTGGCACCAACTACGTTCTATACAAGAACCATGGCCGTGATTTCAGCGATCATGACCATGACCGTCTTTCAAATAATGGTGTGGAGTTCATTTTTGTTTCCAAGACCGATATGGATGTTATCACCAACCACATGGAAGTAAGTGCAGAACGGCTGCTGAAGAGCGATATCCTCAACGCCAGGGCGAAGGGGAAAATGATCTATCAGACATCCATAAACTTTGTGAACGACATTTTCAGTAACCCTGAAAAAACCACTGACCTGGATCGCACCAAGCGTCTCATAGAAAATCTGATGCTGTATCTTTCAGACAATCCGAACGCGATAAACTCTTTGGAAACGGTCATGTCGCACAACTATCACACCTTCGTGCATTCATTGCAAGTGGCGTCCCTGACTCTGCTGATGCATTCCGAGGCATATGCGCTGTCGCGCGACGAAATGCTTGATGTCGGCACCGGCGCCATTCTACACGACTTCGGCAAGATATTTGTTCCTCAGGAAATCCTGAACAAGAACGGAAAGCTGAGTGAGGCTGAGATCGAAGTCCTGAAACGTCACCCTGAGGAGGGCTATGTATTCCTGCAGAACAAGGCGGTGATTTCTCCGGTGGCGCTGACTATCGTCAGGTTCCACCATGAACGCTGCAACGGCAGCGGTTATCCCTTGGGACTCGAATACAGGGACATTCCGCGCAGTGCGCAGATAACCGGAGTTGCAGATGTCTATTGTACCCTCACTACTGACAATAACGGCAACAAGACCATGCCTCCCCATATTGCTGTCCAGTTAATGCGCCATCAGATGAAGGATTTATTTTCTCCGGTTATGATAGATACTCTCGAGAAGCTTGTCTGCACGGAGGACGTCCAACAATTCGTTCTGTAAGCTCCTCCCTTGCCCTTAAGGATAATCTTTTCTTCGACCGGTAGATATATCTGGGTTGTCCCGCTATTCCGTTTTCTCCTATGCGGCTTTGCAGCAACGGTTTATAATGTCTTAAGTTTCATCGCTCTTTGAATCCGGGTAATCAAGACGGATGTTTATGCAAAATTACAACAACTCCGTCTCATAAGGGGATTACCAAGTGACATCATCACCGATCATCCATTCCCTTTCAAGTGTTAACGAAAGCATCCAGCTGCAGCAGATTGAGTCCAACCGCCGCGAGTATGGAAACCGGTACGACCTGCTGGCTTTTGCAAATTCTGAGCAGCTGTCAGCCGCCTCTGCTGAAAGAGCTGAACTGCTGCAGTGGCTGGAACAGCACGCCAGGTTCGGTTGCGCCGGTACCAAGGTGGATTGCAGAGGCCTTTCTCCAGGCTGTCGCAGATGCGGCGACGGCAGTTGGTCATGTTTGTTCATAAACGGGCGCTGCAACGGGCTCTGTTTTTATTGTCCAACGGCTCAGGACGATGATGGACCGCCGGTTACCAATGGTCTGGCTTTTAACAATCCGGAGGAGTATGCCGCCTATGTGGCCGCTTTGGGATTTGAAGGTGTCAGTATCAGCGGCGGCGAGCCGTTGATGACGCCGGATCTGACCCTGTCCTACCTGAATGCGGTCCGCAAACGTTGCGGTGATGATGTACACCTCTGGCTTTATACTAACGGCACCTTGCTGACTGCAGATCTCTGCAGCCGGCTGCGAGATGCGGGGCTGAACGAGATTCGATTCGACCTGGGCGCTGTCCGCTATAATCTTAAAAAACTTCGTCTGGCGATTGGCCGCATTCCGACGGTGTCGGTGGAAATTCCGGCGGTACCGGAGGACGAAGAGCTGCTGAAGTTGAAGATGGTTGAAATGGCAGAAACTGGGGTTAATCACCTTAATCTGCACCAGATGCGGTTGACGCCTCATAATTTCGGACCATTGACGGGGCGGGGTTATTTGTTCATCCATGGTGAGAAGGTCACGGTTCTGGAGTCGGAGCTGTGCGCCCTTCGGATGGTTCGTTTAAGTCTCGAAAAAGAAATTAAACTGCCGGTGAACTATTGTTCCTTTCCCTATAAACGCCGCTTCCAGCACGCAGCCGCCAGACGCCGTGCGGCTTTGACGGTCCGTGTTCCCGGCGAAACAGTGACGGAGCCCGGCTATCTGCGGATTCTTTCAAAAACGGGTGTATGCTACTGGGATGCTGCTCTCCTGCAGAATCCAAGTTACCGCCATCCATTTGAAAAAATAGTTCTGGAAACCGGACGTTCCCTGTATCTGGAGCGACGGCAGCTGACACCGGAACTTGAACTGTCTGATGCTGAAAGGATCGATTTGGAGGCTGGCAGGCCGCCGGAGCGGCTTGCACGATTTGAACTGATTGAGAACGGTCTGGCGGAGTACTTCTAGAACATTCGGACAGGAGGACAAAATGAAGAAGATTCTATACGGATTGATTGGATTGTCGTTGTGGTTTTGCTCGGTAATATCTTCCGAAGCCAGTGTAAGCGTCAGTATCGGGTTACCAAACGTGAGTATCGGGATCAATCTGCCGTTGTTCCCGGAACTCGTACCGCTGCCGGGCTACCCGGTCTATTATGCTCCGCGGGTGGACGCCAATTATTTCTTTTACGACGGCATGTACTGGGTTTACCAGGACGATAACTGGTACGCTAGCTCCTGGTACAACGGACCCTGGGGGTTCGTGGATCCGGAGGTTGTACCTCTGTATATACTGCGAATTCCCGTGCGATATTACCGGCAGCCGCCCGTGTACTTCAGGGGGTGGCCGTCAAATGCGCCGCCTCGCTGGAACCAACACTGGGGTCGTGATTGGGAACAGCGAAGGGAAGGGTGGGACCGGTGGAAGCGTGGGTCCGCACCTCCTCGCGCTCCGCTGCCTGTTTACCAGCGTCAGTATTCGGGAGACAGGTATCCGCGGGTGGAGCATCAGCACACGCTGCGCAGCCAGAGATACCGATATCAGCCTCGTGACAGGGCGGTTCGCCAGTATTTTGAAAAACGGGTGGATCGCAGAGAGGGTGAAATTCATCAGCGGGGTGGCGAGGATTACCGTAGATCAGTCCCGAGCCAGTCTGCTCCGCAGCAGCGCGAACCTGAATTCAGGGAGCAGAGGCAGCGGGGTGGCGAGCAGCGTGAACCTGAATTCAGGGAACAGAGGCAGCAAGGCGGCGAGCAGCGTGAGCAGCAAGTACCTAGAGCGCGAGGACAGGAGCAAAGATCGCAGGATAACGAGAAGTCACAGGAACACGGTCGGGGACGGGGGGACAGAGAAAACGAGAATCGAGGGCGGGGACGCGATTAAATATCCTGGCTCTATCGATCAAATAAATAACATTTGAAATTCAAACGCAGGCAATAGTTCGATAAACGAAGCCCGTATCCAGAGAACCGGTTGCGGGCTTCGTTCGGTTTTACATTTAATTGCTGGTTTTCCAGCGCTCATCAAAAAGTCTGAAATACTCCTCCCGGCACCAGTTCTCCACATCAACCAGCGCCTGGAACGCTTCTCGGAAATCTTTCATTCCGATGCTGAATACGCCGTGTCCATAAACTATTGCCCGTCCTGTCCCGCCGATCACAGGAGGGACGTTCTTTGCGATACCTCCGGCTCCTATTTCTCCGGCCACCACCGGTGTCCCTCCCAGAAAGCGGATTTTGCTGCAATCCTTCCAGCAATCCATGACCTTGCAGGTTTCTTTTTCTTCACACAACATGCTCATAATCACTGCAAATCTGGGATGCCCGTGCAGGATGGCGCGGCATCCGGTTGTCTCGAAGATGCTGCGGTGTGCAACCAGTTCGCTGGAAGCGGTGATCCCGACAGTGGAACTGTTCTCAAAAGGTACGGGATCTATGCAGCCGGAAAGTTCATCAAGGCTGGAAGCGGTCTGGGAGATATAGATCAAGTCGCCGTTTGAATAGGAAATGTTGCCGAAAAAAGAGTCAACCAGTCCACGCTGGACCGTGTAGCGGCCGACTTCGGCAATTTCGTCCAGAATGATGGCTTTTTCGCTGAATGGCCCCTGCCGGAAATCAAGGCCTTCTGCAGACAGAACCGGAAGACGGTGATTGCGGAAACTATGGAATTCGTCTTCTTCATCAGGCAGACTGAAACCGGATTCAAGGACATCCTCAAGATATTTGATGTAGGTGGAGTGGTATACAGAAGACCAGTTTATATAGGCCTGTTCAACCGTTAATCCACCATTGGCTATGATTCCGATTCCTTCAACAATCACCCCTTTCCGGCTGCCTAATATTTCGGCAATGGTTCCGGCCGGATCAACTCCAAGTTCCGATTGGCGCAGGATCGGAATGTCGTGCAGAAAGGTACGGGTTTCAGTGTCTCTAGGAACTATTTCATGCTGGTCCGGGAATGCTCTCCGAAGCAGAAATTCGGCAAAGGGTTGAGCCGGGCGGGCAGCGACCAGCGCCAGGCAATTCAGGCGCGACAGGACACTTGATGCGACTGATGCTAAAGTGCTTTCTCCACTGGATATCATGATGTCATCCTGGGCGGAGAAAGCAATTTGTCCGGCTAATGCCGAACGGTCGGCAATCATCTTGTCGGTGTATTTTGCAATCTGATCAATCATCAGGGAGTCGTAGCAGGAAGGTTGGTGAACAGGATTGAACCGTCGGACAGAGTTTCGCTGCGGAAGTTCGAGGTTCGATGATTTTTTGCTATCAAGGTTGCCTTGGGGATTTTCATGTCACTGTCGGGAAGAAAAGCCATTGTAATGTTGTTTCCGGACTGCCATGCCTCAAAGTGAAGGTGTGGTCCGGTTGATCTTCCGGTTGAGCCGGAGAGTGCAAGGACCGTGTCGGATGTGACATGCTGGCCTTGCGTGACCATCAGGCGACTGTTGTGGGCATATAGCGTTACAATGCCGTTGTAGTGCTCTACGAGGACTGTATTGCCGTAACCGGAGCGGCTTCCACAATATATTACCACTCCCGAAGAGACAGATCTTACAGGCGTGCCGGTCGGTATTGAAATGTCTATACCGTTGTGCTGTCTCCAGTTTCCGTCGATCGGGTCAATCCGCATCCCGACTTTTGATGTGATGGTACCGCCGACAGGCGGTAGATGCGGTTTGAAAAGCTCATGCGATGATTCCTGAGGATTCAGTGCCGCAGTGACAGTTTTTCCAACTATTTCATCCAGTGAAATGTCGTGAGTTGTCTGCTTTTTTGAAGATTTGAGTCGTTTTGACGAGGCGGAGAGTCGATCCTTTATGACTACTTTGGCCTCTTTATTAAGTGGGGCGTCAGTAAAAGATTCGACACCATCAATGGTGACAAAGCGGTAAATATCTGCCTGTACGCTGGTGACACAAAATAAGACCAGCAATCCGGCACTGAAAAATGAAAGCATTATGGAACCCTGGAAATATATGAGGTATTGTTTCTGATTATATTTCATTAGTGCTTGTCGTCCGATATATTTTCTGATAGTTAACATATTTGGCCAATATACTGTAGTTGAATTAATTGTTCAATTAATCATGTCCTGGAGAGTCCGGTGTTTCAATACTACGACAAGTCAGTGAGGGGCACCGAACATGAAGATATGAGGGTTATTCTCCAGTTCCTTTCTGGTATGATCGGCCAAAAATTTTCTTTCTTGAATTATTACAAGGAAATTCCTGTTTCATACGATGCAAAACTGTTGAGTGTCGAAAATGAAATGGCCGAATTCGAAATTCACGAGTACCAGGCCAAGGTAATCAGCATAGAACGTAAAGCTTTGATTCGTTCTCATCCTAAAAGCCACTTCAGCGAAGACATGATTGGCGAAGCTTTTTACGTTAACTCATCAAGAAAACGCGCCATCCTCTGTAAATTAGCTTACGCCAGCATACGCTCAGATATGAGGCGATTCGTAAGGGTACAGCTGGACAATCCGGTGGAAGCGGATCTGATCTTTGATGATGATATTCTGAAAGGCAACGTAAAGGACATATCATTATGCGGAGCCGCCATGCGAATCATGTCAAGCGAATCACTTGTTCCAGGCCTGAATGTCAATCTGCTTCTAAAGCTGCCGGATTCAGGAACTAATTCAGTTATAGAAGTCGCAACTCAGGCGACCATTATAAAGGTCACGGGTGAATGTGCACCATATACATGTTTTTTTGAAATTCAAACAGATAAGCATTCCCAGCAGCAGATTGCTCATTATATCAACCAGCGTCAGGTTGAGATAATAAGAGAGTTGAAAGATATTAATGCTTAACAGTATCGTCGTGTGATTAAGTTTTGTGCAGTGGTGCTTGCTAGTGATTAATAGTTGTGCAGCGGGTCGGGCGTTTTGGTCGTAATCTCAAGGGAAAGATCTGTAACTATACAAGATTAATGGTTTGATTTTATAGATTGTATTGGCAAGAGGTTTGCAAATAAAGTTGAACTCATGCGAGTATTGCACTTGCTTTTTGTGTCATAATTCATATAATTCCTGCTCTCACAATTTATGTATCGGGAGGGTCAAATCGTGAAAAAAGTCGATGCCATCATAAAGCCGTTCAAGCTGGATGAGGTTAAAGAGGCCCTGAATGAAATTGGTGTTCAGGGTATCACTATCAGTGAAGTTAAAGGATTTGGTCGCCAGAAAGGTCATACCGAACTGTATCGCGGTGCTGAGTATGTGGTTGATTTTATCCCCAAGATTAAAATTGAAATCATAGTATCCGATTCCATACTGCCGCAAGTTGTCGAAGCGATTGAAAAATCAGCCAAGACCGGTCGTATCGGCGACGGGAAAATTTTCGTAACCAATGTGGATGAAGTAATTCGCATCAGAACAGGTGAATCCGGAGAAGATGCGCTGTAAAAATGTAATAACATACCCCTGAAAGGAGCAACTGATGACCCCGAAGCAAGTAGTAGAATTCGCCAAAGAAAATGGCGCACTGATGGTTGATTACAAATTTATGGATTTTATTGGCACATGGCAGCACGTTTCTGTACCAATGACCGAGTTTGGTGAAGATACTTTTGAAGAAGGTCAAGGCTTTGACGGTTCTTCAATTCGTGGCTGGCAGCCGATCCACGCGTCCGACATGATTCTTCTTCCCGATCCGACATCAGCAAAAATGGATCCATTTGTCGCAGTTCCGACATTGTCGCTTATCTGCGACATCTTTGATCCGATCACAAAAGAAGATTACACCCGCGACCCACGCAATATCGCAAAAAAAGCTGAAATGTACCTGAAGTCAACCGGCATTGGGGATACAGCATTTTTTGGTCCGGAAGCCGAGTTCTTTATTTTTGACGACGTACGTTTTGATTCAAGCGCAAACCAGTCATTCTACGCAGTTGATTCGTCCGAAGGCGCTTGGAATACCGGCCGTGAAGAGTTCCCCAACCTGGGATACAAGCCGCGCCACAAAGAAGGTTACTTCCCATGTTCGCCGGTTGATTCCCAGAATGACCTGCGCAACGAAATGGTGCTGGAACTTCAGAAAGTCGGCATCCGCGTTGAGTGTCAGCACCACGAAGTTGCTACCGGCGGCCAGGCTGAAATCGACATGCGCTTTTCTTCGCTGGTTGACATGGCTGACCAGCTGCAGTGGTTCAAGTATGTTATCAAGAATGTCGCCTATCGCAACGGCAAAACCGTAACCTTTATGCCAAAGCCGCTTTACGGTGACAACGGTTCCGGTATGCACTGCCACCAGTCGATCTGGAAAGACGGCCAGAACCTGTTTGCCGGTGATAAATACGGCGGGCTTTCACAGATGGCACTCTGGTACATCGGCGGCATCATCAAACACGCCAAGGCACTCTGTGCTATTACAAACCCGACAACCAACTCCTACAAGCGTCTGGTTCCTGGATTCGAAGCGCCTGTTAATATGGCTTACTCAAGCCGTAACCGCTCCGCTGCGCTGCGTATTCCAATGATGTCCACCAACCCCAAGGCCAAGCGTGTTGAATACCGTACTCCGGATCCTTCCTGCAACGGCTACCTTGCATTTGCCGCCATGCTGATGGCAGGTCTTGACGGTATCGAGAACAAGATC
Source organism: uncultured Geobacter sp. (assembly GCA_964420435.1). Taxonomy (GTDB): domain Bacteria; phylum Desulfobacterota; class Desulfuromonadia; order Geobacterales; family Pseudopelobacteraceae; genus JACRCG01. The sequence continues at coordinate 79,193 of CAYQTC010000013.1, forward strand.
GATCCGGGCCAGCCGCTGGACAAGGATATCTACGGCCTGTCTCCTGAAGAACTCAAGGATATTCCGTCTGCTCCGGGCAGCCTGGAAGAGGCTCTTAACTGCCTCAAGGAAGACCATGAGTTCCTGCTCAAGGGTGATGTATTCACTCCTGACGTTATTGAAAAGTGGATCGAGTACAAGACTGAAGCAGAAGTTAATCCGGTTCGCATGCGTCCGGTTCCGCTTGAGTTTGCTCTGTACTACGACATTTAAGCAATACAAGAAGCATAATCTGAATGGAAAGGCGGGAGCAATCCCGCCTTTCTGCATTTCAGCAGACCGCCAGGCAATTGACTTTGCAAGTTTACTCATGTTAGATAGATTAGTTGTATATTTTGTATAAAAGGACCTCTCATGGAAGATTTCTTCCTCAAGCTTTCCGTAATGCTTGTCCCCGGCATGCTGGCAATTGTCTGTCACGAGGTTTCACACGGCTACATCGCATGGCGCCTTGGTGATCCTACTGCTCGCATGCTTGGTCGCCTGACGCTCAACCCCATTAAACATATTGATATTATTGGAACACTAATGATATTTTTTGTCGGGATCGGCTGGGCAAAGCCGGTGCCGGTTACCTATGAAAATCTGCGAAATCCGAAACGCGATATGATCTGGGTTGCCGCTGCCGGGCCGATTACCAATATTATTCTGGCTACAGTTTCGGCGTTTCTCTTGCGCGGTATTGTGGCAATCGGCAGTCCGGCCGCCTCCGCCTCGCCGATTTCCATGCTGATAGAACCATTGGTGATGATGCTCTCCTTTTCGGTCTACATTAACCTGCTGCTGGCAATATTCAATATGATTCCTATGCCTCCTCTTGACGGTGGACGTGTGTTGATGGGACTCCTGCCATTTCAACAAGCCGCAGCTTTGAGCAGGCTTGAGCCCTACGGAATGATTATAATTATCGTCCTGGTGTTTTTTACAAACCTGTTCTCGTATGTGATCTCTCCGTTCCTGCATCTGGGGGTTCAATTGCTGGCCGGTCCCCAGAGCAGTATGGTACTGGGTGTCACCCGACTGATGATGCGTTGATTTTCAATAAAGTAAAAAAAGGGAACAATCCATGAACGATCCCAGAATAAGGCAATTTGCTGAAATCCTCGTCGATTACTCGACCAGAGTCAAAAAGGGTGACGTTGTACTGATAAATGCCGCCGGACTTGAGGCACTGCCTCTCGTTAAAGAACTGTATGCACTTTGTCTTGCCCGTGGCGCCAGATACGTCGAATATTCTTTTTCCGTGCCGGAAATCGACCGCAGTTTCTATAATTGCGCAAATAAACAACAATTGGATCATTTTCCGCAGCACAAACTTGATTTCTACAAAACCCTGACTGTATATATCGGCATCTCAGCCGGCAACAATTCGATGGTTATGGCCAATGCACGGCAGGATGCCATGGTTTCCTATCAGAAGCTTACCAGACCTTTGATTGACCAGCGGGTCAAGCATACACGCTGGGTTGTTACCCGCTATCCTACTCACGCTGCTGCTCAGGAAGCCCGTATGAGCCTCGACGAGTACGAGGATTATCTGTTTTCGGCCTGCTGTATAGACTGGAAAGCGGAATCAAAGAAACAGGACAAACTGAAAAAGCTGATGGACAGGACCAGGTTGGTTCGAATTGCCGCTCCGGATACGGACCTTCGTTTCAGTATTGAGGGCCTGCCCGGCATAAAATGCGACGGCCGTCTTAATATGCCGGACGGCGAGGTTTTCAGCGCTCCTGTCAAAAACTCTGTTCAGGGTCATATTACCTATAACTGCCCCAGTATTTATCAGGGTAAGGAATACAATGGGGTACGGTTTGAATTCAAGGACGGCAGAATCATCAAGGCCAGCGCTGAGGCCGATATGAGCAGTTCACTCAACAAGATTCTGGATACAGACGAAGGGGCCCGTTATATCGGTGAATTTGCCATAGGTGTAAACCCCGGCATACGTCAGCCAATGCGCAATATCCTTTTTGACGAGAAAATATTCGGATCAATTCATTTTACGCCCGGTCAAGCCTATGATGAGTGCGACAACGGCAACCGCTCGGCGGTGCATTGGGATCTGGTGCGCATTCTTGCGGATGGGGAAATCTGGTTCGACGATGTTCTGATACAGAAAAACGGACAATTTATTCACAAAGATCTTCTGGAACTCAATCCAGTTTGAAAGAGAACTACATGACAGAATCACAGCATCCCGAATTAGAATATGAACACGAAGATTTCGAGTTTGACACAATTGATGAAGAGTTGCTCGTGGACCAGCGCTGCCAACAGCTTCTCAACCGTTTCTATCTGTTCCTTCAACAACAGGGGATGACAGCCGAACTTGCTTCGGAGATGGCTTTCAGCGCAGATTTGTATCTGCGTGATTATCTTCTGGATTTTGCGCGCCAGAATGTTGTGCGTCCGCAACCTGAGATCGTAAGAAAATTTGCAGCTTCCTGGTTTATCACTCATACTCTCGACCCCGAATTGTTGATGTTGGAGCAGCATCTGAAAGCAATAGTGGCTTTTTACCGCTATTTGAGACGCCAGCATCTGATTTCCGGTGATGAGCTTGCTTTTCTGGAACAGGAGGCTGGTGACACAGAATTCTACAAGGACCGGATTGATAGTTTCCTAGGAATTACGGGAGATGGTTTCATGTCATGGGACCAGAAATTTCCTGTTAAATTCTGATTCTTTCAGGGAGTGGCAAATAATGAACTGCAAAAAAAATAAGCAGATCAGGCTGACAGTGCTTCAACAGAACTATATTCGAAACGACTGGAGCTTTGATTTTGAAGGTACCGGTTTTAACAGCTTCTTTGAAGCTCTGTCCATGGATATGGGTAAAATGGGTATTGATCTTGAGCTCGTCAGGAACCGGGAAGCTGTCATAAACATCAACAGCTATGCCGACCTGTTGAATGTTATCAAAATATCTTCTCCCGATGACGGTCACAGTAACCACTGTATCGGTCATGTAATCGGCAAGAGTCCAAACCTTGATATTCTGGAAGATATCAGGATCGCGGTTCGTCGAATTGCTTTTGCCCCGGAAACTGTGGCACCGTCCAGTGAATTCCGCAAGGTTTGCCATAACTGCGGCTGCGGTTGTTAATTATTTTTGCGTGAAAGAGTGAAGGAGATGTATATGTCATCAGCCACAATCCCTGAAACGGTCAGAAGGCTGCTTGCGTCCCAGCCCATTGAACTGCCGATATTTCATCCAGTTGCCCTGAAACTTCAAAAAATGCTGTCTGATTATGATTTTACGGTTGAAGAGGTTGCGCAGGTAGCCAACGGGGATATGTCGCTGGCAAGCCAGATGCTTAAAATTGCAAATTCGCCCATGTACATGGGGCGTTCCAAGGTTGCCACCATCAAGGAAGCGGTCATCAGGCTTGGAGCCCAGCAGGTTATCAATCTGGTTATTGCCGCATCCCAATCGGCAGCCCACTCATCTTCCAACCCGGCCCTTGACCATTACATGAAGGAACTTTGGCTGCATAGTCATGGCTGTGCCCTTGGCGCAAAATGGCTCGCAAACTCTTGCGGAATGAGGGGAGTAGCCGATGAAACCTATCTGGCTGCTCTTCTGCACGATGTGGGTAAGCTTTACCTGCTCAAGTCGATAGAACGACTGGTTACGGCAGGAGTCATCAACTCGATGTTTGATGACGAACTGATCATGGAGATTTTCGAAGTCATGCATGTTGAGCAGGGTTGCCGCCTGATGCAGCATTGGAACTTTCCTTCAATGTACTGTGACGTGATCCGGGATCATCACTTTGAGCAATGGGATAACGTCAATAAAATGCTGGCAATTGTAAGGCTGGTAAATCTTGCATGCAGCCGTATCGGCCTGGGACTGAAACATCAGCCGGATCTTGTTTTGATTTCAACCCGAGAAGCTGAAATACTCGACATTACGGATATTCAGCTTGTTGAACTTGAGGCAATATTGCAAGAATCCAGAGACGCAGCGTTGGAAGGATAATGAACGCAATCGGCAGCAGGAAATTAGTAATTAAAGCATTGCAGGGCCCTTGTCTATGTAAGCATTTTTGATTCTGCTACGCCCGATTCAATGGCTCAAAAACCTGATGCTGTTTTTTCCTCCATTTCTTGGCGGTGAATTTTTGACAAACGGTTTCTTCTCGCTTCCAACTCTACCTATTGCAGCTTTCCCCTTCATTTCGTTTTGTTTTGCCTCCAGTACCGCTTGAGCTGTGATTCCGGGGTGCTGCATATCGCAGTCGGCCTGGGCAGGCCTACCATGTCGCTGTTTGGACCAGTTCGGGCCCAAAAATGGGCGCCTGGCGGCGCCCGTCATGTCGTCATCAATAAGGAACTGATGTACGATCTACGACAGTACACCTTACTGTAAGATTAATGCACAATGCATGCTGAGTATCACTGTTGATGAAGTTGCCAATGTCGTCAGGCTGCTTTTGAAATCTTGTGCCAAGCAGGAATAAAGAACGAGGCTTGGTCGGGTTTCTACTTTATGGCAACCGGTTCGCAGAGGCTCTCGGCACAATTGGCCTCGCCGCCGCAGGTGAAACAATAAAACTTCGGATCACTGGTTGCTTTTTGAATCTTCTCATGTAAACCGTTGCTTCGCAGCATGCAGAGGTGTCCGTGATGATCTGCTCCGCAGCGGCATTTTTGTGCATTCTCCATTGTAGTCTCTCCCTTGTAATGAAAACCAGATGCAGTAAAGTGTTCCAATCCTAGCAGGAAATATGCTAAAAGGGAACGCTTACATCCCAGTTCGTCAACATGGAAAGGAAGATCAATCCGTGAAATTTGATCCTGCATCTATCCTGGTTACAGGTGGAGCCGGTTTTATAGGTTCCAACTTTATCCACTCGTTTATTGCCGGCAATCCCGCCTGCCTTGTAACAAATCTTGATTGCCTGACATATGCCGGGAATCTTAAAAATCTGACCGCTATTGAGAATAATCCGAACTACCGTTTTGTAAAGGGTGACATCTCTGATGCCTCATTGGTAGCTGAGATTCTGTCGGAGCGAAAGATTGACGCTGTTGTTCATTTTGCCGCAGAATCCCATGTGGACCGTTCCATTACCGGGCCTGAGATCTTCGTGCGAACCAATGTTCTCGGAACACAGGTGCTGCTTGAAGAGAGCCGTAAACATTGGCAGTCGGGCAATGTAAAGGACTTCCGCTTTTTGCAGATATCCACTGACGAAGTATACGGAAGCCTCGGTGAAACCGGCCTTTTCACAGAGGAAACTCCTCTGGCTGCCAATTCTCCCTATTCTGCCAGTAAAGCCGGCGCTGATCTTTTGGTACGGGCATATCACGAGACTTTCGGCATGCCGACTCTTAATACCCGTTGTTCCAACAACTACGGCCCTTATCACTTTCCAGAAAAATTGATCCCGCTGTTGATCCACAACATCATCAATAAAAAGCCTTTGCCTGTCTATGGTGACGGTCTGAACGTTCGTGATTGGCTTCATGTGCGCGATCATGCGGTTGCAATAGAAGTAGTTCTCAAAACGGCTGTTTCCGGTTCGGTTTATAACATCGGCGGCAACAATGAGTGGAAAAATATTGATATCGTCAATCTTGTCTGTGATCTGTTGGACAGTCGTCTGGGGCGCGAAAGTGGAGAAAACCGCAGCCTGATAAGCTTTGTAAAGGATCGTCCCGGCCATGATCGTCGTTATGCGATTGATGCATCGCGGCTAAAGAACGATCTTGGGTGGGAACCTGCCTATACTTTCGAGCAGGGTATAGCTGAAACGATCGACTGGTATCTGGCTAACCAGGAGTGGGTTGCCGGGGTTACTTCCGGATCGTATCGAGATTATTATACGAAACAGTATGGCGGGGGTGCCGCATGATTCTTGTTGTCGGCGCCAACGGTATGCTCGGGCGTGATCTTATGGGACTTCTGGGTGAGGATGCAAGGGGAGTTGATATTGAGGAAATAGATATAACTTCGATTGAGTCGGTATTCAAAGTGGTTTCGGAATTCGCACCTCAAGTGGTTATAAATTGCGCCGCCTACACTGATGTGGATGGCTGTGAAGTAAATATCGAAAAGGCGATGGAGGTCAATGGCGAAGGGGTCGCTTACCTTGCAATGGTTTGTCGAGAGATTGGTGCCCTGCTGGTGCAGATAAGCACCGACTATGTTTTTGACGGCGGCAAAGGATCACCCTATCAGGAATATGATGCTCCTCATCCGCTCAGCGTTTATGGTGAATCAAAGCTGGCCGGCGAGATGAATGCCGCTATCGCACCGGAGCATCTGATCGTGCGAACCCAGTGGCTGTACGGTCTGCATGGAAAGAACTTTGTTGAAACCATGCTGCGTCTGGGCGCTGAAAAAGATCAATTGGCTGTCGTGGACGACCAGATCGGTTCACCGACATGGACGGTGGATCTGGCCAAGGCCATTATTGCTTTGGTGGATAAGGGCTGTCGCGGTATCTATCATGCTGCTAACCGGGATTTCTGTTCCTGGAACAGTTTCGCCAAGGCGATTTTTGAGGAAGCTGGTCTAACGGTTTCTGTGGCGCCGATGACAACTGAGGAGTTGAACCGCCCTGCGCGGCGTCCACTGTATTCGACTTTGGATTGCAGCAGGCTGGCTGCTGACAGTGGATTTGAGCCTCAACCGTGGCGTCAGGCGTTGCGGGAGTATCTGAAGCTGCGAGCAGATAAAAATACTTAGAGAGGATGTACTAATGGAAAGAGGCGAGCGCCCCTGGGGCACCTATACTGTTCTCGATGAGAACACCAGCTATAAAATCAAGCGGATCGAGGTGCTGCCGGGTCAAAGGCTGTCTCTTCAGAAACATCACCACCGCAGTGAACACTGGATTGTAGTGTCAGGTACAGCTCTGGTGACCTGCGGCGTGAAGCAGCAGATTATAAATGTCAATGAATCGACCTTTATTCCGATTGGGGAGAATCATCGCCTTGAAAATCCGGGTAAGATCCCGCTGGTGATCATCGAGGTTCAAAGCGGAGAGTATCTGGGAGAAGATGATATTGTCCGCTATGACGACGATTACCAGCGCTGCGGCCAACCTGATGCCCAGTAATTTTAGGTTTGTTGTTTTGATAATGCAGATGTTTTGCACTGTTCTGCTGATAGTTACGTTGTCTGGTTGTGCAGCTACATCAACTACAATCATTGACGAAGAGGTTGTAACCAACCCCAAGCCGATGTACACATATAAAACGCTGGTAATACGGGATTTTGAACTCAAACGGGAAATGTACACCGATGTCAGTGATTCAGATATGAGCCGGCGTGAGGGACGGTATGCACAAATACCGGTAGAACTGACCGGGCACATTGAACGCTACGTCAAAGCCCGCCGCATCTACCAGAATGTGTCGCGGGACGGTCAGGTCAATGCATCGACTCTGGTTGTCAAGGGTCGCTTTACCCGACTTGGGCGTTTCCGGATATCAGTTGTTGTGAGCCTGCGCGACGGCGCCAGTGATCAGGAAGTTGCCTATTTCAGGCAGACCCTGTGGGATGTAATTGACACGACCGGGACTATCAACAACCTGGGACGGGAAGTCGCGAACTTCATCGACCGCATTCAATATAAATAACGGAGGAATCGCTTTGTATATAGTCATTCTGGCCGGCGGATCCGGCACTCGATTCTGGCCTCTTTCCCGCACAACCCGACCCAAACAGCTCATATCAATAACCGGCGACAGAAGCATGCTGCAGCGAACCGTAGAGCGCGTCCTGCCACTTAAGCCCAAGCGCATTCTGGTTATAACCAATTGTCTTCAGGCAGAGGAAACAAGACATCAGCTGCAGCAATACCGTACGGTGCCAATCGACGTTATCGCAGAATCGGCTGCACGCAACACAGCGCCGGCCATCGGTCTGGCTGCTGCGATCATAGCTGCCCACGATCCATCGGGAGTGATGGCCGTTCTGCCCGCAGATCACTATATCAGGGATGAAGAGGCATTTAGGGATACGCTTCTGGCCGGCAGTCATGCTGCCAGGAATGGTTTTCTGGTTACGTTAGGCATCATGCCCTCTCGACCTGAAACCGGTTACGGTTATATCGAGGCCGATTTGGTTCTCCGCGGCGAAGGACCTTTTCCGGTCAAACGATTTGTTGAAAAACCGCCACTTGCAGAAGCTCTTCGTTATCTGGACGAGGGAAACTATTTCTGGAACAGCGGCATGTTCATATGGCGCTCTGATGTTATTCTGCGAGAGATTGACACCCATCTGCCTTCATTGCATTCTTCCCTTATGAGAATATCGTTCAATGACGACGTCTGGGCGCTGTCAGATATTGAAAATCAAATTAAGGATGTTTATCAGGATGTGGAGAGTATCTCGATCGATTACGGTGTGATGGAACGATCTTCCAATGTTCAGGTGATACCGGTTGAAATGGGATGGAGTGATGTAGGGAGCTGGAGCGCACTTCCTGAAGTGGTTGAGCCGGATGCATCCGGCACGGTATGTATCAATGCAGCCGGACATATTGCAATAGACTCATCCGACTGCCTGGTCTATTCTGACGGAAGGATGATTGCCACTGTGGGGATGCACAATGTAGTAATTGTGTCGACGCCGGATGCACTTCTTGTTTGTAACAGGGAGCGCTGTCAGGATGTCAAGAAGGTGGTAGATCTGTTGGGCGCCGGCGGGCATACTAAATTCCTGTAAGTGGATGTCGGGCTCCTTATATTAGTATAGACGCCGGAACAGTGTTCGAGTGCGCAATTGACTGACTGACATGTAATCACTGATATTTTTTTAAACTGATTGTTAACCCGCTTTGGTCTTGTGGGTTGACTACTTCGAGGGAGAAATGAGCAGAAAAATAAAGGAAGAGCTGCAGGAGATCAGGAATAACAATCTTTTCCGGACTACTCGGCTGATCTCCGGACGGCAATCAACACGCATCATGCACGCCGGCCGCGAGATGCTGATGCTTTGTTCTAACAATTATCTGAGCCTGGCCGAACATCCGGAGCTTGCCAAGGCAGCAGTGCGTGCGATTGAGCTGTATGGAACTTCCAGCGGTGCTTCCCGCCTCGTTTCTGGCACCATGGAACTTCATGAACAACTTGAAAGTTCAGTGGCTGACTTTAAGCGCAGTGAGGCCGCTTTGGTGTTCAACAGCGGACATGCCGCCAATACCGGCATTATTCCGGCTCTCGTCAGACGAGGCGACGTCGTTTTTTCTGACCGCCTCAACCACGCCAGCATTGTGGACGGCATAATGCTCTCTGGAGCTCAGTTGGTGCGGTATCCGCATAACGATCACCAGCAGTTGGCGGCCTTATTGGAAAAACATCGTGGAGAAGGGCGCGCTTTGATCGTTACTGACGGTGTTTTCAGCATGGACGGAGATATAGCGCCGCTAATCGAGTTGACCTCCCTAAAGCAGGCATATGACACGCTCCTGATGGTTGATGATGCGCATGGCAGCGGTGTGATCGGCAGTCAGGGGAGGGGCAGTGCCGAACTGCTCGGGGTCGCTGCTGACGTCGATATTAAAATGGGTACTTTCGGAAAGGCGTTGGGGAGTTTTGGAGCTTATGCGGCCGTCACGTCCGAGATAAGGGAACTGCTGGTCAATCGCTGCCGTAGTTTCATCTTCTCGACCTCACTTCCTCCCGCTGTACTGGCTGCATCTCTGGCAGCAGTGGAACTGGTTCAGTCTTCAGAAGGAGATGCACTTCGTGATCGCCTTCATATCAATGCCGAATTTTTAAGGCGAGGTCTGGTTGATGCCGGCTTTGTTATTCCGCCCGGTTCAACCCAGATTGTCCCACTGATAACAGGCAGTTCTGAAACAACCATGCGCTTCTCGGAGGCGCTTATGGATGAGGGAATATTTGCTCAAGGGATTCGGCCTCCGACAGTGCCGGTCGGATCAGGCAGGATCAGGTTTACGGTTATGGCAACACACAGTCCGGATGATCTGGAATGGGCTGTTGCCCGCATCAAAAATATCGGTGTGAGGCTGGGAGTGATTTAATGCCGTGGTTTGATAATAGTTTGGGAGAACAGTTGTGGTATGAAGCTGCCGGGAGTGGAATCCCGCTGGTGTTCCTGCACGGTTGGTGCATGTCCTCGGCGGTCTGGCAAAACCAGTTCAAGCATTTTGAGGACAGCTTCAGGCTTATCGCACCGGACCTGAGAGGACACGGTAAATCACGTGCCGTTTCGGGAAAACACAATTTTGAGCGTTATGCCGCGGATCTGGTCGATCTGGTACAATATCTGGGCCTGGAAAAGATAATCCTAATCGGTTGGTCCATGGGGGGACAGATTGCACTGCAGGCTTTAGATGACCTTTCTGATCGATTGACCGGACTTGTACTGGTCTCCGCCACCCCCTGTTTTACTGCAACGGATGATTTTCCCTATGGCCTGGCTCACAATGAGGCGTCCGGAATGCACCTGAAGGTTGTTCGCAATCTAAAGCGTGCTTTGAATGGATTTCACGGACGCATGTTTGCAGATGGGGAAATAGGAAGCCCTCAGGAAGCGGACAGGGTAAAAGAGCTGTTTGACTCAGTGGTTCTGCCGGATGTATCTGCTGCTGTTGATGCTCTTGATTCCCTGGTTGCAACAGATATGTGTCCGATTTTGGGTAAAATATCAGTACCGGTTCTGATCCTGAACGGAGATTGTGATCTTATCTGCCTGCCCCAGGCATCTGACTACCTGGCGGATCACATCAAATCATCATTTCATAAGGTTTTTGCCGGTTGCGGCCATGCTTTTTTTATTACCCGCGCTGAACAGTTCAATAACGAAATAAACCAGTATGCAAGGAGGGTCTGTGACCTTGATGCCTGATACCAAAAAGATCGCAGCAGCTTTTCATCAAAAGGCGTCTGAATATGATAGCCATATTGCTGTCCAGAAAAGGGTTGTTGATAATCTTGTAAGACACGTGAAATCACATCATGGCTTGTCGCCAATGAGTATTCTTGATGTCGGTTCAGGTACCGGTTCTCTGCTTAACAGGTTGCGGTCAGTCTGGCCTGATGCCTCTTTAAGCGGCGTTGATCTGGCCTTCAATATGTGTCATCGCACGGCTGCCAGGCTGGGGAATGACTGTCTTGTTGTGAACGGCGATGCTGAACAGCTGCCATTTAAAAACGAAGTATTTGATCTGGTGGTTTCCACCTCGGCATTGCAGTGGACGGGTAACCTGTCGCTGGCCATTCAGGAACTGCGGCGTGTAATGAAGCCGGGAGCTTCGCTCTTTATTGCTTTTTTCTGCGAGGGAACGCTTTGCGAACTGCAGAAATGTTTTCTTGAAGCTGTGGGAAGTCGTTGCGACGGCAATCAACATACAAGTCGTCTGCACGAGTTCCGGAGTGTAGAAGAGCTCAAAACTATTATTTCCTGCATAGATTTTGAGAAAGTGGTAGTCAACTGTGAAGCCGAGATTGACTGGTATGACGATCTTCAATCCCTGTTACGCTCAATAAAAAATATTGGCGCAGGAACAGTAACCGGGGGGGCTGGTGGCGGTTTGGGATGGCGGGGCATATTAAATGAAACATCCCGGCTATACCGGGATTATTATGGCGAAAACGGCAGGATTCCTGTTACCTACAACGTGTTGTATCTGCATGCTCATGTAGCGCTTCTATAACGTTCCAATAATCTTTTTGGCAAGTTCGTTAATTACACTGTAATGAACCTCGACACCTTCACGTTTTCCCTCAATGATGCCCTTGTTCTTCAGGAGTGCAAGGTGCTGTGACACCGTAGCCTGCGGCAGTCCAAGGCATTCCCAGATATGTTTTACATTGCACTCATTTGTACAGAGGCCGGCAACAATCTTGAGCCGGACCGGGTGGCCGAGAACTTTTAGTACTTCTGATTCTGCTTTGAACTGTTTGTTTTTATCGAAATCCATTCAGTAATTCTCCAGAGATTTTTAAATATCATATATATGGAATTCTCTTTAGTCAACGAGAAAATCAAATATTCTAACGGTGTTATAATAACTTGTTTATGAGTGGATCAACCGAACAGCTGGCTGCTCAGGTGGCAGGCTGCTGAGTGTCCGGGAGCATATTCCGCCAACAATGGCACTTCCTTTTGACATATCCCTGTTGCGTAACGGCAGCGGGGATGGAAACGGCATCCTTCAGGGATGGCTGCTGGAGACGGCAGGTCGTCATTAAGTAACCTGGTCCCCGGATCCGGTTTGTTGCCAAGACCGGGAATGGCGGCCAGCAGGGCTTCAGTGTAAGGATGGCGGCAACGCTGGAAAAGGGTTGAAGCAGGGGCACATTCAACAACTATTCCCAGGTACATGATGATAATCCGGTCGCAGATGTGTCTTAAAACCATCAGGTTGTGGGATATGATCAACATAGACAGCTTGAAATCACTTCTCATCTGCAGCAAGAGATTAATTATTTGTGCCTGAATGGATATGTCGAGTGATGAAACCGGCTCATCTGCTATCAAAATCTCCGGGTTTGCAGCCAGTGCCCGGGCAATACCGATGCGCTGGCGCTGGCCTCCTGAAAACTCATCCGGAAAACGGTCTTTGGAGCTTGAGTCAAGTCCTACGGAATTCATTATACGAATGAGTTCATTGCGCTGGAGATCTTGAGACATGCCAGTGATGCGGAGAGGTTCTGAAATGCTGTCTCCAACTCTCATGCGAGGGTTTAGAGACGAAAACGGATCCTGGAAAATCATCTGAACAGAGCGCCTGAAAGACGATTGCCTGTCCCGATTCATTTCGGACAGCGCTGTACTCTTGTATTGAACAATCCCTTGATCAGGTTTCATGAGTCCGGCCATGATCTTTGCGAGAGTTGATTTGCCACAGCCTGATTCACCCGCAATTCCGAGAGATTCACCAGCATTAAGCTGCAGATCTACGCCATCCAGTGCTGTCAGAATGTTAGAGGATGAGTGTCGTGACGTTAACTTGAACTTTTTAACTAGACCTTTTCCGGTCAGGATCGGAGATTCATTCATGATGATTTCCAGCAGCGTACTTTGTGGGATGGATCTTTTTCGGAAAGGGTTTGTGATACAGAAAAACACTCTTTTTCAGCAATCGGGCAGCGTCCGGCAAAAGTGCATCCGGAACTGGTTGAGTACTCAGCGGATGTCTGTGCCGGCATTGTATTCAAAAGCCTGCCGGGTTCGGCGTATTGGGGGAGAGAGTCAAGCAGGGCTTTGGTGTAGGGATGCCGCGGTGCTGACATAAGCAGATCGGTTGGGGCAGATTCGACAATCTGTCCGGCATACATGACAGCGGTGTGATTCGAACGTTCGGCAACAATTCCAAGATCGTGTGTAATCAGCAGCATGCCCAGTCCGGTTGAAACTTTCAGTCTGTCCAGCAGTTCCAGAATCTGAGCCTGAATGGTAACATCCAGAGCAGTAGTGGGTTCATCGGCGATCAAAAGGGCCGGATGACATGCCAGTGCCATTGCTATCATGACTCTTTGACGCATTCCGCCACTCAATTGGTGTGGATAGTCCAGCATTCTATCACCGGCAGATGTAATGCCGACCTTGGTCAGCAATTCCATTCCTTGTTCTGTCGCTTGACGCAGGGTGAGTCTGTTGTGAAGAATCAGTGGTTCCGTGATCTGATTACCGATCCGCATAACCGGATTCAGCGATGTCATCGGTTCCTGGAAAATCATCGAAATCCGGCGACCTCGAACCGAGCGCATGGCATCTTCTGAAATCTGGACAAGGTTCTGTTCTTCAAAAAGAATCTCGCCGGCACTAATCAAACCAGGGGGGGGGACCAGGCGCATTATGGAAAATGCTGTCATGGATTTGCCTGAGCCGGATTCTCCGACCAGGGCAAGCACGGATCCTTTGTCCAGTGATAGACTGACACCATTGACAGCCTGTAAGACGCCATGAGCAGTTGGAAATGATACATGCAGATCTTTGATGGTCAGCAGGTTTGACACGGATGACTCGCTATCGGAAATGTCGGTTTGTGTTATGCGGTCGGGATAGAGTTGAATCGCTTCGGCGCTTCGGTAAAGCGAGACTGGAAAAAAGACCCTTCTTCCAGAATGGATGTAAATACGTCAACAATTGCAGGATCAAATTGAGTACCCGAATTATCTGACAATTCTGCAATGGCGACATCCAGAGGCAGCGCTTTGCGATAGGGACGGTCGGATGTCATGGCATCAAATGCGTCGGCAACCGAGATAATGCGTGATTCAAGCAGCTGATCGCTGTTTTTGATTCGATATGGATATCCCATCCCGTCATAACGCTCGTGATGCTGACCTATGCAGGTGCGAACGTCAAGAAGAAATTCAATCGGCTCCAGAATCTTCATTCCAATCAAGGGATGCTGCTGAAGTTCGTGGATGTCGTGGGATGAAAGTTTACCCTGCTTATGAAGCAGGCTGAGATCAATTCCGATCTTGCCTATGTCGTGCAGAATTGCAGCCCGTTCAAGAACCTGCAGCCGATCGCTGGAAAGACTCAGCCTTTTGCCTATCTCTATGCTGTAGCGTGTTACACGTTCCGAATGACCCTTTGTATAGCTGTCACTGGCCTCAATGGCGGATACCAGCGCCTGGATGGTGTTAAGATAGGTCTGCTGCTGTTCTTCGTAAAGCGTTGCGTTTTTGATGGCGATAGCTGCCTGGGCGGCAATAGTGGTAAGCATCTCCAGTTCGTCGGAATAAAACTGGGAGTTGTCGATCTTGTTGACTACGCTGATGGTGCCAATAATCTCATCTTTAAACATTAACGGCACGCAAATCAGAGATTTGCGCTCGTATCCAAGATCACTGAAGCGGTCAAACTGCGGTGTCTGATTTATGTCTGCGATCAATAGCGGCTTCCGGTTGTTGATTACCCATGTTGAAACGCTGGTATCCTTCATTGCTATAGCTTTTTGTGGTGCAATCAGCTTGCCGCCGCCGATAAGGTTTGTGACGTTAAGCTGTTTTTGATCCTTGTCGTAGAGAATGATATAACCGATATGGGCATTCAGAGTTGATATTGTAGTCCGGACGATCAGGTTGAACAGTCTGTCAATGTCCATGGTGGAGTTTATGGCCAGTCCAATTTTGTAGATAGATGAAAGCCGTTCAACCGCATGTTCCAGGTTGGTGTTCTTCTGTTCAAGTTCTCCTGCCAGGTCGGCAATTGTAAAACTTGCCTGTTCAACCTCTTCGATGCGTTCTTCTAGCGATATGTTGAGGTTTTCTATCTCACGAAGCTGCTCTTCAAGTTTCAGGTTCATCAGATGAGTATCATGGTGGTGTGAAAGTTTTTCTTCAGCTCTGGCAAGCTCGCGCTCGTTCATGATGGTAGTGTTCATCAACTCTTTTAACTGTCTGGCCATCAGATTGAAGTTAAGAGACAGTAGATTCATTTCGTTCGAACTGTTGATTTCAACAGTGGCATCAAAGTTTCCGCGCTCGATCTGTTGCATTGAATCAATAAGCGTGCGAACTGGTTTGTCTACATAAACCATCAGGAAGATGAACAGAGCTCCGATGATTAACAGAATCATAACTGATGCAGATATTATGGCCCCAATTTTCTGTTTTTCTATATAACTGGTCAGTTCGTTAAGTGAGATTTTAGTTTCAATGACTGCTATGAATGGCTTTGAAGCGTCGTGGCAACCATGGCAGTCGGGAGAGTTGATTATTTTAGTGTAAGAGTTAAAAGCATTTCTGCCGTTTGTGAAATAGTAATGATCCTGTTTGGAATCAGACAGACGTGTTCGCTCTTCAACGGAAAGAAACTGACCTACTTCATTGTTGTTTGCCGAATGGAGAATTCTGCCGTTGTCGTCAACAATACGCAGAACTTTGACATGGTCCTGACTTTTGACTTTTTTAAGAATATCATTAACGGCTGAGGTGTGTCCGGTCTTCATTGCCGCTCTAATGTTGGCAACTATACTTTCTATGAGCGCCACCGAACTTTTTTCAGTAAGGTTAACAATTATCGTTTTTTGATCGAGGTAATGCCTCCATGACGCGATGGAAACTACCGCTATCACAATAACGGCTACCAGACTTACAATCTTTATTTTGAGCGAGTTGATAAACATAGATCCACACATCTGCAGCTAATAAACGCCCGGATAACGTCATTTACCGCACAGGAAAAGCTATATAGCGAAAAGCTCAATATTACAAATAGCTTATTTGTGGTCAGGCGCAAATAGTTTTTGATATAATAAAAACCTGAAGCTACAGACACTTAAAAGGGTGCTGGTTTTTGTTTATATTGTAATAGTGAGCTTGAACCAATCTGTAACAGTTCAGCTTTATAGCTTATTTTGCTGCTGAATCAAGTGTTACAGTATTTATGCCAAGATTGAATTCAATACATCATTTTGATGAATTCCGGATACTTCAAAATCAAAAAAATTGACACAGTGGCTCGTTATGTGGTTCTATCTGCAGGTTTTGCGCATACTTAATATACTCATGATATTCAGCCTGCTTCTGCCCGGCGTACTGTTCCTGCCATGGGCCGGCGTAGGACAGACAGATGCTGCACTTCTGGACGAAACCATCCGGATCGCAATCGTCAAATCTGCGGCCGAGGTGACTGTGGACGGAGACGGTCTGCTTGTGTCCGGTGATAACGGCGAGGCGCTCGTCCTAGCGCTTCCGGTTACCGTCAGAAATTCTAAGGACGGTTTGGTCGCAGCTGGAAAGTCATATACTCGACTGGTTTTTTCCGCCACTTCAGCGGTGTATATTAATAACAAGCCGTACCGGGGGCTTGCCGAGTTGACGCGCGCCGATACTGGTATTCTGGTTGTAAATCAGTTGGCTCTCGAAGACTACCTGGTCGGTTTGATTAATTGCGAAATTTCATCTGCATGGCCGATTGATGCGGTCAAAGCACAGGCTGTTATTGCCAGAACATATGCTCTTAACAGGAAGATGGCCCGGTCAAACGCCATTTATCATCTGGAATCGTCTGTTATCGACCAGGTTTATGACGGATGTTTGATTGAAGACAGTCGGGCGCACCGCGCCGTTTCAGAAACCGAACGGGAAGTGCTTACATCCGGCGGATCCGTCATACAGGCATTCTATCATTCTTCATGCGGCGGGAAAACCGAGGCTTCTGAAAATGTATGGGGTACAGCACTGCCGTATCTGAAGGGTGTTGACTGCCAGTACTGTCAGACCTCGCAATCTTCACCCGCCTGGGATATTAAGCTGTCTTTAAGTGAAATTGAAGAACGTCTGAAGGCTGCAGGTTATAAAATATCCGGATTGTCCGCCATTAAGGCCGGACCGCTGAATTCACGGGGACGGTTAAAGCAGGTTATTTTAGTTGCGGCAAAAGGCAGTTTATCTGTTACTGGCGATCAGTTCCGTAAGGCCGTCGGCTACAGTGTCATAAAGAGCACCCGTTTTACAGTCAAAGTAGCTGATGGAGAAGCAAGCTTTTCAGGCAGCGGTAATGGTCATGGAGTCGGATTGTGTCAATGGGGTGCAAAACAGCGCTCACTTGACGGATTCAATTATATTGAAATACTTTCGTACTATTATCCAGGCACAGAATTAAAAAAACTGTCCGGGTCCAGATAGAAGACTTGAATGTATGCTTGTTAAAGATTTTGCGTTTGAACTGCCCCAAGAATTGATAGCAGGTTTCCCGGCACCGGAGCGTGATGGTTCGCGTTTGATGCTGCTCAATCGTAACTCCGGAACGGTTGATGAAGTTGTATTCCGAGACATTGCTAGTCAACTGAATCTGGGAGATCTGCTGGTAATGAATGATACCAGGGTTATTCCGGCGCGTCTGTTCGGGACAAAGCCGTCCGGAGGCAAGGTCGAAATATTTCTGCTGCGACGGGCAGGTGATCCTGGAGAGTGGGAATGCATGCTGCGGGCTTCCAAGAGATTCCGGTCTGGACAGCAGATACTGCTGCCATCAGGGATGTCCGCTGTTGTCAAGTCCCGCTTCGGTTCAGAAAACTGGTTGATTGAGTTTGCCGGCTGCGAACCTTTTGATGTCTGGCTTGATCGAGAAGGGCACATACCGTTGCCGCCGTATCTGCAGCGTGACGACTGCGTTTCGGACCGTGAGCGTTATCAGACCGTAGTGGCAAGGAATTCAGGCGCCGTGGCAGCCCCTACCGCAGGTCTTCATTTTACACCTGAGCTTCTGGCTGGCCTGGAATCGCAGGGTGTCAGAACTGCATTTATTACGCTGCATACCGGAATTGGAACTTTTCGCCCGGTGCGCGTTGAGCAGGTGGAGGAACATCAGATTCACAGCGAGCGGTATTCGATTCCACCAGAGACAGTGGAAGCGATCAGGCGCACAAAGGATAATGGAGGACGGATTATAGCGGTTGGTACGACTACTGCCCGGACTCTTGAGTATTCTGCTAATCTGAATGGCGAGCTGACTGCCGGAACCGGGGAAGCGGATATTTTCATCTATCCAGGATACAGCTTCAAAGTCGTAGACGCTTTGATTACCAATTTCCATCTTCCTGAATCGACACTGCTGATGCTTGTGTCAGCTTTTGCGGGAAGAGAGTTTGTGCTTGATGCCTATAAACAAGCAGTAATGCGCGGATTCAGATTTTACAGTTACGGCGACGCGATGTTCATCTATTGAGAGGTTTTGTGTCCGGTACGTTTTCAGTTATTCATCGTGATTCTTCCTGCAGAGCGCGACTCGGAACCTTGAACACCCCACACGGGGTCATTGAAACTCCGATTTTCATGCCGGTTGGAACTAATGCCACCGTAAAGGCCATGACACCTGAGAATCTTCACTCCGTTAATGCTCAGATCATATTGGCCAATACATATCACCTCTATCTTCGTCCGGGACATAATCTGGTTGAAAAGATGGGGGGGCTGCACCGTTTCATGAACTGGGATAAGCCGATATTAACTGACAGCGGCGGTTTTCAGGTTTTCAGTCTTGGTGAGCTACGCAAGATAAGCGAAGAGGGTGTAAAGTTTCAGTCGCATATTGACGGTTCACGCCATATGCTTACTCCTGAGCTGGCGGTGCAAATTCAGGAAAAGCTGGGTGCTGATATCATCATGTGTTTTGATGAATGCCCTCCCGCCACTGCTGAGTACGATTATGTCAGTCGTTCACTTGAGCTGACAAGCCGTTGGGCACGTCGCTGCAAAGATGTTCACAGTCGTGAAGGGCAGCAGCTCTTTGGAATTATTCAGGGCGGGATGCATTACGATCTCAGGGCACGCAGTCTTAATGATATCTGTTCGATCGGTTTTGATGGCTATGCTTTGGGAGGGCTGTCGGTCGGCGAAGAAAAGGAGCAGATGTACGGGGTGATGGAGTGTTGTTCGCCTCTGTTGCCACAGGATTCACCACGATATATTATGGGGATCGGCGCTCCGGAGGATCTAGTAGAAGCAGTCTGGAACGGGTATGACATGTTCGATTGCGTTATGCCGACCAGAAACGCCAGAAACGGAATGCTGTTTACCAGCCAGGGAAGAATAAACATAAAGTCCAAAATTTATGAGGACGACGCCGGTCCGCTTGACCCGGCCTGCAGTTGTCTGGTATGCAGGAACTACTCCCGCGCTTATCTGCGTCACCTGTACCGTGCAGGGGAAATTCTGGCTTCCCAGCTCAATACCTATCATAATCTGCACTATTATCTTGATCTTATGCGGCAGGTGAGGCAATCGATCAAAGATAACAGCTTTGATCAATTTCGTAAGCAATTTGTAAATAAATCAGAAGAAACAATCAATTGAGGGAGGGTAGTTAAATGTTTGGATTAGCTTTTGCAATGTCAGGTCCCGCAAGCGGGGCAGCAGGTCAGGCTGGTGGCGGTATGGCGGCTTTTCAACAGATTATTCCGCTGGTATTCATGTTTGCGATCTTTTATTTTCTGCTGATCCGTCCTCAGCAGAAGAAAGCCAAGGAGCATAAAGCGTTGCTGGACGCCATGAAGAAGGGTGATAACGTAATAACCGCCGGCGGGGTTCATGGCAAGGTGATTGCCGTTGAAGATGCAATTGTCACGCTTGAAATCGCAAACAACGTAAACATCAAGATTACCAAAAGCTACATAGCTTCGATCAAGAAAGACTAGTCAATTTATTCCGGAAGGGAGAACTTATCCATATGCCAAAAGAAACTGGCTGGCGTATTAGCCTGATAGGCATTTTTGTAATGCTGTCTTTTTTGTATCTGACTCCGACACTGGTTTCAAAGCTTCCGACCTGGTGGGGAGGGCTGCTTCCCAAAGACAAGATCCATCTCGGGCTTGACCTTCAGGGAGGAACCCATCTGGTCATGGAGGTCGATACTCTGAAAGCGGTCGAAGGTTCGCTGGACCTTGTAGCCACTGATCTGGAAGACACGCTTAATGCTAAGAATCTCCGTTTCAAACGCATTGCCAGAACAGGATCGGACAAGGTTTCTGTTGTGGTGTATGAAAAAGGGACTGCCACAGAGGTCCAGAAGCTTCTCAAGGACAAGTACCCTTCATACGAACAGAGTCCGACCTTCGATGAAGGCGGTTTTGTTGCGCTCACACTGCGCATGAATGAAAAGGATGCCCTGGACCGCAAGGACAAGGCTGTTCAGCAGGCACTTGAAACCATCCGTAACCGGATTGACCAGTTCGGGGTTTCTGAGCCGACCATTCAGCGCGAAGGAATCAACCACATAGTTGTTCAGCTGCCCGGTATCAAGGATCCGCAGCGTGCTATCGAACTGATTGGTCGAACCGCACGCCTGGAGTTCAAAATGGTGCGGGAAGATATCTCGCCGACTTCCGGTGTTGTTCCTGAAGATGCAGAACTTCTGAAGGAAAAAATGACAGATCAGACAACCGGCGCTGTCTCAGAAATACCGATTGTGGTTCAGAAAAAATCTATGATAACCGGCGATCTGCTGACCGATGCCCAGGTCAGGATCGATTCCCAGTTCAATCAGCCCTATGTTGCCATAGAGTTCAACTCTCTGGGAGCCAAACTGTTTGATCAGGTAACTGCTGCCAACGTCGGCAAGCGCTTTGCCATCGTTCTGGACAGCAACATTCACTCTGCCCCTGTAATCCGCGAACGAATCTCCGGTGGCAGCGCCCAGATATCCGGCAATTTCACCGAAAAAACCGCTGCAGACCTCGCAATCGTACTGCGTGCCGGAGCTCTTCCGGCCCCGGTCAAGATCATTCAGAACGTCACAGTCGGCCCATCTTTGGGACAGGATTCCATCAACAAAGGTCTGTATGCCGGTTTGATCGGTGTTCTCCTGGTAGTTGTGTTCATGGCTGTCTACTATAAACTATCGGGTCTGGTTGCCGACCTTGGTATGGTTCTGAACATACTTTATCTGATGGGAGCTTTGGCAGCGTTGGGTGCAACACTTACACTGCCTGGTATTGCCGCTATCGTACTGCTGGTCGGCATGTCGGTTGACTCCAATGTCATCATATTTGAACGTATCCGTGAGGAGCTCAAATTGGGCAAGACACCCAAAGCAGCCCTGGATGCCGGTTATGACAAGGCCTTCCTTACGATCATGGACTCACACGTAACCACGCTGATCACTGCGGCGGTTCTGTTTCAGTTTGGTACCGGACCGGTAAAGGGATTTGCCGTGTCACTCAGTCTGGGGGTCATGATCAACCTGTTCACCTCGCTGATCGGTACCAAGGTGATATTTGATCTCTTTCTGCACAAGGGAACAGTCAAAAAAATGAGCATATAGGGGGAGCACCGTTCATGGAATTTTTGGGCAAGACCAACATAGATTTTATAGGCAAGCGAAATATTGCGTTTGTCATTTCGTCGATAATATCGATTATCGGTATTATCGGCATCATTCAGATTGGACGAGGCGCCGCCAACATGGGGATCGACTTTTCCGGCGGCACTGCCATGCAGCTGAAATTCAGCAAACCGTTTTCAATTGCCGATGCCAGAACCGCACTGCACAAGCACGGAATTGTCAAGGCTGATCTGCAGGAAATAAAAGACGGCAACATGCTTCTGGTCAAGATGGCCGGAGCTGCCGTTGGCAAGCAATCGGAACTGGTACAGACTTCATTCAAGAAGGAGTTTGTTGACAACCCTTTCACGGTTGAAAGTTCCACCGAGATCGGCCCTTCAATTGGTGACAAACTGCGCAAGGATACCATGATTGCAGTTGTTCTTTCGCTATTGGGTATCATTCTGTATATCGCATGGCGTTTTGATCTTAAATTCGGCATTGGCGCAACGCTTTCCACAATGCATGATGTTCTGGCTATGGTTGCCGTTTTCTACCTGTTGAACAAAGAAATTAACCTGCTCTTTATAACTGCTGTACTGACAATTGCCGGTTATTCACTTACGGACACTGTTGTTGTTTTTGACCGTATTCGTGAGAATCTTCACAAAAATCTGAAGGGCAGCATGAATAAAATTTTTAACGATAGTATCAACGAAGTTCTGTCTCGTACCATTGTTACCTCTTTGACAACCTTTTTGGCTGCTGTGGCATTGTTTTTATTCGGTGGTGAAGTCATCCATGATTTCTCCATGGCTCTGTTGGTCGGGATCGGGGTTGCTACCTATTCATCTGTCTTTGTCGCCAGTCCGATTGTAGTGCTGCTTGAAAACCGGGCGTTGGCAAAGCAGGTTAATGAGGCTTGATTCGATTTAAAAAGTATACTTGGAGGTGTTAATTGAACAAAGAATCCTTACTTGTCGCTGTAGTTGCCCTGATTGTGGGCCTTCTGGGTGGTTATCTTGTGTTCAGCATAAGTAATGCCGGTAAAAGTCAACAAATGTCAGCTCCAATCCAGGCTGGATCCGGATCTCCCACCGACTATACCCAGCGTATCGCCCAGGCTGAAAAAATTGTTGCCCAGGATCCCAAAAATCTGAATGCCTGGATTTCACTCGGCAATGACTACTTCGACACGGAACAGTCCCAAAAGTCGATCAATGCTTACAGTAAAGCTCTTGAGATTGAGCCGAACAACCCTAATGTTCTAACTGACCAGGGCATAATGTTCAGAAAAGTCGGCTGGTATGACAAGGCTATTGCCAACTTTGAAAAAGCGAACAAGATTGATCCAAACCATCTGCAAAGTATTTTCAATCTTGGACTTGTATATTCGGTTGATTTGAAACAACCTGATAAGGCCAGTCAATACTGGAACAGGTATCTGCAAATGGATCCCAGCAGCCCGACCGCCATGCAGGTTAAAAGCATGATGGGAACGCCGCCGGCAACTAAATAAATCAATCTGATCCCCCGCCTGACGGGGGATTTTTTTTAACAGAAGTCGGGACGGTATGCTTAAAAAATGGATCACAAAAAATGTTGATTCTGCAATAGCTGAAGGATTGTCAAAGTCTCTTGCCTTGAGTAGTGTCGTTGCCGGCGTGCTGGCCGGCCGCGGAATATCAAGCAACGACGAGGGGCGAGCCTTTTTATATCCATCTCTATCGTCCATGCCGGACCCGTTTCTTCTGAAGGGAATGAAATCTGCCGTTGCGCGCCTCTGCACTGCGCGCAGCAGTGGAGAAAAAGTCTGCATCTACGGTGATTATGACGTGGACGGTATAACCGGAACCGCTCTGCTGGTCTCCTTTCTCCGTCGCACCGGATTTGACTGCAGCTATTTTATTCCAAACCGTTTTGATGACGGATACGGATTGAATCAGGAATCCCTGAAGCGTGTTATTGAAACCGGCGTTACCCTGATTGTTTCGGTTGACTGCGGAATAACCTCCGTGGCCGAGGCGGATTTCTGCCGTCAACACGGTACAGATTTAATAATTACCGACCATCACTCTCCCAAAGAAGCCATTCCCGATGCCTGCGCCGTTGTCAACCCGCTTCAGCCTGGATGTGCCTATCCGTTCAAACTGCTGGCAGGTGCTGGTGTCGCCTTCAACCTGATGGTTGCATTGCGCAGTAGCTTGAGACAGGAAGGGGCATTTGCCGACAGCTCTGAACCTGATCTGCGCGAGTGGCTGGATCTTGTTGCACTGGGCACGATTGCCGATGTTGTGCCTCTGATAGGTCAGAACCGGGTTTATGCCTATAACGGACTTAAACTGCTGGGCAACGGCAACAGAACAGGTATTGCTGCTCTCAAGAGGGTAGCCGGCGTCAAGGATCCGGTCACCTGTGGACAGGTCGGATTCAGGCTGGCCCCCAGGCTGAATGCGGCCGGCCGCATGGAGTGCGCCGTGCCGGGTGTCGAACTGCTGCTCGGCTCCGATCCACAACAGTCCGCCATGATAGCCGAAGAACTTGACGCTGCTAATGCCGAGCGGCAGGCAGTTGAGCGCTCCATGCTTGAAGAGGCCATTGCAATGGTGGAAGGAGACGGAACGTATCCTGCCCGCCGCAGCATCGTGCTGGCATCCGCTTCCTGGCATCAGGGTGTGGTCGGTATCGTTGCTTCCAGAATTGTGGAGCGCTACCATCGTCCAACCATTCTGATCGCACTGGATGAAGATGGAAACGGCAAAGGCTCCGGCCGCAGCATACCCGGATTTCACCTGCTGAATGCCCTGAACAGCTGTTCGGAAAATCTCGTGCGTTATGGCGGTCATCAATATGCAGCCGGCATCGGTCTTACGGCAGATAAGCTGCAAGCTTTCTCGGCCGCTTTTGAATCCGCCGCTGTTCTTCTGCTTGGCGATAAAGAGCTTGTTCCTACTCTGGATGTGGATGCCGTTCTGTTTCCTGACGATGTGAACCCTGATTTGATAGAGGAATTGAAGCGTATGGAGCCGTTCGGTGCGGGCAACCCCGAGCCGACTTTTATGATGAGGGGCTTAAAGGCTGTTGACCGGAGAGTGGTTGGAGACGGTCATCTCAAACTGCGGCTTTCTGCGAAAGGGTTTGTATTCAATGCCATAGCTTTCCGGCAGGCCGATTGTTTGACTGATGGTTTGATTGATGTGGCATTCTTTCCTGAACTGAATGTCTGGAACAACAGCACCTCAATTCAGTTACGTATCAAAGATATCCGTCCGGCGGAGGTGTGATGAAGCGCCACGATCGATTCGACAGTGCCGACCGGGTAATCAGGATCGGATTCTGGGTCAACGCTTTACTGATGATGTTCAAGCTGTCCGCCGGCCATTGGGGACACTCCGATGCCGTATTTGCGGATGGCATCGAGAGTGCCTGCGACTTCGTGGCAATCTTTGCAACTATGATGGCCCTCAAACTGGGACGGCAGCCGTTTGACGCCAACCACCCCTATGGTCACGGGCGCGCCGAAAGTCTGGCCGCCCTGTTGATCTCACTGGTGATATTTGTAACCGGCGGCTGGATCCTGTTCGATTCGGTTGTTACAATCATGAACAGGGATTTCAATACGCCCGGCTGGATCGCTGTCGCAGCTGCCTTTATTACAATAATCATCAAGGAATGGCTGTACCGCTTTTCACGCAAAACCGGAGATAAACTGGAGAGCCCGGCACTGCTGGCGATTGCCAAGGATCACCGCAAGGATGCCATAACCTCGATTTCAACGTTGATTGGCGTCATCGGCGCCTTTTTCGGACTGGGGATAATGGATCCGCTGGCGGCCGCTCTGACTTCTTTCTTCATCCTGCATATCGGCTACCAGACTTTTCGGGAGGCATCCCACGACCTGATGGACGGCAGTGCGCCGGCCGATTTTATTGAAGCCCTGCAGAAGCTTGCCGAAGGTGTCAAGAACGTGGAACATGTTCACGAGCTTCGAGCCCGTCGCTCAGGCCAGTACATGATCATCGATCTCAAACTGGAGATGGATCCGGAAATGACTGTCAAAGAGTCCCATGCCATAGCCACAGAGGTAAAAAAGCTGATCTTTGAGCGTTATCCGGGAGTCGGCGATGTCATGATCCACATTAACCCGCATGACGAGGAACACGAGGATTTGATCAGATTATGAAGGTGTGGCGTTTACTGATATCGATCGAGTTGTGCCTGGTGCTGCTGGCACTGGTCTGCATTGCCATGGCTGCCGGATCTTTCGGATTATCCGGTCAATATGCCGCAGCAATCAACTCAATGCCGCTTCTGGCCTGGCTGCAGGAGGCGCCGGTAAGAGTGTCCTGGTGGCTCTGGCTGACGCTGGCTTTCCTGGTGCTGCTGGTTTTAAATACAGTGCTCTGTTCGTCAGAAACGCTCTGGAGTCGCTGGGGCAGGGGCGGGTGGTCTGCACTGCTGGCACCGCAGCTGATTCATGCCGGTTTTCTGCTGATTGTGCTGGCGCATTTGCTGAGTGCCGTCGGTTCATCCGTTCAACAGATGGTCGTGCAGGAAGGGAGTCTGGCGAGTTTGCCGGATGGAAAACAGTTCGGGGTGGCCGGAATATCCGTCAGCATGTCGCCGAACGGTATGCCGACCGGCTTCAGCAGCGAACTGGTAACTGATCTGAGGAATCCTGCCGGGCGGGTCGTCATATCTCCCAACCATCCCTGGTTCTCGGCAGGTTATGGTGTCTATATCAAGCAGGCTGAAGAATATCCGGTCCGACGTGCCCTGCTTGAACTGCACCGCGAACCGGGTGCCGGTATGGCGCTGGCCGGTGCATTGCTGTTTACAGTCGGCAATATCGTTTTGCTGGTTATAAGATCTAAAACCCGTGAAAACGAACAGTTGTCTGATATTTGTGAAGATCGACTTTCACCTACAGCAGGCGGTTGTGAAAGCCCCTGATCCGCTCGTTCTCCTGCCCTTTGCTGAAAAACTCCTGCGGTGTCCCCTCGGCCAGAAATCTGCCAGATTCCATGAAAATAACCCGGTCTGCCAACTTATTCCGATTCCAGATCAAAGATGATATCAAGGCGGCGATGAGTGAGACTGCGAGGCGTACATTTCAGTACGTTGAGCAGTCGTACGACGAGCCAACGAAGATAGGGCTTTGATATGGAATTGGAATTACCAAGGACGCGTCCCCCCGGACGCACGGAGGATCAGAAGGTAATTGACTTTAATGGAGGAATCGTGTAGTAACCCTGCATTATTTATGAGTTATTTTTTATATGTGCTGATATTTTAATGAGGGTGAAATGGAAGCACGTTTTTTTGACATCGGAAGCATGATGAAAAGCCGCTTTAATCAGTGAAGTTACTGATTGAGCGGTTTTTTTGTTTTACTCAAAACCTGTAAGGAAATGGTTAGAAATTTCATACTTCATAATTCATCCCTCATAATTTGAATAGGTATGGTGTTTCAGAAGATGAAGGGGTTGAAGGGATGAGAAAGGCGAGTTTGGGGCTGTGATGTGGCTGAAAAAAATTAGGTGATTTTAGGGTAGTATTGTTATTTATCAAATGGTTATCTGTGAATTCCGGCCGGCCGGAATTGGTGTGTGTTTGATCCTGCCAGCAAAGGTATGAAGTGATGCAAAGAAGGTGGTGGCAATGAAATATGAAAAATGGCGACCCCTATGGCACGTGCTGCGAAATGGACTTGTGACAGAGTCTAAAAGCTTCGGGTGGAAGAAGGAACCCGGAGACTAAATTTGGAATGTTCCTTATGGTATGGTCAGCGGCACATAACTAGAGGATAGAATCATGATGGATCTCATTAAAGGAAGGCGTGGCAATAAGCATCCTATATAGGATAGGCACTTGCATCTTATATAGGATACCGAAAGCATCCTATATAAGAAACATTATCTTATATAAAATGCTTTTCTAACCCCATATAAACGAGTTAGGCGAAAAATGAAAACCAATAAATTGAAGATCAATATGAAGAGGCGCGAACTGAAGCTCTAAAGTTGCTTGGCTCTCTCAAAGTTGCCCACGGTACGCCGAGAAAAATCTTAGGATTGGATGGATGGGTTTTCGAGCAAACGGTGCGCTGTGCTATCGAAGAAGAACTGGGGAAAGAAAGGATTCAATATAAGATCAAAGAGCAAGAGCCTATCGTAGGAAAGGCAAAAGTTGACCTCCTCATTGGCAATGTTGCTCTTGAGATCAAAGTTTCAGGATTCTACAGCGATGTAGAAGACAAATATTCAAGATACAGAAAGAAGCTAGAAGAGAAAGGTCTGGTGTATTTCTACGTCACGCTTTACGAGGATTACGCGCGGAATATCGAAGTTGCGCAGCGGGTGTTTGGTTCTAATAGAACGTTCATATTGAAGCATTCTGGCGAGTGGGAGCGCTTCTTGACGGAATTGATTGGCAGCTTGAAGACGGGAGCCTAACGAGGGGGTTCACCGGATACCGCAAACCTTGCGGCCCCGGTGATCCCTAAAGCCGTTGAGCATATTTAAGAACGGAGAATAAAATAAACAATCATATGATTTATTGCAACTTGGGAGAAAATGAATGAAAAGATCTTTTTTATCAGTGCTTTTATGCTCGTTGTGCTTTGCACTTGTGGCCTGTGGCGGCGGGGATGGCAGTCAGAATATAGCTCCGGTGAACAACAATGGACCGTACAGCATATTGGGGAGAGTTACTGAAAACACCTCTGGTCTTCATGGGGTTATCGTAACTTTGGGGAGCACAGCAACAGTCTTGACCGACGCAAATGGTAATTATTCTTTTTCCGTTCTTGCAGACGGAGAATACGTGTTAACCCCTTCCAAGCCGGGATACACCTTTGCACCATCAAGTGCGATTGTTACGGTTCACGGCACCAATGTATCGGGACATAAATTCATTGGAATCCAGAAATCATATGCTTTCGAAAAAATGGCTGGTCCTACGATTTGGACGAATCTCAGAAATATAATTGCGATTGACAGTCAAGAAATGGTTTACGTCACAAATGGGTCAACCATATTTCGCGTAGATGCGAGTGGACCTACCGTTTATTTGAATGCCGCTGCAATTGCTGCCGCCATTGGAGGTGGGACTGCTTATTCTTCCTTGGACATACTCAGTATCGACGTTGGACCTGATAATAAGCTGTATCTGCTTGATCGTAAATATAGAAAAATATTGGTTTCCGATGGTCCAGGAAGTGTCCGTGTTCACAGGGATCTAAGCGGGCTATCAGGATTTCCGAGACTTATTGGCGTAATAGACGCTAACAATATCCTGCTGATCAACCTGTACGATGGGTTGTGGTCTGTAAAAGACTCGGGGAATTCCCTTTTGTACGATGCAAACCTTGTTCTTGGCGGGACCAACTGTGGGGCTGAAAGCTTTTCTGTAAATTTTGATGGGCAATTTGCGTATCTTCCCGGCTGCTCTAGCTCTCCGATGGTTGGGGGTAAAGCTGACGGAAACGGTGTGGGTATCTTGTTGAACAATGGAATCGACGTCGGCCTGTCCGGGGGGGAGACTTTTTCAGGCATCAGTCGGAGTGCAGCAGGAGGTTATATAACGAACATCGGAGGAGCCCGTCTGGCACATGTATCTACAGCGGGCAACTATGAACTCGTTCATACTCAACCGGAACTGGATGTCCTTGCCCGTAGTGCAGAAGGAAATGATTACGCCTTTTATCATAGTCCCGTTGCTGAGGGACCGTCCGGCAACATCTATACCATCAGTAAGACTACACTATACGTTGCGAAAAAATCACCGTGATAATAGCTTCTTGTTACAAACCCAGTGACAGGAATGAAGATTTATTGGACATACATTGAGCTTGCCGCGAACAAGACCAAATAGAAGGATGCTCAACCAGGAAGATGCACCGGGCCAAACTGCCGCCCGGTGGTCTCCCGGCTCGTTGAACAACAGAAACGGAGGGCAGGAGGGTTCAGGCTTCCGAGTTGGTAAAATGAAACAATCTGGGCGGGCACGGGGTCAGGTCTTGAAAAGTTACTTATTGAGAAAAAGGGCACGGGGTCAGGTCTTAAAAGTTACTTATTGGGTGAAAACTAATATTACAAGACCTGACCGTACGCAGTAACAATTGAATATCTAACGGGTTTAAGTCCCGTCCGGGGAATTATCCGTTCACCCCGGTAGCTCAAGGGAGCGGCGTCTTGGCAAC
>CAYQTC010000014.1:0-98750 GCA_964420435.1 uncultured Geobacter sp.
GCCGAAAATGAAGATATTATCGCGGCCGACCTCCTCCATGATCTCGATGTTGGCGCCATCCAGGGTACCGATCGTCAATGCTCCGTTCAGTGAATACTTCATGTTGCCGGTACCGGACGCCTCTGTGCCGGCGGTGGAGATCTGCTCCGACAGATCGGAAGCCGGGAAGATCATCTCCGCCAGAGAAACGTTGTAATTGCCAAGGAATACAACCTTCAGCAAGCCCTTCAAGTCCGGATCGTTGTTGACGACCTCTCCGACGGCAGTGATCAGATTGATGATCAGTTTGGCCATGAAATAGGACGGGGCCGCTTTGCCGCCGAATATGACCGTTCGCGGAGCGTAATTGCCACCGGGGTTGGTCTTGATGCGGTTGTAACGGGTGATGACATGCAGAACATTCAGCAACTGACGCTTGTATTCATGGATGCGCTTGGTCTGGCAATCAAACATGGAATCCGGCGAGACACTGATCCCGTTCTGACCGAGTATGTAGTCCGCCAGCCGGCGTTTGTTGGCACGCTTGACTTCTATCCACTGCTGCTGAAATTCGCGATCACCAGCCAGCGGGATCAGTTTTTTCAGCTCGTCCAGATTGGTGACCCACCCTTCGCCGATTCGGGAGGAGATCAGGTCGGCCAGCCAGCGGTTGGAATATTTCAGCCAGCGGCGCTGGGTAATGCCGTTGGTCTTGTTGTTGAAACGCTCCGGCCAGAGTTCGTAGAAATCACGGAACAGGTCATTTTTGAGGATTTCACTATGCAGAACCGAAACTCCATTGACCGAATGGCTGCCGACGATGGCCAGATGGGCCATGCGCACATGCTTTTCGCCATCCTCGCCGATAATAGACATGCGCCGCAGACGGGCAATATCACCAGGAAAGCGATCTGAAATCTGCCGTATGAAATGTTCATTGATCCCGTAGATGATCTGCAGGTGGCGCGGCAAAATTCTTTCCATGGTCTGCACCGGCCATTTTTCAAGAGCTTCCGGAAGCACGGTGTGGTTGGTATAGGCAAAAGTATTGGTGGCTATTTTCCAGGCGGCATCCCAGCGGAGATGTTTCTCGTCCAGAAGAATCCTCATCAGCTCGGGGATTGCAAGTGTCGGGTGGGTGTCGTTCAGTTGGATGGCCACCTTTTCAGGAAGCAGGTTCAGATCATCGTGTTTCTTGGCAAAGCGGTAGAAAATATCCTGAACCGTGGCCGATGACAGGAAATACTCCTGACGCAGACGCAGTTCCTTGCCCTCGGCCATATGGTCGGCGGGATAAAGAACTTTAGAGATATTCTCGGTGCGCATCTTGGATTCCACTGCGCCGATATAATTGCCCTGGTTAAAAGAACCAAGCTCGAAATCACGGGTAGACTTGGCGCTCCAGAGCCGCATGGTGTTGACGGTATCGTTCCCATACCCCGGAACCGGGAAGTCATATGCCAGGGCCATGACGTCGGTGGTGTCAACCCATTCGCTGCACTTGTCACCATGCTGATTGGTATAATTGCTGACCCGTCCGCCGAATTTTATCTGGTGCAGATGCTCCTGACGGTCGAATTCCCAGGGGTTGTCATAACGCAGCCAGTTGTCGGGAAACTCGTTCTGGGCACCATCAATTATTTTTTGATAGAACATGCCGAATTCATAGCGGATGCCGTAACCATAGGCCGGCAGCCCCATTGTAGCCATTGAATCAAGAAAACAGGCTGCCAGGCGCCCCAGACCCCCGTTGCCAAGGCCGGCGTCCCACTCCTTTTCCTGCAGTTCCTCTATATCGATTCCCATCTGTTTGAGAGCAGTCTGCCATTCGTCCATGATCCCAAGATTGATCAAGCTGTTGCCGAGTGTACGTCCCATCAGAAATTCCATCGAGATGTAGTAAACCCGCTTGGCGTCGTTGATGTAATAGGACTGCTGGGTATCGAGCCAGCGTTCCGCAAGAACGTCACGGACAGCGTAGGCCAGAGCCAGATAGAGATCGGCCTTGGTGGCGGAATATTTATCCTTCACCAGTGTATACTGCAGATGACGGATAAATGAGCGCTGAAGATCGGCGGCAGTCGGCTTGTAGCCATTGACGGGAACGGCTTCTGCTGGGGACATATTACCCACCCTTTTAATCGGAGATAGGCAAAGAATATATAGATAACCACGCCTTAATGCAAGGATGACAGCGGTGAAATCCGGATCTAATGAAGGAGCCGAACGTGCTGTCAGATTTAATGCAAAGTTGCACATCAGCTGCGGCATTCCCTTTTCGATAAAATTCTGCTATGGTGCTACACATGGGTGAGAAACTGATCTGCAGTAACAAGAAAGCCTACCACGATTATTTTATCGAGGAGAAGTTCGAAGCCGGACTGGTGCTCCAGGGAACTGAAGTAAAATCCCTGCGTGCCGGCAACGCCAATCTGAATGATTCTTTCATGCTGGTGCGTGAAGGCGAGGCTTATCTGCACAACCTGAACATTTCGCAGTATGAATTCGGCAATCGTCAGAATCATCAACCGGATCGCAATCGAAAGTTGCTGCTGCACAGACGCGAGATTGAAAAACTGTACGGCAAAATCAGGGAAAAGGGTCTTTCGGTCATTCCATTGCGGCTCTACTTCAAGAATGGTCTGGTTAAGGTGGAGATAGGCCTTGCCAAAGGCAAGAAACTGTATGATAAACGTGAGGACATGAAGAAGAAGGACAGTCAGCGCGAGCTGTCGCAGGCACTGAAATCCAGAAACAGGGATTAGACTGGCCAGCAATTCAGAATTATTTTTTTATGGGGGTGTAAAGGTTTCGACGGGGAATTGAAAATCTGGGGAGCACCGGGTCGGGTGCAGGTGGCCGACCTTAATAAACCTGCACGGCATTAATTGCCGACAATTATAACACTCCTGTAGCTCTAGCAGCTTAACAGGCGTCCCCGATCAAGATGCCGGTGGTAAAAAGGGGGCGTCACTCACTACCGGATAGGGGAGCGCAACGCCCGTAGCGCAACCCGAAACTCAACGGGATCGCCGTCTGACTGCCTTGTTCGTTGCGCAGGCAGGTGGCTAAATCGAGCAACGAACTAACGGTGTAGGGTCTCAGATGCTAGGTTTTTCGGACGTGGGTTCGACTCCCACCACCTCCACCATTTAGCAGTCCGGCACCATCCGGACAAACCCAAAAGCCCTTGAGAAATCAGGGGCTTTTTCTTTTGAGGTATCCAATAACGTCCGATAGCGCACCTTGAAATCCAGCAATAACGTGGGTAACTTTGGGGATACTTCACCAAATCTCGACCCGGAGCGCCTGAAGGGGTTATTTGAACTCTATTTTGAGCAGAATGCCGACAAGAGCAGTCAGCGCAAGCAGAAGTACGAGGAGTATACCCTGGCCTTTGCCATGTCGCAGATGTTTTCGCCGAAGCAGAAGGAGTTGTTTAAGAAGAGGCTGGTAGGGCTGCCCCTGACAAAGACGGAACAGGTGTATTATTACCGTTCGGTAAAGAAAAAAGTGGTCGTGCTGGCAAACGCGGAACTGCATGGCCTTGCGAAGAAGTTGTTGGAGAAATAAGCGTTGTACTTTGGTGGTAAACAGGATAGGCGGCCAGTTGGCCGCCTTTTGAATTAAGTATTGTTGAAAAGTGTGGATGTCATAACTGTCAGGACTCCCAATACTACAATGTAAAATAGAATTCTTTTCATTATTGCCGCAATCCATGGAGTAACGGTTTACGCCAAGCGCAGCTTAAACCCCGCCAAGTGGCGGCGATGGGAAAACGTCGGATGCGGCTGCTATCGCCTTGCCGAGCCACGCGATGGTCTGTTCAAAATGATTCATGTTGACGGATAATATTCACTTACAGCGACGGAATAACATCTATCATTCTCGCATCAGATTCCTGAATCTATATAACCTTTGCAGACTCTTCCTCATCTTCCGTCGCCTTTGCCCTGCCAAAAACAGCATACAGCACCGGCAGCACCAGCAGGGTCAGCAGCGTTGAGGAAACCACCCCGCCGATCACGACCGTGGCCAGTGGCCTTTGTACTTCGGCACCAATGCCGGTATTCAACGCCATGGGGATGAACCCGAAACTGGCGACCAACGCCGTCATCAGCACCGGACGCAGTCGCTGTTCGGCGGCCTGCTTGATAGCTTCGATCAGCGGTGTTCCCTTGGCAAGAAGGTCACGTACCGCAGAGACCAGCACCATGTCGCCCAGGACGGCAACGCCCGAAAGAGCCACAAAACCCACCCCGGCCGAGATGCTGAAGGGAATGTCCCGCAGCCACAAGGCGACGATGCCACCGACGGCGGCAAAGGGCACACCGGTGAAGACCCGGGCCGCATCCAGAACCCGCCCATAAGTGAAATACAGCAGGGTAAAGATCAGGGCCAGCGCCAACGGGACGACGATCATGAGGCGCTGTTGGGCGCGCTGGAGGTTTTCAAACTGCCCGCCATAGCGGACGTAATAGCCGCTGGGGAGCTTGACTTCACGTTCGATAGACTTTTGCACATCGGCTACGAAGCTTCCCACATCACGGCCGCGCACGTTTGCTTGCACGACGACCCGCCGCTTGCCCCATTCACGATTGATGGTGGATGGCCCCTCGGACGATTTGATCTTGGTGAGCAGCGACAACGGAATGCGTTCCCCGCTCCCGGCGGTTACCAGGATGCGGCCAAGATCTTCCGTTTCCGCGCGATACTTGTCGGCAATGCGCACCGCGATGGGGAAACGCCGGTCCCCTTCCTGCAACATACCCACTTCCCTGCCGCCAAGGGCTTCAATGACTTCCAGCACCTCGTGGGCCGGAATACCGTAGCGGGCGGTAGCGTTGCGATCCACCTCCACCTGCACAAGCGGCTGGCCGGTCACCTGCTCGACGCTCACGTCGGCGGCTCCTGATACTTTCTTGACGACATTTTCGATTTCCCTGGCCTTGGCTTTCATGGTCTCGAAGTCGTCGCCAAAGATCTTGATCCCCACATCGGAGCGGATACCGGCAATCATCTCATTGACCCGCATCTCGATCGGCTGGGTGAAGATCATCCGCATTCCCGGAAAGTTCTTTAATTCTTTCTCCATGGCGGCAACCAGTTCACCCTGAGTGTCCGCACGTTTCCATTTATCCCGTGGCTTCAAGGTCAGAAAGATATCGGAGAGTTCCACCCCCATGGAGTCGGTAGCTATTTCCGCGCTCCCGGTTCTGGTCCAGATCCGCTCGATTTCGTTGGGAAACTTTTCCAGCAGAGTCCGCTCAAGGTGATTGCCGTAGCGCACCGACTCGTCCAGCGACACACTGGCCAGGCGGACTGTGTTGATGACGATGGACCCTTCCATCAGGCGCGGCACGAATTCCGAGCCGAGCCTCGTCGAGAGAATACCGGCCATACAGAGACAGCCGACCGCAATGGCCAGTACGGCTGTGCGCCGGCGCAAGGCAAAGCCCAGGACCGGGCGGTAGATCTCCTTGAGTCGCCGGACCAGCCATGGCTCCTTATGTTCTTTTTTGCGTTTGAGACTGAAACTGGCCAGCACCGGCATGAGGGTCAGCGACATGGCCATGGATCCAAGCAGCGCGAAGATGACGGTCAGCGCCATTGGGCGGAACAGCTTCCCTTCCACCCCTTCCAGGGCCAGGATCGGCAGGTAGACGATCATGATGATCAGCTCGCCGAACATGGTCGGTTTACGAACCTCGATGGCCGCTTCACGCACTACGTCGATGATGCTCCGTTTGCTCCTGTCCTCGGCCAGACGGCGTTCCGCGTTCTCGATCATGATCACCGAGCTGTCCACGATCAAGCCGAAGTCGATGGCCCCGAGACTCATCAGGCTCCCGGCAATACCGAAGCGTAGCATCAGGTCGAAGGCGAACAGCATGGAGAGCGGGATGGCCAGTGCTACGATCAGACCGGCGCGGAGATTACCCAGAAAGACAAAGATAACGGCGATAACAAGAATCGCCCCCTCGAAGAGGTTCTTCTCCACGGTATGGAGAACCTTGTCAACCAGTGAAGTCCGTTCGTAGGCAACGGTGACATCCACCCCCTTGGGCAGGGTCTTCTTGACCTCCTCCAGTCGAGCCTTGAGCCTTGTTGTGACATCGTGGCTGTTTTCGCCCATCAGCATGAAGCCGAGCCCGAGCACCGCCTCGCCCTTGCCGTCGGCCGTCACCGCGCCTCGACGGATTTCGCGCCCCTCCACCACCCGGGCCACATCCGCCACCCGCACCGGGACCCCTTCCTTGGCGGTAATCACGATCGCTTCGATGACCTGAGGCGTCGTGACAATGGCGACCCCCTGCACCAGACTCGATTCGCCCGCCTGGTCAATGGTGCCGCCCCCCACGTTGGCGTTATTCCGTTCCACCGCCTCGATCAGCCGATCCATGGTCAGGCCGCGCTTGCCCAGCTCCTCCGGATCGACGACGATCTCGAAGCGGCGCTCGTCACCACCCCAGGTGTTCACTTCAGCCACACCGGGCACCGAGCGCATCTGGGGTTTAACCACCCAGTCGTGCAACGTGCGAAGTTCGGCCAGAGACTTGTCCTTGGCGGTCAGCAGATAGTGAAAGACCTCGCCCAGTCCCGTAGCCACCGGGCCGAGCTGCGGCTTTTCGATGCCGGAAGGAAGCGCGACCCCCTGGACCCGTTCCATGACCACCTGGCGGGAGAGATAGATGTCGGTCCCGTCTTCGAAGATCACCGTCACCTGGGACATGCCGAACCGGGAGGTGGAACGGACTTCCTTCAGTTTTGGTAATCCGGATATCGCCTGCTCCAGCGGCGCCGAAACCTGACGCTCGATCTCCAGCGGCGACAGGGCCGGGGCCACCGTGTTCACCTGCACCTGAACCGGGGTCGTATCCGGGAAGGCGTCCAGGGGGAGCCTCAAGAAGGCAAGCACCCCGAGTACGGCGACCAGGGACCAGGCCACGATGACCACCAGGCGGTGGTTGAGGGACCAGTTAATTATTTTATTCAGCATTACTTGCTCCTAATTTGGCATAGCAGGAACTAAAATCTTTTGTTTCACGCGACGACGCGACGACGCAACGAGAATCAAAATCAAAAATCTCTTTGGTCTACACCTAAAAAAAGTCTTTGCCTTTCGTTGCGTCGTCGCCTAAAAGCGCCTACTTCTGGTGCGTCGTCGCGTGAGTAATGTTTATTATTTAGTGTCAACTTCACAGCAGCCGGCGCCGATGGAGTCCTTGAGCGTTTCCGTCTTGAGCAGGAAGCTGCCGGCCACGACAACCTCCTCGCCGACCTCGACACCCGAGGCAATCTCCACCAGATCGCCGATGCCATGATTCGATGTCACCTGGATCCGCCGCGCTTCGAATTCGTTTTGCGACAGCTTGACAAAGGCGAGCTTCACCGATTTTGCACGCTGGATGGCGTCACGGGGCACGGCTGCCGACGAACGGGAACCGCCAGCCGCAATGCGGGCCTGACCATACATATTGGCCCGCAGGAGCCCGCCCGGATTGGCGAGTTTTACCCGGGCCTTGGCGGTCCGGGTCTGAGGATCGATCACGGGAGCAATATGGGAAATGCTGCCACGGTATTCACGGCCACCGAGTCCATCCATGGTGATGATGACTTTCGTACCTGTTTTCGCAGTACCCAGTTCCGCTTCGGGCAGGGCCAGTTCCGCCCACATGGATGAGGTATCTACAATCTCGAACAATGGAGTCTGGGTGTCCACATAGCGCTCCAATGAAACAGTACGCTGGGTCACCATCCCGGAGACAGGTGCTTTTACTGTGTAGCGGCCGCCACTGCCATTATTGGCCCCCACACCGCGCAGGGTTGCCTGCAATGACTCCAGTTCGGCGGTGGCTTCACGAAGGTTCTGCCGGGAGGCCTCAACCTCTTTTTTGGCCACAATCCCTTTTTGCTCCAGTTCCGCTTCTCGACGGTAGCTCGACTCTGCCGTCTGAACGCGGGAGCGTGCAGCAATAAGCCGCGACTGGTCTCCGCTAACCGTGGCGCTTTCGATGATGGCAAGCGGGGTTCCGGCCGACACCCAAGAACCGATATCAGCCGACAGCTGCTTGACGACTCCCGGTGAACGGGCAGTCACTTGGGCAACTCTGGTGGCGTCGTAACTGATAACGACCGGGACGACGATTTCGGCCGTACCCCGGCCGACCACCGCCCTGGTGGTCTCGATCCCGGCCAGACGGGCGATGTCGTTCCCCTTGAGAATCACCTTGGTCCCATCGGGCGGGGCATCGTCCCCGGCAACGTCCATGGCCGGCTTGCCACCCCGTTCCGGGTGACAGATCGGGCAGACGGATTCGGGAAAACCGTGCTCGGCGCACCAGTCTCCCTTGGCTTGGAAGATGGGGGCCAGCTTCGGGTTGCATTTGGTGCAGAGGGCTTCAAGCACCCCGTGTTCCTTGCAGAGGCCCGCTTCAACTTCCTTCTTTGGCTCAGCTGCAGCCTGCTTGGCTGCCTCCGGTGCTTTGGCAGCCTCCTTCCTGCCGCAACCGGAGGCTACGGCAAGAAGGACAAGTATTACCGGTATGAGCAGACGGCGCATATCATTTGCTCCCTTTGGGGGGGCGGACTATTTTCAGTTTCGGGTTGCATTTTTTGCATTGGGACTTGGGCAGGCCGTGCTTCTCGTCCCAGTCGCCAGTAGCTTTGAAGGCCGGAATCAGGGACTTGTCGCAGCGGGTGTCCATTGACTCAGGCACTCCGTGCTCACTGCACCAGTCCTCATAAGATCCTGGCTTGGCGTCTTTGGCGCCATGGAGATCCTTGGCAGGTTTGGCAGACTCGGCAGCGAAAGCCGAAACAGAGAGGGACAGGAACAGTGCTGTTGACAGCAGGATTGAACGAAGCATGATGATTCTCCTTTTTAGTAAGATGATTTGTTGACCCTTTTCTATGGGCCCTGAGACGACTACCAACAAATGGCAGCA
Organism: uncultured Geobacter sp.; assembly: GCA_964420435.1. GTDB lineage: Bacteria > Desulfobacterota > Desulfuromonadia > Geobacterales > Pseudopelobacteraceae > JACRCG01. The sequence continues at coordinate 8,928 of CAYQTC010000014.1, forward strand.
CGACATGCCGGTACCCCACTACAGCTTCATGCTCTAAAGCTTCACAGCATAGCTGCACGACTCCGGACAACCACGCTCAACAAGAGCATAGAATGAAGAACGCGCAGAACTAATCTGGTTGACTGCAGTTTTTGTTCAGAAGAATAGTAATTGAGTGTTTAAGCGAGATTTTGCGGGGGGACAAAAATAGGGAGATGAACATCCGTCAATTTTGTGAACTGTTCCGGAGTATTCAGCGGTGTTATTGATGGATCGTAGTTGGAAGTGATTACCGGAGTTAACGGAGCATAGTATGTGCAATAGCTACAGGTAGAACAGCTATCAGTATCGGAATCGGACTTGTTCTCATCGGGGCAGCAGGGGCAGTTACTTTGATCGGTATCAGTTGTTTTCGCGGACTGGCTGATGCTGACTTTTTCGTGGTTGGATTCCAGTTCATAACAACAGACCGGCACAGCAAGCATGACCATGACTATAACCTGAACCAAGGCTATAATCCTGAGATAGAGGCGTCGGGAAAGTATGTCATGTGAGTTGCCCAAGTAATCCATATCAAAACGCTAGCACAATTCTTTGATTCATGTCGAGCAGTTTGTTTATTTTCGAATATCTACTCAAAGTACCACAACAAAACCCGAACAGGATCACCTTTTCAGGCAAAAATTCGCGAGCCGTAATGTAAGCAAATTCCACAAAATCATTCATCGGTAAAAAAGCTGATCGGCTCCATTTCGTTACACTACCTGCATCTTTTCCGGCGCCGGCAAGAGGATGAAGGCAATTCATAATTTTGGAATCCGTATCCTGCTGACCATCAGTGAGCCGGAAACCGCGAAAAACAGTACCAGCGGATGAAGGGTAAAACCGGCAATCATAACCTTGCCGAACCAGATGGACTCGCCTATAGCGCCCTGCGATGCAGCCCAGCACATCATCATTACCAGCAGCAGCGATGTCGGGATGGGTGTCCCTTCAAAGTACTTCACCTTATCGCCACCACCTGACAGCTCCTCGGCCGTAACATTGTAACGCGCCAGGCGGGATACTCCGCAGGCGACGAAACAGGTCAGTACAATCCGGTCGTACAGGCCCTGCATGCCGCAACCATAGGCGATCACGGCCGGTGCGACACCGAAGGAGATGACATCGGCCAGTGAGTCAAGTTCACGTCCCATTATTGAATGTTTCTGTCGCCAGCGGGCAATCCGTCCGTCCAGCACGTCGAAAATAAAAGCGGCAAAAACCATTCCGCCCGCATAGTAGACATGCATGACATCGTGCGTTTGCAGATACGTCAGCATGGAAAACATTGCCCCCGTGCCGCAGACAGCGTTTGCCAGCGTGAACCAGTCGGCAAGCTGGAACTCCCGTATCATGGAAAAGGGTTTGTGTATGTGCGGCTTATGTTTTTTCATGGTTCCCACCGCGTTTCCGCACAGACTGGCAGATGAAACACGGACCCCCTGAAGAAATCGAGTTCCGCCATGATCCAGTCGAAGTTGCCGACCACTGCTTTGTCATTAATTTTCATCATACCCCCGATTAATAGTCACGATTACATCCAGGACAGAGCGAAACATGGATTCCGGCAGCCACACACACTTCCTCTAAATTCACCCGTTCGTCAGGCGTATGGGCATTAATAACAGTTGCGCCAAACGTGACGGATTCATAGACGACTTTAACTTGACTCCCTACCCTTCTCCATCATAATACCACTCGGGATTATGGATTCGAAAAGAATATTCACATTCACCCTGGACATAGGAGCAACATTTAGGTGGAGGGGGCATTTGCGCAGAGCAGCTAGAGCAGCTGCTTGCCCCATTCTACTTATAAAGTCTACCAAAAGGATTAATTAATTCAATAAACTGTTGTACTCGAAATAACAAAGGCAGATAAATGGAAGACCGGGATTGCCGCAATAGCCGGATGTAATTCCAATTTCAGATCAGAGATGCACTCAAGGCGGTGAGGATTGAGGCGACGAAGGCATACAAATAGTATGTTGAGGAGCCGAAGACGAACCAACGAAGAGGGCGCTTTGATATGGAAATGGAATAATGTATGACAGACCATTACCGGTCCAGGTATAAACCCGAACAATATCCTCTACAGGATTTTAAATGCCTGACTACAGACCTGATTACTCAAATAACTGTAACGGCCCGCAGCACCTGATAACCTGTGCCGCTCTTGCATACCTGGTGCTCTGGCTCTTCCTGGCTGTGCCACTGCATGCAGCAGAACCGGTCGAGACAGTCATTACCGGCATTGAGGGTGATGCGCTGAAAAATGTGCAGGCATCGCTAGCCTTTCCAGCCGGACTGGTACGCGAAGGAACGGTGGACAAACTCTGGCTCGAACGCTTCGCAAAGCAGGCGGTTTCTACGACCAGGGCGGCACTGGAGCCCTTCGGCTATTACCGCGCCCTGGTCACGGTTGCGGTCGAACCGGCTGATGACAGCTATCGCCTACTGGTAAATGTGGAACCGGGTGAACCGGTTCGCCTGATCGGGGTAACAGTGACCGTGGCAGGTTCGGGCAGCCGGGAAAGAAGCTTGCAAAGATTGATCGACAGGTTTCCTCTGAAAAAAGGCGACGTACTGCTGCATCAGACATACGAAGAAGCCAAGGCGGCCCTAAAATTGCGGGCCCAGGATATGGGTTATCTGGATGCGGACTTTTCACGCCATGAAATCCGCATCGCACAGTCCGATACAGCAGCCACGATTGAGCTGGTACTGGAAACCGGCGATAGGTACCAATTCGGTGTCACCAGCATCCAGGGGGCACCCGACTATCCGGAAAGTTTCCTGCGCCGTCATCTGACATACACACCCGGCAATGTCTTTTACTATCCCGCTCTCGGCGAAACCCAGCGTAATTTCACCAACTCCGAGCGTTTTTCGGAGGTCATCATCACACCGCAAAAGCAGGATGCCGAAGCGTTGCGGGTTCCGGTAACCGTTCAGCTGAAAGAGGGACCTCGCATAAGCGTGCGCCCTGGAGTCGGCTACGGCACTGACACCGGTGCACGCTTCACCATCCGGTATCGCGATTTGAACATGTTTCACCTGGGTCATGAATTGTATTCGAATCTGTACGTTGCCGAACGGCTCCAGGGTCTGGTGACCGGTTACATCATCCCCAGCCCCAAGGATGTCAGAACTTCCACGACGCTGCAGCTGAACCTGCAGCAGGAGGACACCTCAAGCTATAACAGCAGCATACTGGCCCTGGAACTTGATCGCAACCGGAGTTTCGGCAAAGGCAAGCTGGGCACAGCTTATGTAAAGGCCCAATACGAAGATTATACAGTGGGTGATCAGAAAGCCACCGCACGACTTCTGCTGCCGGGAGTGCGCTTTTCCGATGATAGTTACGACAACCTGATACGTCCCCGCAAGGGTTTCCACTACGGCTTTGAGCTGCGCGGCACGCATCAGCTGCTTGGCTCGGATACGGCTCTGATCCAGATTCTAGCCGAAGGAAGCCATCTCCTGCCGCTCCCCTGGCGGTTTTCCCTGCATACGCGCGCCAAGGCCGGAACGACCCTCTTGAGTGATCCCTTAAGGGACATCCCCCCCTCGCTGCGCTTCTTCGCCGGCGGCGACCAGAGTGTGCGCGGCTATTCCTTCAAATCTCTCGGCCCGCGGGATGCGTCAGGCAGAGTCGCGGGGGGCAAACAACTGCTGACCGGCAGCATTGAACTGGAACGGGCGTTTTTCAAGGACTGGGGCGTTTCCCTCTTTTACGATGCCGGCAACACCTTTAATTTAATCTCGGATCCAAGCCTTTCCCATGGAGCTGGCGTCGGCCTGCACTATTACACCTCGGTCGGGGCCTTGAACCTTTCCGTGGCCCGGCCGCTGGGTGTGGACAAGCCGTCCATCCATTTCCACTTCACCGTGGGGTTCGAGCTATGAAACGCCTGACCGGAAAGAGCCTTGTCGCGTCGGTGGCAATTACCCTGGCTGTAGCTGCAATCACATGCATTGTCTGGGTCACCGCTACAACTAACGGCACCCGCTGGCTGCTGGCGTCACTGCCGTCTCTGAGCGGGGTCGGCTTCTCCGCTCAAAAAATCGAGGGTAAAATCATCGACCACCTGCTCCTCACCGGTGTGCGTGTGGGTCTGCCACATCAAAAACTGGAGATAGACCTTTTTGAGCTACAGTGGAAGCCGCTCCTGCTGCTGACCGGAACCGTTGCAATCCGGGAACTCGCATTGAACGGGGTGCGGATTCAGGACGATGCCCCTCCCGACAATAAACCGCCGGTGCTGGCCTGGCCGCAGGTGTCCGAAACCGGCCGGCTGTTTGACGGCAGGATCGCGAGCCTGCGGGTGACAGACTTTAGCTATCGCCGACTGCAGGAGCAGCCGCTGCAGGTAACTTCCATCGCCTGTTCCGCCACCTGGCAGGACAGCCTCCTTTCCCTCAATGATCTCAAGGCGGTATCGCCTTACGGCCGGATAAACGGAAGCATCTCGGCAGGCTTCAAGCAGCCCTCCCTCACATCAGACCTGGCAATTGTCCTGACACAGCCTCTGGCGGATATGGACCGGTTCACGCTGCAGGCTCGTCAAAGCAAAGTCGCGGGTCACGAACCGTTTATCGGCAACCTGACGGTTGCCGGGAGTGCCGGAACACGGAAAGTGCTGGAGCTGAGCGGTGACGTGGGAATGGCGAAGGATGCCATCAATCTGCGCCGGATTTCCCTTACCAGGCCTGGCCAAAAAGGGCGCATAACTGCCGATGGATCACTGTCGTTTACAACACTGGAGTCGCTGCTGTCACTGCAGATCAAAGCGGCCGGACTTGACCTGGCCCCCGAGCTGAACGTGCCGACGGACCTATCCGGCACCCTCAGGTTTGCGGGAACCCTGAACAGCTATCGTGGCGATTTCAGTTTTGCCAACAAGGCAAAGAATTGGCAGGCAGCAACCGTTTCCGCAGCCTATCAGGGTACCAGTGAAGGAGTGAAGCTGGCCCCGCTCAAAGCCGGGGTTCTGGATGGAATCCTGACGGGAAATCTTGATATGGACTGGCGCAGCGGCTTTGCCATCCAGGGAGCGGTCAGCGGCAAAAATCTCAATCCGGCCAGGATTGCCCCTGACTGGAAAGGTTCGGCTAATTTCACTGCCGGCGGAATACTGGCCTGGTCCGGAAAATCTCCCGTTAAGGGAAGCGTCAGCGCCACCCTGCTGGAAAGCAGCCTGCACGGACAGGCACTGACCGGCCGGCTGCAGGCGGACTTTGCCGACAGCGATCTCTCCCTTAAAAAGCTGGCGCTGCAGGGTAAAGGCTTTGACCTGCATGCTTCCGGTCTATTGAATCAGCGGATCAATCTTGCCGCACGTATCAGCGACTTTTCCCGGCTGGTTCCGGGATCGGCCGGGACACTCCAGTCCGAAGGATGGCTGCGCCGGCGCGAAGGCCGTTTCAGCGGCGCCATAGCCGGCACCGGAAGCGGGCTGTCCTATGCAGGCGCGCATACGGCAGCCGCACATTTCACGGTCCGGCTTGATGAAGGCAAGGGCTACCCCCTGCATGTTGACGCAGCTCTTCGGGATGCGACCTATGACGGTTACACAATGAATGCCGTGACGCTTGCGGCGAACGGGACAACGCAGCATCACACGGTGGATGCAGCAGTGCGTTCCGGCAGCGGCGATGCACAACTGACCCTGGCGGCAGGCTACAGCTCCGGGGTCTGGAAGGGATCGATCAGCCGGCTGGCCGGCAGGGACAGCAACGGACCTTGGAAGCTGACGGCTCCGGCGGCATTTGCCGTCAGCTCCGAAAAAGGCTTTCTGTCCCCCCTGTCAATATCCGCCGGTGCAGCGGAACGACTGGAAGTCGCCGCTGATCTGTCCCTTAATCCGCTTAGCGGTCAGGTCCAGGCGCAATGGTCAGGTCTTAACCTGGCCCGGGCCAATTCCTGGTTGAAGGGTATACAGCTGAAGGGAAACACAAGCGGTACCGCCAGGGCGGGCTTTCAGTCCGGCAGACTGCTTACCATGGCGGGCAGCGCCACCGGCAGCGGCACATTCAGCGGGCAGGACGGCAGCGTGTCCATCCAGCGCAGTCTGATAACCTTTGACGGCAGCGGTCAGGGCCTGCGGGTGAGTGCTGATCTAACTGCGGCAAACGGCGGCACATTGAAAGGAACCTTTTCATCACCGACTCCGTTCCGTCCGGCCAAGCCTGAAAAAGGGGACTTGACGGCAGAATTGAGCGGGATCGACCTGGCACTGTTTAAACAGTGGCTGCCACCTGACACCATAGTCGAAGGGCGTATCAGCGGTCGCGCCAAAGGGATCATGCTCCCGGGGAAACGCTTTGAACTGGACGGCAGCGCGATCCTTTCGGGAGGGATGCTGCGCCAGCAACGGCCTGACGGAGAGCTGAATTTTACCTTCACATCAGCAACAGCCTCATGGGGCTGGCGGGGAGAAACTCTTGCAGGCTCCCTTTCCCTGACCATGGCACAGCACGGTCAGGCCCGGGGCAACTTCCAACTGCCTCTGCCTGCAAGATTCCCGGTTGCAATCAATCCGAAGGGACAACTGCGGGGGGCACTGGTCGGGCAGGTCCAGGAAAAGGGAATTATCACCGTACTTTTCCCGGGACTGGTTCAGGAAAGTTTCGGAGAGCTTGACGCCGACCTCGACATCAAAGGTACATGGGACGTACCACTGATCGGAGGCAAGCTGCGGCTGGCCAGGGCCGGCGCGTATCTGCCAACCGCCGGCATACACCTCAAAGACGTCCGGCTTTCAGCGCAGCTGGAAAAGAACCTGATCAGGGTCGATTCCTTCCGGGCATCCTCCGGCCCCGGCCACATCGAAGGGACGGCACTTCTCACCTTGTCCGGATGGCAGGTATCCGGCTACAAGGGGACCATCGGCGGTGAAAGATTTCAGACCGTTCATTTCCCGGAGCTGCAGATTCTGAGCACGCCAAAGCTCAGTTTTGAAGGGACTCCTCAAAAGCTCACACTGCGCGGTGAACTGCAGCTGCCGGAAATGAACATCGTCGGCGCACAGTCCCGCACGGTTGTCACGCCGAGCAGTGATGTCATCCGGGAAGGAGCTGTCGCTCCGGCTGCCAAGAGTTCTCCACTTGAGCTGGACGTCCAGGTCCGGTTGCTGCTCGGCGATAAGGTCTTTGTAAAAGCTGCAGGTATTGATGCCCAGCTGGGCGGGGCCATGGATCTCTCATCCAGCCGTCTCGACAGGATCAGCAGCAAAGGCGAGATCAAGGTGATCAAGGGCAATTACCGAACCTACGGTGTAAACCTTGAAATCGTCCGCGGGCGGCTTTTCTTCGCCGGCGGCACAATTGACCGGCCGAGCATTGATTTCCTGGCTCTCCGCACCATCGGCAGCATCCGAGCCGGTGTAACTGTAGCAGGTACGCTTCAGCGACCGATCACCAAACTCTACTCCGAACCGGCCATGCCGGATGTGGATGTCCTTGCATATATCGTCCTTGGCCACCCGCTAGGCAGCAGCGGCCAACAGGCCAGCCTGCTCACCCAGGCGGCTGGAGCCCTGCTCACGTCCGGCAGGGCGGCAGTTCTGCAGGATCAGATAAAGAGCTATCTCGGATTGAGTACCCTGGAGATCCAGAGCGGTGTCGGTGGAGGTGTCGGGACAACTTCAGGCTCAATGGGGTACAAGCCACTCCCGGTAACCGTTCCCGGCGCCATACCGGCAGCACAGCAGGCCGGTGTCACCGAAACAGTGCTGACTGTGGGCAAGTATCTGACTCCTGAACTTTATATCAGTTACGGCAAGTCACTGTTTACCGGAGGCAGCCTGTTCCGGCTGCGTTACGATTTTTTCAGGAACTGGCAGATCGAGACTCAGACTGGAAGTGGTGAGAGCGGCGCCGATCTCTATTACAAGCTGGAGTTCAAGTAGATAAAAGGTTGGACAGACAAGGATAAGATTCATGAAAAGAATATGGCTGATGGTATTAGTGCTGGCTGCAGCTTTTCCCTTGCATGCTTCAGGAGCTGACTTTAACTATGGTAGTTATGAATCGTTACTGAAGCGTCATGTCAAAACCGGGGCGACCATCAACGGTATCAGCCTCAACGCAGTCGATTATACTGCGCTGGCAAGCGAAGCCAGGCAGCCCGGTTCTGCCTACAGTCTGCTGCTGAAGGAGCTGGCTGTTTTCGACACTGCATCATTGAAAAGCCGCGAAGAAAAGATCGCATTCTGGGTGAATGTATATAACATCGGGGCGATTAAGACCATTGTTGACCACTACCCGGTAGACAGTATCAGAAGCAAGAGGATCAACTGGCTGGGGCTGCCCTGGAGTCGCAAGGTTATAAATGTAGGCAGCAAAGAATACTCCCTGGCCGAGATCGAGAATGAGATCCTGTTGGACGGCTTCAAGGAACTGCGCATACATTTTGGCATCAACTGCGCTTCAGTCAGTTGCGCCGACCTGTCAGCTGTGCCATATCGTGCTGCCACACTGATTGCCCAATTGGAAGAACAAGGACGAAAACTACTTTCGGATCGAAAGAAGGGGCTTGTTATTGATCGCGACAGGAAAACCGTCTTCCTGTCTCAGATTTTCAAATTCGACAAGAAGCGCTTTGATGCGGTTGGCGGGGCGCCTGCTTTCATAAAGCCTTATCTGTCGACAGCAGACAGGGGAGCAATTGAAGCCGTCGGTATGAAGCTTGATTATCTGGAATACGACTGGAAAGCCAATGACGTTAAAAATGCAGCTGGACAGAAATAATTCTTTTGTAAATTCTGAAGAATGACGATATGGTAAACGTAACTTTATTCGAAGTATCTGGAGGTTACCTCATGTCAATCCAGCAGCTTTCCCCCAACAGCATAGTTGCGAACCCTGCGCATGTGAATCCGCAGGTCAGGACGGACCAGGCCGCAGCGTCACCCCAGGTAAACCAGGAAACACAGAAATCAGTACAGGCACTTAAAACAGATACAGTTACAATCTCCAGACAGGCTTTACAAATGCTGGAAAATGACGGTGATTCAGCTGCTAAGAAAACCGGGGAAAACGGTGCTGAAAAAGCTCGGGTAAAAGCTTAAGGAGCAGATTATGGACTTTAACTCGATAACAGGTGATATGGCTGCATTTAAACTGCTTCCATTAAATGCTGCTGTTTCGACGGATAAGCCTTCAAACGGAGCGCCTGCAACGACAGACGGTCAGTCGACGGATCAAAAAATAAAGTCACCCACAGTTGATGCAATTGCCAATAACAAGATCGCCGCTGATATCAAACAATCGCTGACGGCTGGAATTGACAATGACAACAGTAAGAAACCCGTTCGGACAATGAGTCATATTGTCGAGGTATATAATCTGCAAGGTAAAGTTCGTACTAAATTTATGGACAGCAATAACAATGTCATCTATCAGATCCCATCCGAGATGGTAGCAAAAATGGAAGATCAGATGGTGAAGCCGGAAACATCAACCAGCATTAAAGGATAAAGTCTTCCAGCACACTTAATGACACTTTTAGCTTAATATATCTAAAGGGCATGGGATTAAATTCCATGCCCTTTGTATTTTCAGATTCGAGTGTCCTGACTGTGTCTGTATGGTCGCAACTGCTGCCGCAACCGACGTGCCACTGGAGATGTCTTGAGGACTGTTCAGATTTTCCTGCTGTCGTAAGCCCAGTGCAAAAGCGCCTGGCGCTGCTTTCTGCGACAGAACAGGTGTCCGTCCGGACAGCCTTTGCGCAGCTGTGCGATATGCCGCGTCATGGCCTTCCAACGCTTGATCTGCCTCCCGTCGTCGGCACACCTCCTGCCCATGTAGTAACGGCAGTACCACTGGAACCATCCGCGAGGGTCATCAGAATGAATCCACCCTTTTTCCCGCCAGTAGGACAAAGGCTTCGAGGCATTAACGCCGAAGTAATTCAGTTCGGGAACATGGCGCTCATGACAGAGCCTGGCATTGGTGAACCAATCCTGCGGAAACTCGTCTCTGCAGTCGGTCATGTACTTCCCGCCGAAAACGCCCATCTCAAGCATCTCCTTCGGGGTCAGTTCGGGTCTGAAGTCGGGATGGAAGTTTTCCCCCATCGGCTCTGTCAGGTAATAGATGTAATCCGTCTGCATCATGTCATTGACGCATTTGCGTATTTTCATGGTATTTTCCGTAAACAAAATTAGCCCGACATGCCTCTAAACAATTTTGAAGATGATAATCGCCACATCATCTTCAAGCGAAAAAATCGACAATTCCTTGAAGATGGCTTCCATGGTTTCTTTTGGATGACGCCCGCTGTTTTCGGCAATAACCCGGCAGAGCCGGTCAGTTCCGAAAAGTTCGCCGGAGGAATTTACGGCTTCCGTGATGCCGTCTGTGCAAAGAATCAGAATGTCACCGGGCTCCACCAGGCATAAACCCTCCTCAAAACAGACATCGGTTTTAATCCCCATCAGCAGCCCGTCAGCATCAAGCTCAATGAAAGCCCCTTGATTGCAGCGATACAGCAAAGGCCTGATATGTCCTGCATTGGCGTATACCAGTGTATGGTTGTTCGTATCCAGCCGCACATAAAACATGCTTATCTGCAGTTCTGCCCTGGACAGATCATTGTGTAGAAGATCGTTTACTGCCGCAAGCAACACCCCCGGCGAACGGCTGGAACTGACCTTGGCATGAAGAACACTGCGTGCCATGGTCATCAGGAGAGACGAACCGACACTGTGTCCAGTAACATCAGCTATGACCGCATCAACTACGCCTTCTTCCAGAGGGAAGAAATCATAGTAATCTCCGCCGACATGAGTTGCCGGGACGCAGCGGCATGACATGAGAATCCCCGGAAGCGCCGATGGGCATACAGGCAGGAATGACTGCTGAATCTCCTTGGCGATCTCAAGTTCCCGGTTAATCCTGGCATTATCCAGAAGTGCGCCGGCAGCTTTTTTTTGCTCGGTTATGTCGCGGCCAATGGTGGATATTGCAATTACATTACCCTGAGTGTCTCTGATGGGAGAATAAGTGAGAGACATGTGAATCAATTCCCCGTCTTTTCTTCTGTTCAGGGTTTCAAAGCGTTCGACATGTTCTCCGTTTTTGACCAGTTCATGCATCTGAAGGACCTGTTTCTGACATTCATCCGGAACTAGCATGATGACTGACCGGCCCAGGACCTCGCTTTCGCTATAACCGAATATTCTGGCGGCACCTTTGTTCCAGCTGGTAATTATGCCATCTACTGTTTTGCCGATAACCGCATCGTCTGAAGACTCGACGATACCGGCCAGGAGCAGATTCCTCTCTTCGGTCTGCTTACGATTTGTAATATCGGAGAAGCTGCCTCGCGTGCCGAGGTGATTTCCGTTGTCGTCGAAAACCGGGAGGCAGACATGGTGAATCCAGCGGACTTCTCCGTCAGGACGAACAATCCGGAATTCAACCTCGCCCAGTGTTTTTGTCTGGGTTATATCGTGTCGGTGGTCTGCCCAGAGCCACCGGTCATCCGGATGGATGATGCGCTGCATCAGACCGGGATCGGAATTGAACTCATCGGCACCATGACCACTGATACGCAGACAGGAAGGTGATGTGTAAATGAACATCTCTGACGGGCTTAACCAGAATTCCCAATTATAGGTATTATCGGCAACAATCCTGTATTTGACCGCCGCCTCCATCTGTGCCTTTTCCGCAAGCTTTCGTTCGGTAATGTCGTGCCCTTCCGGCAACAGAAGAACCACATTTCCATTATCATCCTTTACCGGTTTGATGGAGAAATCGATACAGATCAGCTTCCCTTCAGAAGTTATATGGGTAGCTTCAAAACTGACAAATTCTCCCTGGGCAGCCGCTTTGACGGCATCGCGAAGCTGTTCCTGCTGTTCAGGGGAGTGGGACCACCATGGCGTTTCCCAAAAGAGTCTGCCGATAACGTCAGATTCCTTGACGTTTATAAAACTGAAGGCGGTTGAGTTAATATCAAGAACAGTCCCGTCCGGTTTCAATAGCCCCATCAAGAGGGAAGACTGACCAAATATGACGCTTAACAGGGCATAACTGTCACGAAACGCTTCTTTAGTTTTCTTGCGCTTGCCGCCCTGTATTTTTTTCAAGAAATTTTGAAGTAGCTTTGATTGCATAAGTAAGCCCAGGTCAGCTTTTCATAACGTTACACATTATAATTAATTATAACAGAGGGGGATGTTGAATAACTATCCCATTCAGAAAAGAAGTATATTCAGAACTATATCGTTATTTTTGCGTTATTCACGATAAATGCTGTGATTGTGGCAAAAAACATAATGAACAGAAGCACCAGAATTATCCCGAGAATCAGCCCGGCCGTGATTACCCACCTGTTCACGCCGCCGGTTTCCTGAAGTGCTGGAATGTAATTCTGTGAAGATTGCGTCACCCTGATTTCTAAAACATTCTGTCTGGCATGTCTGTAATAGAGATAGTTCCCAACAACACCTACGAAGATATGTAAAAGTACGTTGATTCCCGGCAGACAGAATACGATGAAGGTGATCAACGACAACATGTACATTTTTCTGTACAAAAACCAGAGAAACGTGAAGCCGGCACAGGACCAGTTCCAGGTAGGAACGAACTTCTCTACTCCAGTTCGGTAGTATTTAGAAAATGCTCGCAAGTAATAATCAGCATTGGAACCAACAAACGCCCGCATTTCATCTACGGAGATGTTGTCGACGCTGAAGCTGTAGTTGGCATCAGAATTAAGGATGGAGCCGCAGTAACGACACTTGATTGCTCCATCCAAAATGGTCTCTTTACAATATGGGCAGGTCATTTAGGGGTAATTCCTCGTGTGCAGATTTATGAACCAACTATACTGATCCATCAATTATTTTACAAAACCACCGGTACGAACCTCTGAAAGTACCCCGTTACGGAACATCAACGTATGCAGCAGAGTTGAACCCTGATTGTAAGTCCACTCCTGCACCTCGATATAGATGATTTTTGTCCCGGATTTGCTGCCTGCTTTACTGACTTCGACCTCCACAGGTTCTTCACGTTTGAACGAGAAAGCAGGAGGATCGCATTTGGCTGCAACGGTGGAGATACTGTCTCCGGTGGAAACAATAGTGCCGTTTGGACAGCGGAAATTGTCGGCAAAAGCCTGATCAACGGATAACGAAATAATAGCGGATAAAATAACATAAATCCATTTCACGATTTTTCCTCCTTGGTTGTTTGTTTTAGTATTTTTGTTTACGGGGGAGTTGATCGGACGGGTTTTGGCCCGGCCTAACTTCAAGGTTGGAACTTCTCTTTCCGCATCTTTTTTCTTTCAAGACTGTCTCGGCGGCCCCTTCCACAAGAGCACGTATGGATCTGTGCGGGGGGGCATTCCTACCGCGATCTTTTGCTTCCTCTTGCTTAGTACGTCATCTGCTTAAATCTCATGGTATACCCCGCAGTTTATGCTTCTTTTTTCAACAAAAACGAGCTTATTTTGCTTCAAGTGAAGGAAGTCCTGCATTTTCGACTCCCCATGTCCAGAGTTCTCTGAAACCATACAACATAACCTTTTTCCCGTGTGTACCTTCGACTTCAATACTCCCCAAAGGGGAAGCATTCCATGCGGCAACGGCAGCCTGTTTGCCGGTAGGCCATTTCGGGACACCAACACCGCCAAAATCCTTTGGCAGTTCTTCTTTGAAAACCACTTTGTCTTCCGCATCCCGTATGATCATGTACTTTCCGCCACTCAAAGCTACTGAATCGCAGACCCATTTCCCATTGAAAATACCGAAAGCCTTGTTTACCCCAACACGTATCGACGTCCCACCTCCATACTTGTCGAAGCCCTTTACCAAACTCAGATCCGATATATCTTGCACCTGCACAAGTGCATATCCGACATCTTCAGGACTTTTCGAGTTGTGTACCGACAGCACTACTGGAGCGAGGACAGGAGCGATACCTAAATCTTTCCATCCGAAAAGGCTAACTCCTTTATTGTAAACCAGCGCGGCATTGCCATTGCTGATATTCAGTTCAGTCTTGTTATATCTCGGCCATTCAAAATATCGTAACTTAACTTCTCCACCCTTCAGCAAGTGGGTTATCACTGATTCAGCCTCAAATCCGTTGCTTGCACTCAGAAAATTTCTTTTACTCCCAACGGTTAATGTATAAGGTTTGTTCTCTCCGACTCTAATAAGATGTTTTTCATCGTGGGCAAAGATTACGTCACCTTTGCTTGAGCCGATAACAAATTTATCATGGCCGGAAATGGCAATGTAGACGGGGCCTAACATAATAAGCAGTGTACCGGATTTTTTATCTGTCATCTCATCTACACTGGAAAGCAATTTCATATCCATACCTTCAAAAACGATGGATGTATCCGCCAATGCCGCGTGTGCAAAGAATAGGACAGAAAATAGGATCACAGACAACTTCATAATGTTTCTCCTTAAAAATTGTTTTTTGGGGTCAGAAGTTTTTAAGGTCAGAGCTTCCAAGATCCCAAGATAACTGTTAACTTCTCATCTTAGAAGCCTGACCCTGTGGTTTACCCTTACTAACATCTACGTATATTGCAGCTCCGCTTGTTATAGCTGATATTGATTTCTTGGGGGTTAATTCGATCCAATTTTCAGTGAGCGTCATCGGGGCAGGCGTCAGAAGCTCCGATCTTCCGAAAAAAAGCATCAATAAAAGTGTTTTCATTTTATCCTCATCTAACGGCTCGGCCGGCGACCCGGCGCAGGTTTATCGCGACCGGGTCCACTGGTCTCGTTGGGAATCCATTTTCAATTTTCCACTTTCAAGGGCTGACACTCAGTTTTTCCTCTTGGTTGGAGCTAATTACTTACAGGAGGAAAATCAGCGTCGTGATAACCACCATAGTATGAAATATAACTGCCTTGGTATCCTAAAGCTGTCAGAACGAAACGCACGACAACTTCTCTAATCACTGCAACGTGAGACCAAAGGTCCTCTTGTTCCTCTTTATCCTCTTGGTAGTAATGTCCTCTATGTACGATTAAATCGCGAGCCTTCTTGGCTGCTTTGATCTCGTCATCACTGATTCCGTCGAGCGGGACCGACCACAATTGTGATAGAGCCTTAATTTTATGGAAAATGGACCTTCTATTTAGATCAGAAAGCCGTTCATTGAGTTCCACCACTATCTCATTCGCTTTTTCCGATTCCTCCAATGACCATTTCGCAACGCATTTTTTTATTTCTTGTCGAAGTCTAGTTTTGATCTTCTCGAATTCTTTGGTCGGCCGAATTAACGCATGAGCATCATGAAGATTCGCGGCAACTAGGTTTTCAAGAACTGTCATAGCGTTAACCAAGCGTACTTCATTATATGTGGCATCCATGGCGAACCATTCAATTGCAAAGAAAAGGTTATTTGTCTCGAATGGTGGATTAAAGAAAGAGTTCAGAGCTGCTTCAAAGATAGGCTCCTGGTTTAGGAAATGAAAGGTTTGCATAAATGCAGGTGCTTGCCTTGTCTGCGAGAAGGTAAGCATTTCCAATTCTCCTCCAGATCGAAACTCAGTTGATGGAGACTGAAGGACCGTTGCAGAAGCAAAGGACATTACCCGACGTAGGTGTTCAAGTAGCTTTTCGGCTTCTTTGCGCCACATGAATAAGTCTTCAGCTTCATTGTCCATGCTTACTGAAATATAGCCGGTAATGGTGTCTGGATCTTCAATTGTAGATTTTCCAGCCATGTCGACTGTTCCAAGATTGCATTTTCGACTCAAGAGGCCGAAGTTCCGGAATCCCTTCAACCACATATGGAGCACCGTTTTTGGAGACAATTCTGTTAGGTTACTGTGGAACTCTGCTTTAGAGCAGGAACCGACTAAATTCAGCAAGGTGCCGTCTTTACTACTCTGGCAGCCTACTGAGCTGAATTGGAAATGCTCAGTTTTAAAAAGTATTCCTTCTTCAGATTGCCCGGAAAGAGAGAAATAAGAGTTGTCATTGCCCCAATTAGTCTTTATGAATAAGGATTCTTTAGTTAGATATATTGTACCAAAACTGAATTCAACCTCTCCTCTGTTGTCAATGCGAACTGAGAAAGTAATCTGAATATTGAAGTCGCCAGCACTAAGGTTTCCCATAAATGATGTAAACTCAGATAGGCCTTTATCTTGCACAACCGACTCCTTGCTTTTCTTATGTTTCTTTACTACCAACTTCATAGATGAGCAGTTCACGCGCGCACGTGAACTGCTCATCTACCCAGTTTGGATATTTAGACTGTGACCATTAAAACGAAATACAGTAAGTAGAGTTTTGAAGAAGCTGTCCATCTAATTATCCGCACGATCTTGCAGACCTTATCACTCACTCCATCTCATAAAATTTTCTCACTTTACTCTGCCAATACCCGACTGTCAACGGATCACATTAATAATCAACGCGGAAACAAAATTGAATTTACAATAAACTGAGACGCTATGAACAAGCGCCAAAACCGATACACATTGGCACTGCATAAAACCTAATGACACTAAATGACTCATAATAAGGCAGGTTTTGCAAATAGGCCATTGAAGGTTCATTACAAGCACACGCTCCATAACTCTTGACCAGATCGGCCCATGAACTGCAATATAACTCGTACATCTTGAAATTGATCATGGCGGTTAAATTTGAAAACAGACAATATTCATAATGCTAATACAGCCGCCATCGGCATCGACCTGGGCGGCACCAAGACCGAAGCGATTCTGCTTGCTCCGGATGATTCCGTCCTGTGGCGACAGCGCCGGCCCACGCCCCGGGCTGACGGCTACGAAGCTGTGCTGACTCAGGTAACCGAAATGATCCGCGAGTCGGCTGACCAGCTGCCTGCCGGCATTCCCTGCACGGTCGGAATCGGCATACCGGGATCGCTTGACTCCACCACCGGGCTTGTGCGAAACGCCAACTCGACCTGCCTGATCGGGCATCCACTGCAGACCGACATTGAACAACTGACCGGTGTTCCGGTTCAGATACGCAACGACGCCGACTGCTTCACGCTGGCCGAGTGCCACTCGGGCGCCGGGCGCGGCTATGGTCTGGTGTTTGGTGTCATCATGGGAACCGGGTGCGGCGGCGGAATCTGCATTAACGGCGTGGTGCGTGAAGGACCTCACCGGATAGCCGGCGAGTGGGGTCATCTGTCCATGGATCGCAACGGTGCGGAGTGTTACTGCGGCAAGCGGGGCTGCGTAGAGACTCTGATCAGCGGGTCGGGAGTAGAAGCGGCCTTTCTTCGGGAGTACGGGCAGAAACTGACCATGGATGAAATAGTTGTACAGGCACACGCAGGAGAGCCGCGCTGCCGGGCTGCCTTCGATCGTTTTCTGGAGGATTTCGGCCGCTGCCTGGGAGGTCTGATCTCGATCATTGATCCGGACGCAGTGGTGCTGGGCGGCGGGCTTTCCAACATAGAGGAACTTTACAGCACCGGACGGGATCATGTGCGGCGCTGCGCGTTCCATGACGACCTGCGGACTCCGATCCTAAAAAATGTATTGGGCGATTCCGCCGGTGTGTTCGGAGCAGCCTGGATTGGCCGGGCGGGTGAAATTTGAGCAAAGCAGAGTAAATTGAGGTGAGTTATGTTTGAAGTTCAGTACAACGATGAGATGGAAGCAGAAATCAGGCGCCTTGAGGCAAAGAACCGGGCCACAGCGGTCGGACATCCCGAATGGGACAATGCCTGTGCCGTCTGCGGTTGCGAGCTTACTTCGTTATCCGTCGACAGATGCAGCAGGTGCGTTCCTCAGGGATAAACACTGAAAGCCCTCCCCTGCCCGGCCGATTGCTGAGAAATGGGCGTCCGGTTCTTGACCGCGAACACCTCGATGCCGGCCTTGGTTTCCAGCGGACAGACATTCTCGCAGATGCCGCAGCCGTTGCAGATTTCCTCCACAACATAAGGCTCCTTGACCACCTTTGACAGTCCGTCCAGGCCGATAACAGTGACCTCGCGTGAGCGGATGGCCTTCTCCGGAATCGGGCAATGTTCTTCACAAACGATGCAGTCGATCCTTCGGGCGAAAGGCAGGCAGTGGTTTTTATCCAAGACCGCTTTGCCGATTACTTCCCGCCGTTTGGCTTCCACCGGCAGGGCCGGGATCGCCCCGGTCGGGCAGACCTGACCGCAGAGGGTGCAGTTGTACTCGCAATATCCAAGCCTGGGAAGAACCAGCGGGGTGTAGATACCTTCCAGCCCGGCCTGGTATGACGCGGGATAAAGCGCGTTTTTCAGACAGACCTTCATGCATTCCCCGCAGCGGACGCATTTCCTCAGAAACTCATCCTCACTCCGCACCCCCGGCGGGCGCAGCAGACGCGTCTCCTTTTCGGGATTGCGGAAACGTGCAGGCACCGCCAGCATTAGACCGCCCGCCATGCCGCCCAGCAGCACCCTCCTCTGCGGCAGCAGCGGCCCTCCCCCCTTCAATCCCGGTGACGGACGGAATGATATCCGGCCATGGGGGCACCCCTGTCGGCACTCCATGCAGAGGATACATTCCTCCTTCAGCAGAATGTCCCGATCAAAACCTGTCGGGCACAACTCGCTGCACTGACCGCAGTCGCCGCACAGAGTCGAAGGTTCCCGGCTGAAGATGGAAAAGCGGGCCAGCCATCCCAGCAGAGTGCCGAGCGGGCAGAGGTTGCGGCACCAGTTGCGCGTTTCAAAACGCTCCAGCGCAATAATGCCCAGCAGGATGGCTGCCGAAAGGACCGCCAACGGGTAGAGTGTATCCCGAAACGGCAGCAGGTTGTCGCGGATCAGATTGTAAGCCGGTGCCAGGGCATCACGACGCTCGCCGATGGTGTGGTACAGGCTCACCCACCCTTCCCTGGCCGCCAGACCCAGCAGAGGATAAAGCAGAAAGGTCAGGCCGCGCAGCAGGATGGCGATCGGGTCCAGCAGACCGCTTAGGTTGAGATTGAACAGCGAGGCCGACAGCAGCGGCAGCAGCAGCCAGTATTTGGTATTGCCCTTGAGTGCCCGGATCGGAGCGGTTTTTCGGATTCCGGATGTCAGCAGGTCGAGAATCGTGCCCAACGGGCAGATCCAGCCGCAAAAAAAGCGGCCCAGTAGCAGGGTCGCCACAACCATCAGCAGAGCCGGCAGCAGCAGCCAGGTCCATGTTTTTGCTGCCAGCAGATAACTGAAAAGTACCAGCGGATCGATCCGGAAGAAGGCGTTGACGGCAGCATTGATTTCGTCGCGGCCGCGGTATTCGGTCTGAACAAAAAGAATCAGGAACAGAGCCAGAAAGATCAGCTGACAGATGCGGGCCGGTTTAAACTTCACTCCATTACGCCCTGACAATCCTGATCTTGTCCAGATCCATCTCTCCAAGTCCGCGCTTGTAGGCTGTGACTGTCACCGGAATGTCGGCCGGTTTCAGGCCGAACAGTGTGGTGGCAAAAGCATCGGCAGCGACTGTGTCGGTCGAGGCGATCACCTTGTTAAGGATTTTGACGTCGGCAATGTTGCCACCCTGCGGTCCATGGGCCGTAAGGATGCGGGTTGCATCAATGATCGTGAGATGATTCTTCACACGCGAATTGATATCCGCCAGAGCCACATCCAGATTACGGTGGATATAACCGCGATTGCCTCCCATGATTCCCATGACGTTCTTCAAGCCGAGTGTCAGTTTGGAAAGCCCGTGGTGTTTGGCAACAGGAACGTTGATGTAGACATCGGCCGAAAGCGCCTCGTCGTACAGTTCCCACTCCTTTAGAAACTGGCCGTTCAGGGCTGTTTTCTTGAAACGCTCCGGTTCGATATGCTTGCATTCCACGTTTTTCATCCCCTTCAGAGCCTTCTCTATCCCGCTGTTGACATAGCAGCGTCTGGCATCGTTGCAGGTGGAATCGAAAACCTTGACCTTTTTGGCCCCCGCCGCCAGGCACTCCTCAACCACCGTCCGTACCACCTGGGGATGGGTGTTGGCAGCCAGTTCGCTGGAGCGGTCCCAGCCGATGTTCGGCTTGACCACCACCACATCTCCCGGCTTTACAAACCGCTTCATACCGCCGACGGCGTTGATGACCTTGCGGGTTATGGCCGGATAGTCTGTCCCCTCCGCAACTGCCACCAGAGACTGTTCACGGGCTGCAAAAGCCTCCCTGATTAGCGTGGGGGCCAGCAGAGCAGCTGTCCCGGTGGTTTTCATAAATGTTCGCCTGTCCATGCAGTCCTCCTTAAACACTTTTGTAATAATGCGGCAGTGGTTCTGCAAAACTTATCGCATCAATGAAGCTTCAAGGCATGCAGCAGCTTTCCGGCAACTTTGTTCAGGATATGCCCTCTGTCAAGCGAACTGAAATGAGGTTGTTTACGGATGCCGATCTTCTTGAGTTCAGCAATGATCCTGTTATCCTTTTTAACCCGAAGACCCTTTCTGAAAACTTTGATGCTTTCCTCTTTTTGACCGGCGAGCAGATATATCTGGCCCAGTCTCAGATAATAATCGCAATTATGGGGATTGAGCATAATAGCCTTCCTGCACAACTTGATTCCTTCCCGGATTTGACCCGACTCCGTCGCAAGGCTGTAACCCATCAGGGAAAGCATTTCTGGCGATTCACTGTTTTCAGTTTCAAGCTTGTTCAGCATATTTATTTTGCCTCCTGCGGCTCACGTCAAACCAAATCCGGACGATTTATTTTTAATTGTAGAGACGACAGCATAAACAGTCTGTAATTCTAATTACAAGAATCAGATATCTTGAAAAGTTTTATCCCGGCACTTTTGCATTATACCAGAAAACTGAATTCCGCACACATCCGACATTGAACCTATCACCGCCGCAATTTTACGGCATGAATCAAGGCGGGAGAGATGAAGTAATATTTGTAAAGCATTAAAATGAATAAGTTGCAATAGTATTTGATAACTATTTCAAGAAGCTAAACAGGATATATTGACTACCTAATAAAACATGCTATAAAGCTTATCTTAATATCCATTTTATAAGTGCTAGAATAATTATGTATATTTTAAAAAAGGAGATAACAAAAATGCCAACCTTATCAGAACTGACAGTACAGGTATTGACGGCTCGACTGGCTAAGAAGGAAATGAGTATTGAAGAGCTTCAAAAGGAAATGGTATTGATTAGCAATATGCTGAAAGACATTGATGCAGGCACTGTTCAGGAAACCCCTGCAGAAATTATTGAAGAAGAGCCGAAACCACAGAAGATAAATCTTAAAAAGGTTTTCAAAGATAATGAAGTTGTCTGTCTAATATGCAGCAAAGGTTTCATAACCCTTAAAAGACATCTAAGTCAGGTTCACCAGATAACGGACAAGGAATACAAAAAACAGTTTGGAATTCCTCCAAATCAGCCACTAGTTGCCAGGTCCTATTCTGAAAGAAAAAAAGCCGATGCAGTTAAAAACAACCTGGGAGCCAAAATGCAGGCCGGAAGAAAGAAAAAAACGGGAGCCGCTTCAAAATAGCGTCCGGCATATTCGACTTTTGAAGTGTAATTCACTCGTTGGCAGCTTCATACTAAACCCCGTATTCGTTCAGACATACGGGGTTTAGTTTAGCACTATCCCTTCCCCATCAGTCCCCTTATGGCCGCCGGCAGGTCGGACGGCAGTATTACCAGCTTGGCATTCTGTGATGTGGCAATCTTCTGCAGGGTATTTATATAGCGGTCTCCCAGCAGGAATACCGCCGGCAGGTCATTGTCCTTGATGGCTTCGCTGATGTCGGTTATAGCCTTGGCGGATGCCTCGGCCAGCCTGATCTGTGCCTCGGCCTCGCGTTTGGCAGCCTCCAGGCGACCCTCAGCCTCGCGGATGGTAGCCTCTCGCTTGCCTTCAGCCTCCAGTATGGTTGCCTGTTTGAAGCGGTCGGCACTGGCCTGCTGCTCCATCGCTTTCTGCATCGATTCTGACGGTTTTATGTCCTGAATTTCAACCGACTGAACATAGATACCCCAGGCCGCAACTTCTTTGGAGATATTATCCTGCAGTCTCGCCTTGATATGTTCGCGCTCGGAGAGGGCGCTGTTGAGGTCCATCTGACCGATAATGGCACGCAGCGAGGTCATGACCAGATTCTGGATCGCATATTCATAATTCTGTATTTCATAAACTGCTCTGGTTGGATCGGTAACCTTGATGAAAGCAATGGCGTTGGTGATGATCACAGCATTGTCTTTCGTGATGACCTCCTGAGCACCAACCGAAAGCACGTCACCCTTGGTGGAAACACGGTAGGCCACGATGTCGATGTAGGGGATGATGAAGTTCAGGCCCGGCTTGAGTGTCACATGGTATTTGCCCAGGCGCTCAACAATCCATTCCTGCCCCTGCGGAACGGTCTTAATCCCGGCAAACAGGGTTGCAGCCACAAGCACAAAAAGTACGGCAAAGATAATAACACCCGGCATGGCAGCCTCCTAGATTTTTACGACTTTCAGTATCTGTCCTTCGATATCCGCAACCCGGACGCTGTCACCCACCTGCAGGGTCTCCTCGGCGTAGCAGCTCCACTCGTCGGCACCCAGAACAGAAATGCGGAAGCGGACAACACCCCGGCCATAGCTGTCCTGCGTTCCGCGGATAATAATTCCGGTTTCGCCGACAATCCCCTCTTTTGACATACCGGCATGGGTGCGATCGCTTTTGGGTTTGAAATATCTGAACCATACGACTGTAAAGATGATCGATGCCAGCGACCAGAGCGCAACCTGCCCGGCCACAGGAAAGGCGGGCCAAAGCAGCTTAAGCAGTCCCACAACCAGAGCGCCGAGACCAAACCAGATGATTGTGAAAGACGGCACTATCAGCTCGAGTCCGATCAGACAGAAACCTGCAATAATCCAGTACCACCATTCGATCTGCATATATGGACCTCATCGGTAATTTACTTCTACAAAAACAGTGTAGCAGATTTTTGCGGTATGAATACGCATGTTCATTTTACGCTTGCAGATTCAGAACGTTATGCGGTATTTTAATTAATAAGGAGGTGCGTCATGGATATAAGTTCAGTTGCAGGTTCTTCACTGCTTTACAAGGCGGAACAGACACAGCAGGCCCTTTCCACTACGATGATGAAAAAGGCGGCAGAGAGCCAGAACCAGGTTGCCAATCTGCTAGCCCAGAACGCCCAGCAGGCACCGCAGCCTACTTCCAAAAGCGGCAACGGTTTCAGCTTTTCAACTTACGCCTGATAGGGTTCATTCAATAACTTTCAAGGCCGGCCGACATGGTCGGCCTTTTTTTATGCGTACTTCCCGGCATGGTATGAACTGCGGACATAGGGTCCGCTCTCCACATGCGAAAATCCCAGTTCCAGCGCTGCCCGGCGCAGCTCATCAAACCTCTCTGGCGGAATGTACTCCTGAACAGGAAAATGGTCACGGCTGGGAGCCAGGTACTGGCCGATGCTTAGATAATCACAGTCCACACTTCGCAGATCTCTTAACACTTCAAGCACATCCTTCTCTTCTTCACCCATCCCCAGCATGATACCTGACTTGGTTTTTATTTCCGGAGCCAGTACTTTGCAGATTTTCAATACTTCCAGAGAGCGCTTGTAGTCGGCACCGCTGCGGATATGGTAAAGACAGGGAACGGTTTCCACATTGTGACCGATTATGTCGGGACAAGATGCAGTAACAACCGCCAGGCTGTCGCGATTCCCCTGCATATCAGGTATCAGCAGCTCAATCCTGGTTGCCGGTGATGCGGCACGGATGGCAGCCACTGTGGCGGCATAGACAGCCGCGCCTCCGTCCGGCAGGTCATCCCGGGTAGGACTGGTGATTACAACGTGAGAAAGCTTCAGCCGCATAACAGCCTCTGCCACCCGTCCGGATTCGACTTCATCTACCGGGAGCGGTGCAGTTTTTTCAACATTGCAAAAAGAGCAAAGACGGGTGCAGTTCCGGCCGAGGATCAGGAAAGTTGCCTGGCCACAGCTGAAACATTCAGAAATATTGGGACAGAGCGCCTGTTGGCAGACCGTATTCAGCCGTAGCTCACCCAACAGTTGACGCATTCCGGATTGATCTCCCGGATTGGCACGTTTTCTCAGCCACTCGGGCTTTCGTTGAATATTCACACTATCTCTCCATCCAGATTCCAGTGTACGTTCAGGTATTTTTCACGGTACAGCTTTACAGCCATCTGCTGTTCGATATCGGTAGGATTGGTTTCAAGCAGAACCGTACCCAGGTTTGAGCAGAAGGCATCTTTCAGTACAGATTTCAAAAAGGGCGTATCCTTGGACATCCCCTCGCCTGCCAGACAGGTCACCCGCTCTTCCACCCCCGCCGGATGCTGGCGCAGATAGACAATGCCGTCAGCAACCCGGTTCTGAATGGGAATCGAACCGTGCTGAAATACAACCTGCTTCAACCTTCGCTGGGCATTGCCGCCGATTTTGCGGCCATTGACAAGAATATCGAAAGATTCCTTGCCGGCAAAACAGAAGGGAGTCCGTTCACCAAGCTTTTCATCTGAGGAACAGCAGTCCAGAGCGTAGAGTGCATCCAGCCCAAGATTCCGGTAGAACTGCAACAGAAAACCTGTCAACACGCGGAATGAATCCTTGATTGAACGTGCCTCCGGTATCTGGTCAGGCGAACAGATAATACTGTAGGTAATTTCATCAGCATGGTAGATGACACCGCCGCCGGTAATCCGCCGCACAAGAGAAACTCCGTCTGCACGACAGCGTTCTACATCAAGAACTTCACCGGTTTTCTGAAAGCGCCCGAGAGAAAGAGCAACCGGATGCCATCCATATAATCTGAGCACAGGCCTTGAATGCTGATCAAATGAACAGAGCAATGCCTCATCAAGGGCCATGTTTTCAGGCCCGCTGAGCAGACCTGTGTCTATCAGTCGCCAGTAATCGGTATGTGGTATGCAATTATTCAATTTTTCATCGTTTCATATTTTGAGCCGTTTTATGCTACTACCTTAATCGCTTGGAGACGCACATGACGTCATAAGGCCTGCCCCTGAAGTCCTTAAGATAAGTGTAATTCATTCCGGCGGCCGTACATTTATTAACCTTGGCCTGTATTTCCTCATCGCTCACCTTGGAACATCCCGCCGCCAGCATTACCATGACAATCAATAGAAACAATCGGCGCATATCTACCTCACTCACGACATTATTCTGATTTTTTAAGTTCGTTGATAACAGATATAATTTCGGATCTTGTAAGAATTCCCTTCTTTTCCAGAACCGTTATCAAGGCAAGCATTTCATAACTGTGTGAGACCACCAAATCTTCAATCGTAAACGCATCTTCTTTGCCAAGTTGCTCAGTCATATGCTTTCACCCTTCTGCCATTTCAAATATTTGTGATCTTCTTCCAGAACATGATGCAGCAACCAGTTGCCAAGGACAACAATCAGTTCTTTTGTCATTTCCAGATCATCATGAGATCGCGAATTCAGACCAGTAATCTGGTGTGCAAAATCCCTGTGCCTGGCAATATGCTCATCTGTTCCTGGAAAGCCTATATCCAGCATATGCTGTTCTTCTGTCAGGAAATGATATTTTGTATATTCCTGAAGCTCACTGATAATTGGTAGAACGTCTTCAACTTCCGTTGAGTGCACAGTATTCTCATACAAAACATTGAATATTCTGAACAGGTTTTTGTGATGATCATCAAGCTGCTTTATCTCAACAGAATAATTGTCTTTCCATACAAACAGCGGCATCTGAACGCTCCTGATGAGAAAAGCTCGGGATTTATATAAAAAATACCGCGGCTTATGCAACTCATTCTTTACTTTATCTGACCATGTTTTTAAAATATAACCTGAAGGCACCAAACACAACAATCACTTATTTTACAATACCTTTCACACACATTCTGATTCCTCGTTAGAATGAGGCGTTTGCACAAACACAGGCTGCTGCCCAAAACGTCGAAAGACGCCAATGTGGTTACCAGGTTTTGTCGGATTAAGGTTTAACCCAATGTAGCTGGACCCAATCCTACGTTGTGCACTGTCGAAAGTCAACCAGAGGGGAATGGTTTTGGCGCTTATACATCAAAGCCCTTTCTCCGTGAAAGGGCTTTGACCGTTATCGCAAGTACCGTTTTTTGAGTTTGAAGTGAAACAGCTATTCCTGGAAGACAAAACCAGCACTTCGAGATCCGGAAAGCAATATGAATTCTGAATTCAGTGACCCGGAGGGAGAGGGTAAACAGTGTACTCTATCCCTCCGGGAGAGAGATAGAGAGAGGGTGTACGTTGAGGTGCCGAAGACGAGCCAACGCAGATAGCGCTTTGATTTGGCATTGGAATAAAACGTCAGCCACCGCCGATCAGCGGAAAAAGAGCCAGGATGTCAAGGTCTTGCAAAACTTGATCGAGAGTCGCATGCCGGCCATTGACCAAAATAACCCCGACCTCTTCTTCGATCATTCCCAGGCAGAGTATTACCGTGCGGCAATCGGCACCGGAGACGAACTCCTGTCGGTCAATCTTGAATCGCCCGTTTCTGAATGAAGCATATAATTTGACTGTAATCTGCATGAAAGCACCAATTTAAAACCCCCTCCCCGATACAGGGAGGGGGCATAAGTATCAGAAATTCCAGAACTCGTCGATTTCCGCGTCGCTGAAATCCCAGACGGCATTGTGCGGCGCTACCGCTTCAGATGCGAAAAACTCCGGCAGTCTGTCGTGGATGTTGCTGAAACCAGCCTCGATGTTGAACTGGCGTTCGACCTTGAGAATATGCTTACCCAGGTTGGTGACATCGTTACCGGTCAGGTTGATGCCGAAACGGGCATTGATCATGTCAATCAGGGCCGGCAGGCATTCGGGGATATCCAGGGCCGGAAAGGCAATGAAGATGCACATGCCTGTTGAGTCCACTGCCGCTGTTGCAATCTGAAGATTGCGGGAAAGTTCAACCTGCCCGTCTTTTTTGAGCGGATCGACATAGCCGCCTACGTTGAGAATGTTGGTGGCTATGGCATAGCCGGCAGTGTGATCGGCTCCCATGGTGCTGGTTGCGTAGGTAATGCCGATACCCTTGACCGAACGTGGGTCGTAGGCCGGGATGGCCTGATTTTTCACCACCGGCACCCGCGTTACACCATATGCCTTGCCGACGCTGCCGGTACCGCAGCCCATGATACGGCCCAGTGGAGTCCCCTGGCCGATCTCTTCGCTCAGCAGGCGCAGCACTTCCTTGCTGTCTCCCCAGGGGAGGATGCCGGCTTCCATAGCTACCCCGAACATGACCGCCGTTTCGATTGAATCGATGCCTATATCGTCCATCAGGCTGTCAGCACGTGCAATGTCATCCAGGTTGTCGATGCAGCAGTCTGCACCCAGTCCCCAGATCGTCTCATATTCAAAGCCGGAAGTTACATATTTGCCGTTTTCGTCGTTGTAGACCTGTGAGCACTGGATGATGCAGCCGGCGTGACAGCCATGCCTGACCTTGCCGCCACGAGCAGCTATGGTGTCATGCATGGTCTCGCCGGAAATTTTATCTGCTCCGTCGAAGTTACCGATTGCGAAGTTACGGGTCGGCAGGCCGCCGGCCTCATTGAGGATGTTGACCAGCACGTTGGTGCCATAGGTCGGCAGGCCCTCGCCGCTGACCGGGTGGTCCATCAGTGCTTTGGCAAAGATGCGGGAGGCGGCTTTGAACTTCTCCGGATCTGCAATAGGCACCTTGGGTGCGCCCTGATCGTCGATGGAGATAAACTTTATCTTCTTGGAGCCCATCACAGCGCCAAGTCCGCCGCGGCCATGACTGCGTATTTTGCTGTCAGGATCCTTGACCGAGATGTTAGCGGCGGTCATCTTCATCTCGCCGGCCGGGCCGATGGTCAGGATGCCGGTTTTCTTGCCCAGGCGGGCCTCAAGGGCTTCGATAACGGCAAAATTCCATTTGCCGACAAGTTCGGTCTCTTCCTGGATGGTAACACCCTCCATAGAGACATGCAGATTGTACCACTTGTCTTCCTTGGGAATTCCTTCGATAATCAGGGCCTTTATGTCAAGGCGCGCCAGCATCTGCGCAGCAGTACCGCCGGCGTTGCTTTCCTTGATAGTGCCGGTCAGCGGGCTCTTGGCGCCGGCGGAGAGACGCCCCGAGTTGGCGGCCGGAGTTCCGGTCAGAAGGCCAGGAGCGAAAACCAGCTTGTTGTTGGGGCCTAGGGCATGGCAGGCAGGCGGTACTTCGGCTGCAACGATGGTCGAGGTCAGACCGCGGCCACCGAGACCGGTCCAGGCTAAAGGGACCGTCTCGATTTTTGTGCTAAGGTCGTTCATGTTGACGCGTATAATTTTATCCATTCGCTTATTCTCCCGATAAAATATTTCAAATACTTATACTACATCGCTGCCTTGAAGATCTCCACCACCTGCTCCAGCGAAGCCTTACGCGGGTTGGTGAACTGACAGGCGTCCTTCTTGGCGTTTTCCGCCATCACCATCAGGTCTTCTTCCTTTACATTAAGCGCCTTGAGCCCGGTCGGGATGCCGATCGCTGCGGACAGCCTGCGGATGGCACTGATGGCTTTCTCGGCAGCTTCGTAAACCGAAAGGCCGCTGATGTTCTCGCCCATGGCAACGGCGATATCGGCGAAGCGCTCCGGGCAGGCGATCAGGTTGTACTGACTGACGGCCGGAAGCAGGATGGCATTGCAGACACCGTGGGGCAGGTTGTAGAATCCGCCCAGCTGGTGAGCCATGGAGTGAACATAACCGAGACTGGCGTTATTAAAGGCCATACCGGCCAGATACTCGGCATAGGCCATCTTGTCACGGGCTTCCAGGTTCTCGCCGTTGGCGACAGCAGGACTCAGGTACTTGGCGACAAGTTCGATGGCCTTGATGGCGCAGGCGTCGGTGATCGGAGTGGCGATGGTGGAGACATAGGCCTCAACTGCGTGGGTCAGGGCGTCCATACCGGTGGCGGCGGTCAGTGCTGCCGGCTTGCCGACCATCAGGACCGGGTCGTTGATGGCAATATTGGGAGTACAGCGCCAATCAACTATGGCCATCTTCACATGGGTATCGGTGTTGGTAATAATACAGAAGCGGGTCATTTCGGAAGCGGTACCGGCGGTGGTGTTAATGGCCAGAAACGGCGGCATCGGCTTGGTGGACTTGTTAACGCCTTCGAAGTCACGGATGTTGCCGCCGTTTCCGATTACCATGCCGACACCTTTGCCGCAGTCATGGGAACTGCCGCCGCCCAGTGAAACAATGCCATCGCACTTGTTTTCCCGATAAACTACGGCACCGTCATGGACATTTGTATCGGTCGGATTCGGTTCGGCGCCGTCGAAGATAACGGCTTTCAGGCCGGCTGCTTCAATGTAACCTTTGATTGTATCGGCGACACCCATCTTGGCCAGCCCTGCATCGGTAACTATCAGCAGGTTGGTGGCGCCCAGCGCCTTGGCCTGTTCGCCAGCTTCCTTGGAACAACCTACGCCCATCAGTGAAACTGTGGGGATGTAAAAACCAAATGTTTGATCTGCTAAAGCCATGTGTACTATCTCCTTTTGGTTTGATTGGGTGGTATCACCCTTTTTCTGTAACCCACATAAACCGGTCATGCGGATACGGTTTCCTAGAACGGCTTTCTAGGTCATCGCAAGCCCTGTACCAACTTTTTCATGAGAAATGTCCAGAAACACAAAAAGCACAGATAGCACTACATATTCGTGGTGTTACAAGTTTTACAATCCGGATGTCAGTCATCGGCAAGAGCAACTCTGTTCCATTCCAGAACAATCGATCTGTTCTATCTTGGAACAAATGTTCCTTTAATGAACGCGCTGTCAACAATAGTAACGTCGGCGCAAAGGCTAAATCACGACCCTCCAAAAGACATCTCATTTTCCTGTAATCATCGTGCTGAAGCGGCTTGGCAACTATCGGCAACGCACATCCCAATCCTTAATGAGAAATATGGTATCGAAATTGCCTATCAGTTATTTCAAAAAGATCACCCCAACGGCTCGATGGCAAGTTGTGCGGATCAATTTACGGGTGGTCAAGTGCCATCAATTTAAGGAAATCAAAATGGAAGAAATGATAGTGGCAGTCACAACAGTTCATACTGATCAGGAAATGCCGGTTGTTCGTGGAAAAGCTGGCAGACCACGGGGCAAATACAGTGATCCGAGAAAACCATACGTCATTTCCATGCGTATGTCGGATGACGAAATGATGCGAATCAAGGAATTGATGCAAATAACCAATAAGGGTGCTTCCGAACTTATGCGAGAAGCGTTTTATCTGTTCAAGTCCGAGGTTATGACTGATAACAGTTCGTTAGCCGCCTAAATACTTTCAGATAGCATTATGATTGTAGTAAAGTAAAACCATGCGGATGTGCGGCAGCGTTTTCTGATAACATGATTCTCCGGTGACGTGATCAGATATCAAGTCTGCTATATGACATACTCCCTACTAAAAATATTAAAGGCGGATTCAAACATGTTTGAAGTAATCAGCAACGACATACTGGCACCAAACCTTCATAAAATGGTTGTACTGGCACCAAGGGTGGCCCTGGCCCGCAAAGCCGGACAGTTTGTAATCGTCCGGGCCGACAGGGGCGATGAACGAATTCCACTCACCATCGGCGACGCCGATCCGACCTCAGGTACTATCACCCTCTTCATTCAGGCAATCGGAGCATCCACGAGCAAGATCGTTGCAATACCAAAGGGTGGTTTCATCCGTGATGTGGCCGGCCCTCTGGGCAAGGCTACCCACATAGAAAACTGGGGACGCGTGGCCTGCGTCGGCGGTGGAGTCGGTACGGCTGTGCTTTATCCGCTGGTCAAAGCCCTGGCTGCCGCCGGCAACCGGGTTACCACCATCATCGGAGGCCGGTCCAGCCAGTACATCATTCTTGCAGATGAGCTGTCGGCTCTTTCGGAAAAGCTGCTGATAACCACCGAGGATGGCAGTCTCGGACGTAAAGGATTTGTTACCGCCGAGTTGACCGATCTGATTGCCGCACCGGACAAATCACCACGGGTGGTGCTGGCTGTAGGACCGGTGCCTATGATGCGGGCAGTGGCCGAACTGACCCGTCCACACGGCATCGAGACTATCGTCAGCCTGAATCCGGTCATGATTGACGGAACCGGCATGTGCGGCGGTTGCCGGGTTCTGGTCGGCGGAGAAGTAAAATTCGCCTGCGTGGATGGCCCCGAATTTGACGGACATCTAGTGGACTTCAACGGCCTGTCCGATCGTTTGACTACCTATCGCAACTCAGAGGAACATGCCCGGCATGCCGCCAGCGGGTGCAAGCTGGCTCTGGATGTGGCAATTGACAAGCTCAGCGTCAAGGAGCGGTTGGCCATCCCACGGGTCCACATGCCCGAGCTTGATGGCGATATCAGAAGCCGCAATTTCGAAGAGGTCAACCTGGGACTCGACTACGAACAGGCGATCCTTGAGGCACAGCGCTGCATCCAGTGCAAGCACCGCCCCTGCGTTGAAGGATGCCCGGTGGGGGTTTCTATCCCTGAATTCATCGATGCCCTGGCCGCCGAAAATCTGCCCAAAGCAGCCAGGATTCTGCAGGGAGACAACGCCCTGCCGGCCGTTTGCGGACGGGTCTGCCCGCAGGAGACCCAATGCGAGGCCAAATGCGTCTGTGGAATCAAGGGAGATCCGGTTGCAATCGGCTATCTGGAGCGTTTCGTGGCCGACTGGGCCATGGCCAACATCATTGAACTCCCGAAAGAAAAACTTCCTCCTCCCAGCGGCAGGCAGGTTGCCATTGTCGGCTGCGGCCCGGCCGGGTTGACCGCCGCCGGAGAACTTGCCCGCATGGGGCACAGCGTCACAATATTCGAGGCGCTCCATGACACCGGCGGCGTGCTCCGTTACGGAATTCCCGAGTTTAGACTCCCCAAGGAAATAATCGACGCCGAGGTGGCACGACTGCTTGAGATGGGTGTAACCATCGAATGTAACGTAATCATAGGCAAAACCCTCACCATCGACCAGCTTAAGGACGATTTCAACGCGATTTTCATCGCCAACGGCGCCGGACTGCCGACAATGCTCAACATTCCCGGTGAAAACCTGAAGGGTGTCTATTCCGCCAACGAACTGCTGACCAGAGTCAATCTTATGGAGGCGGGACGCAATCCCGACTCATCCACGCCGATCATTGCTGGTCACAGTGTGGCGGTTATCGGCGGCGGCAATACCGCCATGGACTGTGTCCGCACCGCCCGCCGCCTGGGCGCCGAGCGGGCCATGATCATCTACCGTCGCAGCGAGGCTGAAATGCCGGCCCGCATTGAAGAGATCAAGCATGCCAAAGAGGAAGGGGTCGAATTCGTCATGCTGACCGCTCCTCTTGAGATCATCGGCAACAAGGAAGGTTGGGCGGCATCGCTTCGCTGTCAACGCATGGAACTTGGACCGCCTGATGAATCCGGACGCTGCAAACCGATTGCTGTGAAAGGTTCGGAGTACGACATTCCGGTCGATGTGGTTGTAAATGCTGTCGGCACCGGTGCCAATCCGCTCCTGACCGCCAGTGCCCCGGATCTGAATCTCAACAAATGGGGCAATATAACGGTGGACGACAAGGGCACCACAAGCATTCCGGGTGTCTTTGCCGGTGGAGACATCGTGCGCGGCGGCGCTACGGTCATCCTGGCCATGGGGGATGGCAAGCAGGCTGCCGCTGCTATCAACAGGTATCTGGCCGGATGAGGTAACTACTGATGAGTCTGAAAACAGGAGCTACTGCGAAACAGTAGAATCTACTTATGTATTCAGCTCTGCCTGCTGTCCCGACCAGCCTCGCAGATGCCGAGTAGAATACGTGATGGGCCGGGAATGCCGGTCGGCACAAAAGCGACACGGTCGCCCGCCTGAATAGTATAATCGAGACAGTGAACTTTATGATTGACGAATACCGCTTCGATCTTTTCCAGCGGCAATTCAAGTTTTCGGGCAAGATCACTGGCCGCACATCCCTCAAGAGGTATATGCGCACCGGTCGTGGATTGCAGTCCCCGCTCTCTTCTGATAGTGTGCAGAGCACCGAACATTCGTACTGTAATATTGGTTGACATAAACATAATGACTCCTTTCCAATCTCGATTTAGTTCTTGTTTGTGTAGTATGACGGCCGTCTTCACCATGAAAATGACGCGTGCACGGGTAACAATTCAAACGTTTGTTTTATTATTTTATCCCAACTTTAAAGTATTGCTACTGCTGCATGTAAAAAAGTGATTCGATGATAAAAAAGTCATGGTAGAAAAACGCCGCGACTCAGTACAAGCGTGCCATTCAGGATACGGTTTCCATTCTGCTTTTTGATTATTTGTCGGTCGTACCCGGCAGGTACAAGAGGAGTCACCATGAATATCAGTAAATTCGTAGCACCTGAAATCATCTTCGGCCGTGGTTCGTTGAGCCAGATAGGTGAGAGTGTCCTTCGCATCGGCGCTTCGAAGGTGTTTCTTGTCAGCGATGCGGATGTGATCAAGGCTGGCTGGGTTGATCTCGCCATACACTACCTGCAGGCAGCCGGGCTGGAAACCGAGATTTTTTCTGCACTGACCACCAATCCGAAGGACTGCGAAGTAACCGATGGGGTTCAGCGCTATCTGGCCTCGGGCTGCGACGGCATCGTTGCGGTCGGCGGCGGCAGCCCCACCGATGTGGCCAAGGCCATCGCCATTTTAGCCGCCAATGGCGGTGTTCTGCAGGATTACGAGGGGATCAACAAGATCAGCCGACCCCTGCCTCCGATGTTGATCGCTCCCAGCACGGCCGGGGCCGGATCGGAGGTAAGCCAGTTTGCCATAATAGTAGATACGGCCCGCAAGCTGAAGATGTCGATCATCTCCAAGTCGCTGGTTCCTGACATCGCCATCGTTGACCCGGAACTGGTGAAGACGATGGACATCAAGCTGGCCGCGGCCACCGGGCTGGACGCTTTTACCCACGGCATCGAGTCCTATGTGTCGCTGGCGGCAACACCGCTGACCGACATTCACGCCCTCAAGGCTATTCAGCTGATCTCCCTCAATCTGCGACGGGCCGTGGCCGACCGGCAGGACATGGAAGCCAATACCAACATGTCCATGGCAAGCCTGACGGCAGGTCTGGCATTTTCCAACGCTATTCTCGGTGCCACCCACGCCATGACCCATCAGGTAGACGGCCTGATCGACCAGCATCACGGCGAAACCAACGCCTCAATTCTGCCACACGTTATGGAGTTCAATCTGAGTGCCTGCCCCGAGCGGTTCCGTGATATCGCCGAAGCCATGGGAGAGAATGTGGCCGGCCTTTCCCCAATGGCGGCGGCAGAACGTGCGGTGGCTGCAGTACGGCAATTGATCAGCGACATCGGTCTGTCCAAGGGTTTGGGTGAGATCGGGCTGACCGAGGAGTTCATCCCGCTTTTGAGCGAAAATGCCCTGAAGGACGCCTGCCTGGTCACCAACCCGCGTCGCGCCAGCCGGGAGGATCTTGCCGAGATTTTCAGGAAATGCCTGTGATGAGCGTATCTGCCAATGACATGTCCATGGACAATCGGGAAAAACTGCTGGAACAGCTGACGGGCGTTGATTCATCCAAGTTGAACTATTATGTGGAGCTTAAAAAGCGAAACCGGGAGGTTGTGAAGCAGAACAGCCGCCTGGAAATTCTACGCCAACTGTCCCGCGATATAAACATCGACATGTCGATCGCCGATATCATCGAGAGGGCTTTTTCCAAACTACCCCAGACCCTTCTGTGCGATTTCCTGGGGCTGATAGCTGTCAAAAACAACGGACTGGTACTCAAAGCGCTGCAGCCGCCAGACTTCTGCCGGATCGACAATTTCCCCTCTCACTCCCCCTCCCTCAAGGTTATACAGAAGAAACGGGCCGGAATCTTCAATCTGTCCCCGGAAGAACTTGATCATATCCGGATCAACCCGGCCTATGCGGGGCCGCTCCGATCATTGGCTATTGCCCCCATGTTCAAGCGGGACGAAGTCATCGGAGCCCTGGTAGTTGCCAGCAGCACTATTGACGCTTACGACAAAACGGATCTGGACTTTGTCGAACACCTGGCCGACCAGCTGTCAATCAGCATCCAGAACGCCAGGCTGTACAAACAGGTTTCGCGGGCCAAGGACGAGTGGGAATCGACTTTCATGGCGGTGACTGACCCTATATTTCTGGTCGACACCGACTATAATGTTTTGCTTCACAATGGCCGGCTTCCGGCCGAAATGCGTTTTTTTTGGGATCAGTCGCTCAGCCGGAAATGTTTTGCCAAGCTGCATGGCCGCACAGAACCCTGTCACGATTGCCCCATTCAGGAGGTACAAAGGAGCGGTCAACCGGTTTACCAACGCTGGCAGACCGAATCCGGGCTGGTGCTGGATCTCTCCTATTATCCGGTGATGAATGAGAACAGGGAACTTTCGGCGGTAACGATCATACTCAAAGATGTAACCGATAAGATCAAAATGGAGGGTCAGTTGGTTCAGTCGGCCAAGCTGGCGGCCCTGGGGGAAATGGCCGCCGGAGTTGCACACGAGCTGAACAGCCCGATGACCGTGATCATAGGAACAGCACAGCTGCTAGCCAGGGATCTGCTGGCGGATGGCCAGTCCGAGCGGGCCGCCGAGATTGATGATATAGTCAATTCCGGCCTGCGCTGCAAACGGATCATCCAGAACCTGTTGACCTTTTCCCGTCAGGATCAGCAGCCGGCAACGGAAATTGACCTGAATGATGAAGCCCGGCGTGTGCTTAGCATGATCAAGTACCAGATAAACCGGAGCCAGATCACAATTATCGAGAATATGGCAGATGACCTGCCCCGCCTGATAGCCAATGGTCCCCAGATTCAGCAGGTCCTGACCAATTTCCTGATCAATGCACGGGATGCCTTGACCCAGATGGAGGAACACGAAAAAACGATAAGAGTAGCAACGGAGCTGAGGATTAATAACGGGCGGCGATGGGCGGTTTTGAGCGTAACCGACAACGGCATCGGGATTCCCCCTGAAAATATTGCCAAGATATTTACGCCCTTTTACACCAGCAAGGAAACCACCAAGGGGACCGGTCTGGGGCTTTCGGTCAGCCTTGGGATAGCCGAATCGCATAACGGCACCATCACAGTAGACAGCTCGCTGGGTCATGGCAGCACCTTTTCTCTGATCCTGCCGATTGACCAACAATGATGTTTAGGGAAAGCAGGTAACACTATGTCACCAATTCAGATATTGATCATCGATGACGAAGCGGATGTCTGCAATTTTTTCCGCCGGCTGCTGACGAAAAAAGGGTATCAGGTGACCACGGCCACCAACGAACCGGACGCGCTACGCGCCGTGGCCGCTGCCACCTTCAGCGTTGCCATGGTCGATCTGAAGCTGCCTGACACCGACGGCCTGACCCTTCTGAAAATAATCAAGGAGCACCAGCCCACCTGCGAGGTCATCATCATGACCGGTTACAGCACTGTAAAAACAGCAGTGACAGCCATGCAGCAGGGGGCTTACGAATATCTGGAGAAACCATTTGACGACATAGGGGAAATCGAGACACTTATCTCCAGAGCCGTTGCGCAGCGAGACCCGCAACGCCAAGGAGAGCAGACCAGGGAAGAATGGACAGAAGTCGCCAGCGCAGTCGGCTTCCAGGTCGGCAGCTCGCCGCTGATGCGGCGACTTGTGTCGCTGGCCTACAAGGTGGCCGGCAAGAATATCAACGTGTTGATCCAGGGAAAAACCGGTACCGGGAAGGAAGTGCTGGCCCGTTTCATCCATGCCGCCTCAAACCGGGCCGAGGCGGCCTTCATTCCAGTCAACTGCGGCGCCCTGCCTGAAAATCTGCTGGAAAGCGAGTTGTTTGGCCACGAGCGGGGCGCCTTTACCGGCGCCAACCAGACCCGCCGCGGTATTTTTGAGCTGGCTAACCATGGCACCCTGCTACTGGACGAGATCGGCGATGCCAGTCCGATGATCCAGGTCAAGTTGCTGCGGGTGCTGGAAACGGGTGAATTCATGCGGGTCGGCGGCGAACGATACATCAAGACCGATGTGCGTGTGATTGCAGCCACCAACGTCGACCTGGAAGAGGCTATCCGCGAGAAGACCTTCCGTGAAGACCTTTTCTACCGACTCAATGTGGTTCGACTGGAGATTCCCTCCTTACAGCAGCGAAAAGAAGATATTCCGATGCTGGCGAAACACTTTGCACACCTGTTCAATCCCAAGTCGCACATTTCTCCGGAAGCTGTGAGTTTGCTGCAAAACCACAGCTGGCCGGGCAACCTCCGTGAACTGGCCAATGTCATGCGCCGGGCGGTGGTGATGTGTCCGGAAGATAACATCCTGCCAAACCACCTGAACAACCGCTTTCAAACGCCACCAAAGGCTGAACAGACCGCATCGAATCAGGACTTCAGTGGTGCCGCTGGATTCCTGCAGGCCAGCGAACTGTTGCTGAAACAGTCGTCTAATGCAGAATTATTTAAAAAGTTTGAATCGCAAGAGTTTGAACGCCTGCTCAATGCATTGCACGGCATCGAGTCAGCGGTTCTACTGGCTATGCGAACAACCGGAGTACCTTTAGTTGCTCAACGTGGCTTGAGGGAATCGGAAGCGGAAATCATAAGAAAAACCCTGGAATTGCATCAGTGGAATATCACGGAGACAGCCAGGGCATTGGGAATAGGAAGGAATACGCTTTATAGAAAAATAAAACAGTTCAAATTGCCATGTTAAGTAGCTCTAAAACCCGCCTTTGATATCAGTCTGTCTTCACATTTCCTGCCGGCAGAGCTTCCTGCTTTTTCATTTCCACCGTCAAACCTGCTTTACGAGCCGATTCGAGCAGTTCACTGTAGATTTTGTATTTTTCTTTATACTCAACACGCAGTGCCTCGTACTCAGCCAGTAAAGAGGATAACTTGCTGCGTGTAGTGTTGTCCGGTTTTTTCAGGACCGTCTGCATCTGCAAAAGACGTTGTTCCAGTCGCTGGAGTTCCGCTTCCTGTGCATCAAATTCCTTACGCCATTCACCATGTGTTTTTCCATTGTAAAACTGTTTGCTATTGATTTCAGTTACAGGCTCAGATCTCAAAGCAGGGGTTTGACTCTTATCGAGTTCCGGTGTGTTTTGGGGAACCTGAGAGTTATCAGCATCTCCACGTCGCACAACATTTTTGCGATATTTTTTTGGAACGCTGTGGAAATCGTCACTAAAATTCCAGACACCGGAATCGTCCACCCACGAATATGTTGCTGCAGACAGCTGCGACGCAGTCAGCAGAATAATGCATAAACATAGCAATGATTTCATAAATTGCTCCGCATCCTAACCGGGAGGCCAGCTGAAGTCGCGCCCGGCCAGCACATGAAAATGGATATGAAATACTGACTGACCGACTCCTTCACCGTTGTTCTGAACTATCCGGAAACCGGACTCGGCATAGCCCTTCTGGCGAGCAATTTCACCAGCTTTTCTGTATGCGTATCCGACCAGTACGTCGTCATCTGCAGTCATGTCTAGACAGTTGACAAAATGTTTTTTGGGAAGCACCAACAGGTGCAGCGGCGCCTGCGGTCCGATATCCTCAATCACCAGAACCAGTTCGTCTTCGAACACCTTCTTTGACGGGATATCTCCACTAATGATCTTGCAGAAAATACAGTTATCCATCCCAGCCCCCCTTATCTTTCAAGGTACTTCCAGTAAAATCAGAAACTCACGATTGCCGTCAGCCCCTGTTATGGGTGATTCGCACAGGCCGGCAACTTTCAAACCCATTGTTTCAGCAGTCCGACTGACATCGTCAATAACCTTCTGATGGGCAGCAGGGTCACGGACAATGCCTCCCTTGCCCACCTCACCTTTACCAACCTCAAACTGCGGTTTAATCAGGGCGATGATGCGCCCACCCGGCTTGATCAGCGCAATCGTGGCCGGCAAAACCTTGGCCAACGAAATGAAGGATGCATCGATAACCGCCAGATCCGGCGCTTCACCAAGCTTGTCTGGTGTCAGATAGCGGATATTGGTCTTTTCAATATTAATCACACGCGGATCCTGCTGAAGCTTCCAGGCCAACTGACCGTGCCCCACATCAACCGCAAAGACCTTGACAGTTCCTGCCTGTAGCAGGCAATCAGTAAATCCTCCGGTGGAAGCTCCCACATCAATCGCAACCAGACCGCTAACATTTATTCCGAACTGATCCAGCGCCTTCCTGAGCTTAAGCCCACCCCGACTGACATAGGGCAGCACATCTCCCTTGATGCGGATATCAGCATCAACCGACACCTGATGTCCGGACTTGTCGACGGCATGATCACCAACTACCACCTGACCGGCCATTATCAGGGCCTGAGCCTTTTCCCGCGATGACGCCAGTCCACGTTCTACCATAAGTTTATCGAGACGTTGTTTAGTCATTGCATGGTTGCCATTAACATGAAGTCAACATACTATAGGATATTTAACAAATCAACGTGCAGTTATATGAAGCTTGGCCTGAACGCCCTGCCGGGCGCACCATACAAAAAGGCGCACCCTCGGATGCGCCTTGAAGCCAGTTTAAGGAATCACATATAGTTTATACACAAATATCAGGGACAACCCTGACATTTGTGTATACCAATAAGATACTATCAAATACCACTTGTAAGGATAAATCCAACTGTCTCAAGTCCACCAGGACTTTTAACTGATATTGTAACAGAACCTGTCGAGGCAGTACCATCTGAAGAGATAGGAACAGAATAAGTCTGGCCGTTCCCGGTGTTTTGTGGAACAATGAAGCTTGTGACCGCCCCGAGTTTCCCATTGTCTGCAGTTACGGTGATTGTCGTACCAGCAGCCATTGTATTTCCGTTCATATCCGCAACATTAAAGCTGATCAGTCCTGGACCTGTAATTGGATTTTGAGAAAGGACAGTTACATTCGCAGCATCTGTAGACATAACCAGTTCCATATTTCTGAAGATATTTTTTGTTTTTGGTGCAGAAGTGTATAAAGCACCCTGATACATGCCATTATATTTATTGTCTCCTGCTGAATACGCTGCGCTATTTACCGACGGTATATAGAATTCTCCAATGTCATAAAATCCATCATTGTCGGCATCAAGATATGCATCTCCAGTGTCAGTAAACTCTCCGGCATCCGCCAATCCATTACCATTGGAATCGGTAAAGCTCTCTTCACCAGCGCATCTGGCCATAATGACGAACCTTCCGCTTGACAAACGAGGAGCCTGACTCTCCCAATTGACGGTTACATTGCCACTGGCATCAGTAGAACCGCTTCCATCAATTTTACCGCCATTGGTTGTAAATAGCACAACCGTACCTGCTGGTGGAGGGTTATTGAAGTGGTCTGCCAGTCGAACGGTAATCGGGATTTTGACTCCATCGTGATTGAAGGTTTCAGAGTTCAGGGTAACGGCAGAAATAGAAAAACTGTCATCATCAGGCGGACCAGACGTAACTGAAAATTGCGCGGAAGCGGTGAGTGTAGGATAACTAGCCAGAGTTGCTGTAATCTGAACTGTCACCTGGGTTGATCCTGCGCTGATTCCAACAGTAACAGAACCATCTGTCAGTGTGGTAAGGGATGTATTTGTAAGAGCAACTCCACCGTTATTTAATGCAGGTGTTATAGTAAAATTAACAACCTGCCCAGCCACTGGTGCATTACTTGCGTCAAGAATCTTAAAGGTTATAAAGCCGTTCTCCGGTCTAATCGATGTACCGGTACCCTTAAGTGCAAGCTTGCCGTCCAAAGGGGTTGTGGGCTGAACCTGAATTTGAGTAGGTGTCACAATTCCTGGAGACACTGGAGGTGGCGCTGAGGAATTGCCCGTAATTGTGAATGTCTGGAACGTTGAAAGTCCACCGGTAGAAGCATTAATTCTCACGGTGGTTGTCTGCAGAGGAGTCGTTGTCATGAAAGTAACTTTTGCGGTTCCGTCACTGCCTACTTTTCTAGAACCGGTTTCAAGTGCAACCAGTTCAGGGTGATCTGTTGAAAAAGCAATATCCACGCCGAGAGGATTCTTGCCGCCGACAGGAGTATACGTAGCCGTTGCGGTTCCGGGCTGTGTAGAATCGGCAGGAGCAGAAACGGTCAGAGCCAATGTACCTGATAAATCAGAAGCGCCACCACCGCAACCGACAATAGCCATCGTAACAAACAGTAGAACAAGTGCTACAAAAGTTTTCAACATCCTCATAGATCCTCCGAAACAAACAATTATTATTAGCATTAGTCCACAAAAACATCCACCAGGTCAATCGTCAAATAGCCCAGCATCGGTACCGCTATCTTGTCATACACAGCATAGCGTTCCGGTTTGCCATAGGTTTCATCGTCGCCAAGTTTGAAGACAAGTAACGTCTGTTCAGAAGGATGAACAATCAAATACTCCTTAACACCATGACGCTGATAGAGATCATACTAGATAGTCAGATCGTTTTTGCCTGTTGAGGGTGAGGTGATTTCGATTATCAGATCCGGAGCGCCATTGCATCCACGGCTGTCTATCTTGGATGGGTCGCAGACAACAAGAATATCCGGTTGAACAACTGTT
The DNA here is from genome assembly GCA_964420435.1 of uncultured Geobacter sp. GTDB lineage: Bacteria > Desulfobacterota > Desulfuromonadia > Geobacterales > Pseudopelobacteraceae > JACRCG01. Next base: position 50,569 of record CAYQTC010000014.1, read on the forward strand.
TCAACATAGTTGTCACTTACAGAAGTCGAATCAGCAGATCGTACATCAAAAGGGGTGGCAAAGAGTTCACATTGCCTACCAAGCAAGTGAGTAGCGGTAATTAATGTAAGAGAACGTAAAATCCTCTGATGCGAAACACTTAGCGAGGGACTCGTGGCACAAGCCACACCTTCAACAACCTCCCAACGTTCATCATCCGGCCAAGTTAGATAATCAGCATATGTCCAAGGCTGATTATTTTCATTTCGGGCTAACGGCATAACTCGAATTACCTATATCGTACCGAGTATTCTGGGAGTGATGAAAATCAACAGCTCCGTTTTTGTCTTGGTTTTATTATTGGTTTTGAATAACTTTCCCAAAAGCGGAATATCCATCAGATAAGGGACGCCATCATCAGAGGTATTGTCGGAATCAACATAAATCCCGCCGATTACCGTTGTCTCACCATCACGCAGGAGCATCTCGGTTGTGGCCTGTTTCTTGTTTATTGGAGGAGCGCCAGAACCGGTGGACTGACCTGGAGAGTCGTTTTTAGCATCGATCTTCATTCCAATAGTGCCGTTGGCGTTTATATGCGGTGTTACTTCAAGTGAAAGAGCCGCTTCAATAAATTTTGTTTCAACTTTGTCAGAGGTCGAAGAAGTGTAAGGAATCTGTTGTCCTTGAGTTATTTTTGCCGTTTTGTTGTTAAGCGTTGCAACCTTCGGCGTTGAAACGATCTTTACCATACCTGCACTGGCTGCAGCATTAAGACGCATATCAAGCTGGATATTGCTCGATAGGGTTCCAAATGATATCCCCATGCTGCCGCCGGGACTTGTCCCGGTTCCAGTAGATGGCGGTGCCGATGTTAAGCCGCCAAAGCCTGTGTCAAGAGAGTTTATTCCCATAAATGAAGCAGAACCGTCTCGGTAATGCACTCCCCAGTTAACACCCAGATTTCTAGTGAATGATGAACTTGCCTCGACAATTCTGGCTTCAATCATTACCTGTTTTTCCGGCACATCCAGTTGAACAAGCAGCTTACGCATTTCATTCAAAACTTGAGGAATATCCTTGACAATAACCTTGTTGGTTCTAGCGTCCTGGGAAATGACACCTCTATCGCTCTTCAATCCATTGAATTGAGATGCAATTGTACCGATATCTGCATAGTTGATACTGAATGTTTCAGTCTTCAACTCTATCGCTTTAGTCAAAGCTTTTTTAATTTCCTGTTCTTCTTCGGCCTGCGATTTGAACTTTCCTTTTCCTTTAATCAGGATAATATTTCCATCTTCACGCTTATCAAGTCCTTTAGTGTCCAGGATTATATCCAGAGCCTGATCCCATGGCACGTTAACAAGCTTGAGACTGATGGCACCAGTAACATCATCCCCAAGTACGAAGTTTTTATTGCTGACTTCTGAAAGCAGCTGAAATATTTTACGAACTTCAGCATCAGCAAACTCAAGCGTTACTTTACGCCCCTTGTATCCACGGCCTGTTTCTGATGTCTTAGCAGAAGATTCCGTTACAGGAGCAATTTCAGATGACAGCTCTTCATCCCGTGACTTTGGGGCTGTTTGACGGTAAGACTTTGGCTTTGTATCGGTTGTCTCAATTGCAAGCTTATCTGCTGTCAATCCCTCTGGATGCTTTATATCTACAAACATCATGTCGCCTTCCTGGCGCATTTCAAACAAAGACGGAGAACGCATTGCAATACGAACCTTTGTATCAGTTCCTTTTTTTGCTTTCACCATCAACGGTGTAACCCGAAGCACAGGAGATACGAATGAAGAGGCTTCCAACGATCGCTGCAGGTTTTTGGACAGCACCGTGTTTTTTATAGTCAGCGTGATAAATCCCGCCGTTTTTATCGGTTGTTCTGCGTTGATGTCTCCCTTTACCTTGACTGCTATACGGGATATGCCTTCAACAACCTGAAAATCGATCATTTCAACTGTAGATGGACCGTATGATTTGATTGTTTTTGACAAAACTGCCAATTCCGGCTTATCTGATTTCGCAGCAGTTGGTACAGAAGATGCCGGAGTAACGACAGGTTTGGTCTGTTCCTTGACAACCGGCTTTTCAATTGATTCTGATGAATGCGTAGCAGTCAACTTTGTGTTTAAATTATCATCAACCGCTTTAGGATTCAGAGTTATCACAACACCACTATCAGCCTTTGCTGCAGATGCCTCAGGAAATGTTCCGTTGATTGCATCCAGCACAACCCGTACTTTATCCGGATAAATACCTATCCTGGCTGATGCGACACCTGATGAATTCAATGGCAGCAACCTTGCGGCCAACACACTCTGAACATCAATTAAATCTACTACATACCGATCCGGCTTACTTAAACGAAATGTCTTGAAATTGTTTATAGCTCCATCCAGTTCAAGAACGATCGTATTATTAACTGTTTTAATTGATGTAAGTTTCAGTTTGGATGCTTCAGCAGTACTCTGAGAATTAAGTGTTGCGACGGGTACACGCGGCAAAGCAGAATCTTCGACTGCCGGTTTCGCCTGAGCTGGTAAGACGACTGGAGCAGGAATACTGTCTGTTAAACCTGGAAATGCTACTCGCAATTCGCCAGGACTGGATGGCACTGTAGTCAATATTGCTTCGCTGTCTTTTACCAGTTCAACATCGATGCGGGTCAACACTCCAGCATCTGTGTCAAAACGGCTGACAGTAACAGTTTTGAAATTGCCTTTGTTAACAATTATTGGCGCAGTTACTGCTCCAGTTGTAGTCTGGGATAGATCGATTACAAGCCGAAGCGGTGCAGTGGTCTTATAGCTTGTATATGTGGCAGGAGATGAAAGCTTGATCATCAGCTCAGTAGCGTTTCCCTCACCTGCTGAGCTTATTGACTCTATTGCTGCAAGCTTGGATTTGGCGGCTACAGCACTGGCAGAATAAGCCGTTACAGGAATCCCCAAAAGAACAGTACTCATAATAACGAAGGCAAAGGCTGACATCATCGATGCTTTTGTCATCCACTTCATGCGGAACTCCTTATTGTTTCCTGGGAAGGGTTATTTTGATATTTTCCTTACGAACCCTGCCGTTATCGTCTGTAAACTGTTCCAGCACATCAACGCCGCTGGAAGTGATTGCGGTTATTTTTCCGTTACTGTTTCCAATAGTCATTCCGACCTTGAGAACATAGCCTTTACCGTTAGGATCGGTAACCATGGCCTGACTTTCCCTGCCACCAGTGATTATGCCAATCAGCTTGAATTTGCTAACATCAAAACTATGAATAGGCAATGCATCACGCTGATTCTTTTTTGCAATTTCATTAGTGGCACTTTGTACTGGCTTAGCTATTACAAAAGGCTTAAAGGGGTCCTTCTTGTTGCTGAAATCAAACTGGTTGGCCGTCGGTGTCGTAACCGAAACGCTGCTGAGAGCCTTCTGAACAGGCTTGGGCTGGACCTTGGCTGCTGTAACCTGTTGTGCAGGCACGGCAGAAGGCTGAGGAGGCTGTTCTTTATTGCACGCCGAGAAAATAAACACGCATAAGAACGCTGCACTTAGTGACTTTATCATCTTACTTTTTTTTATCATCCTTAATCTCTTTCTTATCAAGGAAGCGGAATGTAGTGGCAAGACATGTCACCTTGGTCATCATGCGATTATTGAAGCTTTTGATATCTGTAAATGCAACGTTGGTTATATTGACAATGCGTGGCAGATTGGCTACAGCTGCAAAGAAATTGGCAACACTGAAATACGAACCTGAAATCACAATATCAACCGGCACTTCTGCATAGAAATCCTTCGGAACTTCCCCTTTCGGTCTGAAAACCAGGAAGTCAAGACCCGCATTTTTACCCAGTGAGGTTATACTGGTCAGCAGAGAAGGAATCTCTTTTGAGTTAGGCAACTCTGTCAAAGCTTTTGCCAACTCGACATTGAGCTGATCATATTCAGCTTTCAGCTTTGGCAGATTGTTTGCAATTCTGGTTTTTTCGTCAATTTCACCCTGAAGCTTCGCAAGTTCTGCTTTGAGACCTGTAAGTTCTTTGTGCTTGGGCAGGTAGACAAACCAGACCAGAGCAGCCGCCTCGATTATTGCAACCAGCACAACAATCAGAATTTTCTGCTTTGTCGGTAATTTCAGTATTTTTTCTACGCGAGGATCCATACCCTGACCGCCCTGTTTAATGATAGCTATTTCTTTGCTGCACCCTGAGGTGTCTGTGGTGGTGCCGCTGACTCAAGCTTCATAGTTATATCAAATCTTTTCAGCTTTGTACCAGCGACTTCAGTCTGTTCAGAAACGGCAAGTTCTACAGACATGAAATCTTTAGATGCTTCAAGAGCCCTCATAAACTGTGCTATAAGATCTTCGGTGTAAGCTGTTCCGGATATTTTAACATCAGCACCTGCTTCGCTATATGCTGTCAGCCACAACTGATCTGGGGTCAGATCGCTGAGTGTAGCCAACCTCTGGGCAGGACCTGTTTTGTTGTTACGCAATTGATTAAGAACATCGAGTTTTTTCTTGACCTGCTCTTTAAGAGTCTTCAGCTCTTCCAGCTTGCCTATTTTTAATTTAAGCTCATTTATCTTGTTATTGGCGGATGTAATATCGCTTTTGGCGGCTGTCACCTGAATTCGCTTAACAAAATAAAGCGAAAGTGCAACTGCTGCGACCAATACAACCACGATGCAGAATATGGTGATCTGCTGTACTGCAGTCTCTTTCTTTTTTGCTGCCCGAACAGGCAGGAGATTTATTTTGATCATTTGTCCCCGACCCTCCTGATCGCGAGCCCGACCGGTACTGCCATAAGCGGGCCGATTTCCTGAAGGTATTCAGGGTCAAAGTCTTTCTCATTATACTTAAGTTTCGCAAACGGATTGATAACTTCAACTGTCAGCCCGGTTTTTTCCGATATCATCTCGATCAGCTTATATACTTTTGACCCACCGCCGCTGACATATATACCTGTAATTCGCTCGTCACTAGCAGTTGAGTTGTAAAAATCCAGTGAACGACGAACCTCCTGGATAATTGTATCATTAACTTTTACAAGCACGTCCAGCAATGGCTTGTCATTGGTTTCATTGGCAAGCAATTTGCCGGACTCGGCTTCCTTACCGCTCATTCCAAGCTGCTTTTGTATTTCTTCCGTGTAAAGGTTGCCCCCCATCTGCACATCTCTTGTAAATAAAGTTACTCCATCTTTTACAACATTGATATTCATGACACTCGCCCCGATGTTAATCAAAGCGATAATCGCGTCCGGGATGATATCATGATTCATTTCAAATGCATTCTGGACAGAAAAAGAGTCTACGTCTACAACGGATAGATGAAGGCCGGCTTCACTGAATACTGAGACATAATCGTTGATAATATCTTTTTTACTGGCGACTAAAAGGACATTCATCTTGGAGGGATCATTGCTGTCAGGCGAAAGTATCTGGAAATCCATATTTACATCATTGATATCAAAAGGTATGTACTGCTCGGCTTCCCATGAAATCTGGTCTTCAAGTTCTTCCTGGGGCATTGCAGGCAATACAATTTTTCTGATAATGACAGAATTCCCTGAAATTGAGCAGGCAACATCCTTAACTTTGATACCGAGACTGGACACCAGATTTTTAATCGTTTCAGCAATTGATGAAGTATCCATCAGACTGTTGTCAACGATAGCCTCCGGTGGCAACGCAAAAATGCTGGCATTAAGCAGTTGATATGAACCCTTGTTATCTTTCAACTGCACCAGTTTGACTGAACTGGAGCCAACATCAATTCCGATAACCTCTTTTTTCTTTTTGAAAAGAAACATATCCGGTCCCGTTTATGCTTGATCCTGAAACACTTTATTTTTTTCTTCGAGGCTAAAGCCCAGCGCTAGAATTATCTTTCTCATTGTTTCCATTCTGCAAAACTCACCGCGTTCAATTCGATCAATTGTCAATGGTGAGACTCCCGCTTTGCGGGCAAGTTCGGACTTACTCATTAAGCGCGACTCACGTATAGCCTTTACTTTATTTTTAGACTTCATGCGCATGTCCTAAATAATTGATAACAGTTGCGCAAGATTTACTGCTAATTAATATCTTTGTCAATAATTATGTATAACATTATATAAAATGTATAAACGAGTATCCTATTTTTCTATTTTTCACTACCTGGGCTTGCTTCATTGGTGATATTTGTAACGATCGGGGACTTTTCAAACAAAAAAAGCCAGGTCGCCTATCTCTTATTAAGATATTTCGGCGACCCGGCTGTCTCCGTGAGACCCAATGGGCTTTCCGTCCCATCCTCGCGGATGGTTTAGTATTATCGATTATCGGTTATTTAGCTTACTATTAATACACACTACGGCTACAAACTATCAATTTACGAATAAACTGTCAATCACATTTGATCTGATATCAGTCATATGACTATTTACCATATCATTTACTCATCGAGTTTAAATTTAATAAGCGTATAAGACTTCAACATTAGCCTGCGCACCCTGAGTATTTTGACGTTGTCCCTGTATTTCAACCCGATATACATAAGGAAAATGTTGTGGGGTCAAAACCGAAGACCCCTCGGCGACACCTGACCCTTCTAGTTGCAATCCACTCACGTCTGAATTTCCTAACGTAGTATCAACTATTTTAGAATATACCGTATATGGATTGCCTGTAGATGCTTGAAGACTGAAACTCATATCTGGGTTTTTTGCAGCAAATGGTGATGAGTCGCATGCAGCAGGCCAGTTAGCGGTAGCTTTTGTCAGCTTGCTCTGCAGACAGTTTTGAGTGGTGTTAACTTGAAGCCCGATTGCACCGAAACCGGTAGCACTGCTTACTAGATCAGTTACAAGGGTAGAACTGGAATAGTTTCTCAAAACCATTGGAAGAATATCTTTGGTAAGAATCTCAGTACCTCCATAAGATGCATCCAATGCGGTCTTATAACGCTTAAACTGACCTGACACTTTAGTGCCGTAAGTCATCATGTACATCAAGGCCATAACAATAGTCATTGATATTAGCGTTAACATAAGTGATGTAACCAAAGCAATGCCGTCTCTAGAGCGTAATACTTTCATTTTCATCACCCTGCCTTACTGGTTGGCCGGCAGGTTTTTTGGCCGGGCAACAATTTGATAAAGTTTCCAGCGATAATTAAGCCATCCTTTAGCGGTAATATCAAAATTCCTGGTCAGTGAACTTTCGTTTGCATCTCCTACGATTATTGGCGAAGGACTCGTATATCCACGGTCTAAACGGCCCTGCTGGGCTAATATATATATCTTGACCATTTTCAGGCTGTTGCGAATGTTTGGGCTGGTTGTAGAGGAGTTATTAGCCGCCTGAGCGATTGCAGATTGTACTTGCGTTACAGTACCGACACCGCTGACCTGACTTCCATCAGCGTTAGAGTATGTGTCAATTGCCGAGTCACCATTAATATCCCAGCCGAATACAACCTGCATATCTGCAATACAATCAAGTATGGGCACATAGTTTAGCTTTCCATCATCCTGATTAATGGTTGTTTTATAAAGTACACCACTATTTGGAGCACATACGGAAGGCACCTGACTGGTGTTCTGTGGTCTGGCAACAAAGTAATCACTGCGATTGAATGGCATTCTTGGTGTCGAACTGCTGTCAACTCCATAAACGGTAAACATGGATGAACTTGCTGAAGTAAGATGAGAAAAAGCAGAATTACTATAAGCATAATAAAAATCGCCGTTTCTATCAGGTTCAATAGAGAGGGATTGATTCGAAGCGTTAATCTGGCGTCGTAGTAACACTACACGATCAGAATTTGAAAAGTTTTCTGCAGAGGAGCGCCATGTATTTGGATAAACGTCGTTCGAAGTATAACGGAGATAGGTCCACTTCTGAGAGACCCTGTTGCGTCCGACTGTGGTTGCTTTGATGGCAAGATAATCAGAACCGTCCAGCAGATCGTATTTTGCGCTGGCTATGTCGCTAGTATCTGTTACTGCGGCAATATTATTTCCAGCTACAATCGGTCTTGGAACATTTGTGGTAGCATCATTGTATGCGCTGGCTGGTGCGGCGGCAGCCTCGTCATAAGTCTTAGTCATTGGCTCTGTATACAGGCCAAATCCCGCCTGTTGGATATCATGACGCATGATTTCCAACCCGACCATACCCTCGATATTGCTCTCTTCGCTACGGAATAATTTCGTAGTGTGGCTGAGAATGGTATTGAATGAATTACCGGCAATGGCAATAACCATAACAAAGACAACCATTGTCACCAGCATTTCTACAAATGTAAAACCATTATTATTTCGCATCATGGCAGATGGCCTTCTATTGATTGGTTTTGGAAATCACGCCTGAAGCATTGTGCGTATAACGGGCACTCTTGTACTTCCAGCTGACTTCAAGTGTAACCTGCTTTGAGTTTTGCAACTGTGTTCCGGTCTTGGATACGGAATATAACTTGAATGAATTAAGTATTTTTCTGTTCACAGTATAGCCGCGAAAAACGGTGGTTAGGGTTGGATCAACCCCCTCGTAACCTTTGGCGATTTCTTTAGCCATCTCCGCATCTGCAACAGATACGGCCTCATTACGGAGCTGATTTTGAAGATTATGACTGTAAGACATGTTGACAGCCTGTAGAAGGCCTAGGAGTCCAACCATTAAAATCACGATCGAAACCAGAAACTCTATCAGTGTAAAGCCGTCGTTATCTCGCATCACAGGAAGTACCATCATCTGTCATTTTCCCCATATTGGTTCTGGCAACATGAATAATCAAACAATCGAAACTAGCACCGCTGGCAACCGGATTAACCCGTAATGAAAAGTTAATACCGGAAAGCAGACCTCTGGCATCAAACTCTACAGAAACATTTGAAAGATCTCCACCGTTTAGACGAGTCAATTCATAAGGAACGTTCCTAGAGGTTATAATCGTACCTGCTGCATCATCTTCATTTTCACTACTGTAGCGGCGTAAAACATAACTGGAAGGCTGAAATGTAACCCTGTGCCTTGTCTTGCGAAAAATAGATTCCATTCTGGCAGAATTAATATCTGTATGCATCTCCCTTGTCTGTCTCTCTATTTGCGACTTACGCTGCCAGTCGAAAAAGCTGAGTGTGGCAATTCCGAACAGAATCCCCATAATCGCCATCGTCACAACCAGCTCAATCAGTGAAAAGCCGTTATTTTTCATATCAGCCCTCATTCTGCTGCTGTTACTTTTCACGGACATGCAAAAACTTCTTCACAGGGGGAGGGTTTGTTATGACAGACAGCCCCTGGGCTGTTGGCGGCACTCCAGATATTGGCGTATTCAGACGCCTGCCCTCTTCCCGTTGGTTTCCGGTTTCGCTTTCAAAAGCTTTACTCAAGGAAATTTCTGCAAAAGCTCCGGTAGACACCTGCATAAGCGCCTTACCCTGCATGGATTTGGCCGGTGGCACTCCACCACTGGCATAATTCACGGCCCAGATTAGCGAATCTCCGCCAAACTTGCAAATATCGGCGCTTGGCTTGAAAGTCGTAAAGAATACCGCGCCTGCACTGGAAGCAACAGAGTCGGTAATAACTCTCTCGGAAAGAGATGAACTGTCAGCTGCATCCAAAGATATGAACCAACCAGGCGCAGTTACGGCAAGCGATGAAGCTGGAGCCGTAGACGCAGTACCACTCTGATCAACAATTCCTGAAGGCACGGCATCTGTGCAGTTCTGATCAAGGTCATTGGTTGTTCCGCCGATAATAACCGTCGACATTGTCCTTGTAGCTGTCGAGTAGCAAGGTTCCTTAACACCGTAGAGTTTTTGATTTGTTCCAGTAGACGGGTCGTCAGCCTTATAGAAAAAACGACCTGTGCCAAAGTAGATCCATAAAGTTTTATTATTTCTGTCCTGTAGTTTGGTAACCGAAGTAGAGACCGGCCCGGTACCCGAGATCAGAGTACTTACAGACCATTGTTTTGCAGCTGTTGCGCTGGCAGGATCATCACTCTCTCGCGTAAGCAGACGCAGAACGCCACCTTTTGTCCACGTATTGGGAGTCACACTTGTATCCTTCTGCACATAGCCTATATAAATTGCATCATCGCTATAAAATCCCTTTGAAGCCGTATTTGATCTATCAGCATCGATCCAGCTGGAAGCAAGGGAGCCGGCAAATGCATTGGCCAGACCAGTATCAATAGTATTTACCAGCTCACCGGTACCGATATCCACAATAAACAGTTTCAGATTTTGATCAGATTGACCTTTGAACTGATGTGCGGTTGTATCAATCGGGCCTGTCGGCCCAGATGCAAACACGGCAAACCATTTACCGTTTTTTGTGTTATCAGGATTTCCTGATACATCTTTTTTGGCAATCCTGACAATGGCAGGACCTGTAGTGCTGTAACCCAGAGATCCCATGCTTGCGGGATCTCCTGCAAATTCCCAGAGATACTTGGGATTTGCCGGGTCGGTCACATCTAGTGCAAAATATGAAGAATAACCGGTTCCGGCAAGCGGGTTTTTTACGCAGTCAGTAGAGGCTGAACATGCATTAGCTGTATCGCGTGAAGCGCCACCTATACCCATCCCGCCGATTACAATCGTACGCCAGGTGGTGCCGTCATTTAATTTCGAACAATCCGAATAATCAGTTCCACACCCTGCCGGTATCCCGATACTGGCATCAAAAATAGTCGGGGTTCTGTCAACGTAATACAGATGACTGTAGCCGGTCTCGCTCAAATATCGCAGATATGGCAAAGTGTTCTTAGGTATGAAGGCCCATTCTTCCCGGCCAAGCTTGTCAGCAGCATCAGCCAGGTTATCAGAAGCATCATTCATTTGTGATTTGTCAAACTTTGTTTTGAGCTCCTTCAAAACCCCCAGCTTGAAAGCATGCAGCATACCGTCATTCCCACCGACAAGAGCCATACCTCTATGTTTGTAGGTACTGGATTCAGTAAAACGCTTATAACTGGCGTCATTGTACCCGCGAGGTGTAGAAAGATCGTACTGGTTAAGCGGAACGTTTGAAATCAACTTTGGTGTTGATGAGATGATATCCCCCAGTTTCCATTCCCGATTGCACACACCATCAGGCACACGCCCTGCATTGCTGCCCGTGTTGCAGTTAAGCAGTGTCACCTTGCGAGAACGGTACTTGCAATCGCTGTTTAGACAGGGGGCTGTATCGTCCGCCTGATCACTGCCGTGAGTAAAAGAGATGAGCTTTGTAGCCAGGGCTTCGCGCTGCGCATTTGTCCCAGCCGGAATTTGAAGTATGTTCCAAGTGCTGGCGTTCACCGGAAGGTTGCTGAATTTCTGCGGAACATCGCCCAGTGTCGAGTTGTAGCCGGTATATATGGTTCTCGGGTCAGTGGAAACATTGCGCTCCCACAACATGCGCCCTGCTTTCCACAGACTTTTGACTTCGTCTGGGGTGACCGTGCTGTCAGGTGTAGATGAATCGGCAGCACCGTCACCGTTTGCATCGGAAAACAGTTTTACAAGGGTTTTGTTTTCGGTCGCATCGAAATAAAACTGAGCCACCTTGTCGCTCTTCAGATTCAGGGAGTTATCCTGGTTTGAATCCTCGCGAATCGATGTTTTTTGCAGGGCCGGATCAAGGAAATACCAAAGGTTCTGCATTTCGCCGATCCATTGCGTTTCGGTGTTACTGTCAAAAGACTTGGCGGGGTAAAAGACTGCCTGCAGCAGGTTCGCGCCGCTTCCTTCGCTGTTGTTGAGGATCGATGCTGCGGTTCCTGATGTTACCCTGCGAAGGATATCTGTCAGTGCCTTGTTGAGCTGACGACGCAGTTTAAGAGGATTCACTACCTGGTAATAATTATCAGGATTACACTGGCTGTCATCCGTAGCGGTACAGTCCTTGGCCCATTCAGCCCTCAGGTCAGGCACATTGTTGCCGTTCTTGTCCTCGAATCCGCCCCATTTTGCAGCATACCAGAGCGGATTTTTTAGTGTCGAAACCAACGATGTACTGCCGATGGTAAACTCTTTGCTCCAAGTCAGCGGCATATTGGCGACCACAGCCGGGGTGTCGCCGTCGGCACTGCCGACGTCAGCATCCTTGACCGGCAGATACACACCGTCCTCGGTAGTTCCGGAGATGACAAAACCCATCACCTGATCGATGCAGCCGGCGGCGTAATCGGAAACCAGCTTGATTTCGATCTGGTTGGCAGCCAAACTGCTGCTGCCACATGAACCGTAGCTGTTGGTAGCGGCGAAGGCTGTGCAAACCTCGTATTTGACAATAGAATCCATGTCGTGGTCGGCGCCCTGCTCCACATCCTCGTAGTTAATTCGAAACAGGGCATAGGTCACATTATTGCTGCTGTCGTAGCGAATATCGTCAACATAATAGTCAACAATGGTGTTGGTAGGACAATAAGCGGCAGAATCAGCCGGGCTCTTCTGTTCCAGCTTCAGACCGTAAGTGGCGTCATAGGTCAGACTCATGCGTTGGGAACAGGCATTGTAGGTGTTGGAGCAACCACTGACAGATTTAGCGGTCGGCAGGATCGAAACAGTGCCGCTCCCAGTCTTTATTTTGAGATCCGAGAATGGGGACGAGAGCGCCACCACAAAGGTATTAACATCCGGCCTTCCGGTGATACCCTTGAACTTGGTCTTGCCGTAGTAAGCCAGGGCTGCTGAATAGTAGCTGCCCATCTTGGTCGGTTCCTCGGGACACATGCCACGCAACAGGCTAAAATTGTTGGTTGATTTTCCGGTGCAGAGAAAATCCTTGACTGTACCATTTTCGCCAATGTACCAGCTGTTGCCGTGGATACCTTCGGTTTCTCCGATTTTGTAGGCTAGTTCGTTGAGCAGAGAACGGCCGGAGCTTTGAATTTCTCCCAATTTCAGTAAAGCCGGCGTATCTTCGGCAAAACTCGTGCCGTCCGATTTCTTGAAAGAGCTGCCCGGTATCTGGTCAGAATCGTAGCTGGTGTTGGTGTCAGAAAGCAACAGGACAAAGGGTTTGGCGCAACTGGGATAGATGTCATAGAGTGCTTTGGCGGTGCTGCCATCCTTGTAGCCCCAGTCCGGTTTTGACAGGCTTAAACCCGAGTCTTGGGAAGCGGAGTAGGTAAAGTCGCTGGTCGGGGTCAAACGACCGCCATAATAGCGAAGCGATTCATACATCATCTCGGCAATCGGATTGCCCCAGCTGCGGCACTCCCCTTCCGCCAGCGGCCGGTCGGTAATCCAGCCGCAACTACCGCCGGTGACATCCTGGTAGGTCCAATCGGAATATCGGAAACCGACCGGTTTGAGACGATCGAAGGTCAGAATTATGTTGCCCTGGGAATTCTCGGAGCTCTGAAAAATACCGTTGTTGGCGTTGGATTCGTCCAAAATTGCTCCGATGTTCTTACGTAACACCCCACCGCTGGTGTTTTTGGTGTAAGAAGTGGTCATCATGCCGAAGTACATGTCGGCCTTATCGACGCACTTGCCTTCGGTGGCAAAGGTGCAGCCGGCGTCGGTATTGCATGATTTGGACATGCTCTTGGAGCAGACTTTGGAACCGTCGCCCTCGCCGTACTGCTGCAGCAGGCCAACCGGTTTCCAGAGACCGGAGCCGGAACCGGGGTACCACTTACAGGAATCGCCGATTTCGCTCTTCTTGATATCCAGCTGGTCAGTCGAATCGATGATACTATCACAGACCTTGACCCGTACATCGTAGTTGGTTGGAGTACCCAGACTGTCGTCACATACCGGTCGCTCCTTGGAGGCCCAGTCCCAGATGCGTTTGCCGGAAACATCCTTCAATAGTCTCATCAACGGCGCACCGGTATCCGATAGAGTCGTGTTGCAGACCATGTGGAACTTGCTGGAATCCTGACTGGTAGCCCCCGAAGTGGGTTTGCCTTTGTTAATAAATTCACTGGCGTAAAGAGTGCATTGATTTGAAGCTGTGATGTCAAAGGTACGCATATTGTTGTTGCCCAGATTGGTGGTGCCGAATAGCGTCCAACTGGCTTTGCTGGGGTTTTTGTACCAGACCCGCACGCCGTCCTGCCCACCAGCCTCTGAAACACGCACTACCAGACGATACCAGGTGTTGCTCTTTGAAAGGCTGAGCGATCCGGTCACCATGCCGGCGCAGGTGGTCGTAGGAGCAGTGGAGCAGTTAGAGTGAGCCCCGTAGTGTGAAGCCACTACACCCAGCGATGTCGGTGTGGCTCCAGTCGTGAAAATCTCGACCTCGGCGCCATCATCGCTATCGACCATAAACTGCCAGGTCTCTGATCCGCTGCCGCTGGAGGTTTTGAATTCGGCCACCACCATGGTGCTATAGTTGTCAAGATGGTTCTGGGTCGGGTCAATTTTAGAACTGGCCGTTCCAAAATTGGTTACCGATGTATCGTAATCCAGAAATGTCGTCGTAAGAGGTTCGGTTGCGCTTGAAAAAGACGCCAGGAGGTCGGTGTGGGTATCTCCCGTAGTCTGGGCTGCAGTCAGTCCGGCCGGGTGTTTATAGCGTACCACCAGCATTTTGTTGTTAGTTGTTCCTGGGCTAGATGCAGAACAGGTAGAAAGTCCTGCCTGGGCAAAACCGACCAGCTCCATGGACTTGTCGGTGCAGGCATATCCGGTTGCACAATCACTGTCTGTCGAGCAGGAATAGGTATACTGTGGTGTGCCGGTAGTGCTGTAGCAGAGCCGACCGGTGAATTCCTTACCCCAGCTGTGAGCATCCTGAGGAACAGTTGCCCTTTCCAGGACCGTTTCGCTGGTGCTGTCAGCACTTCGGTGTCCGCCGTAGAGAACTTTTTGCAGTACATCGATGCGGCTCATGGTAAGCCAGTTGAGAATATTGCCGCTCCACTGTCCGCCGGAACTTGAACAGAGCTTTGTAGCAGTGCGAGACACAGGTTCAAACTTGTCGGTTCCGGTAGTATTGTACTGGTAGCACTTGTAGGGATCAAAATAGCCGTAGTAGTCTATTGAGTGTTTGTACGTGATATCAAGCATCCCGTCTTCATCCAGATCGGCCGAATCACTGTAGGCCTCGTAGAACAGCTTGTGGTCCCTTCCCATCTCGAACATGACCAGTGGCGGAACGGTGGCTGCTATGAATGGTGGCTGGACACAATAGTCGTTCATCACAGCCGAATTTGCATGTGTAGAGATAGCTGCTAGACAAAGAATCAGGCACAACTGAGCAATCAAGCGGTTAGATGTCGTTTTCATCGTTTCCACTCCTCGATGATGATTTTGTCAACAACGTTGCCATTTATATGAATAACTACTGAATCTCCGCCACGAACCTCATTCGGATTGGCCTTGTCCTCAAAGTATGCATTGTTGCGTTTCATATGCTTCAAGTATTTACATTTTTCAATAACCAGATATTCCATGCCGTCAACCACAACTTTTTTACCGTCAAAAAAAGACACACGGCCAGTAAAATACGAAACCGATGTAGCAGCAACACAAACTAAAGGAACGATGAAAGAACCAATCAGAACAACTGCGGCCACTATTTTTTTTAAGTTAATCATACCTTGGCACCTCGCTTGTACCTGATTATCAATATCCAACGTACTACTTCCCTTCCAGCATCTTTTTCAAAGTCTCAGCATCCCGCATCCCCACTTCGATCTTCCCGTCGGGCATAACCATGGTCGGTGTTCCGGAGATGCCGTTTGCATTGGCAAATTTGATGATCTCGTCAATAATCTTCTTGCTGCTCTCCTTGGTCGGCTTGGGAACCTCTTTGCCTTCAAAGGCCTTATCCAGCAGGTCGTGGTTCTTCGTCTCGAAAACCGTACGGGACTTGTCATATGCGGCCGGATGCATAGGCAGCGGATACAACATCACATAGATGGCAACATCCGGAGCGATTTTTGCCAGTTTTTTCAGTTCAGCATGACCTTTACGGCAGTAGGGGCAGTCAGGATCTGTGAAAACATAAAGCTTTTTAGAACCTTTCGGATTACCCATTATGACCGCATTCTGCGCCGGGATAGATTTTACATCCACGGAAGTAGGCTGTTTCTGCTGTGGAAACTCCTGCTTGTGCGAGGAAACCGGCTCAAGCTTTTCAAGGTTAACCATCATCCCCTGGATCAGGTGTTTCTTGCCGTAATCAATGAATATGACAGCTTTTTGTGTGTCTTTCTGGACCAGCAGTTCGAACAATCCGCGGGACGGAGACTCCTTGACCGACAGAACTGTCGCGCCAGTCGGCTTCAAAAGATCCGACGCCTCTTTGTTGGTAAGAGTGTGACAGGTTTTACAATCAGCGTTGCAATTCTCCTTCGACATGCCAAATGACGGAGAGATAAAAAGTGCTGACACAGCGACTGCAACAAAAAGTTCTTTAAACATTGTATTTCCTTTCGGTAATTTGTTCGTTGGATTTAGTGCAAGAAAAGCGCCACTTGACTGAGGTTCGCAACCCTTTAATATCACAGCGCTTCGTATTTGTGAAAAACCGGGCTATGCAATTTTTTCATACCATAGTAACTACATCCACCAGGACGCTATGCAATTTTTGCTTACTCAATACCAAATTCTTTTAATTTATAAAGCAGCGACCTGTGGCTGATTTCCAGTATTTTGGCAGCCAGGGTGCGGTTTCCTCCGGTTCGGAGCAAAGCTTTCCTGATCAGGTCGCGTTCGATGGCATCCTCAGCCTTTTTGATGGAGAGGTCTTCATCCTGAGTTGGAAATGGCAACGACCCGATTCCTGAGCGCACCGATGGTGGAAGACAGTTGCTTGTAATACTGGCTCCATCGCACATGATCGTGGCTCGCTCAATGGCGTTTTCCAGCTCCCGGATATTGCCGGGCCAGCCATAGGCCATCAGGCAGCGCATGGCATCCGGTTCGATGCGAAGAGCTTGGCGCTCTGTCCCACTGGAACTGTTGCGGATAAAATGTTCTGCCAACAGCGGTATATCCTCTATACGTTCCCGCAATGGCGGCAACTGCAGACAGAATACGTTCAGACGAAAAAACAGATCTTCACGAAATCCGCCTGTTTTTACGTCAGCCTGAAGGTCACGCGATGTGGCAGATACGACCCTGGCATCAACCTTTTTGGAAACGTTGGCGCCTACGCGACGGATTTCTTCGTCCTGCAACACCC
This sequence comes from uncultured Geobacter sp., assembly GCA_964420435.1. GTDB lineage: Bacteria > Desulfobacterota > Desulfuromonadia > Geobacterales > Pseudopelobacteraceae > JACRCG01. The sequence continues at coordinate 67,693 of CAYQTC010000014.1, forward strand.
GTAACAACTTGACCTGCAGGGCAGTCGGCATTTCACCGACTTCGTCCAGAAAGAGCGTACCGCCATCCGCCAGTTCAAAAAGTCCGGTTTTATCGTCGGACGCGTCGGTGAAAGCACCCCGGACATGACCAAACAACTCACTTTCCAGCAGATTTTCAGGTATTGCTCCGCAGTTTACCGCTATGAAAGGTTTTGCAGACCGGCTACCGTTCTGGTGTATGGCCCGAGCCACCAACTCCTTGCCGGTGCCGGATTCGCCCAGGATCATGACAGTTGTTTTGAGACTTGCAATTTTTCTTATCTGACTGAAGATATCTTCCATACAGGCATTGCGGCTTATGATTCCGCTGTAGGCAAAGCGACCCGCTGCGGCCTCTCTAAGCTGGCTGTTTTCCTCCTTCAGCCTCTCACGCTCTTCAGCCTTTTTCAGTACCATGACTATTTCATCTTTTTTAAAGGGTTTGGAGATAAAATCGTATGCCCCGTTTTTCATGCACTCCACTGCCGTTTCAACAGAGCCGTAAGCCGACATCATGATGATCGGAACATTGACCTGTTCCTGAATTGCCCTGGCAAGAAATGTTTTCCCATCCATTTCAGGCATGCGGATATCACAAAGAATGAAATCGTAGACCTTGTTTTTGATGCATGCCAGGCCTTTCTCGCCGTCAGCCGCACTATCCGCCACATATCCCTGACGGGTCAGCATCAGCGATAACATATGCCGCAGGTTTTCTTCATCATCAATTACAAGAATATGTTTGCCGCCCACTCTCCCCCCTTCCTGCTAGCCAAGTGCCAACGGCAGCCAGACAGTAAAGCATGTGCCTGTGCCCTGTTTGCTTTTGACGGTTATGCGGCCTCCAAATCCTTCAATAATGCGCGCAGCGATGGCCAGCCCCAGACCGGTCCCCTTTCCGGGCGGTTTGGTGGTAAAAAACGGATCAAATATGTATTTCAGGTTTTCAGCAGCAATTCCGGAGCCGTTATCAAAAACGTCAATACGCAGCTGTTCATTGTCAAGTTTTGCCTTGAGTGCCAGCGATCCGTTGTCCGCCAGCGCATCCCGGCTGTTGAGCAGCAGATTGATCAGCACCTGCTGCAGTTGATGCGGATCAGCCTTTACAAGCGGCAGACCTTCATCAATGGTCATGCTGACATTCACTCGCCTAAAAGCTCCCTGCTGGGACAATAATTCCAGTGTCGCAGTTGCAACCTGCCGGACATCAGCGGTCTCGGAAGTGGTAACTCGCGGACGTGAATAATCCAGCAATCCGCGCACTATTCGGTCGATTCTTGCGCAATCCGCCGACATACGCCTTGCATAATCCTGGATCGCCTTGTTTTCAGGCTGTTCAGCGGAAGCCAGTTCCGCATACCCCATGATCGATGCCAGAGGCGTTCCGATTTCATGGGCCATTCCGGCTGCCAGGAGACCGATCGAAGCCATTTTTTCGGTGTGGATGGCCTCTTCGCGTGCCTGTCGAAGATCACTGTTAACTCTTTCCAGGGCCGACACATGTTCTGATACCTGCTGATCCTTGTTCTGCAGCGCAGTTGACATTTCATTGAAAGATTCTGCCAGACGTGCGAGCTCTGAACTGCCTGAAACCCGCAGGCGTTGGCCATACTGACCGCCGGTGATCTTTCCGGTGGCCGACAGCAATCGGTTGATCGGATTAACTACGATTCGTGAGAGTATAAAAGAGCCCAGCCCCATCAGCATGATAAAGTCTAATACAAAATAAGCGGCAAACATTTGACGGGTTCTATGCAGCCGGGAATTTTCTGCAGAAAGTGACAGGAGCAGACCAGCCCGGCCAACGGCTACGCCGTTTCGTGTCACACTGATTACTTTGGCGATTCCACTTCCATCCGGAAGGATGCCGCCACCATCTGAAGGAGTCTGCACACCGCTGAAAGGAAGAAATACATCACTTCCGTCACGACCGGCAGTGAAAATAGCTTTGCCGTTTATGTCCAGCAAAGTCAGGCGGGTAAAAGCCGCATCTTCGGAAAGCTTTTGAACGTAAATAGATGCTGAGGAATCCGGAGATATGATTCCTTCCGGGAAAACGGGCAGATTGTCCGGGAGTTGACTTACAAAAGTCGCCAGGAGGGTGCGGGCATGTTCGCCCTTTTGGGCATACAGGTCATTTGCAGAGGTTTTAAATGCCAGAAGGCTGAACAACAGCCATGTCATTACCAGCAGAAAGCCCAGAAAGGCCATGATTGATACGGTCAGACTGGGGCGGTATCGTGCCATGCAGTTAGCCTTTTAGGAAGCCGCCAAGATTGAGATACCAAATTATAAGCTGTCTGCCGTAGAAGATGTAGAGGACAGCACCGAATGCGAGATAAGGTCCAAATGGTATAGCCAGTTTGGAGTCTTTTTTCTGAAACAGCATAATTGATATACCAACAACCGAACCGACCAGTGAACTGGCCAGAATAATGAAAGGTATTGACTTCCAGCCCAGAAACGCACCCATCATGGCCAGGAGCTTAATGTCCCCGCCCCCCATACCCTCTTTGCCGGTCAGCCACTGATATGCGTACGCCACAAACAGAAGACTGCCGCCGCCCAGCAGTATGCCCAGAATTGAATTAAGCCAGCCATGCCCCTGCAGAAAAAACGACAGCACAAATCCGATTACGATTCCTGACAGCGATATTTCATCTGGGATAATCTGGTGTTCGATATCGATAAACGTAATCACCACCAGCGCAGAGCAAAAAACGAAATATGCCGCAAAGGCAAGTGTCGGCCCGAATCGCAGAAACAAAAATAAAGTCAGGATCCCGTTCAGCAGCTCCACCAGAGGATATTGCAGGGATATACGGGCACCGCAGCCGCGACATTTCCCCCTCAGCAGCAGGTAGCTGATTACAGGAATATTGTCGTACCACCGGATCTGATAGCTGCAGTGCGGGCAATGAGAGGGGGGCGAGACAACCGATTCATCCTTCGGCATGCGACAGATGCATACATTCAGAAAAGATCCGACTACCATGCCGAAGACAAGGGAAAAGAGCGCATAAATCGTATTTGGGGACATCAGTCGAAACTTTCTGCAACATCCAGGGTTATTTGTCGTTTCAGAAACATCTCTGCCTCGGCAGCGGTAGCAAAGTTAAAACAGCCTTCAGCAATCTGAATGGCACGCTCGCGCGTACAGCGCCGTAAAATCTGTTTGACGCGCAACAGGGAGCCGGCGCCCATGGACAATTCATCAAAGCCGAGCCCGAGTAAAACCGGAAGATACAACGGATCTCCAGCCATCTCGCCGCACAGACAGGCCTCGATACCAGCGCTGTGAGCAGCATTTACTATATGTCGCAGCGATCTGAGAACAGCCGGATGCATGGGCTGATAAAGTTGTGAAAGTTGCTCGTTTGTACGGTCTATGGCCAGCGTGTATTGGATCAGATCATTTGTTCCAACACTGAAGAAATCAACTTCGCGCGCCAGCAGATCTGCAATGGTAACAGCCGCCGGAATTTCAATCATCACACCGACCTTCAACCCGCTGTCATATTGAACGCCAGCAGCTTCCAACTCCTGTTTGGCTTGATCCAGAAGCGAGATTGCAGCGCGAACCTCATCAATACCGGATATCATCGGGAACATTATCCGGACCGGCCCTTCAGCACTTACGCGAAGAATTGCCCGCAGCTGTTTTTTGAACTCATCCGGCATGCCTAAAGAAAGCCTGATGGCCCTCATTCCAAGTGCGGGATTCTGTTCAGCAGCAATGTCCATCCCGTCAAGCAGTTTATCGCCGCCGGCATCCAGCGTCCTGACCGTCAGCGGGTATGGCTTGATCGCATTCAGCATGGATTGATAAACAAGGTACTGCTCTTCTTCGTCCGGCATTGCAGATCGGTTCATGAAAAGAATCTCTGTGCGGTACAGACCGACTCCGATTCCGCCATGCCTGAGAACCGAAGCACCCTCTTCAGGAATCTCGACATTCCCCCTGAGATGCATGGAATGACCGTCAAGTGTTACTGCCGGCAGAGAGGATGTCTTTAGAAGTTCACTTTCAACATAATCATAGTGCTGCTTGCGGCTGAGAAACGTCTGGAACGTTTCCGGGTCAGGATTGACTATCACTGTGCCGGCGGTTCCATCAACTATAACCGGTGCACCGTCCTGTGCTTCATCACAGAAGCCTTCAACCCCGGCAACAGCCGGGAGTTCAAGGGCTCTGGCCAGAATCGCGGTATGTGATGTGCGTCCGCCTATTTCAGTTATTATTGCGAGAACATTATTGCGGTCAATTTGCAGCATATCCGCGGGAGTGATATCATGTGCCGCTACAACAGTACTGCTTTCATTCGTTGAAATCTGCTCGGCTTTCTCGCCGCTCATGCTTGAAAGCACCCGTTCGATGACCGTTTCAACATCATTGATCCGCTCTCGAAGATAGGGATCCTCAATACTGGCAAACGCTTCACGGTAACGATGAAGCGTTCTCCGCAAAGCGCCCTCGGCATTAATCAGACCGGTTGTAATTATTGTCGATGTTTCGGAAAGCAGGCGTTCATCCGCCAGGATCATCAGATGTGTTTCAATGAAAAAAAGGTGCTCTTCGCCGGTTGTTTCTGCCAGGTGGGATTTTAAATGTTCAAGTTCTATTCGGGTATCAGCTATTGCGACTGTCAGTCGTTCAATTTCTCTGACGGCATCATCGGGAAGAATCGGGTATTCCGATACGTTTATGCGTCGCCGATCGACAACACGCAATCTACCTACAGCAATCCCGGGAGATGCGGCAATTCCCGGGAAAAGCCGCATGTCATTCCTCACCGAAACCATTGGTAATCAGTTCACTTAGGGCAGTCATGGCATCGGGTTCATCAACACCATTAACGGTAAGTCTGACGGTGGATCCTTTTGACGCGGCCAGCATCATTATTCCCATGATGCTTTTACCATTCACTTCAATCCCTTCTCTGGCCAGTTTGACTTCAGAAGTAAAACGGCTGGCTGTTTTTACAAAAAGAGCAGAGGCACGGGCATGCAAGCCCAATTTGTTTACTATCAAATATTCGTTCTGAAGCATATTTACCGTTTTCCTCGTTTCCCGGTCTTACTTTAGAAATTCTCCAGCTACGATAATTCCCTCGCGGCCACATCTTTGCATCCCAGATGCAAGCTCTGCTACCGTCATACGATCGCGGCGGGAACAGAATTCCATCAACATTGGCAGATTGGCGCCGGTTACAACTTCTACACATCCATCCTTCAGAAAAGACATCGCCATATTTGACGGAGTGCCGCCGAAAAGATCCGTCATAATGATTGCTCCGTCCGCCTGAACCTCGGCAACCGCCTTCACGACTCTCGCCATTATGTCATCTGCACACTCACCGGGAGCAACTTCCACAGCCGTACATTTCTCTATCGGACCGACTATCATCTCTGCAGACGCTTTGAGAGCTGTTGCAAGACCGGCGTGGGTAACAAGCACTAATCCTGTCATTAATTTCCCTTTTCAATATCCCTGTGAGTTATTCTTACTGAAGGCCATAGTTCCTGCAAATGCATTCCGGTGGCTTCCGCTATAGCAACCGAGCGATGACGACCTCCGGTGCAGCCGATCGAGATGGTCAAATACGCCTTACCCTCCTGCCGGTGAGCCGGCAGAAGCATATCAAGGAGTGGAAAAAAGTAGTCTAGAAAAGCTGCTGTAGCAGTATTGTCAATCACATAATCACGCACTGCATCATCCAGCCCCGACCCAGCTTTCAGCTCCGGCACAAAAAACGGATTCGGCAGAAAGCGCACATCCATTACAATACTGGATTCAAGCGGCACGCCGTAGCGAAAGCCAAAAGACTGAACCTCAACAACCAGCGCATTTTCCTTCTCTTCCCCCCTGATAATGCGGAGGATGAAATCCTTAAGCTGGTGTACATTGAATTCCGAGGTATCGATCACTCTTGTAGCCATACCACGAAGCGACGAGAGGCGTTCACGCTCTATCCTGATCGCCTCTCCCACCGAGCATTGTTCATCGGCCGGATGCCTGCGCCGTGTCTCGGAATAGCGACGCACAAGAATGTCGTCCAGAGCATCGAAAAACAATATTTCTATACTGTGGCCAGCTGCGGCAATCTTGGAAAAAGCACTCTCATATCCTTTAAAAAATTCCCTGCCGCGAATGTCAGCCACCAGGGCCACACCCTTAAAGGGCTCACCTGATTTGTTTATCAGGTCGACAAAACTCTTGAACAGTCGTACAGGTAGGTTATCAATACAATAGAAACCCTCGTCCTCAAGGGCCCTTACTGCGGTAGATTTACCGGAGCCTGACATGCCGGTGATAATAATGATACGCATTTACTACTCGACCTCGTCGCCAATCGGACGCGATTCAATTCGCGCCAGCAGTCGTTCCTGAAAATCCCGGGCTGAATGATAACCCATCCCCTTAAGCAGATAATTGCGAGCGGCCACCTCTATGATAGATCCAAGGTTGCGCCCGGGCCTGACCGGAATACTGATATGAGGTATGTCTATTCCAAGAATAGTCGTGGTGCGGTCATCAATGCCAAGCCGGTCATATTCATGCGACTCATCCCACTCAATTAATTCGAGCATTATATCAATGATCTTCTTGTCCCGAATGGATGAAACTCCATAAAGGTCCTTGATGCTAATGATTCCAAGGCCTCTGATCTCCATCAGATATTGAATAGACTCTTCAGCCTGGCCTATAAGTACGGCCGGCATTTTCTTTTTTATATACACCATATCATCGGCAACAAGCCGATGTCCCCTGATCACAAGGTCAAGTGCGCATTCACTTTTGCCGATGCCGCTCTTACCGGTCAGCAAGACTCCAACCCCCAGGACGTCAATCAGGACTCCATGCAAATGAGTAGTCGGCAGAAGCCGTTCCTCAAGAAACTTCGTAATCAGTGAAATAAAGGTCGAAGATTGATGGGTGGTGACTAGCACCGGAATTGCTTTTTGGTCAGCCAGATCAAGCAGGAGTTGCGGAGGACGCAGCCCCTTTGTTACGATGAAACATGCAATGGGATAACTACAAAGATTATTGAGGTTTTCGGTAGCAATCTTAGTGTCGATTTCCTTGAGAAAAGAAATTTCGGTATTACCGAGCACCTGTATCCGGTCCGGATGCAGATGCTCGGTATAACCGTCCAGCGCCAAACCCGGCTTTTGAATACGCGAACTGGAGACCCGGTTAGCAAGTCCGCGTTCTCCCGCCAGGAGTGTCAGAGCAAGACCATAGTTGGTTTCACTCAGAATTTCCTTTATTGAAAGGGTAATTCCGTCCAAGACAATTCCCTGAAAGATCAGGCCCGATGTGGCTCTATAAGGCCGAAGTTACCGTCTTTGCGACGATAGAGGACATTAATTTCACTGCTGTCGGCATCAATAAAAACAATAAAATCCTTGTGAAGCAGATCCATCTGCATGACCGCTTCCTCAACCGACATAGGCTTGGCAATTTCGGTAGTTGTTTTTATGACAACCGGTTCTGCACTGGCTTCAATGCTGTCGGCTTCAAATACTTTTTTGGATAGCTGGCGGCCATGCTCGTCGCCATTCGGCTTATGGGCCTTGATTTTTTCCTTGTAGCGTTTAAGTTGACGCTCGATTTTATCGATAACCGCATCAATGGCTGCATACATGTCGTTTGTAGCTTCGGAAGCCTTGGTGCTGATACCTTTGGCAGTAATAACGATTTCAACAATATGGCGGATCTTCTTTTCCACTGAAAAATAAACCTGCGCATTGATCGGACCGTCGATATACTTCACCACTCTCTCGAGTTTTTCCTCAGCGTATGCCTTAAGGGCATCGCTTTGTTCCATGTGCCTGAATGTCATGGTTGTCTGCATACTATCCTCCTGTGTGTTGGGTCCTGCAATATGGACGTCTGTCGTACTGACAGCTCGTCAGAAATGTCGCTTTCGTTCCGACGAAGAACCAAATTTAAGCATTTCGCGGTATTTGGTTACGGTACGCCGCGCGATGTTAACTGTCTGTCCTGACAGCATCTCGGCAATCTTCTGATCTGAAAGCGGCTTTTTGGAATCTTCCTTTTCAATAATCTCCCTTATCATGTTCTTGACGCTCTCCGAAGCAAGAAACTCACCTTCGCTTGTCGAGAGGCCGCTGTTAAAAAAGTATTTCAGTTCAAACAGTCCCTGTGGCGTCTGCATATACTTGTTGGTTGTTACGCGACTGATAGTTGATTCATGCATTCCGATATCTTCTGCAATATCCCTCAACACCAGTGGGCGGAGATATTCGATGCCACGGTCAAAATATTCACGCTGAAAGCGAATAATGCTCTTGGCAACTTTGTAAATGGTTCTCTGTCGCTGCTGAATGCTCTTGATCAGCCACATGGCTGAGCGCATCTTTTCGCTGATATATTCTTCAGCATGTGAGTCAATGGAACCATTACCGCGCACATCAGCGTACTGATTGCTTACTTTGAGACTGGGCAAACCATCTTCATTCAGCATTACGACATAATCATCACCGACTTTGTGAACGAATATGTCCGGTGATATGTAGTGTACGTCATCCGAGTTGAACGAAGAACCGGGGCGCGGATCGAAGCCACCAATTATTTTGGAGGCCATAAGCACCTGGTTTATATCCACTTTCAGAGCGCGGGCAATCTGTTTGTAATTTCTTTTTTCAAGATCGCTGATATGGTTCAGTAATATACCTTCGACAACACTTCCTTTCATTCCCAGGAAACGGGCCTGAATCAGAAGACATTCTTTCAGATCCCTGGCTGCAACACCCGGCGGATCGAACTCCTGTATGCACTCTAAAACATCAGTAACATCATCTTCCGAGGCATTGCTCGCTGCTGCAATCTCAGCCAAAGAGGCCCTCAGATAACCGGACTCGTCTATATTGCCGATGATCACTTCACCGACCCTTACATCCATTTCGGAATACTGTCCCATATGGAGCTGCCATAACAGGTGGTCGATCAGAGTCCCCTGACGGGTCAAAAGATTTTCAAAAGAAGGACGTTCATCTTCTCCGCTGTACTGTTCTCCGGCACTGTAATTGTAACCGTCGAGATAACTGTCCCAATCCCTAAGAGTTTCCTCACCGGTTTCAACCTCGTGAAATTCTCCTGCAGTCTCAGCAGGTTCCAGCTCCTGCTCGGCAGTCTCCAAAGCATCCGGTTCATGTATCTCTTCAACTTCAGCAGTTTCTTCCAGAAGAGGGTTTTCCTCCAGCTCTTGACGAACCAGATCCTGAAGTTCCAATCTGGTCAACTGAAGCAGCTTAATGGCCTGCTGTAGCTGGGGTGTCATAACCAGCTGCTGCGACATTTTAAGTTGTTGGCGCATTTCCATTGCCATTAAACGTAAACCCCTAGGCCGATAAGAAACTGATGAATCAAGAAAGTAAGTGCCCGCAAAACCGTTACAGCCAATTGTTAATTATAGCTTGAAATCATCTCCAAGGTATATTTCTCGTGCTTTTTTACTATTTGCTATCTCATCAGGAGTGCCGTACTCAAGAACCTCGCCACCGCTCATAATATACGCGGCATCACATACTCCCAACGTTTCACGAACATTGTGATCGGAAATAAGTACCCCGATGTTTTTATTTTTCAGCGACACAATCAGATTTTGAATATCAGTTACAGCAATCGGGTCAATTCCTGCAAAAGGCTCGTCCAGCAAAATAAATGATGGATTTGTAATCAGTGCCCTTGCTATTTCAACCCGCCTCCGCTCGCCGCCTGACAGGGAATAACCCTTGGAAGAGGCTATATGGGTGATACTGAACTCTTCAAGCAGCTGCTGCATGCGTTGCCTGCGAATACTCCTGTCAGGCTCAACTGTTTCAAGTATTGCCAACAGGTTGTCTGCTACCGAAAGCTTACGAAAAACGGAAGCCTCCTGCGGAAGATAGCTGATGCCGCGACGTGCACGCTGATACATTGGAAGTCCGGTAATCTCCTCGTCTCCAAGAAAGACCTGACCACCGTCAGGCTGCGCCAGTCCGACCACCATATAAAAAGTGGTTGTCTTGCCAGCGCCATTCGGTCCAAGCAAACCAATAACCGTCCCGGACTGGATCGTTATATCCACACCCTTGACGACCTGGCGATTGCCATAGCGCTTCTGGAGCGCTGCAGTCCAAAGTCGTGAGTGTTCAGCGACTTTCTGCATTACCCTTCCTGGCAGGCGGGTTTATGATCACCTCAACTCTGGACTTAGGATCATCTCCGCCAGAAACTACACTTTTGTCGTCGTCTACATAATAGGTAATGGTCTTACCGGTGATACTTTCACTACCCTGCATGACCTTTGGATTACCGGTCATGGTAATTTTTCCGTCACGACTGTCATAGACAGCCTGGGCAGCAATACCGGTTTTATTCTGCTGAACTATGCGAACATTTCCAGCTGCTTCTATTTTTTCAACATCACCTTTTTTATCTGCATAACTAACGGTGATCCTGTCGGCATAAATTGTTATATCACCCTGTTTGGCAACGACCTTACCGGTAAATATTGCTGTTTTGCCTTTATTATCAGCTGTCAGCTCGTTTGATTTTATTGTGATCGGCAGATTGGAGCGGTCCTTGCGATTAAACTGGCCTTCAGTGACAGCCAGCACCTGGGAAGCATACATCAGAATTATCGCTATGATGCAGAAACAATTTGTTCTCATCTGTTATTACCTTTGCGGCGTTTCTTTACTTTTTCAACCATCTGCTGTTTTGAGGTACGAACCGGCTTTTTTATTACCGGTACGGGAATAGCCCTATGCACATTAACTCCGGCAACCGTTGCATCAATCGCACTTGTGAACCTAACCCGCTGTTCCTTGACCCCAAGCTCCAAGCCGACAGCGGAAAGTGTCAATCGCTGCTGCCGGAACGACACCTTATCAACTGTTTTGAACCGTGATTCTAAAGCTCTGTATTCGATTGAGTCCGTGTCAAAAACAATACCGTTTTCTGTTTCAACATGAACCCTACCGCTCAGCTGAATATTATTATTGTTACTGAAATATTTTCCGCGATCCGCAGTTACAGTAATTGAGCCGGAGGTCCCGCTGCGTACAAAATCCATCCGGATTTCTGACAGGTTCGCAACCTCACCACGCTTGTCATATTCAACATTTTCAGCAACAAGTTCCCAGACTACCGAGCCGTCCCGGATTTCACTGAAACGAGCTTTTTTCAAGGCTATGTCTATATTCCGGGGAAGCTTCTGAAGAGCTGATTGCACCGGAAGTCGATCATGAGAATCGTTCCGGTAAATGACAGCAACGATGCAGATAAACGCCGTCGTCACAAGAACAGCCAGCAATGGCTTGATAAAAACGGGCGATACCATAATAATTTGGAACTATACCATCGAGGAAGTGGACTGTCCAGCAGAACGTGCCGCTCGAATACTTTTTTGGCACAAAGATTGAAGGCTACAATTCATAGCGGCTGACGACCTCATTCCACAAGCCGCGACCTTTGAGAATCAGATCACATATTTCGCGCACAGCCCCCTTGCCACCACCATTGGCGGTGACATAATGAGCGGCACTCCTGGCTTCAGGTAGTCCATCGGAAGGTGCTACGGCAAAAGCAACGCGCTTCATTACAGGAACATCTATGACATCATCCCCCATATAGGCGATCTGGCTGTCAGCAAGGCCTGTCCGGAATTTTATATCCAAATAACTGTCCAGTTTTTTCAGGGCGCCCTGATAAACCAGTTCGATTCCCAACTCAGCAGCACGGATTTCTACAACCTTTGATGTACGTCCCGTAATGATTCCTACTTCAATCCCGTGACGCTGCAGCATCTTTATACCGTGACCATCTTTGACGTTGAAAACCTTTGTTTCCAGCCCGTTGCCATCGTAGATAATGCCGCCGTCCGTCATAACACCGTCCACATCCAGCAGCAGCAGACTTATGTTTTTAAGCTTTTCATTCATCAGGCAATACCCGCTTTCAGAATATCATGCAAATGTACAATACCGCAGGGCGCGATGCTCCGGTCGTCATCAAAGACAAACAGCGATGTAATGGCACGATGTTCCATGATCTGCAGGGCTGCAGCGGCAAGCTCACCGCGCTTGATCCGCAGAGGTCCGCGTTTCATGATTTCGGCAGCACGCTGATTCAGAATATCGTACCCTTTTTCCAGAGATCTGCGCAGATCGCCGTCGGTGATAACCCCCTGGAGCGCTCCCGAGCTGTCACAAACACCGGTAACACCGAGCCCTTTTGATGTAATTACAAACAGGGCGTCCTTCATGATGGAGTCTTCCTGAACAAGAGGTATGTTATCTCCGCTGTGCATCAGATCCTCCACCCGCAGCAGCAGTTTTTTACCCAACGAACCGCCGGGGTGAAATATGGCAAAATCCTCCGCCCTGAATCCCCGCTTTACAAGCAAGGCAACCGCCAGCGCATCACCCATTGCGAGCGTAGCTGTTGTAGATGCGGTCGGAGCCAATCCCAGCGGGCAAGCTTCCTCCTTGACCGAAACATCAAGAAACACGTCACTGGAACGCGCCAGATTTGACAGGGGATTGCCGCTCATTGCCACAAGATGGGCGCCCAGGCGCTTGATGGACGGCAGGATTCGCAGTATTTCTTCCGTCTCGCCACTGTTGGAAATAGCGATCACTACATCCCCGGTCATTATCATGCCCAGATCGCCGTGGATACCTTCGGCAGGGTGAAGAAAAAAGGCCGGGGTGCCGGTGGATGCCATGGTTGAGGCTATTTTCTGACCGATCAGCCCTGACTTCCCCATGCCGCTAACAATCACCCGTCCTGCACTGGACAGAATCAAATCTATCGCCTTCTCGAACGACGCATCAATACGGCCGGCCATGGCGGAAAGTGCATCCGCCTCAACCTGAATAACACGGCGTGCTTCAGCTATTACCGTCATGCCGACACCTTCAGTTTCACAACGGCATCAACCGCTTTAAGCATATTCAACAGCGCGGCAAGCTCACTGAGCGGGATCGAGTTGGGGCCATCGCAGAGCGCCTTGTCCGGATCCTCGTGAACCTCCATAAAAATACCGTCAATGCCTGTGGCGACCGCGGCCCGCGACAGATATTCAACAAACTCACGCTGTCCCCCCGAACTGTCACCCTGCCCGCCCGGCAGCTGCACACTGTGGGTAGCGTCAAACACGACCGGATAGCCGGTAGCGCGCATAACCGGGAAGCTGCGCATGTCCACAACCAGGTTATTGTAACCAAATGAAGCGCCGCGCTCGGTCAGGATGATATTTTCATTGCCGCTGGCTGCAATTTTGCCGGCAACATTTTTCATGTCCCAAGGTGCCAGAAACTGACCTTTTTTCACATTGATAACGCGACCGCATTTTGCCGCCGCAACCAGAAGATCGGTCTGGCGGCAGAGAAAAGCCGGTATCTGAAGTACATCAAGAACTTCAGCCGCCGGTGTGATCTGTTCAATTGAGTGGATATCAGAAAGAACCGGCAGCCCCAGCGTTTCCTTGACCTTGCGCAGTATGTCAAGCCCCTCCCTGATTCCAGGGCCGCGAAACGCATTGATGGAAGTGCGATTGGCCTTATCGTAGGAGGCCTTGAAGATCAGAGGAATATTCACTCCGTTACAGATTGTGAGCAGCTTCTCTGCATGGCGCAGAGTGGCTGCTTCGCTCTCTATCACGCAAGGGCCTGCAATCAGTGCCAGAGGCCGTTTTCCACCGATCTTGATATTTCCGATTGTAATTTCGCGGGTCATATACAGTCCCAGCTCCTTTATCCAAGTTATAAATCAATCTGAACACTTCTCACGCTGACTGACATCAATCTATTATACGGGTCAACACCTGGAAAGCATGAAAAAAGGCACCCGCCAATAATAGCGGGTGCCCCCCATAAATACCACAGGCAATATTCTATCTCAACTCAAAATCATCTGATAGAGCATTATTGGGACTTCGGTTCTGTCATGCATTACTTCCTCACGAAGATTTCCTTCGCCAGATTACTGTCTATAGCAAACTCTGAATATCCGACCCGGAAGATGTAGGACGGAAAAGCCTGCAACAGTATGATGCGATTACCGGGCAGTACCCCCATCGCCATCAGCTTCTGCATTTTCTTGTTGTCCTCGGTCTGGATATAGGCGATTTCACCCTCTTGGCCGGATGTGAACTCGGTTAGCGGTACGACTCCCAGGTCACCTTCGGCGCGGGCCTGTTCACAGCAGTCCCCGGGCGGGATCGGCTTGCCATGCGGGCAGGTAGTGGGATGGTTCAGCATCGTGCAGACCTTGGTATCGACCCCTTCGTGCAGCAGGTGCTCAAACTCGCAGGCTTTGTAATCGCCTGCCTCCCCGCGGATGTTGAGCACGTCCATCATCAGGCGCTCTGCCAGCCGGTGGCGCCGGATCGTGGTCCGCCCCTCAACCTTCCCTTCCGGGCGAAAATAGACCAACCCCTGCTTGATTTCCACCAGAGCGCGTCCGGTCAGCTCCGCATAAGCGGGATCATCCAGCGGAATCGTGAAATCCTGCGGATCCAGGGCTGCCAGTTTCTTTTCCTCAACCGCAATCCAAAGCGCCTCCAGAATCTCCTCCGCTTTGTCTGATAATTTCATTCCTTATCTCCTTTGTGAGCATCGTTATTATTGAAAATTCTGCGTATCTTTTTGATTAATTCAGGTTCCAGAGGATTTTTGTAGTTGCAGCGAGGACAGTGGATCGAGCGGCAGCCGCCAGAACAACCACCGCAGCCCTGTTTTCCATCGGATTCGTCAAACTCGTATCCGCAGAATCCGCATTTCATGCCAACAATCCGGTCACCAGCAGCAGCTGGTTCAACAGATAGCCGCTGCCGAACGCCACCAGGCTTACGAACAGGCCGATACCGCTGGCCACTTTCCAACCACGCTCGTTCTTCATCACCAGAAACTGGGCCACGCAGGGAATGAAGAGGGTTAGCGTGACGGCAGCCACAGTCAGTTGGCGCGCATCCATCAGCCCCTTGGTCTGCAGGTCATACAGACCGGCGGCACCGTAATCCCGGCGGAAAAAGCCGAAGATGAAAGCCACAGCCGCCTCTTTGGGCAGGCCGATCGAAGCCATGACCGGCGTCATTGCATCGACCGCTTTTTCAAAGAATCCGGTCACCTTACCAAGCCATAGCAATACCGAAGCCAGCACGAACAGCGGCAGAATCTCCATAAAATACCACTGCATGCGGGTATAGGTCTTGGTCAGCACATTGGAGAACTGCGGCAGTCGCATCGGCGGCAGTTCCATATAGAACATAGGGGCCTCACCCGGCAGCAAACGGGAGGCCAGCAGCCCCACGACAATAAATATCAGCAGCAGACAGACGCCCCAGACCGCCAGGGCCCCAGGTGACTTGGACAGCAGCGCGATGATGACCCCCAACTGGGCCGAGCAGGGGATCGCCAGCGCCAGCAGAACCGTCGCAATCACACGCTCACGGACTGTTTCCAGGGTGCGGGTTACCATGGTGGCCATCGTGTCGCAACCGAAGCCAAGCACCATCGGGATAACCGCCCGGCCGGACATGCCGAAATATTTGAAGACTCTGTCCACCAGCAGCGCCAGGCGTGGAAAATAACCGGTGTCTTCCAGAAAAGAAAAGAATAAGAAAAAAGTAGCCACAATCGGCAGGATGATGCCGACCGCGTAGCGGAGGCCAAGGGTGATTATACCATATTCCCCTACGATCAGTTCCTGGACGATTGCCCAGGGAACCAGGTCTTTGACGACTCCGATGATCCAGGGATTGAAGAGCTCCTCGAATACTTTACCCTCCAGTACGTCAACTAGGGTGCCGGCGCCGAAAACTCCGACAAACTCATACAGGCCGAAATAGAGGACTGCAAGCAGCACCGGAATGCCGGTCACCGGCTTGACCGACCAGTTGGACAACCGCTCAGCCCAGGTTACGACACGCTTTTCAGGTGCGGTAAACACACCATGGACGAGCTCCTTGGCAATCTCGTTGCGCTCCAGCGACAGATTGAGGTGAAATGATCCGCGGCGTTTGAAGGCGATTTCACGCGCCAGTTCGGCCAGCACCGGGTACCCCTCCCCTTCGCGATGGCGAACTATCGAGACGATTTCATCATCCTGCTGCAGCAGCAGCATCGCCAGCGAGCGGCGGGAAAGGATATATTCGCCGGTCATCATGCCGGCGATTTCGCTGATGTCATGTTCCAAATGGCGGCTGTAGGGAAAGAGTTTCCGGACATGCTTGCCGTGATCATAGCCGGCAATGGCGGAACGGATCGCATCCACGCCGCGGTTGCGGGCAGTAGCGGCCCCGATGACCGGGATTCCCAGGCGTTGCTGCAGCAGTTCCAGATCGATCTTTAGCCCCATCCGCTCGGCTTCATCCATGATGTTTACAACCAGGATCACCGGCAGTTCAGCCTCAATCAACTGGACCGTCATCGCCAGCATACGCTCCAGATTGCGGGCATCCAGAACGTGAAGCACCACATCGGGGGTCTCGTTCAACAGGATTTCGCGGGCCACCCGTTCCTCTTCGGTAATCGTATGGATAGAGTACATGCCGGGCGTATCGATCACCTGCCACGATTCGCCATCCAGAGTGGCGTTTCCCCTTGAGACTTCGACCGAGGTTCCAGGATAGTTGGAAACGGTTACATACGCTCCTGTCAAGGCATTGAAAAGAACACTTTTCCCTACATTGGGATTACCTACCAGCGCAACTTTGCGGGCGCCGTCCCGGTGAACATCTGTGGAGGATGAATTATTGCAACATTTCGACATAACTAGACCCTTATCATGCTTTTGAATTTCATTTTCATTGTGTCCACAAAAAAAAGCGCTATACTAAAATTCATGAATAAGCTTTTCTGCAGTCAGCGCACAGACCGTATATTTCAAGCTTATGACTTCGAATCATGAAACCATGCAATGCTGCAATCTCATTTTGCAGTTTCTCTATCGTTTCATTTTCGAACTCGATAATACTGTTGCAGCCGGTACATACAAGATGGTCGTGGTGTTCGCCGGCCAGAACATGTTCATAGCGGGTCTGACCGTCATGCAGGAGTATCTCGCGCGCCAGACCGGCTTCAACAAACAGCTTGAGAGTGCGGTAAACCGTTGCGTGACCAATACCGGGATTGCTGGATTTGATTTTAAGGTAGAGTTCTTCAACACTGACATGCTGGTGGGTTGAAAGAAATATATCGAGAATGACATCCCTCTGGCGGGTGGAGCGCAGTCCTTTTTGGGCAGCAAAATTATTGAAAGCTTTTTTCTTTTCGAGAATCATGCGCCCCCCTATTGAACTTGGAATTCAATATAGTGGCGACGGGGATTAGTGTCAACAATTATTATTGCAAATTACACACTGCGGTTTAGCGATATGTGCTACGAGAAAATTGAATCCAAAGTATCAAAATCAAATGTCTCCTCTGCCAGAGTGCGCACCAGAGCCAGTTTTTCGGTATCTTCGGAGGTCAGCTTGGAAACATCTTCTGTAATGATACGGTACAGCTCTGAAGTGGTATATTTCTCAGTACGCAGGTAAGGAATATTGCTCCGGTCAAGAATCTGCTGGGTGATCTGCCCAACCGGCATGATGCCGGGAATAAGCAGTCCGGCGATTTTGCTGCGGTAGGCCGGGATCTGATAGAGGTTGGCCATTGTCACCAGCAGTTCGTCGCGACTGCTGGTGACAATCAGAAAAGTGGAGTCCCTGAGGATTTCTGCCACCCTCTGGGTTGAGGCCGCTCCGATCTGTACGTGGTTGATGATACGGTGGGAGTCGCGTTTGTTGCCGTGCAGCGGCAGATCCAAAAGATTTGAGATACGAATCAGGGTCGGGTTGGCCAAGACCGGATGGTAATCGAATCCGGCAAGAATTTTGAAAGGTTCATCTGCAAAAAAACGCCGCAGATAGTCCAGGGTTGTGTCGCGTTTCTCCGGAATCAGCTTGTTGGCCAGAATGGCACGCACTTCAACACCTTCTTTTTCAAACAGCGCCAGATTCATATATACCGAATCGACAACATTTCCCAATCCGCCGCCGGTCACCATCAGCACTGGCGCGTTCAGCATTCGGGCGATTCTGGCATTGGAGAGCCTCAGGATTGAACCGACACCGGCGTGGCCGGCCCCTTCAATTATCAGTAAATCGCACTTTTTCTCCAGCTCATGACAGGCTTCGAGCACCCTCTGCTGCAAATCATTTACCGAGATCTCTCCGTCAACCACCTGCCGTGTCGAACCGGGACGCAGCACAACCGGCGACATGTGGCGCAGATCCTTTCCCAACCCGAATACCTGCGCTATCAGGGCGGCGTCCTTATCCACCTCACGGCCGTTCAGCATAGCCGGCTTGGGACCTATCGGCTTGATGAAACCGACCCGGGCGTACTTCTTGCGCGCCAGATGCATCAGAAAAAGACTGGCAGTGGTTTTGCCGGTATTCTGTCCGGTAGCTGCAATGAATATTTTTCGAGCCATGACTTCACCTGGTTTCCGGATACTGTTAATTCAGATTTAATTCAAACGAGTTCCTACTTGCCGAAGACCTTCTTGAGCAGGTCGGTAGCCCTGGCAGCAGGATCGGTTCTGATCTTTTTCTCTTCTTCACCCAGCATATGAAAAAGTCCATCGACAGACTTGGTGGTAACATACTTATCCAAGTCAAGTTCGGCTGTCGGAACAAAGGGCACATCCTCGTACTTTTGAATCAGTTCTTTGTAGGAGCGTGAAGTTCCCACTTCATCCATGCTGGCGGAAACAATCGGCTTGAAGGCCGAAAAAATCTTGTCTCCGGTCTTGCTCCTGAAATACTCGGTGGCAGCGGTATCGCTCCCTTTAAGTATTTTTCCGGCATCCTCAATAGACATCTCCTTCAGTGCGGCGCTAAAATAATCGACCGCTTTGGGAGCCGCTTTTTCCGCAGCCCGGTTCATGCTGAGCACAAAGTCATCCACCTCTTTGCGAAAGCCGAATTTGCCTAGAACTTCGGCTACATTTCTTATTTTTTCCGGCATCAGGATACGGATTGCCGGATTGCCGTTGAATCCGTCCATCTTGGAAACGGACTTGACGGCACGGTCGGTACCGGTCGCCAGAGCTTCTTTCAAACCCTTGGCGATAGTACCTTCATCAAGCGCCCCCGCACCGTTGCCTAAGGATGGCAATTTCAAGTCTTTGGTCAGATCATCGAAAAAGCCGGCATTGCAGACAGATGCTGCCAACAGCACAATCAATCCAGACAGAAATACTCTTTTCATGACGCCTCCCCATAATGTTGGTAACCAGCGACATTATAGTACTCTTATCTACCCTTTGCTGTCAGCAAATATCTGCCGACCCAGTTTTTGGCGAATTGATAGGCTGTACGTCCACAGCGTTTGCTCTTGTCATGAGACCATTGAATTGCGTCACGCTCAAGCTCGCTGCTCCAGGGAATCTGAATCTTGCGCTGGCGTGCTTCCCGGTCGACAGAAAGACGCACCGCATCAATGTAGCGGTCTTGGGAAAAGGCATAGAAAGCGACCCAGATGCCGAAACGGTCCGAAAGAGAAACTTTTTCCTCCAATGCTTCACTCTGCTGCAGTTCGCCGCGCACAAATTTTCCGCCGAGATGATCGGATTCATATTCAGGCAACAGGTGACGACGATTGGAGGTCACATAGATCAACACATTCTCAGGTGCAGAATAAACAGAACCGTCCAGAGCGCTTTTAAGCATCTTGTAGCTGAGTTCCCCCACTTCGAAAGTCAGGTCGTCGCAGAGCAGGATAAAACGATAGGGCTGATTCTCCACGGCTGTGAAAATCTCGGACAGGTAAATCAGATCCTCTTTCTCAACCTGGATAAAACGAAGCCCTTCCGGTGCGAACTTGTTTAGCAGCGCCTTTACAAGCGACGACTTGCCGGAGCCGCGCGAGCCCCACAACAGTGCGTTGTTGGCTGGAAGTCCAGCCAGAAACTGACGGGTATTGCTGATCATGATGTCTTTTTGTTCGTCAACTCCCAGAAGCTCGTCCAATGTTGTGGTATCGGTGACCTTGACCGGCTCCAGATAACCGGAGAATGAGTGACGGCGCCAGTTGGCAGCAGGACAGGTTGCCCAGTCGATCGGGGCGATCGCTTTGGGGAGCAGCATTTCAACCGAGCTAAGTACACGTTCCAGCTGGGCAACAACTTCGGGTTTCAGGTTAAGCATGGATCTTGATCTCTCTTTTCAAATTTGGATTAGCAATTAATGCATCTGGCCCCGGCGAGCCGTCTTTATTGAAACTGAATGTGGCTGAATATGGCCGACAAGTCTAACTAGCTGGGAAAAGGCACTAAATAGCGGGTTTCTGTATACGCCATCGGGTCTGATACTGTCAAAACAAAAATAGAACAGATATCCTTCTCTTGCTTTTTGCTACTGTTTCAATATAAATGCCATTGGTTTGCGTATTACGAAATGCAAGAGGCTGCTTCTTGCGGGAGAATTATGAAAATAATCGACAAAATAAGGCGGGGTGACCAGTTCATATCACTGGAATTTTTCCCTCCCAAGGGTCATGCAGAATGGCCGGCTTTTTTCCAGACCGTCGAACGTCTGGCCGTGCTGGAGCCACTCTTTGCTTCGGTCACCTACGGCGCCGGAGGAAGCACCCACGGAGATTCCCTGGAGATCGTCACCCGGCTTCAGAAAGAATTTTCTCTGGAAACCATGGCTCACCTGACCTGTATCGGCTCTACTCCTGCCGAAGTTGCAAACTTTCTGAATGCGCTTGAAGCTGCCGGGGTTGACAATGTTCTGGCGCTTCGCGGAGACCGCCCCCAGGAACCAGGGGCCGACTTTACAATCTCCCCGCTCCTGCAGCACGCTTCTGACCTGGTAAGCTTGATTAGTTCGACCCACCCTGCTCTGGGAATGGGAGTGGCCGGCTATCCCGAAACCCACCCCGAGGCTTTGGATCCCGAGTTGGATCTTTCCTATCTGAAACTTAAACTGGACAACGGCGCTGACTTTGCAGTAACCCAGCTGTTTTTCGACAACAGCCTTTACCATGATTTTGTTCAGAGGGCACGGGCTATAGGCATCAGCAAACCGATACTGCCCGGCATTCTGCCGATAATCAGCCTGAAGGTTATCAAACGCATTATCGCCATGTGCGGAGCGACTATTCCGGAGGATTTAATGACAAAACTGGAAGATGCCGACCGGCGTGGCGGGGCAGCTGCAGTACAGGAAGTCGGTGTGGCCCATGCCCGCGCTCAGGTGGAGCAGTTATTGGCAGTTGGAGTTCCGGGTGTGCATCTCTACACACTAAACCGTGCCGGAGTAGTGCTTGAGCTGGTGGAGGGACTGCTGTAGCAGGCTTTGACTGGGTTTTTAAAGGGCACAGATCAGCTATCCTGACCTGTGCCCTTTCCTTGATATTCGCTTTTTCGTAATACTTTCAGGTTCTTCACACCCCGCAACCGTTTTGCGGTAGCCGCAATCGGGCGGGAGCCAGCGCAGCGTGCGCACCAATTCAGGTGTCAACTTTATGCAGCTGGAATAAATCTCGAAACGGCGCTCGAATATTTTGCACTTGCGGCTGACGACATCCAGATAGCGGCAGGGAGTCTGGGTGTAGAAGATATTCCCCCTTTCGTCCTCGATCTTTTCAAAACAGCACAGCCCGCAGCGTTTGCAGTAGCTGTCCCACCTTTCATCGTCACCGCATTCCGTCATCATCTATTCTTCCCTTTGTTTGTCCGTGTTTTCAGCATATCGGCCAGCGTTCCCATTCCCTTTGGTGCATCGTCCGATTGAAGTCGGAACGCGGAAAGCGTGGCTTCTTCCTCGGCGGCGGCGCGGGCCGGTCCGGCCGGAACCAATGAAAGCCGGCGATTGGCGCGATCGACGCTCTCAATCTTGACTTCCAGTTCATCCCCCTCTTTAAGCACTTCGCGTGGGTGGTTAATGCGCTTGCCGGATCCCAGTTTAGAAATATGGATCAGTCCATCCACACCTGGCTCCAGGGTCACGAAAGCGCCGAAAGTATCCAGCCTGGCCACCCGGCCGGGGTGAAACGATCCTTCCGGATACTTCCCGGAAACCTGTTCCCAGGGGTCAGTCAATGTATCCTTGAGGCTTAGCGCTATCCGGTCGTTTTCCTTATCGATTTTCTTGATTACAACTTTAACCTGCTGACCTACGATCAATACATCACGCACATCCTTGACGCGGCTCCAGCCGATTTCGGAAATCGGAATCAGCCCTTCCAATCCGCCTATGTCCACGAAGGCGCCGAAATCCTGCAGCGAAGTGACTGTGCCGCTGACCGTCGTCCCTTCGCTGATTCCTGCCTGCGCCTCTTCCTTCAGGCGACGCTGTTCCTCTTCCAGCAGGGAACGGCGGGAGACAATTATGTTGCGCCCCTTTTCGCTGTACTCACTGATCTGGAAAGCCAGACGGGTTCCGATCAACGACTCCGGATTGTCGACACGACGAAGCGCGATCTGGGAATAGGGACAGAAAGCACGGGCAGTACCGCCCAGCTTGATCTCGTAGCCTCCCTTGATCTCCTTCTCCACCAGTCCTTCAACCGGAACACCGGCCTGCCAGGCCTCTTCCAGCTGTGAACTGCCGGACGCTCCTCCGCCTATTTTGGTCGTAAAGCGCATTTCGCCATGGCTGGATGAAAGGAAATAGGCTGCAACCGTGTCTCCCTCCTTGATCGTAACGTTGCCGTCAAGATCGAGGAACTCTTTGCGGTCGATAACCCCCTCCCCTTTCTGGCCCGTATCCATGAATACCCACTCGGAGCTGACCTTCAGCACCGTGCCCGAGACCTTCTGCCCCGGCTCCATCCAGCGGCTCTTCTGCCCGCCGCTCTTCTCGAACAGCTCAGCAAAACTCTCGCCTTCGATATCCTCTTCAATGTTTTGTTCCAGCTCTTCGTTTTCTATCATTTTTATCCCCGTTCACGCGTGATGCCGCAATGTATATCAGAGTCCACCATGCTGGCAAGACTCTTAATAGAAAGCCCCCGGTCACATAAGCAACCGGGGGCAATTTGATTGTAAAACAAGTCGAAACTACAGGCCAAGCTGTTTAAAGAAGTCGGTCCCCTTGTCATCCACCAGAATGAAGGCCGGGAAGTTTTCTACTTCGATCTTCCAGACCGCTTCCATACCCAGCTCAGGGAAGTCGATGCATTCAACCTTCTTGATATTCTCCTCCGCAAGAACAGCCGCCGGGCCGCCTATGGAGCCCAGATAGAACCCGCCGTACTTCTTGCAGGCATCAGTAACCTGCTGGCTGCGATTACCCTTGGCGATCATGATCAGCGAACCGCCCTTGGACTGCAGCTCGTCAACGTAACTGTCCATACGGCCGGCAGTGGTCGGGCCGAAAGAACCGGAAGCCTTGCCAGGAGGGGTTTTGGCAGGACCGGCATAGTAGATCGGGTGATTGAGCAGGTACTCCGGCAACGGCTTGCCGCTGTCCATAATCTCTTTGAATTTGGCATGAGCAATGTCACGGCCCACCACGATCGTTCCGCTCAGAAGCAGCGGGGTGGAAACCGGGTGCTTGGAAAGTTCGGCCAGAATATCCTTCATAGGCATGTTCAGGTCAATTTTGACGCCATGCTCATGCTTGCCGCGGTACTGGGCAGGGATCAGGCGTCCCGGATTGCGGTCCATTTCTTCGACGAACAGACCGTCCTTTGTGATCTTGGCCTTGATGTTGCGGTCGGCCGAACAGGAAACCGCCATGCCAAGCGGGCAGGATGCACCGTGGCGCGGAAGTCGAATGACGCGCACATCGTGGGCAAAGTACTTGCCGCCGAACTGGGCGCCGATGCCGAGTTTCTGGGCCGCCTCCAGCAGTTTGCCCTCCAGTTCCACATCACGGAAAGCCTGGCCATGCTCATTGCCGGTGGTCGGCAGCCCGTCCAGTTCCTTGGCGGTGGCCAGCTTGACAGTTTTCATGCATGCATCGGCGGAAGTGCCGCCGATCACGAAAGCTATGTGGTACGGCGGGCAAGCAGCTGTACCGAGATATTTCATCTTTTCAACCAGGAACTTGTACAGTTTGTCAGGTGTCAGAAGCGCCTTGGTTTCCTGGTAAAGCATTGTCTTGTTGGCGGAACCGCCCCCTTTGGCCATGAAGACGAATTTGTAGTAATCGCCATCGGTAGCCATAATATCGATCTGGGCAGGCAGGTTGGTGCCGGTGTTGATCTCCTCGTACATATCCAGAGCCACGGTCTGGGAATAGCGCAGGTTCTCTTCGGTGTAGGTCTTGTAGATACCTTTGGAGAGCCACTCCTCGTCCTTCACTCCGGTCCAGACCTGCTGTCCCTTTTTGGCGACAACGGTTGCAGTGCCTGTATCCTGGCAGACGGGAAGATCTAGATTGGCGGCAATTTCAGCGTTGCGCAAAAAAGCCAGCGCCACACCCTTGTCATTCATCGATGCCTCGGGATCGCTGAGGATCTTGGCGACCTGCTCATTGTGAGCGGGACGCAGCAGGAAGGAAACATCCTTCATGGCCTCGTTGGCCAGGATCGAAAGCGCCTCGGGACAGACCCTGACAACATCCTTGTCGGCAAATTTCTCGACAGTAACGAACTTCTCCGAACCCTCGATCTTGCGGTACTTGGTCTCATCTTTGGCAAGCGGAAACGGCTCCTGATAAACAAACGGCTTGGTGGACATTGATACTCTCCTTTCTGTGTGGGGATAGTTGACAATATTAGGTCCGGCTCAACATACTGTATACAATTTATGAATACATTTTACTAATGCAATCGGGGGGATAAATCAAGGCAAAACTTGAAATATTTTACAGAGGATTACAGGATGCTTGCACGGGATGCACCTATAACTTATAATCTCGGCCACATTACAACCAAGGAGTACTTACCCGTGAATCCAAGATTACCCGCTGAATGGGAGATACAGGACGGTGTCCTTTTGGCCTGGCCCCACGAAGGAACCGACTGGACTGACATGCTGGACGAGGTCCAGCCGGTTTTTGCCGAAATCATCAGTCAGATCACCCGCTTTGAACGTGTGCTGCTGACCGCACCGCACGCGGCTTCAGCCACCGAATATCTAACCTCCGCCGGGATTGACCTCAAAAATGTAACCATCTGCGAGATACCCAACAATGACACCTGGGCACGGGATTTCGGCCCGATCACTGTCATATTCAATGAAAAACCGGTGCTGCTGGACTTCGGATTCAACGGCTGGGGGCTCAAGTTTCCCGCAAACCACGACAACCTGATCTCCAAACGGCTCAAAGAGCAGGGCGTACTGAAACCCAACCTAAACACGATCGGCCTGGTTTTTGAGGGGGGCAGCATCGAGAGCGATGGACTCGGCACGATCCTGACCACCGCCGAATGTTTGCTGTCTCCCAACCGCAACCCGCAGCTGAGCAGGCCCGAAATCGAGCAGGCTCTGGCATCCATGGTCGGGGCGCGCCGCATTCTATGGCTTGAACACGGCAGCCTGGCCGGTGACGACACCGATTCCCATATCGACACCCTGGCGCGTATCTGCCCTGACAACACGATCATATACCAGGCTTGCGACAATCCGATTGATGAACACTACGAAAACCTCAAACTGATGGAGACAGAACTGAAATCCTTCAAGGCGCCCGACGGCTCACCATATAAACTGGTAGCACTCCCCTGGCCCAAAGCCCGCTTCGACCAATCCGCCCATCGCCTGCCGGCCACCTATGCCAATTTTCTGGTGATCAATGGCGCCGTGCTGGTCCCGACCTACCGCGATTCCGAAAACGACCTAAGGGCTCTGAAACTGATCGGGCAGGCCTTTCCAGGACGTGAGGCTGTCGGCATCGATTGCCTGCCGCTTCTGGAGCAGCATGGCTCGCTGCACTGCGTTACGATGCAGCTCCCCCAGGGGGTGCTGGCATGACCACCCTCAGGGCAGCCTTGATACAGCAGAGCTGTAGTGATGACCGCAGCGACAACCTGGAAAAAAGCTGCAGCATGATCCGTGCAGCGGCACTTGCCGGCGCAAAGCTGGTTGTACTGCAGGAACTGCACACCGGTCCCTATTTCTGTCAGGTAGAAGACCCAGAATTGTTCGATCTGGCAGAACCGATTCCCGGCCCCTCCACCGGGGCACTCGGCCAACTGGCCCTCGAACTGGATATAGTTATCGTGGCTTCACTGTTCGAACGCCGCGCCCCTGGTCTGTACCACAACACTGCTGTAGTATTGGAAAAAGACGGCTCCATAGCCGGCACCTACCGTAAGATGCACATCCCCGATGACCCCGGTTTTTATGAAAAGTTCTATTTCACACCAGGAGATATGGGATTCACTCCGATACAAACTTCGGTCGGAAAGCTGGGAGTGCTTGTCTGCTGGGACCAGTGGTACCCTGAAGCGGCACGCCTGATGGCGCTGGCCGGAGCAGATCTGCTGATCTATCCGACCGCCATCGGTTGGGATCCGGCCGACACCACGGACGAACAGGAACGTCAGCGCGACGCATGGATCACAGTTCAGCGCGGCCACGCCATAGCCAACGGATTGCCGCTGCTGGCGGTCAACCGGATCGGTTTAGAGACTTCCAGACAACATGGCGACAATGGCATCCTGTTTTGGGGAAGCAGTTTC
Source organism: uncultured Geobacter sp. (assembly GCA_964420435.1). Taxonomy (GTDB): domain Bacteria; phylum Desulfobacterota; class Desulfuromonadia; order Geobacterales; family Pseudopelobacteraceae; genus JACRCG01. The sequence goes on from CAYQTC010000014.1 coordinate 94,358, forward strand.
GTTGCCGGCCCCCAGGGTGAATTTCTAGCGGAGGCATCAAAGAATAAAGAGGAAGTCCTGCTCGTAGAGCTGGACCTGGGAAGAAGCGAACGGGTACGGCGCATCTGGCCGTTCCTGCGAGACAGGCGCATCGATGAATACGGGGATCTGCTTAAAAGGTTCAGGGACTGACATGGCCGCCCAGGAAAAAGAAATACTGGAAGCACTCTCCAGCTCACGCATCCTTACTTCAATGATCACGCCGGCTGTCCTTATATCGGCCTGCGGCACACTGATATTCTCCACTTCAGCACGTCTGGGACGAATCTTTGACCGTGTAACCGTCATGAAGAGCGAGGTTGAAGCTATTTTGCATGGCAAGATCAGCTATCCCAAAGAACGGCTACATAACCTTAAAGGTCAGATCGAACTGCAGAAAAGAAGAGCTGTCCTGATTCAGAAATCAATGGCCGCCCTCTATACCGCCACGGTACTGTTTGTAGCAGCCAGCCTCGCCATAGGAGTTAACGTGGCCTATGGAAGCCCGGAACAGGCCTGGATACCAACCCTGCTGGCGCTTGTCGGCGGCCTGTTTTTGTTTGCAGCATCGACCATGCTGCTTTACGAGAGCCGTTTCAACCTGCGTTTTGTAACCCGTACAATTGATTTTATCGAGTTTCTGGAAGAGAAGGCAATTGAACAGGAAAATGAAAAGGTACCACCGGCTCAATAGTTCCCGATAGCAAATACAAAATATGTCCTGCCGGATTCAGACGCAGTAATTAATTTTCGTGTTGACAGTCTCAAAAAAGCTGTGCTATATATCTCCACCTTGCCGCACAGCAGGGCTTGCAGATACAAAAGCCCGAGAAAGCCCAGAAATCGGGTGTGCGCAAGAGAAACAATTTTCCCCTTTAGCTCAGTTGGTAGAGCAGGTGACTGTTAATCACCTTGTCCATGGTTCGAGTCCGTGAAGGGGAGCCAATCAATAAACAAGTCTGATACTCAGCAAGAGTTCAGACTTGTTTTGTATATAACAAAAGCGGGAATAACTCAGTGGTAGAGTGTCAGCTTCCCAAGCTGAAGGTCGCGGGTTCGAATCCCGTTTCCCGCTCCAACAAAATTAAGGACTTAACCAATACTGGTTAAGTCCTTTTTTATTGTATCAGGGTTTTTGTTTCCGTTTTTGTTTCCGTTTGTCAGTGAGAATAAAAGAAACAAATTGAGACTTTTCGAAAATTATTGCGACAAGACTATAGGTGGGTCATTTTTGCATGCCGATTCACATGTACCGCCCGGCGTAGCGGCTACCAGGACAACTCAATTCCTGAGTGTTGCCAACTATTCTATATTCAGGCAATCGTATGCCGAATATCCTTCCCCTTGACCATGAAGATCACCATTTCGGCGATGTTGGTGGCGTGGTCGGCAATACGCTCCAGTGACTTGGAGATATAGTTGAGCTTCATGGCACGCGAAATAGTAGTCGGATCCTCGATCATGAAAGTTAACAACTCCCGCTGAATCTGTACATTCAACTCATCCACAAAACTATCATCCTTGCAGACCTTGACGGCTAAATCCGAGTCACCACGCACGAAGGCGTCCAAAGCCTCCTTGACCATCACTTCAGCCCAATGTGCCATGCGAGGGATGTCTATGTACGGCTTGAGCGGCGGTTCCTCATTGATTTCGCGGGCACGCTTGGCGATATTGGCGCATTGATCGCCCATCCGCTCCAGATCGGTTACGATTTTGAGTGCGAGCGTTATGAAGCGTAAATCGCGCGCGGCCGGCTGGCGAAGCGCCAGCAGTTCCAGACAGCGTTCATCGATCGACACCTCGGCGGTATTGACCTGATGATCCATGGCGATGGTTCGCTCGGCCAGTGGCGTATCCCGCTCCACCAGGGACTTGACCGAGTTGGCAATCATCAGCTCCACCTTGCCGCCCATGACCAGTATGCTTTGCCTCAATTCATTCAACTCAATGTCGAATGCCGTACTGATGTGTTCGTGCTCCATTATCTCTCCTATATCCGATAATCGGGATAAATGCGTTATCAAAGATACTTTCTACAATATCTTGGGAGTCAACCTCTAACGTTCTAACCGAATCTTCCGGTGATGTAGTCTTCTGTCTGTTTCTTCTCCGGGTTGGTGAAGATCTTGCGAGTCGCCCCGGCCTCGATCAGCTGCCCCAGGTAAAAGAAGGCGGTTACGTCCGAAACCCTGGCCGCCTGCTGCATGTTGTGGGTTACTATGACAATAGTATACTTGTCTTTCAGCTCTTCGATCAACTCCTCAATTTTGAGCGTCGAAATCGGGTCCAGAGCCGAACAGGGTTCGTCCATCAGAATGATCTCGGGATTGACGGCAATTGCCCGGGCGATGCAGATGCGCTGGGCCTGGCCGCCGGAAAGCCCCAGGGCAGAGTCGTTCAGGCGGTCCTTGACCTCGTTCCAGATGGCGGCGCTTTTCAGACTGCGTTCGACCGCCTCATCCAGGGTGGCCTTGTCATTAACCCCCGAAATCCTCAAGCCATAGACGATGTTCTCGTAGATCGACTTGGGAAAGGGGTTGGACTGCTGGAAAACCATCCCGATCCTGCGGCGCAGCGAGATCACGTCGGTGGAGGATTCGTTGACCTCGGCGTCGTTGAAGCGAATGCTGCCGGTGACCCTGGCACTCTCCACCAGGTCATTCATTCGGTTGAAGCAGCGCAATAGCGTCGACTTGCCGCATCCGGAAGGTCCTATAAAAGCTGTTACCTGATGGCGGGCCATATCCAGATTGATCCCTTTCAGGGCATGCGCCTCGCCGTAGTGCAGGTTCAGATCCGAAACGGAAAGAATCGGGCTGCTGTCAGTTTGTTGTTTGGTGTGTGCCATTGGTTATTCCTTGAATAAACGTTTAGAACGTCGAAGTGGTGTATTTCCGGCGCATGCGGTTGCGCAAGTAAATGGCGGTACTGCTGGCCACGATCACGATCGCCAGCAGCAGCATGGTGGTGACAAAAACCATCGGCTTGGCGGCCTCCACGTTGGGAGACTGGAAGCCGACATCATAGATGTGGAAACCCAGGTGCATGAACTTGCGGTCCATGTGGAAGAAGGGGAAATTGCCGTCAAAGGGGAGTGACGGCGCCAGCTTGACCACTCCGACGATCATCAGCGGGGCCACTTCGCCGGCGGCGCGGGCCATGGAAAGAATCAGCCCGGTCATGATTCCGGGAGTCGCCATCGGCAGCAGGATCTTGGTCAGGGTCTGGAACTTGGTGGCACCCAGCGCCAGTGATCCTTCACGGATGCCCTTCGGAACCGAGGCCAGTGACTCTTCGGTGGCAACGATCACGACCGGTACGGTCAACAGCGCCAGAGTCAGACTCGACCAGAGTATGCCGCCGGTGCCGAAGGTCGGGGTCGGCAGGCGTTCCGGGAAGAACAGGCTGTCAATGCTGCCGCCCAGACCGTAGACGAAAAAGCCCAGACCGAATACGCCGTAGACGATCGAGGGCACACCGGCCAGGTTGTTGACCGCAATTCGCACAGCGCGGGTCAGCAGGCCGTCCCGGGCATATTCGCGCAGGTAGATCGCGGCGACCACACCAAAGGGGAGCGAAAAAACACTCATCAGCAGCACCATCATGACCGTGCCAAAAATGGCCGGAAAGAGTCCCCCTTCGGTATTGGATTCACGCGGGTTATCCAACAGCAGCTCGCGCAGCCGCTCCAGGTAGGCGCCGCACTTGACAAGGAAGGACATACTGTTGGGGCGCTGTTGGGCCACAATTTCGGCCAGTGCGATCTCCTTGCTGCCGCCGGCGGCATCTTCGAAGGTGGCGGTGATACGGGCTATCTCGGCCTGGGCGGCAGTGGCCTGCTCATTGAGACGATCAAACGCTGCCATCGCTTTTTCCCGCTCGGCGGTCAGTTCGCCAATGGCGGCGCTGTTCTGTTCTTTTCCACGGTATTCCAGTTTTAGCAGCTTCAGACGCAGCCGTTCGGCCCGGGTGTTCAGGTCGGACATCTGCTTCTTGACCGCAAGCGTCGCCCGGTTCTTTTCAGAAACCAGTTTCAGCGCCCGCTCCAGTGTCTGCTGCGGGGTGGCAGCAGCGGAAACCTCCAGCCCTTCAGCGGTGACCCCCTTCAGAAATCCGAAATAGTTGCCATGCTCGCGGCGCTCCAGCAGCATCGCATCCGCCGGCAAAGTGCGCTTGACGATCTCTTTCTCGTCGATCCAGCGGAAATCCTGGCCGAAAACGTCACGGTTGGCAACTTTCAGCTGCAGACGGCGCTCGCCGTCGGTCGGGTTTTTCTCGTGCCGCATGATCTGCCCAAGGGCGGCGCTGCCGTCCTTCAGTTCAAAACGGACCAGTTCTTTCGGCCAGAAATAGCCCAGGCCGTTGGTAACCA
>CAYQTC010000015.1:0-85335 GCA_964420435.1 uncultured Geobacter sp.
GACCGAAAGTGCGGATCATGACTCCGTCACAGTAGCGGCCCATGACACGGGCGGTGTCCCTGATCGGTTCACCGCGCCCCATCTGGGAGTTGCCGGAGGAAAGAAACAGGCCGTGCCCGCCTAATTGAAAGACGCCCACCTCGAAGGAGACCCTGGTACGGGTGGAAGCTTTTTCGAAAATCAGCGCGACGGTCTTGCCGTCCAGCAGTCTATGGGAAATACCCTGCTTCTGCTTTTCCTTCAACTCGCGAGCCAGCGTCAGCATACCGTAAAGCTCAATTTCGCTGAAGTCATGCAGCGCCAGAAAGTGTCTCGTCATCTAGTTCTCCTCGGCAAAAATGCCGTCCAGTATTTCAATCATGCTGTTTATTTCCTGCTTTGTGACTACAAGAGGCGGAACAAAGCGCAGCACAGTATCGTGGGTAACATTCAGGAGTATTCCCCGTGCATGTCCTTTTTTCACAATTTCCGCACCGGGTATCGACAGTCCCATTCCGATCATCAGCCCGATGCCGCGCACATCCCTCACGAACGGGTATTTTTTGCCCAGCGCTTCCAACTCCCCCGCCAGATATTCGCCGATCTCCTCGGTCCGGTTAAGAATGCCGTCTTCCAGTATGGTCCGGACAGTGGCAATGGCAGCGGCACAGACAAGCGGATTTCCGCCGAAAGTGGAGCCGTGGGTGCCGGGCGTGAAAGCCGAGGCAAACTGGTCTTTGGCCAGCATGGTGCCGATCGGCGCCCCGCCGGCCAGAGCCTTGGCAAGGGTCATGATATCAGGAACCACCTCGAAATGTTCATATGCGAACAGCTTGCCGGTTCGTCCCATACCGACCTGCACTTCATCAAATATCAGCAACAGGCCATGTTGATCACAGATACGGCGCACTTCCTGGAAATAGCCCGGAGAAGGAATGTTTACCCCCCCCTCACCCTGAATCGGCTCCAGCATTACAGCGCAGGTATTGGGAGTAACAGCGGCCTCCAGGGCAGCCGCATCATTGAAGGGAACGTGGGAAAAACCATGCAGCAGCGGATCAAAAAAGCGCTGCACCTTTTCCTGCCCGGTGGCCGATACGGTGGCCATGGTGCGTCCATGGAACGATTCGGCGGCGGTGATGATCTCGTAGCGTTCCGGACCGTAGGTGTCCCGGCTGTATTTACGGGCCAGCTTTATGGCCGCTTCATTGGCCTCGGCACCGCTGTTACAGAAAAAAGCCTTGTCGGCAAAAGAATGTTTGCAGAGAAGTTCAGCCAGCTCGATCTGCTGGGGAATCTGGTAGTAATTGGAACAGTGGATCAGCTGGGCTGCCTGGTCCTGAAGCGCCTTGACGATCTTCGGATGGCAATGTCCCAGGTTGTTGACCGCCACTCCACCCAGAAAATCCAGGTATTCCTTGCCGTCTGCGTCCCACAGGCGACAACCCTCGCCCCGAACCGGTACGATTGGATAACGGCCGTAGGTTTTCATGATATATCTGTCGGACTTCTCTATCCACTGTTCTGATGTCATTTCACAATCTCCGTGCCGATGCCGACGTCGGTAAATATTTCCAGCAATACCGCGTGCTCCATCCGGCCATCAATGATATGGGCCTTCTTGACGCCGTCTCTGAGAGCGTCCGCACAACAGACAACCTTGGGGATCATTCCGCCGGTGATGGCGTCCTCCTCAATCAAGCGGTGCAGATCACTGACTGAAATACTTTCCAGCAGGGTGCCGCTTTTATCCTTAACGCCGTTGATGTCAGTCAGCAGTATCAGCTTTTCCGCATTAAGGGCCGCAGCGACCCGCCCGGCCACCAGGTCGGCATTGATGTTGTAGCTTTCGCCTTCCGGTCCGACACCTACCGGAGCGATGACCGGGATGTAGTTGCCGCTTTCCAGGGTCTTGATCAGATCCGTATTGACCTTGACCACATCACCTACATAACCGATATCCAGCAACTCCAGTGTGCCGTCATCGGCCTTGACTTCCTGAAGGAGCTTTTTGGACAGCAGCAGCGTACCGTCCTTGCCGGAGAGGCCGACCGCCTTGCCGCCGTGCTGATTGAGGTATCCTACAACTTCCTTGTTGACCTGACCGACCAGCACCATTTCAACAACGCCCATTGTCTCGGAGTCGGTTACACGCATGCCCCTGACAAACTCTGAAACTATCCCGTAGCGCTTCAGGGTTTCGTTGATCTGGGGGCCGCCGCCATGCACTATGACCGCATTTATTCCCAAAGATTTGAGCAATATAACATCCAGTGCAAACGATTCTTTCAGCTTATCGTCCGACATGGCATGTCCGCCGTATTTTATGACAAATGTTTTACCGGCAAATCGCCTTATGTATGGCAGCGCCTCCATCAGCGTATTGGCCTTCTCAATTAATTGTTTCATAGCTCAATTTCCCGTCTGAAAATAGAAACTGCCAACTTGAAGGTCGGCAGTTTACAGCAAGTCAATCAAAACCTCAAAAGATTATTGCAATGGCAGACAGATAGTTACAGTAGTTCCAAGTCCGGGTTCGCTGTCCAGACTTATGCTGCCGCCATGCTGACGAATAAAATCCCTTGCATAGAAAAGCCCCAACCCGAAGCCCCTTACCTGTCCGGTATTGTCGGGATCAATCTGGTAAAACTTTTCAAACAGCTTGGAAAACTCAGACCGGGGAATACCGATCCCCGAATCCGTCACAATTATACAAACTTCATTACTGGCTGCGACCGTTGTAAGCCCCACGTGTCCATATTCGCCGGAGAATTTAAAGGCATTATCGATTATCTGGTATAGAGCAAAGCTGATTTTGTTGCGATAGAGACTCAGTACGGGCAACTGCCCCAGGTTAAGATCGATCTCGATCGACAGTTTGCCGTGGAATTCGCGGGACTTAGCCATCAGTTCCGAGGCGATTGCATTCAGGTCACATTCTTCACGGAAATTGTCTTCGGCATCAATCATTACCCGACTGAATGTCAGCAGGTCTGCAACCAGTCTGCTGAGATGAGCAGCTTCTTCGGTGGCCAGTGAAACATTCTGGAGAAACATTTCTTTGTCGGAATCATAGACTCCCCGCTGAATATTCTGCAGAAAAAGCGATATGCCGGTTATAGGTGTGCGCAACTTATGCGATATGAGCGACAGAAAATTACTCTTGAGCTGGTCTGCACGCTTGATGTTTGCCAATTCTTCCTTAAGCTCTTTTTTTACCAGGACCTTGTCGACGGACGTCTTGAGCTGCAGCAGATTGAGCGGCTTGTTAATAAAATCGTCCGCGTCCTCCTTAAGGGCATTGAGGATGACATCTTTCTCAGAAAACCCGGTCATTATTATAACAGCAGCGTTTGGATCGAGCTGTTTGACCTGCTTTAAAAGTTCGATTCCTGTACCATTCGGCATCATGACATCTGACAGAATCAGGTCTACATGCTCTTTCCTGTACACACGGAGAGCTTCCTGACCCGAGCCGGCCTGCAGCACCCGATATTCCCTGAGGGCTCGTTCGCACAGATCACGTATGCACGCATCATCATCAACAACCAGAATGGTTGTCTTGCCGGCATGCAATGGGGCTTCTGCCCCATTTTTACGTGACTTGATCATATTATTTCCCACCTGCATCAGATACCGGCAATGATTTTCCTGACCATTTCCAGAGCGTCTCCAATTTTTTCAGCCTGCGCTCCGCCAGCCTGGGCCAACTCCGGCTTTCCTCCGCCGCTGCCGCCAATGACCGGTGCCACCTGTTTTATCATATCGCCGGCTTTGATTCTTGCACTCAACTCCCTGGTAACTGCTACAAGCAGATTGCCCTTGCCGCCTATATCGGCTCCGAGAACAATCACCCCTTCACCGATTCTGTCTTTCAGAGTGTCGGATAAATCTCGTAACGCCTTGACGTCCTCCACCTGCACCTGAACCGCCAGCAGCTTTACGCCGTTAACCACAACGGCCTGAGACAGCAGATCGCCTGATGCGGCAGCATTAAGCTTGCCCTGCAGCGCTTCAATTTCCCTCTGCATCTCCTTCTGACGCGACAGTAATTTTTCAAGCCTGTCCAGAGGATTGCCGCCTTCGGCCTTCAATAGCACAGCGATTGCACGCTGCTCATCCTCAACCTTCCGGACAAACCCCAGTGCACCTGTACCGGTCTGAGCCTCGATACGACGTACTCCGGCAGCAATTCCGGCCTCAGAAACAATCTTGAACAGCCCGATATCTCCGGCCGCCCTGACATGGGTCCCGCCGCACAATTCCATACTGATATCACCGACCTTTACAACCCTGACCGAATCACCGTACTTTTCGTCAAACAATGCAGTCGCGCCGGCTTCAATGGCCTCATTGATCTGCATCAGTTTTGTGGTGACCGGATCATTATCCATAATAAAACCGTTGACCAGCGCTTCTACCTGGCGAATCTCATCGGCGGTCATGGCAGAAAAGTGGGTAAAGTCAAAGCGCAGTCGCTCTGCGGACACCAGCGAACCGGCCTGCTTCACATGCTCGCCCAGCACTTGACGCAGGGCGGTCTGAAGCAGATGGGTGGCAGTATGGTTACGGGCTGTTGCCCTGCGTACGGATGTTGTGACCGTCAGATTGACCGCATCCGACAAACGCACCGCACCTTCCCTTACCTGGCAGTGATGAACAATCAAATCCGGGAAGGGCCGCGTTGATTCCAGCACATCCAGATGCGCGCTGCCTGAAGAGATGACACCGCTGTCGCCGGCCTGTCCTCCCGATTCTCCGTAGAAGGGAGTTGCTTCTACGATCACATCCACCAGGTCGCCGGCGGCGGCGGAGGAAGCCTCAACCCCGTCCCGCACCAGTGCCAGGATCGGCGAATAGGAGGTGAGAGCATCGTAACCGATAAACTGGGAGTGCACTCCGCGGCTGTGAATCGCCTTGTAAATATCGGCAATACCGGCCGCCCCGGATCCTTTCCAGTTTTCACGGCCCAGCTCGCGCTGTTTCTCCATGCAGGCGGTGAACCCGGCTTCATCAATAGTAAAACCTTCCGATTCAACGATATCACCGGTAAGATCGATCGGGAAGCCGTAGGTATCATAAAGCTTGAACAGGACTTCGCCCGGAATGACATTCTTTCCGGCGGATTGCAATGAAGCCACCTCGTCATTGAGAAGCCCCAGACCGCGGTCGAGGGTTTCATTGAAGCGCTCTTCTTCGGCCAGTGTCACCTTTTTAATGTAGGCTTCACGCTCGGCCAGTTCCGGATAGGCATCCCCCATCATTTCGCGCACCGCCTCCACCATCCGGCAGAGCAGCGGTTCACTGACTCCCAGCATCTTGGCATGACGTGCGGCACGGCGCATGATACGGCGCAGGACGTAACCGCGTCCCTCGTTACTGGGCAATGCACCATCACAGATCAGAAACGTAACGGCGCGGCAGTGATCGGCAATGACACGCATCGAGATGCTGTCCTTCTCATTGGCTCCGTATTTCTTTCCGCTGTGCCGCTCAATGTGACGGATTATGCCCTGCAGCAGGTCCGTATCGTAGTTGGAACGCACACCCTGCATGACAGTTGTGATGCGTTCGAGCCCCATGCCGGTATCCACGGACGGCTTGGGCAGCGGCACCATACTCCCGTCAGCAGAACGGTTGAACTGCATGAAGACGTTGTTCCAGATTTCCATGTAGCGGTCGCAGTCACAGCCGACGGTACAGTCCGGGGAGCCGCATCCAACCTCGGGACCGTTGTCCCAGAAAATCTCGGTACAGGGGCCGCAGGGACCAGTATCACCCATTGACCAGAAGTTGTCCTTTTCACCGAAGCGGTAGATCTTCTCGCGCGGCACACCTTCCTGCAGATGCCAGATATCGGCGGCTTCGTCATCATCGGTATAGACGGTTACATACAGACGGCTTTTGTCCAGCTGCAGCTCTTTGGTCAAAAACTCCCAGGCAAAAGCAATCGCCTCTTTTTTGAAATAATCACCAAAGGAAAAGTTCCCCAGCATTTCGAAAAAGGTATGATGACGCGCCGTACGGCCGACATTCTCGAGATCGTTATGCTTTCCGCCAGCCCGTACACACTTTTGCGAGCTGCAGGCCCGGTAATAGCCACGGTCCTCCATCCCCAGAAAGCAGTCCTTGAACTGGTTCATACCTGCATTGGTAAACATCAGGGTCGGGTCATTCTTGGGAAGTATCCCCGAACTGGAAACGATGGTGTGTCCCCGGTCTGCAAAATACTGTAAAAATAGATTCCTGATCTCTGTACCTGTCATTTATTGTTTCCCTTCAGCTTATAGTAAAAATGTATTCCTAATCCTGCTGCACACCCTTGAGAACCTTCAGTATTCCCGAGAGCCCGAAACCCCGACGCTGCAGATAACCGATTATCCTGCGCCGATCACGATCCGTCGCTGCCGAAAAACTGAAACCGGGATACCGGCGATCGATTATGACTCTGATCTCGGCTCCCTCGTCATGATGGTCCTTCAATCTACCCAGCACATCATCAACAAGATCTGCATCAAATCCTCTGCGGCGCATCTCCTGCCGTAAACGCGACCCGTAAAAGCGGCCGTTTGAAAGGGCCGACTCCGCAAACCGCTCGCCATATCGCCGGTCGTCCAGCCACCCTTCCCGTTGAAGGCGAACCAGAGCCGCATCGGCATCAAACTCGGAGACCCCTCGCGCAGCAAACTTTCGCAGCACACCTGCAACGGTGTAATCCCGCCCGGTCAGCAGTCTCAGTGCGTACTGATAAGCGCTTTCAGCCGTTTGGAGCTCAGTATTTTTCGATATCAAGCTTTTCCGGCTCCGCTTCCACATCTTCCGGATTGTTTTCAAACCCTTCCCAGGAAGCATCCGAGGTGGACGAAATACCCGAAACCTTAAGGGCGAAGTCATCCGGATTGGAACTTTGCCGGACCGCCTCATCGTATGTAATCAGGCTCTGGGAATAAAGCCTCATCAAAGACTGGTCAAAGGTCTGCATGCCATAAGTGACAAAGCCCTGCGATATCGCATCATGCAGCTGTTTGGTCTTTTCCTTGTCGTCGATACACTCCTTGACGCGGGCCGATGCCAGCATGACCTCAACCGCCGGCACACGCCCCTTGCCATCCGCCCGGGGGACCAGTCGCTGAGAGATAACCCCCTTGATGATACTGGCAAGCTGGATACGCACCTGACGCTGGTGATACGGGGGAAAAACACCGATGATACGGTTAATGGTTTCGGCCGCATCCATCGTATGCAGGGTCGACATGACCAGATGGCCGGTCTCGGCAGCGGTCATGGCCGTTTCGATTGTTTCATAATCACGCATCTCGCCCACCAGGATAACGTCCGGATCCTGACGCAGGGCGCCTTTCAGCGCAGCCGAGAAGGTCGGAGTATCCGATCCGACCTCGCGCTGGCTGATAATGCTCTTGTTGTCGCGGTGCAGGAATTCGACCGGGTCCTCGATCGTAATAATGTTGCAGGTACGATTCTGATTGATGGAATCAATCATGGCCGCCAGTGTACTGGATTTACCGGAACCGGTGGTCCCGGTCACAAGGATCAGACCACGCTCCTCCTTGCAGAGCTTATTTATGACCGGAGGAAGCTTAAGCCCTTCCAGGGTCGGTATGACAAAAGCAATCGAACGAAAGACCATTGCCACCGTGCCGCGCTGACGATAGACACTGACCCTGAAACGTCCCAGACCAGGCACGGCATATGCCAGATCGACTTCGGAGTTTTCCTCGAAGATTCTTCTCTGGCGATCATTCATCATCGTCTGGGCCGTACTGGAAACAAAATCCGGCGACAATCGCTGGGCGTTGGGGATCGGATGCAGACGACCATCGATGCGGACAATCGGCGGCAGACCGGTCTTGATATGAATATCAGAACCCTTGGCCTTGAAGGCAATCGTGAGTATTTCGTTCAGCTCCACAGTCTACCTCCACAGTTTATTCAGGCTTTGCAGCTGCCGGAGCCGGCTTGACAATCGCAAGCAGCTTTTCCTCAATCTCCGCCAGAACTTCCGGATGCTCCTTCAGCCAGGTACGGGAATTTTCGCGTCCCTGACCGATGCGCTCCTTGCCGTACGAGAACCAGGCGCCGCTCTTCTCGACAATGCTTCTCTCCACAGCCATATCAAGTACATCGCCGGTGCGCGAGATGCCCTCGCCGTACAGAATGTCAAACTCGACTTCCTTGAAGGGGGGGGCCACCTTGTTCTTGACGACTTTGACACGGGTGCGGGAGCCGATGATCTGGTCTCCCTGTTTGAGGGTTGCGATCTTGCGGATATCCATACGCACAGAAGCGTAGAACTTGAGAGCATTACCGCCGGTGGTGGTTTCCGGGTTGCCGAACATGACGCCGATCTTCATACGGATCTGGTTGATGAAGATCACGCAGCAGTTGGATTTGCTGATTATACCGGTCAGCTTGCGCAGAGCCTGGGACATCAGGCGGGCCTGCAGACCCATGTGGGAATCGCCCATATCCCCTTCGATTTCTGCCTTGGGCACCAGGGCCGCCACTGAGTCAACCACCAGAACGTCGATGGCGCCGCTGCGCACCAGCGTTTCGGCAATCTCCAGGGCCTGTTCGCCGGTATCCGGCTGGGACACCAGCAGATCGTCGGTTCTGACACCCAGCTTGCGGGCATAACCGATATCAAGGGCATGCTCGGCATCAACAAAGGCAGCGATTCCGCCGCTTTTCATGGCTTCGGCCACAATATGCAGCGCCAGGGTGGTTTTTCCGGATGATTCCGGGCCGTATATTTCGACGATCCTGCCGCGCGGCACACCGCCGACCCCCAAAGCCACATCCAGGGAGATTGCGCCGGTGGAAATGGCGTCCACACCAGGCAGCGGCTCATCATTGCCCAGGCGCATGATGGCACCCTTGCCGAACTGTTTTTCAATCTGGCTGAGAGCCAGTTCAATCGCCTTGTTTTTATCAGCAGCGCTGTTTTTATCCGACATGGTAGTACTCCTGAATTTAGGTGGGATATGGTGGATCAAAGCGGTAAAAATAGCATATCCGGAAGATTTACCGCAAGGGTTTATCTGAATCAGCCTGCTTCTCTCTGGAGCAGATACCTGCGCAGCCAATCCATCGCCGTCCAGGCCGTCAGAGTGCGAACTTCATTCCTGGAACCATTAAAATGGAAACGCTTGGTCCAGCATCCGTCCGGGGCCGCCAGCGAGATGAAGACCGTTCCGGCCGGCTTTTCTTCAGTACCGCCATCCGGCCCGGCAATTCCGGTCACAGCCAGCCCCAGATCACTTCCGGCTGCGGCCCGCACGCCTTTGGCCATGGCCGAGGCACACTCGGAGCTTACCGCCCCCTTTGTGTCCAGCAGGTCGGACGGCACTCCCAGGATCCTCATTTTGGCGGCATTGCCATAGGTCACGACACCTTCCAGAAAATAGGCGGAACTGCCCGGTATGTCGGTGATCCGCTTGGCTATCAAACCTCCGGTGCATGATTCGGCCAGCGCCAGGGTCAGGCAACGATTACGGAACAGTTCCGCCACGGTATCGTCCATGCCGGTGCCAGAGGTGGAAAAGATGTACTCCTTTAGCCTTTCCTTGACCTGACTGCCAGCTGAAAGCAGAAGTTCGGCGACGGCATCAGCATTGTCGGCTTCGGCCCGCAGTGTCACCCGAATCCATGGAAACGTGACACAGATGCCCATGGCAAGCCCATGTTCAGGCTTTGCAATCCCCTGAAGCAGTTCATCCACTTCAGGTTCGCTCGGCCCAAACAGATTCAAAGTGACAGTCCGGATAACACGCTTGCGGGTCACTCGTTCCAGCAGGAACGGAATCACCGACTCCCGCAGCATGACTACCATCTCGGACGGGACACCCGGCATGAAAAACATGAAACTGCCGTTGTGCATCAGCTGAAAGCCGCAGGCCGTGCCGTTGGGATTGGGGATCAGGCTCGACTTGGAAGGGATCATGGCCTGTTTATCACTCAAAGGACAAAAAATCAGGGATTCCAGCTTGCTTGATATTAGCCTGACATGGGCCCGCGCGTCTTCATTAATCACCAGTCGACGCCCGGTGGCGCGGGCAGCGGCCCGGGAAGTCAGGTCATCTGCAGTGGGGCCAAGGCCGCCGGTCACGATCACCATGTCGCTGGTCCGTCCAAGCTCGTTCAATGCATCCATGATATCCGGTTCATTGTCGCCTACGGTCAGATGCCTTTGTACCCGCAATCCTTCCGTGAGGAGTGCTGCGGCAATTGTGCCGGCATTCGTGTCGGTCAATTCACCACAGATCAGCTCATCACCAATGCTCAAAGTAGAAATTTTCATTGTTCCGATACCCCTTTGCATAGCACTCGTTCCATGACTTCCCTGCATGGCATCCCTCGTTCAAGGGCAATCCTGCGGCAATCCTCGAATTCCGGGGTCGCTCGCAGCAAGTTTCCGACGCAATCAAAGACCTGCTTGAATCGCAGCAGGCCGAATTCAGTCGGCTGTTCGACAATCCGGCGCTCCAGAACCATGCGGTCGGCCCGGTGATGGCGCAGGCCGATGGCAGAAGTTTCGGTCAGCACAATCCGCCCCAGTGCATCCAACTGCTCCCGGCGACAGAGAAAAGAGAGCATGACGGCAGGGCGATTCTTTTTCATCTGGATCGGTGTGAAGCAGACATCCAGCGCCCCTTCCGCCAGCAGCCGTTCCATGGCATAGCCCAGCACTTCCGGAGTCGAATCGTCAATATTGCTCTCAACCACAATCACCTGATCGGCCGGCTGGCAGGTTTCAACCGATTTGCCCAGAAAAACCCGCAGGATGTTGGGGCAATCGCTGAAATCCTTACTGCCGGCACCACATCCGATTGTATCCAGCGTCATCTCCGGACGCTTGCCAAAGCCATCAGCCAGCGTCGCGAGAATGGCTGCGCCGGTCGGCGTGACGCGTTCGCCCGGGCCGCACTCCCCATGCACCGGCATCCCGCGCAGCAGCTCTGCCGTGGCCGGTGCAGGCACCGGCAGACGCCCGTGGGCGGTGTTGACAAACCCGCTTCCCAGCGGAAATGGAGAAGCATAGATCGTCTCAACACCGAGATAATCGAGACAGACCGCTGCGCCGACAATATCGACAATCGAGTCCAGCGCCCCCACCTCGTGAAAATGCACCTCTTCAACCGGAACACCGTGCACTCTGGCTTCAGCCTCAGCCAGACGACGGAAAATCCGACTTGCCATATTTTTCACCGGATCAGCCAGTGTGCTGTCCGCGATCAGTGCGTCTATGTCAGCATAATGGCGGTGGGTATGATGATCATGCACCGCCACGTCAAACTTGAGCGCTTTTATCTGCCTGCGTTCTGTGGGCTGGACCGAAAGAGAAAAGGAGCCCGGAGGCAATCCGAGCCTGTCAAGCTCGGACCTCAGATGTTCCAGCGGCACACCCAGATCCAGCAGCGCCCCCACAGTCATGTCGCCGGAAATGCCGGCATAGCAGTCGAAATAAAGAATATTCACGTTACACCCGATTTATCAGACTTGCCGCGCAGGCGGCACCGAAGCCGTTATCGATATTGACTACAGTTACTCCGGAGGCGCATGTGTTGAGCATCCCCAGCAGAGCGGCGATACCGCCGAAAGATGCGCCGTAACCTATCGAGGTCGGCACCGCGATGACCGGCTTGTCCACCAGTCCTCCGACAACAGAGGGGAGCGCCCCTTCCATGCCGGCCACGACAATTATAACGGAAGCGGTCGCCAACTGTTCGCCCCTCGCCAGCAAGCGATGGATGCCTGCTACGCCGACATCGAAAATCTGCTCGACCCGGTTACCCAGAAATCCGGCCGTCACCACCGCCTCGGACGCAACCGGGATATCGGATGTGCCGGCCGATATAACCAGGATCGTTCCCTTGCCGCGCTGCTCGTGTGGTTTATTCTCCAGCGTCAGACAGCGGGCTTCCGAATGATAACACGCAGCCGGAAAGACTGACATTATCTGACGGGATTTTTCCGAATCCAGCCGCGTCACCAGAACGTTGCTTCCCTTGCCGGACATGGCTGTCATGATCTTAACAATCTGCTCAACCGTTTTGCCTTCGCCGAAGAGAACCTCAGGCATCCCCTGGCGCAGTTCGCGATGATGGTCAACCTGGGCGCACCCCAGATCCTGATAGGGGAGCTGTTTGAGATGCTGCATGGCATCATCTATGGAAAGCGCACCATCCTTGACGGAATGGAGCAGAAGCTTGATGTTATCGGGATTCATGGCCTTTTCCTGTTATTGGTCACAATTGTCGGGATTTTCGGATTGATGCTGACCTTATATCATGCTCAATGCTGTTTTCCATCCAAAATCCTGTTTACAATGCCATATTGGATCATCAAAAAAAAGTTCACCGGTTTACTTTGCATCAAAACTTATGCTACAAGCTTTGTATACTGAATCATGCGAGGTTACTGAATATGGGTAAAACAACTGCAGAAAAAATATTTGATGCTCATCTGGTAAACGAGCCGTTTCCAGGCACCAAAGTACTGAAACTTGATGCCGTGCTCTGTCACGAAATCACGACGCCGATCGCAATCGACGACCTGATCCGGCGCGACAAGGACCGCGTTTTTGATCCGAACAGGATCAAGGCCGTTATCGACCATGTCACCCCCAGCAAGGACACCAAGACCGCCACCCAAGCCAAGATTCTGCGCGACTGGGCCAGACGTCATGCAATCAAGGACTTTTTTGACGTCGGCGCCAACGGCGTCTGTCACGCTCTCTTCCCGGAACGCGGCTTTATCCGCCCCGGTTATACCGTCATCATGGGAGATTCACACACCTGTACCCACGGTGCCTTCGGTGCCTTTGCAGCCGGCATCGGCACGACCGACCTGGAGGTCGGCATCCTGAAGGGTGTCTGCGCCTTCCGGCAGCCCAAAACCATCAAGTTCAATGTCAACGGCGTTCTGCCCAAAGGTGTCTATGCCAAGGACGTCATCCTGCACATCATCGGCAAAATCGGCGTCAACGGGGCCACCGACCGGGTGATGGAATTCCACGGTTCCACCATCGATGCTATGACGATGGAATCGCGCATGACGCTCTGCAACATGGCCATCGAAGCCGGCGGAACATCCGGCATCTGCATGCCGGACATGACCACCGTTGACTACCTGTGGCAGTTCATCAGCGGCGAATTCGCCAGCAAGGAAGCCGCCCTGACCGACTATTCGCAATGGTGCGCCGATGCTGACGCGGAATACGACCAGACAATCGACATTGATGTTGCCGCCCTGCAGCCGACCGTAACCTTCGGCTACAAACCGGACCAGGTTAAAACTATCTCCGAGATCGCCGGCACCGCACTTGACCAGATCTACATCGGTTCCTGCACCAACGGCCGCATCGAGGACCTGCGCATCGCTGCCCAGATACTGAAAGGGCGCAAACTGGCTCCGAATGTACGCGGTATCCTCTCCCCCGCTACCCCGGCAATTTTCAAGGAAGCTACCAAGGAAGGGCTGATCGACATTTTCATGGAAGCCGGCTTCTGTGTCACCAACCCGACCTGCGGCGCCTGCCTTGGAATGAGCAACGGCGTTCTGGCCGAAGGCGAAGTCTGCGCTTCGACCACCAACCGCAACTTCATGGGACGCATGGGCAAAGGAGGCATGGTACACCTGATGTCACCGGCCACAGCAGCCGCGTCAGCTATTGAGGGTGTGATTGCCGACCCGCGGAAATATCTGTAGCATCATATTTAATCTTTTAAGGAGTGAACATATGAAAACATTCGGAGGCCCGGTCCTCTTTCTAGACCGCAGCGACATCAACACCGACGAGATAATCCCGGCCAAATACCTGACCGAGATCACCAAGGAAGATCTGAAACCCTATATTCTTGAAGACCTGAAGCTGCCAGGCTTCGACCCCAAAGGCCCGAAAACCAGAAATGCACGGGTGATTCTCTCCCGCGCCAACTTCGGCTGCGGCTCTTCACGCGAACACGCTCCCTGGGTGTTCGAAGTCAACGGCATCACCGCCGTGATTGCCGAATCATTTGCCCGTATTTTCCGTCAGAACATGTTCAACTGCGGCATGGCGGCCATTGAACTCCCCAAGGCCGATCTGGACCAGATCTTTTCACATGCCAGTGACGAAGATGCCGCCATGGAGATCAACATCGAGGCAGGCACACTGACCATGAACGGCGCCGGCAAGCAGAAAAGCTTCAACTTCGAAATTTCCCCCTTCGATAAGGCCCTGGTTCTGGCCGGCGGCTGGGTGGATTACGCCGACCAGAATTATTGATTCATCCATAAACTCCAAATAAAAAAAGCCCCGGTTTCGGGGCTTTTTTTATGTCATACCAATTTCAAATCAAAGATGATGTCAAGGCAGAGAGGATTGAGGAGCCGAGGCGTACTGATCAGTATGTTGAGGTACCGAAGACGAGCCAACGAAGATAGCGCTTTGATTTGGAATTGGAATCAGAACTTTTTACTCAATCCAAGATGTAGACTCACATCCGGAGCGGTCGCAACCGCCACATCCTCCGACACCCCGATATCCAGCAGATAATCCCCCGGGAGTCTGAGAGCCCCGCCTGTAACCAGCATCAGTGAGCTGCCGGAAATTTCATCCAGAGAACTGCCGCGATACAAAGGGGTATTGCCGTTCAGCTGCACTTTGAACGATATCCATGAGGCAGGTCCCCAGCCCAGTCCCAGCGTACCGAATCCGGCCAGATTGTTGTGCTGGTCACGCAGCACATCTCCATCCGACATTACCAGACCACCGGCAGAGCCGTATACAGCCAGAGAGCCCCACTCGCTGAAGTGAGTCCTGCTGCCGTACAACTGCAGCAGGAAATCGGTGCCGCCGCTGCCGCGCAGTGAGGAACTGTCGCCTGTAGGGAGTTTCAGGGCCGCCCTGAGTGCCAGACTGCCATGGGAAACGTTGTCGCGATATTCATAAAGTCCAAACCCGGTTGTGAGGCTCATATCACCTATTCCCGAACCGGACTGTTCCATCTTCAGCTTCTGGATGCCGTCTTTACGGTAGCGGTAGCCGATGCGGTCTTTGGGAGCTGACTCCCGCCCACCCTGAGGCAGACCGAAAGCCTTATGCCAGTCAATGATGAAACTGTCAAAAACCCCGCCCCCCTGAACAAGGTAGGGAACCTCGATGCCGATTTCCCAGCGCGGCATGAGACCATAGCGTGCGTAAAGGGTTGTACGATAGGTTTCGCCATCCAGCTCAATCTGTTCCCTGGCGTTGCTGCTGACCGTGTAGTTACTGGTTATATCCTGCGTCAATCCTGACATGACAATGCCCGGCTTTACAATATCAGCCCCGGTGTCGCCGGGAAAGCCATAGATCTGGACCAGCGGGCTTTGGTTGACAGTTCTGAATGGAGCGATTGCCATACCCTCAGCGTACACAACTGTTGCCGGGCTCATGACAATAATTGACGCGAGAAGCCATCTTATACCAATTCCCAGGCGTTTCAAAAACACTGACCCGCCGGACAAGCCCAACAATCTTCTCAGCTTCATTCAGATTCCCCTCTGCAAGTGTTTATAGCGACCTGACAGCATGGTAAGTTTCAGACGCAGCATTGTACGCTTGTAGCACCTGCCCCTCTTCGTGTCAATTCGCCAGACAGCCGCCTTTTTGAACATCAAGCGCACTTCAATAGCGTCACTGTATACACCAGTGCCCACTGTGGACAACTTGCAGAGCTTGATTTTTTTCCGAGTCAATGCGATAGTGTACACATAATTAAACACGCCGTACGGAGGATACAATGTTTGGATTTGGCATGCCTGAATTGATGATCATTCTTGTCATAGTGCTGGTAGTATTCGGAGCCGGAAAGCTGCCCGAGATCGGCGGTGCAATCGGCAAAAGTATCCGCAACTTCAAAAAGGCATCGGAAGGCAAGGACGAAATCGAGATCAAACCTAAAAGTGACGATAACGATAAAAAAGCCTGAGGAAGACCGGCTGTTTTCAAGCATGAAAAAGGGGAAAGGCAGATGCCTTTCCCCTTTTTCATGCTTTTTGCGCTGTTGCTGCTACGAATTGATATACTCACCGATTTTCTCCGCCAGCGTGCTGTAAATACGACGGCACTCGTTTTCATCCTTCTCCAGCAGCGTCACGCGGAAACCCTGCAGCGGCGTGGAAAATGAAGATAGAGGCACGATGCAGATGCCGGTGGCAGCCAGAATCTGATATACGAAACGCTTGTCCAGAGACACACCCGGCTTGTTGATCAGACCTTCCACCAGTTCCTTGACTTCAGCGTTGGCAATCGGGATGGTCTGATGATTGTTCAGGATACCATCTTTAAAAGCCACTGCCATGTAGAAAGCGCCATTGGTGCGGTTGACCTGCAGCGCAGGGACCTGGCTAAGGCAATCATAGGTAATGTTGCTCATCTTTTCATAACTGGCAATGCGCTCCGCCAGGTAGCCGGCATATTCCGGATGACGGGCTATCGCAGGTATCACCATCTGCGGCAGGGTCGTGGAACAGACTTCATTCATTTTTCCGGTCAGAATCAGATTGACATATTTCCGGAATTGCTCGTCGTACTGGGCGTTGTAGACCTCGATCCAGCCGCAGCGGGATCCCGGCCAGGGGAATTCTTTGGAAATTCCCTTCAGGGAAATCGCAGGAACATCACCGATAACATCACTGATCGGAACTGCTTTCTCACCGTTATAAACGATATTCGTATAGACCTCATCGGCAATGATGAACAGGTCGTTTTCGCGGGCCACTGCCACGATCTCCTCCAGCATCTGTTTTGTATAAACCATGCCGGTGGGATTGTCAGGGTTGATAATCATGATGGCGCAAATATTGGGGTTGTAGCGGACATGGTTTTTCAGATCTTCCATATCCGGGTACCAGTTGTTCGACGGATCAAGGCGGAACAGTGACGGAGCCGAATGGGCATGACCGATCTCGCCTAAAGTATGTGTTGTGTACGAAGGGGAAGGCATCAGAACCCGCGCCTCTGCCCGCAGACAACCGTAGATTTTGGCGATGGCATCGCCCAGCCCGTTAAAGAAAATGATATCATCAGGAGTAATCTGCACTCCTCCACGACCATTGGCTGTCTCACAGATATACTCGCGGGTCTCCAGCACGCCGCGGGTATGGCAGTACCCCCAGGAGTTGTTGTCCATGGCCGCCCTGGCAACGATTTCCTTCATCCAAAGCGGTATATTCTCGCCTTTTACGATCGGATCGCCGATATTCTCCCAGTTAATCCTGACTCCGTGCTTCTGGAGTTTTTCAGCCACATTGACAATATTCCTGATTTCGTAGGTCAGTTCGCCTGTGCCGGGCGGTACCAGTTCGACTCTCATTGCTCCACCTCATATATTCACATCAAAATCGCAACGCATAACGCGCAGCATTGTCGGTTTTTTAATCCAGTCCTATTGTCAGCCGTCCGTCTTCATCGCGCCAGCGCAGCCAGCCGATTGCCGTCTGCTCGGACACAATCATGGCCCAGTCGTTTTCAAGCTTAAGCACCTTGAAGGCCTGCTTAGGGGTCATGGTTAATCCAGGGCTGCGAGCCGGCTGCAGGTACAACTGATAGTACTGTTTGCGCAGTCCCGGCAGCATCCTGCTCACACGGCTCTTGAAAAACAGGTCCCATGACTGAAAGACATGCCTGCGTTGCAGCTCGATCCAGGCTTCCCGGCCGGCATCATCGTAGCAGACCCGCATCCAGTCTCCCTTGCGGGCCATAACGATCAGAGGTATATGGACCGCCTGCGTTCCAAAGATCCATTCATTGCCGGACAGCCTGGTGCCGTCAAATGTTCCCAGGCGCCTGAGGCCCGGTTCCTGGTAGAGATATATCTGCTGTTCCGGATTTTGACCGACGGCACCTGGAAGCAGTAATACGCCGATTCCGGTGTAGGGACGCATCTTGACCGGATTGGCAGCCATGCAGAACTGCCCGGCGGACACCAGGAACAGCAGAACCAGCAGTACGATCAGACATCGTCTTGCCATTTCAATCAAACAATCCCCGCAAACGTTCCAGATACACCAGTGACTGCGGATCCCGATCCCCGGGAGACCAGAGTGCCATTTCTGCTTCTGTCAAAGGCAGGTACGGACCGGCCTTTGCCTCGTAAAATACGGTACCGGATTCAAGACATACAGCTGTGTGATAAACCCCGTACGGGATATCGGCTGCAAGAATGCCGCCGGAATGAGACAAACTGACGGTTTCAGCAATCGCGCCGTCGTCTGTAAAAGTGACAATACCCAGGCGCCCTTTCATAATGATGAAAGCCTCGTCCTTTTCCGGGTCGAGATGACGGTGAGGGCGGATATACGATCCAGGTTCGATGGCATTAAGCAGGCGGTGGCAGCGGGATTCATCGGATCGATGAATATTGTGGTTCCGGCGCAGACGCGGAGAAGCCGATGCTTCGGATGACACCTGCTCCAGAAGCCGGCGGTCTACAATCTTCATCAGCGATCAACCAGTGCGATCATATTACCGTCGAAGTCACTGACTACGGCCATTTTGCCCCATGGACTAGACTCCAGCGGCTCAGCGAATGAAGCACCGCCGTTTTTAAGTTTTTCGCAAAGCTCAACAATATTTTCCACTTTGAGAGAAATGCCGGTGTGTCTTCCCACCAGACTACGGGCATCGTCATGCAGGGCCAGTGAAACCCCCATCGTGGTACCGGCCCCGGGGAAAAACTCGATGATCATTTCACTCTGTCCAGCGACCGGAAGCCCCAGCAGATCGACATAAAACATCTTGGCTTTCGCCAGGTCGGTAACAAAAATTACGATATTTTTAAGTGCAACAGACATAAAAACCCCTGCAAAAGTGTATATCTATTTCTGCGACAAACGATGTACGCACTCAACCATGAAGATTGCATTTTCCGGCGGTACCGTCGGCAGAATTCCGTGACCAAGATTGAAAATGTGACCCGGACGGCCGGCGTTCTCGTCCAGCACCCGCTTGACTTCGCGCTCGATGATCTCTTTTGTGGCAAACAGCACTGTAGGATCAAGGTTGCCCTGAACAGCCATCTGCGGGCCGAGCACATTACGGGCAGCGCCCAGATCAGCATGCCAATCCAGTCCCATTACATCCCCGCCGGCTTTTTTGACGGTCTCCAGCATGGTTCCGGCACCTTTGACAAAGTGTATCACCGGTGTTTCCATCCGGTTCAATCCGTTAATAAGCTGGGTTGTATATGGAAGCACATAACGCTCGTAATCAGCCGGCGAAAGGATTCCTCCCCAGGTATCAAAGATCTGGATACATTGGGCCCCGGCCTTGATCTGGGCATTCAGATATTCCATGCTCATCATCGTGATTTTTTCCATCAGGACGGCGTATATTTCCGGCGCCGCATACATCATACGCTTGATCTGGGCAAAATCCTTGGAGCCCTTGCCTTCAACCATGTAGCAGGCCAGAGTAAAGGGGGCGCCGCCAAAACCGATCAGAGGAACCTTGGATGCCAGTTCACGGCGCAGGATTTTGATGGTTTCCAGCACATAGGGAACATCCTGCTCCATCTCCGGGATTCGCAGCTTTTCCACATCAGCCATACTGCGGATCGGGCTTTCGAATACGGGGCCGGGAACAAAATCCAGCTTCATGCCCATCGGCTCGACCGGAGTAAGAATATCGGAGAACATGATGGCAGCATCCACTCCAAGAATATCCACCGGCTGGATTGTCACCTCTGCCGCCAGCTCCGGAGTCTTGCACAGTTCAAGAAAGGTACACTTGGAACGGACTGCCATGTACTCCGGCAGGTAACGGCCGGCCTGTCGCATCAACCAGACCGGAGTGCGATCTACCGGCTTGCCCCAACAGGCATCAAGAAATCTCATGTTCATATTTATTCTCCTGAATTCGTTCGAAAACGATTGGAATTTAATCAGCAAAGAAAGTCATACTAATTTTAAACAGGGCCAGAAGTCAAATCATTTGAGGGACGAACCGGCGCAGAGAATCGTCAGCAGCTTGCTTGGAGCACTTCCAGGCACCGGCTTTGCGAATCCGGACACTGCGTCTTTTAGCGAAGAAGACGATCTGCCGACCGACGAGACAAAAGCCTCCAGCAGGCGAAACTCACGGGTGGAGCAGTTCAGTTCCAGATGCTGCTGGATATATTTCTCGGGACCGGCTTCGGCCTGCACCGGCTGCGAATCTTCACGGCGCACCCAGGCGCGGATAACATCAGGTGCCGACCGCTCAATCCGTTGCCGGTCATAGTACTGAAGAGCGGAAATCGGCACCCAATGTGTACCTCGTTTTTCAATCGCCTTGACATCCCAGATCCGGGAGCATGAAATTGTATTCCCGCTCTGGCAGGATGCGGCAAAATCATCAGCGGCCTGGCGATAATGCTCGAAGCCGAAATAGGCTTCACCGCGCTGATAGCGCAGTGTTGCAATCAGCCGGACCGCCTCTGCCTGATCGACCTTACGGCTAACACTCTTTTTGTTTTTTCTGCTTTTATCGGGACGATACATTTCAATTGCCCGCTCAAATAACAAAAGCGATTTTTTGAAATCAACTTCCGCCATCTTCGGATTGTTAAGCATACGGTAATACTTCCCGCGCTCGGCATACCCGATTCCCTCCTCCGGAAGCAGCTCTATCGCTTTGCCGACCTCCCGGATCGCTCCTTCGTAGTCATCTACAAAAGCCCGATCATAGGATGCAAGCAGATATTTGGAATAGGTTTTGAACTGCAGACGGTATTCGTCCCACGGATCCACCGGCACTTCCAGGTTGTAAGCCGCCAGAACCGGAGAACAGCAGATGCAGAGTGCTGCAATCAGAAACCGGGATATTAATGCCGGCATCCGTTTCATGCAGCCTCCACCGTGAAACTTTTATTGTCGTAAACAACCCGATCGCCCGGATACAGCTTTCGTCCCCGGCGTATTTCCACCTCGCCGTTAACTGAAACATACCCTTCTGCGATCATCATTTTTGCCTCGCCGCCGGAAGAGACAGCATTTTCTATCTTGAGAAAGCTGTCCAGCTTTATGAATGGTGTTGTAATTTGCATATCAGATACTCCCGCTTAAGCTGTTCTACGAAAACCGGTCTCGATGCTTATCATAAAAAAAGAGGGTAGCTGTCTAAGCTACCCCTCTTTATATTCTAAATGGCGGAGAAGGTGAGATTCGAACTCACGGAGCTGTTACACTCGGCGGTTTTCAAGACCGCTGCCTTAAACCACTCGGCCACCTCTCCAAATTTTGAGTTTTCTCCTATACCACATTTTTTCAATAATTCAAAGACTAATGCGGCAAGACCCTCAAATAATTCTTTCCAGGCCGCCCATATACGGTCGCAGCAGCTTCGGAACCAGCACCGAGCCATCCTCCTGCTGGTAGTTTTCCAGGATGGCAACCAGCGTCCTTCCCACCGCCAGACCGGAGCCGTTCAGCGTGTGGACAAATTCCGGCTTGGCTTTCTCGTCTTCGCGGAACCGGATCGAGGCGCGACGGGCCTGAAAATCGCCGAAGGTACTGCATGATGAGATTTCACGATAGCAGCTCTGCCCCGGAAGCCAGACCTCGATATCGTAGGTTTTGGCGGCTGAAAAACCGATATCGCCGCTGCACAAAGCCATGACACGGTAGGGTAGCTCCAGCAGCTGCAGAATTTTTTCGGCGTGTCCCGTCAGACTTTCCAGCTCGGCGTCCGATTCGGAAGGATGGACAAACTTGACAAGCTCCACCTTGTTGAACTGGTGCTGACGTATCAGTCCCCGGGTATCCTTGCCGTAAGAACCGGCTTCACGGCGGAAACAGGGGGTGTAAGCGGTATAGCTGATCGGCAGGTCGGAGCGTTTCAGAATCTCGCCCCGGTGGATGTTTGTAACAGGAACCTCGGCGGTCGGAATCAGGAAAAACTCCGGATCAACCATCTTGAAGAGGTCTTCCTCGAATTTGGGCAGCTGGCCGGTGCCGGTCATGGAGTCGCGATTGACCATGAAAGGCGGCAGAACTTCCTGATAACCGTGGGTATCGGTATGCAGATCAAGCATGAAATTGATCAGGGCCCGCTCCATTCTGGCGCCGGCGCCACGGTAGAGTGTAAATCGAGCTCCGGTGATTTTAGCTCCCCGCTCGAAATCAAGGATACCCAGATCCTCGCCGATTTCCCAGTGCGGTTTGGCCTTAAACGGCAGCTCCTGCGGCTCACCCCAGACCCGTACCTGGACATTGTCGTTTTCGGAGGCTCCAACCGGTGTCTCAGAATGCGGCAGATTGGGAATCGTCAGCAGGAAGGACTGCAGTTTTTCCTCCAGCTGCTTCAGCTCCTCATCCTGCTCCTTGATCTTCTGGGAGACCGCCCGCATTTCCAGGATTTGATCCTGAACCTGGCTCTTGTCCTTGACGCGTCCGATCTCATCGGAAACCCGGTTGCGCTCGGCCTTGAGTGTTTCGTTTACCAAAAGCAGGCTTCTGCGCTGATCGTCAAGTTCTCGAAAACCGTCCAGATAGGATGTACCGCCTCGGGTAAGGAGGCGCTGTTCGGCCTCGTCCAGATTTTCGCGGATAAATTTCATGTCTAGCATTGTGAACGTCCTGTCACTGAATAGGGATGATTATTATCTGGTAGTTCTAGCATTAGAGCAACTGGTACGTCAACGACTATGAAGAAGTATCTCCATGTGTCCAAATCATCATTACTGACACATTACTTATTAAATATATTTCAATTAAAGATTAAAGGCCACCCACCGTTTGAGCATCCGAACCTGACTCAACAAAACTGCGTAAAACATCAAAACAAATAATTACATCATGTTATCAGCGTACCCCCGTTTTTGGCTACAAAATCTTATTGACATACTCTTTTGAAGCCGATACCTTTCACGATGCAAACATTGCTTTTAATTAAAGAACCATTGCCAATACTAACCGCCAATGTTTTTTGATGATCCACCGTTCCTGAGCTGGTGAGTGCCGGATTTTCCCGCCTATAAGATCAAAAAACCGTTTGGATCTGCTTTACCGTTTCAAATCACAACAATTTAACGGATGAACCTGATTAGCACGGCCTTATTTCCTTCCTTTTGAAGTGAACAGTCTGCACAAATCATGTTGTGTTCATCGCAAAGGCAAGGAGGTCTCGATGATCTTTGTTATCAGGATAATTTTGTGCATCTGTGCAACCTCGTTGCTCTTTGCATGCAGTTCGGCGCCGCTTGTCAAACATCCGCCCGAATGGGGTTACGAGAAAGACGCCATCCAGCTTCATTTCACCAGTGACCCGCAGCTGAATCTTTTCCAGAAACAGCCCCACTCTCTTATTGTCTGCCTTTATCACCTGCGGGACCCCAACGGCTTCAACCAGCTGGTCGATGAGAAAGGCGGACTGCACAAGTTGCTGGAATGCAACCGCTTTGACCCGAGTGTGACATATTCCAAGAGGATGGTAATCCAACCGAGGCAGGAACTGACCGAATTACTGGACCGGACTGACGGCGCAAAATACGTCGGCATAGTGGCAGGCTATTACGCGCTTCAGAAAGAAACCTCAGTCCGTTCCTACCAAATCCCGATAACCGAGGTCAAACGAGGCTCCGTTCTCGTGCAGAAGTCAGCAAAGCTGAACATCGAACTGCACCTGGGTCCGCAGGGGATCATGTCGACCGTGGACACCACAAACAAGGCCGCAACCACTGACGGCAAGGAAAAACAATGAACATACAGAAACCATTATTCTGGAACCAGGGAATCCTGCTGCAGCCGCAGCATTTTCAGCTTCTCGACAGAACCTGCCAGGGGCTGCTCTCCCCCTATCAAAAATACCAGTCGCCGCATTTCTGGGGAGTCGGGGCGATGGAGCTCAGCAAAAGCGCACTGGGAACACGAACATTCAACCTCCAGGATGGAGAGTTTCTTTTTCCCGACGGAACCTTTGTATCCCTATCAGAAAACGGCTGCACAGACGTTCGCGCCTTTGATGAAGCCTGGGTGGAGGGAGGAAAGCCTTTCACTGTCTATCTGGGCCTAAAGAAATGGCGCGATTCGGGAGAAAACGTCACCGTTCTGCCGACCCTGGAAACGGTTTCGTCTGTTTCTACCCGCTTTGTAACGACCACCGGCCATGAAGAGATCAGGGATCTGCATGCCGGAGGCCCCGACAGCCAGGTTAAAAGACTCCGCTTCGTCCTGAAGATATTCTGGGAAACCGAACTGGACCAACTGGGCGAGTACGAGCTGATCCCCCTGGCCCAGCTGGAAAGATTCGGCGCAGAGATCCGTCTATCGGAGGATTTCATCCCCCCCAGCCTCTCCTGCTCGGCCTCGCCGTCGCTCCACAAACTGATCAGGGAAATCCGCGACCAGATCACGGCCCGCGGATATCAACTGGAGGAACACAAGAGTAAGCGGGGTATCCAGACCGCCGAATTCGGATCCCGGGACATGGTCTACTTTCTGGCCTTAAGGTCAGTCAACCGTTATGTCCCGATGCTCTTTCACTACACCGAGGCCGAGCAGGTCCACCCCTGGCATGTCTACGGAATCCTGCGGCAGCTGATCGGCGAACTGACATCATTTTCGGAGCGGGTCAGCGTCCTTGGTGAACTGCACGGCGGCAAAAAAGCGCTGCCCGAATATGACCACCGCAACCTGTGGAGCTGCTTTTCCGCAGCCCAGGACATGATATCGCACCTGCTGAATGAAATCACCGCCGGTCCGGAATATGTCATTCGCCTGGCCTACGACGGCACATACTATGCGGCAGATCTGAAGCCAGCCATCTTTGAGGGGCGCAACCGCTTCTTCCTGGCGGTCAAGACCGAAGAAGATCCCAAAGTCGTGCTCCAGGCGCTGGAAGACATTGCCAAACTGAGTTCCAGGGAGCACCTGGGCATTCTGGTTTCACGCTCGCTGCCCGGCATCGGGCTTCAGTATCTGCAGATTCCGCCCCAGGAGCTCCCCCGCCGGTCTAACACCGTATACTTTGCCATCAATCACCACGACGAGCAATGGAGCGCAGTGGCCAAAAATTACGGGCTGGCCCTCTTCTGGAACGGCGCACCGGCGGATATGGAAATTGAACTGATGGTAGTAGGGAGATAACACCAATGCACTTGAGCGACTGTTTTATGGATGTCATGGCCTATGTCACCTATCTGCTTAAATCGGTGGAGGCGAAGCAGCCCCCCTATGAGGAAATCAAAGACGACATTCGCAGGCTGCTGAAGGAAAGTGAAGGGAGTGTGACCCGCGGGCTTTTCCCGCGCGACGACTACGAACAGGCTCGCTTCGCACTCTGCGCGTGGATCGATGAGGCTATTCTCAGCTCCCGCTGGCAGCATAAGAACCGCTGGCTGAATGACCAGCTGCAGCGACTTTATTACAACACCACCGATGCGGGAGAAGAGTTTTTTGAGCGACTCGACAGCATCGGACTTCATCAACGGGACGTACGCGAAGTCTATTATCTCTGCCTGGCTCTCGGTTTTACCGGGCGTCATTGCCACTCCGGCGATGAATACAAACTGGAGCAGATCAAAACCTCCAACCTCAAACTGCTCCTGGGAAGTTCGGTCGGACTCCCCTCGCTGGAACGGGTTGATCTTTTCCCCGAAGCCCATCCCAGCGGCACCGCGGAATTAGGCAAACAAAAGATGCGCGCAGGTTCGAGGCTCGTCACCTCCATCTGCCTGGCCGCCCCGCTGCTGCTGTTCTGCATCCTGTTTCTGATATACCGTTTCACCCTGAGCGGAATCAGCGATAACTTTCTAAGGACGGTGACAAACTGAGATGAAAGAATGGTTTAATGCATTTCTGAAATATTTTCTCTACATAGCTGCCGCAACCCTGATCATCCTGCTGGTTGTGGGAGTGGTGCTGGTCTTTGACTGGCCCTGGTGGGTCGGCCTGTGCCTGTTGCTGCTGATGATCGGCCTGGCTCTGGGCGGCTTTTTCCTGCGCAAGATCTGGCTCAGGCGCCGGGAGCAAAATTTTGTCAACGACCTCGGCGAGCAGGATCTGGCCAGAGCCAAGGCGCTTTCGCAGCAGGAAAAAAACGAACTGGGCACACTGCAGGATCGCTGGAAATCGGCCGTCGAAACCTTGCGCAACTCACACCTGAAAAAACTCGGCAACCCGCTCTATGTGCTGCCCTGGTACATGGTGATCGGCGAGAGCGGTTCCGGCAAGAGCACCTCCCTGAACAGCGCACGCCTGGCTTCCCCGATCAACGATATCAGCCGGGTCCAGGGCATATCCGGAACAAAACAGTGCGAATGGTGGTTTTTCGAGCAGGCGGTTGTCATCGATACCGCCGGCCGATATGCCATGCCGGTCAATGAAGGGCAGGACAAAAGTGAATGGCAGAAGTTTCTGTCGCTGCTGGTCAAGTACCGCCGCAAAGAACCGCTGAACGGACTGATCGTAACCGTAGCCGCCGACCGGCTGCTGGAGGGGGATCAGGAACAGCTGGAGAAGGATGGCTCCATCATCCGCCAGCGCATCGACGAACTGATGCGGGCATTGGGGGTCAGGGTTCCGGTCTATGTCCTGGTAACAAAGTGCGACCTGATTCAGGGTGTAAACCGCTTCTGCGAGCACCTTCCGGCCAAAAGCCTCGATCAGCCCATGGGCATCATCAACCAGGAGCTGTCAACCGATGTGAACGCTTTTGTGGAAGGTGCCCTGCACACCATCGACGAGCGCCTGAGAAATCTCCGTCTTCAGCTGCTGCACCTGCCGGAGGCAAAAGGCGCCGACCCGGCGCTGCTGCTCTTCCCTGAAGAATTCGAGAAGATGAAACAGGGACTGGCCACGTTCATGACCGGCGCCTTCAGTGTCAATCCCTACCAGGAAACCCCGGTACTGCGCGGCATGTTTTTCAGCAGCGGCCGCCAGGAGGGGAACCCGCACTCCCGCTTTTCCCGCAGTATGGGGCTGATCGGGGCAGAGGAAACCCTGCCTGGAACAAGCAAGGGATTGTTCCTGCACGATTTCTTTGCCAAGATTCTTCCCAGGGACCGCTCCCTGCTGGCGCCGACCCGCAGATCCATCGAATGGCGGGCCCTTACCGGCAACCTGGGATTGACATCCTGGGTCATCCTGGGAGTTGCTCTCTGCGGCCTGCTGAGTTTTTCCTTTGTCAAAAACATGAAAACCATTCGTGATTTTTCCCACGGCTTTTCCAAAACCGCCCCCCTGCGGGGCGATATGCAGTCCGACCTGGCCGGCATGGAGCGCTTCCGACAGGACATACTGAAGGTTGAGGAGCAAAACCGTCACTGGTGGATTCCCCGTTTCGGACTCACTGAAAGCATCAAGGTCGAAAAAGGGCTCAAAGAGCGCTTCTGCAAGCAGTTCCAGGACATGATCCTGACCCCCTTTGACAAACAGATGGCCTCAGGCATGGCAACCCTTTCCCCGGCTACCCCCGACGACATCTATGGCCAGTACGTGGTGCATCTGGTGCGGCGCATCAATATCCTCAAAACCCGCCTGGATGACAAACAGCTGGCCGCCCTGCAGGCAAAACCGCAGCCGGCCTATATTCAGCTGATAAATCCGGCAGCCGGCACCGCAACTCCGGAAACGAAAAAGGCGTTCGGCACCCTCTATCTCTCCGCCCTGATCTGGAGAAACGAGGCCGGTGACATCAACCGGGAAATCTCCACACTCCAGTCCTGGCTAAAACAGCTGATTGCCCTCAAAGGGGGCAACCTGCAGTGGCTGGCGGTCTGGGTGGACCAACAGAGCGGCATTGCCCCGCTGACCCTCAAAGAGTTCTGGGGCGGCAGCCTGACAGCAGCTACAGAAAAATCGGTCGCGCCGGCCTTTACCCGCAAGGGAAAGGAAACCCTGGACTCACTGGTCAGGGAACTGGAGGCGGCCGCAGCGGATCCGGCTCCGGTGACGGCCCAGAAGGCCGCCTTTGCCGGCTGGCATCGTGGGGCGGCATTTGAAGCCTGGCGCGCCTTTGCTGCTGATTTTTCCAGAGGCGAGGAACGTTTGCGCGGTGCAGCCGAATGGCAGCAGATCGCCAAAAAAATGGCCACCGAACAGGGCCCTTACTTCGCACTGATCAACAAGATCACGGTAGAACTGGAACCACTGGTCACTGACACAGCCCTGCCCCCCTGGCTTGCACAGGTTTATCAGTTCCAGGCCGCCCGGGCCCAGGGAATAGTCCAGGACAATGCCGCCATCAACAAGGCCGCCGAGGGGGGCAAAAAGATCCTCACCTCAATCCAGAAGAACGTCGGCCAGGAGGCCGGAGCGCAAAAACTGGAAGCGCAGATGACGACAGCCAAAGCCAGTCAGGAATACAGCGCCTATCTTGCAGCAATCACGCCGGCTGTCGCCTCCAGAAACCAGGCCTTTCAGCTGGTCTCCCAGACCTTCAGCGAGGATCCGGCCACTAGCAAATCTCCGCTCTACGCCGCCGCAGCCTCAGCCGCCCGCTTAAAAACCGGCATTGCGGGAACAGCCGACCCGCTCTTCAGCCAACTGCTGAACGGGCCGCTGGATTTTCTCTGGTCCTATCTGCGCAAGGAAGGTGCAGCCCAGCTCCAGGCTTTGTGGGAAGAACAGGTTCTGGCCGCAACCATGGGAATGACCAGCCAGCAGGCGATACCGGTCCTGCTTGGTCCGGACGGTCTGGCATGGCGCTTCATAAAAGGCCCCGCCGCTCCGTTTCTGACCCGCAGCCTGTCCGGCTATCGCGCCAAGGAAGCGCTGGGAGGCAAGATCCCCTTTGAAAGCGCCCTTTACAGCTTCATGGAAAAAGGCGCCAAGGCCCAGGCAACCGTCATGGCCATGGGCAGGCCCCAGAACTACAGCGTCGGAATCAAGGGACTCCCAACCGATGCCAACGCCGAAGCCAGGGTCAAACCCCACGCCACCCGGCTTGAAATCCAGTGCAGCGGCAGCAGCCAGAGCCTGGTCAACAACAACTATCCGGTCGGCAAAACCTTTTCCTGGTCACCCGACGCCTGCAGCGACGTTCTCTTCCAGATCGAAGTGGGCGACCTGGTGCTGACCAGACACTACATGGGCCAGCAGGGTTTCCCCGATTTCCTCAAGGACCTGCAGGGCGGCAGACGCACCTTTACGGCCCGGGAATTTCCCGGGGAAAAAAATGCACTGGAACGCATGGGAGTTAAATCCATTACGGTGAATTACCAGTTCGTCGGCAGCGGGGCGATTCTGCAGCAGACCGCTACACTGTCGGGACAGGCGCCAAGGAGTATCGCACGGTGTTGGATATAATGGAGGACGGACAGGACTGGCAGTGGGCGGCATTCGGCAAACATCCGACTGCCAAGGATTATTTCCGCCTGGGTGAAGACACTCCCTTTGTGGAGGGACTGTTCGGCTGGGTAGAAAATGGTTACCAGCTCCTGACCGCCAGAGAAAACGGAACCCCGGACTTCTGCTCCTGGCGTTTCTGGGCCCGGGAAGCGGGAAAGAACACCCTGGTGTGCGGTGTGCTGCGGGTCAGCAGCGACAGCCTGGGCAGACCCTATCCGCTGGTAATCATGGGCTCCGGCACCCTGAAGAACTGGCAGGAAAACTGGGATCTGATTCCCCTGGCCGCAGAACGAACCTGGCGCCAGATCGAATATCTGGCCGCCAACCTGTTCACCGATTTCAAAAAGCTGGAAGATGAAATCCGCACCATCCGCCCGCCCGAAGCCGACTGGTCCGGGCAGGCCGAAAAGCGCAAAGAGCTCAACCGCATCGGATCGCCGCTGGACCCCTATGCCTCTTTCCTGGATTTCCGTGAGCTGAAAAAGCTGGCCGCACTCAACGCGGAAAAACCGGAGGTATTTGTCAGCCTCGACCGCGGCCCATGTGACGACAAAATCATGCATGTAAGCCTCTGGCATCTGCTGACCAGACAATCGCTCAAAACCGTTCCCAATGCCATGTTCATGGGGGGAACGCTTGATAAAGCCTATCTGGCCGCAATTAAACGCCCCTTGAAACCGGCTGATTTCATCCAGCTCTGGTCGGTTTCTTCACCGGGGGTCTGGAAGAATGTAATCGGAACGGAGTATTCCATGGATTTGTCAGCACTTGGCAGGCAGCCCATCAGTACGGAAAAACCGGCCGGTTCCGACGTGCGCTATGATCCCGCCTATGACGAACTGCAGACCGAAGTTGACAAACTCTCCTCACCGGCGGCGGCAGGATCGGTAAACTGGGAAAAGGTGGGGCGCTTTGCCACTGACATCCTGATGAACAAGTCCAAGGATCTGCTGGTGGCCAGCTACCTGGCGGTCGCCCTGATCCATACGCGGCGCAATGACGGCTTTACCGTCGGACTGAAGGTCTATCAGGAACTGATCGAACGTTTCTGGGACGAGATGTACCCGCAGAAGGTGCGCATGCGGGGACGGGTCCGGGCCATCGAATGGTGGCTGGAAAAGACCGAAGCGGCCCTGAAGCAGGCCCGTGACCTTTCCTTTCCGCCTGAACAGCTGACCATGATCAAGGAGCAGCTGATCCGTCTGGACAATTTCCTGGGGGAACACCTGGAAAGCTGTCCGTCCCTGTCTCCGATCAAGGAATTTTTCAACGGTCTCACCCCGGAAGCAGCAGAAACAAAGGTGATCGAACAGCCTGCCCGCATTACCCCGGAGACGCCTGCGGAACCACCGGCTGTATCAGCCCCACCCCAGCAGCAGGAGCCTCACAACGAAAAGTCAATCAAGGAAATCACCTCACGGCACGAGGCCGGCAAAGCGCTCAGCGCCGGATTGATGAAAATCAGTGAAGCATCCTTTTTCCTCTGGCAGCAGGACCTGGCCAGTCCGCAGATCTACCGGCTGACGCGCAAGACCGCCTGGTACGCTGCGGAGGAACTGCCTCCCGCAAACAATGGACAGACCAGGATACCGGCGCCCCCATTGCAGGAAAAAAACTTGCTCTTTGATCTTCGCAACAACGGCGATGCAGAGGCGCTGCTGAAAGCCGCCGAAACCAGGCTGCCCCAGTACATCTTCTGGATCGATCTCAACCGCCTGGCGGCCGAGGCCCTGGCCAGACTCGGGAGCCGATTCGAAAAAGCACGCGACGCGGTCTGCCAGGAAACCGCCTTCCTGCTGCACCGCCTGCCCGGTCTGGAAGAGCTGTCCTTTTCCGACGGCACCCCCTTTGCCACGCCCGACACCCGCCAGTGGCTGAAAGGAATTTCCCTCCGGGGAACGCCGGACGCCGCTACGGCTTCCGCTACGGAGGATTCGGACCGTGATGCGGAAACGGAAGAGGTTATCGAAAACAAGATCGGAGAACTGCAGCAACTGGTGCGCAAGGGGAAACTGATCGAAGCGATGGAGATCGTCCAGCAGAAACTGAGCAAGAGCGCCTCCCGTAGAGAAAACCTGCTCTGGCGGCTGTCACTGTCCCGAATGCTGGTGGATATGGGCAAATCAGGACTGGCCCTGCCGCACCTGGAACAGGCGCTCAGGGATATCGCCTGGCACGGACTGGAAACATACGACCCCAACCTGGCCATGCGCGGCCTCAAACTGGCCTGGCTGGCCTTTGACAGCCAGACCGATCAGAAGTTCAAGGATCAGGCCCGGGATGTGCTGCACCAGATCGGAAGGTTTGATATGCCGGAGATGGTTCGGCTGAGCAAGGGATAGATTAAATATCAAAAACGATATCAATTTTCAAAAACCACCAGCAAAAGGAGCTGAACATGTCAAAGCAAGGAACCGTAGCACCGAAGGAACGCGTAAACATCGTCTACAAACCGTCACTGGACGGGGCACAGGAAGACGTGGAACTGCCGCTGAAGATGCTGGTCCTGGGAGATTTCACCGGCAGCCCGGACGGACGTCCGGTGGAGCAGCGTGA
Organism: uncultured Geobacter sp.; assembly: GCA_964420435.1. Taxonomy (GTDB): domain Bacteria; phylum Desulfobacterota; class Desulfuromonadia; order Geobacterales; family Pseudopelobacteraceae; genus JACRCG01. The sequence goes on from CAYQTC010000015.1 coordinate 31,849, forward strand.
ACCGGTCAATGTGGACAAGGACAACTTCAACGACATCCTCAAGGCCCAGAATATAAGCATAAACATCAGTGTCCCGAACAAGCTGGCCGAAGAGCAGGGACAGGACATGAACGTAAAACTCTCGGTAGGGTCCATGAAGGACTTCGGCCCTGAGGCGATCGCGGAGCAGGTCCCGGAACTGCAGCGTCTGCTGGAACTGCGCGAAGCGCTGCGGGCACTGAAAGGTCCGCTGGCCAACGTTCCCGAATTCCGCAAGAAAATTCAGGATCTGATCAAGGACGACACTACCCGACAGAGGCTGCTGGCCGAAATCGGCATTGAGGCTTAAGGAGGAAACATGAGCACAGAACAGACAGCCATACAAACCACTGAGGATCAATCACTCGAACAGTTTTCCCTGCTGGAGGAAATCGTTCAGGCAACCCGCCTCAAACCGGCGGACGAAGCCTACTCCATCACCCGCAAAGGGGTCGAAGCGCTGATCACCCAGCTGCTGGAGCCGGGACATGAGAAGGAAAAGGTTTCCAAGGCAGGACTGGACGACATGATCGCCGAACTCGACCGCAAACTGAGCCTGCAGGTGGACGAGATCCTGCACAACGCCGAATTCCAGAAGCTGGAATCGAGCTGGCGCTCGCTGCAGTTCCTGGTGGACCGCGTTGATTTCCGCGAGAACATCAAGGTTGAAATCCTGAACGTCACCAAAGAAGAACTGATGGAAGACTTTGAGGATGCCCCGGAAGTCGTTAAATCGGGACTCTACAAAACCGTTTATACGGCCGAATACGGCCAGTTCGGCGGCAAGCCCTACGGCGCCATCATCGGCAACTACGAATTCGGAGCCGGCCCGCAGGACATCCGCCTGCTCCAGCATACGGCAGCGGTGGCGGCCATGTCGCACACACCCTTCATTGCGGCCACGGCGGCAAACTTTTTCGGCATCGACGATTACAATACCCTGCCCAATCTCAAGGATATCAAGTCGATCATGGAAGGGCCGCAGTACATCAAGTGGCAATCGTTCCGTGAGACCGAAGACGCCCGTTACGTCGGCCTGACCCTGCCGCGCTTTTTGCTCCGCCTCCCCTACGGCCCGGAGACCACACCGGTCAAAAGCTTCAACTATCAGGAAAACGTATCGGCCAGCCACGAGCACTACAACTGGGGCAATGCCGCCTTTGCCTTTGCATCGCGCATCGCCGACAGCTTTGCCCAGTTCCGCTGGTGCGCCAACATCATCGGCCCCCAGGGGGGCGGCGCGGTGGAAGACCTGCCGCTTCACCAGTACGAAGCCATGGGCGCCATCCAGACCAAGATCCCGACCGAAGTGCTGGTATCCGAACGTCGCGAATTTGAACTGGCCGAAGAGGGCTTCATCGCCATGACCATGCGTAAAGGGAGCGACAACGCCGCCTTCTTCTCGGCCAATTCGGTACAGAAACCGAAGTATTTCGGCATCAGCGCCGAGGGCAAGGAAGCCGAGCTCAACTACAAACTGGGCCTGCAGCTCCCCTACATGTTTATCATCAGCCGCCTGGCCCACTACCTGAAGGTTATCCAGCGCGAACACATCGGCACCTGGAAAGAGCGCGGCGACCTGGAGCAGGAGCTGAACACCTGGATCCGTCAGTACGTCTCCGACATGGACAACCCCATGCCGGGCGTCAGAAGCCGCCGTCCGCTTCGCCAGGCTGAGATCGGCGTCGAGGAAGTTCCGGGCGAACCGGGCTGGTACCGTGTTTCCCTGAAGGTCAAGCCGCACTTCAAATACATGGGGGCCTATTTCACCCTGTCGCTGGTCGGCAAGCTGGACAAGGAAGCAAGCGCCTGATCCGCTGTCAGATATCAAAGTTTCACACTTTCAATGCTGTACCACCAGGAGACACCGCCCTGCGGTGTCTCACTACTACAAAGGAGGAAGTAAAAATGGCAATGCCCGCACACCTCACCCTGACCGGTGAAAAACAAGGCAAGATCGACGGCTCCTGTGACATGAAGGGACGCGAGGGATCCATCCTCGTCTACGCAATGAATCACGACGTCACCATTCCCCGCAGCCCGACCGACGGACTTGCAACCGGCAAGCGCGTCCATGGTCCCCTGACCATCACCAAGGAGTTCGACAAGAGTTCACCCAAACTCTATCAGGCTCTCTGCACCGGCGAACACATGAAAACCGTGACCCTGAAATGGTACCGCATCACCAAGCAGGGCACCGAAGAGCACTACTTCACCCACGTGCTGGAAGACGCCATTATCGTCAGCATCAAGCCTTCCATGCCGATTACACTTCTGGCAAGCAACGAGCCTTACCGCCACATGGAAGAGATCTCCTTCACCTACAAGAAGATCAAGTGGACCTGGGAAGCAGACGGAATCGAATCCGAAGATTCCTGGGCAGTACCTAAATAGTTTTCATCCGGGGGGCGGATGCTTGGCATCCGCCCTTTGACATACAAGACCTTTTTCATTGGCACGAAGCAGCGGGTAATAACATGCATGAAGAACGATTACTGGAACGGATCCGATCGATGGAACGGGAACCGCTGCGGCGCGGCGGCGACAACCAGCGGCGCTGCATCGACTCTGTACTGGCCCACCTGCAGCGGATACTCAACACCCGCCAGGGCAATGTCCCCATCGCCGGTGATTACGGCGTTCCGGACTTCCTAGATTTCCTTCAGACCTACCCGGAGTCGGTGCATGAAATCGAACGGAACATCAAAAACGCCATCGACAGATATGAGCCCAGGCTCTCCGGTGCAAGCGTGACCTACGTCTTCGATGAGGACGACGCACTCACCCTGCGCTTCCAGATTATCGCCTGCCTGACTGTGGAAGGGGGCCGCAAGGTCTTTTTCGAGACAGTGGTGGATACGGACGGACGGGTCCGCATTCACAAGTGATTACTAAAACAAGATTCAAAACCTTTTTCAGCCACGGATCCACACGGACAGAAGCCTGACGGTAAGGCTTAAAGGCTTTTTAGACGTAAAACTTAATACATGATGATTTTGTCCCGTCTTTGTCTGTGTGGGTCTGTGGCCAAATGTTTTTGCATTTTTTAAGCGTTATCCTGTTTTAGCCAAGAGGAAATCTTGACCAACCATTTTTTTCATACAGAACTGGAACTGCTGAAGGAGCTCGCCACCGAGTTCGCCCTGGCCAATCCGGCCCTGGCGCCGCTTCTGGACGGCAGCAACCGGACCGATCCGGACGTTGAGCGGCTTTTGGAGGCGATGGCCTTCCAGAACGCCATGCTCCGCCGGAAACTGGACAACGACTTCCCGGAACTGGTTCATAAACTGGCGCAGCTGATCCTGCCCCACTACCTGCGGCCGATTCCGGCCAGCACCGTGATCGGCTTCACTCCAGCCGACGACGGGGGACAAACCTCAACGATCCCGGCCGGAACGGAGATCTCTTCCGCGGCGGTGGACGGCACTCCCTGTCGTTTCAGAACAACTGCGGATGTGGATCTGCACCCTCTGGAAATCAGTGATGCAACCTTTGTGCAGCAGCCTGGCCGGGCCGGAGAAATCCGCCTGTCACTTAAACTGCATGGCCTGTCGCTATCCGGCTGGCGGCCTGAAAAAATGCGCCTGTTTCTGGCCGGCGATCGGGCCGCTGCCTGCGAACTGTACCTGCTTCTAAGCCGGCATGTGACCCGGATAGTCCTGACTCCCGTTGACGGCGGCACAGCCTGCGAACTGCCGGCAAGCTGCCTCAGGCCGGCCGGTTTCACCGAAGACGAGCAACTGTTACCCTACCCGCCCCATGCCTTTCCCGGCTACCGTCTGCTGCAGGAGTATTTCAGCACCCCGGAAAAGTTCCTCTTTTTCGACCTGAGAGGCTGGGAGCGCTGGCAGCAGCGCGGGGAAGGCACGCACTTCACGATCAGTTTTGAACTGGACAGCCTCCCCTCCGGCCCCCAGCGTATCAGGCGCGACAGCTTTGCCCTGCACGCCATCCCGGCCGTCAACCTGTTTGCCCATGATGCCGACCCGCTTTCCGTTAACCACCGGGCCGACAGCTACCTGATCCGCCCGACCGGTCCAAACCCGGCCCATTGCCGGATCTTCTCGGTTGACAAGGTTAGCGGCTACTCGCGCGCCACCGCCAGCGAAAGGGCCTATCTCCCCTTTGAGCTGTTCGGCGGCGACAGCTCTGCCGAACCGGCCTACCATGCCCTGCCGGCTGAGTCGCAGCGGCACAGCGGCTATGATGTCCATCTGAGCCTGGCCTTCCCGGGCGAAATCCCGCCGCCGGACATGGAAACACTCTCCATCGCCCTGACCTGCACCAACGGCACACTGCCCGAAAACCTGCGCATCGGCGATATTACCGAACCGGTTTCCGCTCTGCCGGATTCAGTCACGGCCCGCAACATCACCGCCATCAATCCGGGCCAGCCCCCGCCGCTGGGCTCGGGACTGCTGCGGCAGCTTACCTCGCACCTCTACCTGAATCATCTCTCGCTGGAAAAGGTCGAACATCTGCGGACGCTGCTGGAATTGTACGTATTTCCCGGAAGCCGTTCCACTGCCAGTGGTGCGGCCAATCTGAAGCGGATTGCAGGCATCGAGGCGCTTGAGGTCAGAGCCGGTCAGCAGCTGGTGGAGGATATTCCCATGCGGGGCCGCGAGATCCGCATCCGGCTGCGGCAGGACCATTTCGCCGGCGCGGGGGACATGTACCTGTTCGGCTGCGTGCTGGATCAGTTTCTGGGGCGCTACGCCTCAATCAACAGCTACACCCGGCTGGTGTTTTACGAAACGTTGAGAGGAGGGACCTGCCAGTGGCCGACACGACTGGGCTCGCAAGCCCTCCGCTGATCAACGACCTGCTCTCCCAGGGGCACCAGTTCTCCTTTCCCCAGATCATGCGGATTGCCCGCCAGCAGCTGGGCGCAGGCGGAGCGGGTGAACTGCCCGAAATCCCCTGGCAGGAACGGATCCGGGTCCGCCCCGACCTCTCCCTGGCCTTTCCGGCGGCCGATGTGGCCCGGGTGGAGCGATGCGGAACGGACAAGACCGACCTGCTGATCACAACCACCTTTCTGGGGTTGTACGGCTCTTCATCGCCCCTGCCGACCCACTACACCGAAGACCTGATGGACGAGGCCTCGGCCGATTCCTCGGTCAGCCGCGACTTTCTGGATATCCTCCACCAGCGGTTGTATCAGCTCTACTTCCAGTGCTGGAGCAAGTACCGGCTCTTTGTTCGCATTGCGGAGGAGCAGAATCCCCGGGACCGGGAGCGTTTGTTCTGTCTGATCGGTCTGGGTGAAAAGGAGCTGCGCGACTCCCTGCCGGATGCCTGGTCACTGGTCCGCTACGCCGGGCTCTTCAGCCAGTTCCCCCGCTCGGCCGAGGGATTGCAGACCCTGCTGCGGGATGCGCTGGGGGTCAGGAAGCTGGAGGTGGAGCAGTGCATTCTGCGGCGGGTGCCGATTCCTGCCGACCAGCAGATGCGCATGGGGTTATCCGGCATGAGTCTGGGAACCAGCACGGTGCTGGGGAGCGAGATGCCCGACCGGATGGGCAAGTTCCGCATTCATATCGGCCCGTTGTCCAAAAAAGAATTCGACACCTTCCTGCCCGGCACTCCAAGGCATGACAAGCTGGCAATCCTTATCCGGCTGTATATCCTGGATCCCTTCGACTTTGACCTGCAGATTATCCTGGCAGCACGACAAGCCGAGCCGATCCGGCTGGGCGCCCCCGACGGCGCCAAGCTGGGGTGGAACAGCTGGTGCTTCAGCGGTGACACGCTGAACGAGGTCAGCGCCCTGTTCCCGATTTCACAGTCAGCGGCACAAGAGCCCGCCCCTGCGGCGGATGACTTCGGCTTCACAGCGGAGAGTACTGAGCCGTCAAGCCTGATCGACTATTACCAGCAGGAGCTGGCAATACTGCGCGACTTGGCCGCCGGCTACGCAGAAGCACATCCGGAATTGAGCCCCATGATCAGCGGACACCTGGCCGATCCGGGCGTGGAGCGGCTCTTCGAGGGGTTGGCCTTCCTGAATGCCAATCTGCGACAGAAGCTGGAGGATGATTTTCCGGAGGTTATTCACGAACTGACCGAGGCGCTGCATCCCTGGGATCTGCGTCCAATACCGGCAACCACCATCGTCGCCTTCACACCCGGTCCGCAGTTGCAACAACCGTTATTGATCAATGCCGGAGCGGAGGTTTCCTCGATTCCGGTGAACGGCACGAAATGCCGGTTCCGGACCTGCTTCGACGTGACGGTGCATCCCCTGACGCTGCTGGACGCTTCTTTCTCCCAGCCATCCGGTCAGGCCCCTTCCATCCGGTTGCAATGCGAACTGAACGGTATCGGTCTTTCCGGCTGGAAAGCGAATTCACTGCGTTTCTTTCTCGGCGATGACAGTCCTGCGGCTTGTGATCTGTACCTGCTGCTGATGCGCTATCTGAAACGCATTATCGTTACCTCACACGACAACGGCGCTGCCATCGAACTTCCCCCCAACTGCCTGAAACCGGTCGGCTTTGCCGCTGACGAAGCTCTGCTCGCGAAAGAGACCGGATTCCTGTCAGGCCACCTGCTACTTCAGGAATACTTCCTGTTCCAGGACAAGTTCCTGTTCATGGACCTGACGGGATTGGATGCCTGCCGCACCTTGGGCAACAGCGCCCGCTTTGAAATCAGTTTCGAGCTGAGCGATTGCCCGCTGGTTGTGTCGCAGGTCACTGAAAAGAGCTTCGTCCTGTTTGCCACGCCGGTGATCAACCTGTTTCAGCACAAGGCCAGGCCCATGACTTTTGTGGCTGACACAAACCGGCAAAAGATTCGGACTACTGGAACTAACCCGGCCCACTTCCAGATTTACTCGGTGGACCAGATAACCGAATTTGATATGGATGCGGTGGAGAAAAAGGCCTACAGCACACGTACACCCTTACTCAGTTGCCCGGATGTCGAGAATATCTGCCACATCGACCGAAGTAAGTCTCCACTCGGCGATGGATTTGACACATACCTTTCAATTCCAAAGGAGAAAGCAGAGGCCCAATCGTCCAGAATAAAACTCAATGTCGATCTGACCTGCACCAACGGTGAACTTTCGGAGCGGCTCAACATCGGCGATGTCTGTATTCCGACCGCGTCCACCCCGGAATCAACGGTGTTCAGCAACATCAAACCGGTCACGTTTTCCGTCAATCCCGAGATTGAGCAAAACCGGCAATGGCGGCTTCTCTCCAGCTTTTCACTGAATAGCACTTCTCTGAACGTTGTTAATAATCTTCGAGCGATCCTGAGGCTGTTTATTTCATCAAATGATCGCAATCAGGATATGGTTAAAGCGAATCTGAATCGGCTGGAAGCGATTGAAGCGATTGAGGCAACACCGGCTGACAGACTGATAGGCCGCTGTATGTATCGCGGATATGAAATCAGGATAAAGCTGCGCGGTGACCACTTTACCGGGCCGGGGGATCTGTATCTGTTCAGTTCGGTTCTGGAACGGTTTTTGGGTGGTTATGTAACGCAAAACTGCTTTATTCGCCTTGTTGTTGAGGATATCGGCAAAGGGTATCGGCTTGAGTGGCCTGCGCGGATGGGGGATCGATGTGTGTTGTAAGGGTAAAGTGTTGAGTGCCACTTGGGGGTAATGACCCCGCAAAATCAGAACATTGAGGTACTACCGATGAAAAGTATAATTATATTTTTATTATTGTTGTTAATTTATGCGCCTCAAGTAGCTATATCTGCTCAAAAAATTTGTCTAGAAGATGCAATCTCAAAGATACCTGCCTCTGCTGAAAAAACAATACGGAAAACGGGAGAACTCTCGAGAAAATGCAAACTGGTTGGAACATTTGTTAACCTGAAAGGTGAAAATACAAGTAACGATATAATAGTCACTACAGATGCATCGTGTGATTGGGCCGCAAGTGCAGGCCCAGTCTGGATACTAAGAAATGAAGGTTCCAAGTATTCGGTGGTATTTAAATTTGTCACTTATAATTTGGAACTATTTAAAGATAAAAGTAATGGTCTGAGAAACATAAAAACATCACGAGGCACAGCAGGATCTGCAGAGGTAGAATTTTGGGCTTACACCGGTAACATGTACAAAAAAACTGCTTCATATTACTTTTCTGCAAATGATGAAGAAACATGCAAGGCACACCCGAGTATTTGTCCATTTGAGTTTTAAACGCTAACCATGGCCGCAGACGGATTCTATTTAGCTCTGACGATTAATTAACTGCTATTCAGTGGCACAGACTCTGAAAATGCTCTCACTTGCAAAACATAGTAGTCATTGTAGAAGGAAATTGGGAGAAATCATGAATACAAACTTATTTAAATTTTCTGGAGTTGTTTTAGTATTCATTCTTATTGCGGGACTAATAACAACTTTGACAGCTCATGCGGCTAGCTTTGATTGTAAAAATGCGCAATCAAAAATAGATAAAATTATTTGTAATAACAATGAAGTATCTAAACTAGACGAAAAACTGGGGAAAACATACCAAGATGCGTTAGCTCAAATAAATTACACAGAAAAAAACACATTGATAAATGAACAAAAACTATGGATCAAGCAGACACGAAATCACTGCAATGATTCATCATGTTTAAAACAAGTATACTCAGCAAGATTGAATGAATTGCTTACCATAAGTTCCAACTCTTCTGATTTAAAACATAAATCAACAAATACAAATGTAGATTTCTGCAAATCGATAGATAAAATATTATCAAAAGAAAACACGACGAAAACAGTGGAAAAAGCAACTAATTCAAGAGGACTTACAAAAGATGAGGATGCAATCTTACAATCATCAAAATTGGAATTTTTCGATTTACCTGCTGACTATGCTTCAGGAACAGAGGTTCTGGATATTGATAACGACAAAAAACAGGAAGTTTTTGCGTTTAATATCACTGGCTCCGAAAGGATGACATATATGGCAGCTTTTGATCTACCCAGTAGCAATAGCAAGTCAAAACCTGTACGCCAATTATTTTCCGAGTTTGCAGGCATATTGTTTGAGCCATATTTCATACAACATGAAGGAAAGAATTTTCTGGTTACTAGCAGTGATGGCTCGGAAATAACAGTGAGTGAAATAATAAATGACGGGAGCATTTATAAGCAAAAGATTCATTGCGTTACAAAAACAGAAATTATCAAACAAAAACGTTGTGAACATGCCGCGTGCAAGGCTTTGGTAAATAGAATCGCAAGAGATTCCGGTAAAGAGTTCACTGAGGAAATATGGCCGCATAAATATCACGCACCGTTTGGATTAAAGGTTTTTACTAACACTAATCCAATAGCCATCGATTATGACAATACTTCTACAACTCGCTATCTTTGGAAACTTGGAAGAAAAGATTATTTATATGAGAATATTTACTGGTCATGGATCGGGGAAGGAACAAATGACTCCCCACCTAAAGTTAAACGTCCAGAATCTGACACAAATGAACCACGATACGTAATTTTGGGTAAACAGCATGAAAACTTGCGAAAAGTTATAAATCAACATGAAGCCTTATTGAAAAAGAATAATGTATTGAAATCCAAAGACTTACTTTTGAAAAATGGAGAGTTTTTCTTTTTAAAACATGCAGGATTAAATTATTGGGTGTGGGGAATAGGAAATGAAGCTGCATATGGAGAAACAATGCATATAATTCTTACGAAATCTGGCAAGTCAAATTATATCGGTTCAGTAGTTACCAAACAGTCATCATCACTTGTTCCGTGTAAGAATAAATGTATTCGTAAGCTTGAAAACTAGTCTGAATATACAAATCACATACGGGGAATCGCAATGAATAAAATTACATAAAAAGAGGAGTGACCATGAATAAGAAAACAAGAATAACAATGAGTTTTACGCGCAACATAAGAATTAGTATAAAATTAATCCTCATACTATCAATTCTCAATTCCGCGTGCTTTGCAAAAGATATTAGTCAACCCAATGCAGGTTATTCAGTCCTAAATATGTCAAAATCAATGAGCTATTCGTTGTCAAAAACATATTCAGGTCAACCAATTACATTTGAAATCAGCAATGACGGTCCTGATAAGGCAAGTATGACAATGAAAGTACAATCAAGCAATTACCCAATAGAACCGGAACTCGACACTAAAACTGAGAAAAAACAGATTGCAATGCAAAATAAGATTGTCACAAGAACAGGTAGAACACTGACAATTAAACGCCCATCTGCCTCCCCATTTGTATTTAAAGATTATTCAAAACCAGCAAAGAATAATAAAGAAGGTGATAGCCAGAAGTACGTATATGCAGGTCCGTTAGGTGGTACAGGGTACCACATGGTAGAAACCACCTACATGCATGACTCACCGGGCACATATTTCGTAAATCCAAATGTTGACACAATGTTATATGCCCATACGAGTGATCATTCAGTATATCTTTCAGCAAACAACAGATTGCTAATTATCAACAACTCACCTAACCCACCATTTGGACTTGTAATAGCTAGCCTATCAGAAAAAGGTCACAAGATCGAACTTCACTGCACAAGTCATATAAGCAATGACCCAAAACTACGTAGTCAATTCGAGGGATGGGATAACAAGGTAAATGGTGAGTTTAAAGGATGGCATGAGAGCCCAGAAATCGGTTTTGATTTGCTAGTCAAGCTTCCAAACACTGGTGAAAATGCTAAACAGAACAAAGACTCATTACCAGTACAGTTCAGCTTTTCATCTGGTCAATGGCATATTTTTGTACCAGACACTAAGCAAAAACACCTGTCTTATAGGTTGTCATGTTGGCAGTGAAGCTCCTCTGTAAAAGAATATACTCAAATTATTAGGACTAAATTATGAGCGACATCGCACAAAATGCACTTCGCTACAACAGTACAAATACAAAAAGATCTGATCCACCTAACCCGCATAATGGTCAATTAGTAGATAAACAGGACAATGGAGAGGCTGTTATAGGCTTCGACTGTTCCGGTTTTGCTTGTCACGTAATAATTGAGTCTGGTTATCGAATTGATTATGAACCAACCAGTTCACTCGTGATTTCGAAGGCTTATGCAACGGTTTCAAATGAGGACGCACAGCCAGGTGACATAATATTATTTCCAGGCCACGTTGGAATAGTTACGGCATATGATCCAACAACATCCTTGGGTAGTTTTATTCATATGAGTGGTAGTAATAATGAAGGTGGGATAAAAATTAGTTACTTTGTTACTAATCAAGATAAAAATAATAAATCAATTTATTATGGGATAAGAAAAAAGATAAAAAATATAAGAAGAATAAACAATGACCGCTACAGTGCTGAGCTTGATTTGCATTTAAACGGAAGCAACCCACAAGCAACCCTTCGACCATTAGGTACTAGAGTCTATTCAAACCACAAAGTTAAAACCCCTGGTACGAAACAAGCTGCTGCAAATAATACTGCTAAATTACCAAGCACCAAACAAATTAGACAAAAGAGTGTTCCTCAAGAAAAGGGATACATTAAACTAGTTAAGCGTATATGGGCTAATTTGCCTGGTTCTTAAACAAATATTCAGTTCATTAAATTCATAAATTCAATAAATAGTAGGAGAAATAAAATGAACATTGGCAATAAAACAAAATTAGAATTCAGCATACTAGACACTAACTATAAAATTGCCGTTGAACATTTTAAAGCAAAGGAACAGATATCAGAAGCATTTGTGATAACTGCCAATCTGGTAAGCAAAGACAAGATACATTTCAATGAAGTAATAAAAAAGGAAGCATTACTTACTATTGCCAGTAAAGACGAAGATCGTTATTTCCATGGAATAATCAGCAATTTTACGCTGACAGGCAAAGAGGATACTTTCTATACCTATCAGGCAATATTGGTGCCTACTGTTTGGTTGCTCGATATCAACCAAAACTTCAGAATATTCCAGGATCTCACAGTAGTTGAGATTGTCACAAAAATCCTCGACGAAAAACAGATTCCATCTGACGACTATGTCTTCAAACTTGAATCAGAGTATCAAAAAAAACGCTACTGCACCCAGTACGGAGAAAGCGATTTCCGTTTTATCTGCCGTATTCTGGAGGAAGAAGGTATCTTCTATTTCTTTGAACATGCCGAAGATTCACACACGATTGTATTTTCTGACAGTGAAGCAGTCTATAGCCCCATTGAAGGTGAAAACGAGATCAGCTTCAATCATGACTCCGGTATGGTTGCCGAAAAGGAAACCATTGCAAGTTTTGCTTTTAACCGATCAATCTGCCCCGGCAAAATCACCCACACCAACTATAACTTCAAAAGACCGTCACTGGATATGGCGGTATCGGAAGAAGGCGAAACCCACCAAGTCCATGAGATCTACGAATACCCTGGAGACTACGGACTGCCGCCGGATGGATCGACCAAAACCAAGGCCCACCTGGAAGAAGCAAAAGCACTTGAAGAAAGCGCACAAGGCACAAGCAACTGTGCCAGGTTCATACCTGGCTGTACGTTTTCAATCAGCGATCATACGCATGATGACCTGAACAAAGAATACTGCCTGATCGCCGTTGATCACGAGGGATCACAACCCAACGTGTATGGTGAAAACTCCGGTATCGGAGGAGATTATACCTACACAAACCATTTCATAGCCATTCCGGCGGAGACAGTATACCGCACACGAAAGACCCTGAAAAAACCTTATGTCCGCGGCATCCAGAGCGCAGTAGTCACCGGTCCCAAGGGATCAGAAATCCATACCGACGAATATGGGCGCATCAAGGTTCAATTCCATTGGGACAGGGAAGGAAAAAAAGATGACAAGAGTTCCTGCTGGCTCCGCACCAGTCAGCACTGGAGCGGAAATGGTTGGGGTTTGGTCTCTCTTCCGCGCATTGGGGACGAAGTGCTGGTTGATTTCATGAATGGAGATCCGGACTGGCCGATCATGGTTGGAACCGTGAATAACGCCGCTTCCCCGGCACTGTACGATCTCCCCGCTAACAAAACCCAAAGCGGCATCAAGACCAGAAGCACCCCCGGCGGTACCGCCGCCAACTTCAACGAACTGCGTTTCGAAGACAAAATGGGCTCGGAAGAGGTCTACCTGCAGGGCGAGAAGGACTGGAACATTCTGATCAAGAATGATAAGGGGCAGAGGGTTGGACATGACGAAACTTTGTCCGTTGGAAACAACCGCATGAAACTAGTCGGTGTCAATCAAACGGTCAGTGTAGGGGCCAATCACACCGAAACCATCGGTGCAAACAAAACCGAGACAGTTACTATCAACAAGGCTGAAACTATCGGTGTAGCCAAGGAACTGACCATTGGCGGTCTTTATCAGATTTCTGTCGGTGCGGCCATGAACGAAACTGTCGGCGGCGCAAAAGCCGAGGAGGTTGGCTTAACCAAAGCTGTTCTGGTGGGTGCGCATATGACGGAAAAGGTCATAGGTAATCGGGCAATCACCGTTGGTAAAAATATGTCTACGACCGTTACACAAAACAGCACTCTCAAGGCAAAAACGATCGTCCTTGAAGCGGATGAAGAAATCATCTTTAAAACCGGCAGCGCCACTATTTCCATGAAGTCGAGCGGCGAAATCATCATCAAGGGAACATCCATAACAGAAACCGCGTCTGGTGAAATAGTCATCAAGGGCGCCAAGACTTCCATAAACTGATATGCAATCAAGACAACAATCAAAAACGACGACCCCAGAGCGGATCGTCATAACCGGATTTGGGCTTCAAACCCCTGTCGGTTCCACCTTCTGGCAAACGGCTCTCTCACTCCGTGCAAAGCGCTCCTGTTATCAGGAGCATGAAACCGTATTGGTTGCAGACACTCCATCCGGTGCAATCCTGCGGGGCGCTACCATCAGCAGAGTTCCAAATGCACAAATCCCCCGGAATCTCGCCGGAACTCACCGGGCAGCAGCTCTATTAGCCCCGCCGATTGCTGAATGTTTGACAGGATTCCCCCCGGAACTACAGCAGCGGCTGGACTGGGAAATCATTACTCGTCACGCCAATAGTGATGAGATCATCCTTGTTTCTCTGTCAAAAATGATGCCTAAGGCAAACCTCTCAGCTGATTCTCTCTGCCAACCGAATGCTATCCGGAGCGAGTTTTTCACCCGAATCGCCCGCGCTGCCGAAACTCTGCAGTCCAATCGGTCCGAATGCGTAGTAGTTGCATGTACCGATTCCCTCTGCGATTCTCTTCCGTTGAATAAACTTCTCTATGCCGGGCTGCTGAAGGATGCCGCCAATCCTTATGGGATAATGGCCGGTGAAGCAGCTGGTGCGGTTCTGCTCGAACGCGAATCAACTGCACGCCGCCGAGGGGCAACGATCCTGGCAGGGCTTGCCGCCTGGGAAGGAGCCTTCGAACCACATCCGTGGCCGACCGGTTCGCCATCTACAGCCCAAGGGCTCACTGCCGCCTTTCACCAGGCGTTTGAACAACTTGACGACAAGGGCGCCAGTGTGGGTCAGGTAATTACCGACGAAAACGGAGAGCGCCCTCGCTCACTCGAATGGGCGTTGACCGCCGGTCGCATATTCCCCAATCCCGAACAGGAACGTACTCTACGCCACCCGGCTGTTATTACCGGGGATGCAGGTGGTGGACTTGGGGCCGTTCTATTAGCTGATGCCCTGGCCCAATTGGCTTGGCGTCGTCCTCCCATCGGTCGCATCGCGCTGGCTGTTTCCGACGATAATGGCGAACGGCGAATACTCTGCCTTGAGCCTGTAGAGCAGTATGAAAGACGCAGCCTGTTTACGGATATCCGCCAGCGACTCGGCCGACAGAAAAAATCAACGGAGGAAACGTAATATGGGCGCCACCGTCACCGCCAATAATCAGACTGTAGTTCATAAGGATAGCGGCGGCACCGTAACCACCTCGCCGGATGTATGTAAAACCCAGGTGGGCAACGCTGTAGTACCGATCCCTTATGTGAATACCGCCAGATCATCCAACACTGCACAGGGGAGTTCCACCGTCACCATGGATGGAAACCCGGTAATGATCAAATCCAGTGTTTTCAGCACCAGCAGCGGCGACGAGGCCGGCAAGATTGGCGGAGTTGCTTCGGGTGTCAACAAGGGCAAAGCAAAGTTCGTCACCACCTCCAACGATGTAATGGTTGATGGGCAGCCAATCGGCCGGCGCAGTGACCTGATGGTGAGCAATCTCTCCTCTTCGGGCAACACACCACCATCAGCCTTGCAGCAGCCGAACTCCAATACCGATCCGAAGAACAATGACGGCTATGTTCTGGCGATTGCAATGGTGTTTAAGCACCCGCACGTAATTACCGGAAAAGTGGTACAGCCACGCCTGACTCTTCCCTATACTGTTTCCGGCCCCGAGACCTTTCAGTACAAGGAAAAACATGCCTATCAGGGTGTGCAGCAGAAAATGCAGCAACCTGGCAGCTATTCTTTCAAAATTGACGATTTCGATCTGCAGGATCGACCCATTACCGAAGTTTCCAAAAACAGTCAGCCAGCGTAGGACTGTGGAGAAATTTTATTAATGAGTGATATATCGAAGTTAGTTTTGTTACCTTTATTTGCCAGCTTAGCCTGGATTGTTATTATCAGCGTCGGCACTCATTTACGTTTGATAAAATTTACAGATCCATATGAAAATGTACCTTCAGCTATAGGCTGTTACATTGTTTCCTATGCATTCTATTTTTACGCATTCTTGCTTAATGAACGCATATTTTCAGCGCTCCGTTGGGATTATTTCGATATGCTTGTTTACCGGGATTTGGGAGCAGCCGCATTGCTGCTATTGATAGCTCGTTTTTTCCCTAAGATCGGCGGCAGCAGTGGTGGCTTTATATCAATGAATCTTCGTGATGCCGTATTTTATCCAGCAATAACAGTGCATTATTTTCTGCTACATATCGGAATAATACGGAAAAGCGAAGAATTTTGAACACCGCCAGGAAGATAAAGGAGGATATTTTGCGAATTTTACATCAACTAGTGTTAGCGGCGTTTATAAGTCTGGTCCTGTGCGGATGCAGCAACGCTGCCGAGAAAAATAAAATCAAACCAACAGCAACAACGAAAGGAGCACAACAAGGTATGAAGACTTACTATATGGGCAGATTCGCCATTGATGTACCGGCGGAGTTTAAATTGGCGGTGCAGAGTCATAGATTCCAGTTGGCTGAGATTGAAGAATTTCCAAAAGTTAAGGACGCTGAACAAGAATGGCGAAATTATCTCGCCAAGATTGAAAAGATGAAGAAACCAAAAGGCGTAAATAAAAACATAATCAAGGAACAACAGATAAGTAAATTGGGAAAATGGGCAAGGGGAGTGCTCTATTACAGCGATAGTATGGCTGATGATGAATGTAATTGGGATATTTTCGTTTCTTACGGAAGCAGTGCTGCACTGTTTTCACTTAAAGGCCTACTTGACAAACAGCAATCAATGTTTACCTGGGTGCAGGAAATTGCCAATGCTTACATGCCAAATTTGGATCAGAGATCAAAAAAAGGAGTCCAATTTCATACGACTCACGGTTCTATTGAGTTGCCTTACAAACGTCAGGAAAAAAGCTATGCCCGCTTTGAAGGACCAATGGAGATGGTATTGAAAGTAGAAATGCATGAGATTCACAAGACTCCTACAGATGAAGGTATTATTTCCCGTACTGTTGCAGCAATGGCAACCGGTTTTGCGTCAGGAATCGATATCAAGAAGATTCGTTCACGTAAAAGAACAGTCGCTGGCATACCTGGGGAAGAAGAGATACTCCAAGGTGATGACGGGGGGCGCAATAACGTGAGCTTTGACTGGGAATATCTGGGCAGTGTTGAATCAGGCGAGAAACCAATGATCCAGATTACTGTTGATACCGAGGCTGACAATCTGGATGAGAAGTTACGGATATGGGATAAAGTTCTTGATTCCTTCCGACCTGTATATAAGTGATTTAAATAGATTACCAACGAAAGAGAATATGCTATGTCTAATGCCCCTAAATCTAAAGAGATTGAAAGTATAGCACTTCATAAACCTGTCGAAGGGTTTGAGACTGAGAACCAAAACCGGCTGGTCATTGATCGGAAAGTACTGCCGATCATTTTTGTGCCGGGCATAATGGGCAGCTGTTTAGGACGGACTCAACAAGACAAGGTATGGGACCCGGACAGCAAATGGTTTATGCTTACCAACTACGGGCGGCGCAAAACCGATGCTGAATTAAAAAAAGATATGTTGGTCGGTAGCGAATTTAAACAAGAATACTTACAGGTGTTGAACGACGATACTAAGCACAATGCTAAATTTGCCGACGAGAGTGATACTACCCGTGTTAAGCGCGGTTGGGGCGGAGTGTCGTGGAGCAGTTATGGTGACATTCTCAAGACCTTGCAGAATCGCGAGTGGGACCAGTCGGTGAATCTATTCTACGAGTTTCCGGTTCACGCCTTTGGCTATAACTGGACCGCCTCCAACGACTTTGCAGGAGAACAGCTTTCCGCATATATCGACAAGGTTATCAAGGGGTATGTCGACGCGGGGAGAAAGTGCGAGAAGGTGCTGCTTGTAACCCACTCAATGGGTGGGCTGGTGGCTCGCTCTGCCTGCATGCTTCATGGAGCAGAAAAACATGTGCTCGGGGTAATTCACGGCGTACAACCATCAGATGGCTCGCCGGCAGCCTACTGGCGAATGAAAGGCGGCTTTGATAGACCGCACACTATCCCGGATATTGATTTTATGCAGTGGTTCAGGAACCCGGTCAAGATGTTCAATCACTTAAAGGAGAAAGTAATTAGCAGTGGACTTGTTGGCATTCCCTATACCGATCTGAAAATCGGGATGGGTAATGTCGCCGCTTGGGTATTGGGCACTGACGGAGAAGAGGTAACTGCGCTTCTCGGCAATATGCCGGGAGGATTGCAACTACTCCCCAACAAGCAGTACAAGAACAATAACGGCTGGGAACGCTGGCTGGAACTGCTGGATGCCCATGGAAACCGTACGGCGCTACCTGAAACAGATCCGTATAAGGATATCTATCGCAAACAAGATGTTTATTATCGACTAGTCAATCCGGAATGGTTGAATCCGGGGAATACAGCAACTATTGCAGATTTTGAAAGAAATGATTGGAAGCTTTATACAAAATGCCTCGCCGAAGCCGAAAGTTTCCACGACAAACTTGCAAAAAAAACGGCACATCCCGAGACCTATCAGTTTTATTCATCAGGCATTGCGAGCCCCGACCGGGTGGTTTTCACCAGTGCGGATGACACGATTTGGGAAACGGTCAAGCGGCTCTTTTCCACGGCGAAAACAAACGCGCCGGATGACGTCAAAGCTGAAGTAACGTCGTTGGTTTTTAAGTCAGTTAAGGAAGCGGGTGCTTCCATGTTACCGATGCTAATTGATGCTGCCGGGTCGCTGCCCGGCGTTGCCGGAAAGCTCGTCGGTTCAACCCTGATAACGGATTCAGACTGGTACGCCAATCGCGGCGGCTATCGGGATCGCGTCAACACCGACAATATTCCTGCTACAAAGGGCAAATTGCAGTTGGTAACCATGCAGCTTCCCGACGGCGCCGGAGACGGCACCGTACCGGAATCGTCGGCCATGTCGCTCAAACTGGGCGAGGATAAGCAGCGGACTTTCTGCATCGCCGACATGAGAGAGTTCGAGTCGTCGTTCGTGGAGAAAAAGGCGAAACGCCTCAAGCCGAAGAAAAAGGTGGATTTTGACGAAGGGTACTTTGACCGCGGCCACGAACCGATATACAAAACCAAGAGCGCCCAGTTCATCACCTTTACCGCTATCGAAAATATCTGCCGGAAAGAGATAGATCGAATACTAAAGGAAGGTGCGTAGATGAGCCTTGTCAGCGACAAATGGATCGGATATCAGTATCTTAAACACCATCTCTCCAAATTTACAGGAAGCTGACTCGTGAACTTCAATCTGATTTTGATAGTCCCCATTTTACTGCTGAGCCTGCAAGGCTGTCTTTCCTACAGTTGTTATGATTGGAATGACCGGAAGGAGTCTTTCAATGCGGTTTCCAGAGTTTACAGAGTTACTAACGATTACCTGTTCAGCTACACAGCCGATATCCTGTCTCAAGACGACCTTATCCTGGAAACGGTGGAACAATACGCTTTAATAACAGAGTCCGACCTGCAGCAGAATACACTGACCACAGATCATCCTTCTGATATGCCGAGTTTCCTCACATCCCAACCGCATCTTTACAACTTCATGTTCTATCCGGTTGCCATGCGGCCAATCAGTGTGCAACATGCGAATGAACTTAAAAAGTCGATGCAGCCCATTACGACCGACAAAATTGCAGCAACCGGCTATGCTCCAGGTTTTTATGAAGAAAAAGAGAGCTTATTTCTTGTAACAACAGGAGTCAGTGGCCTGCCACGTGTATTCAAGGTCTACGTACCGCATCGCAAATACAGTTCAGGTCAACGTCTGGCGACTAAAACGTTGCTTTTTCCGTTTGCAGTTGCTGGCGATATCATTACTTCACCTGCGCAAATATTGATTTATTTTATGGCGATAAACAGCAGTTTCATGATGTGACTCGACTCCCACTGATGACACAATTACACTCGATCAGGGTTAAACAATGAACTTCATCAACAACACACAACTCACTGCCGCACCGTTCTTCCTGATGGACAACACCGGCGCAGAAACCCTCCTGGTTGTTGTGAAAGGAACCTGGACCATTGGGAACGACGGCACACTCACCGTTGCCGACGAGCAGATGCCGATCCTCTCCGAGCCGCTCTATTCCGGCGAACCGGGCCAGTCGAGCCTGATCTGCGATACTGATATTGTCCTGAACAAACCGGGGACGGACTGCGTGCTGATCGGGCATGCCTGGGCTCTGCATGGCGGAGTGCCGCATGTGGATGTCAGCTTTGCGGTGGGTCCGGTCAGTCGCAAGGCTCGGGTGTTTGGGGATCGAAAATGGATGAAGAGCGGTTCTGGAGCTGCCTCAATTTCGAGGGTTGCGCCCTTTGAAAAAATCCCGCTGACCTGGGAGAACGCATTCGGTGGAGCCGATACCAGCCCGCAGGATCCGGCGGATCATCAGTTCTGCCTGGAAAACCCGGTGGGGCGCGGAATCATGGCGGGCGCAGCGAAGATCAACATCAATGGCCAACTGCTGCCGAACATTGAGAATCCGGCTGACCTGATCCAGACACCGGGCCAGCGGCCCCGGCCAGCGGGCTTCGGGATGATCGCCCCCTACTGGCAGCCGCGCGCCGGTTTCGCCGGAACCTACGACGAGCATTGGCGCAGGAATGTCAACCCGCTGCCGCCGGCAGACCTGGACTCGCGCTTTTATTCAACCGCCGCGCCCGGACTCTGCACGCCGCAGCACCTAACCGGCACGGAGCAGGTGCTTGTTGAGGGAGCATCCCGGAACGGTGCGCTCCGCTTTGAGCTGCCCGCAGTAACACCACGGGCTTCGGTTCGTTTCCGGCAAAGAGAAGATGATGTCCTTCTGCTGCTCGATACGGTCATTGTCGAACCGGATGAAGCTCGGCTGGTTCTGGTCTGGCGGGGGACGGCCAACGTTCACGGCAAGGTGCATGAAATAGCCCAAGTGCGCATCGAATAAAGTCTTAGCATCAGACACTTTGTTTTAAACTCATAATCATGTTAAAAGTAATCAACATCTTACTAAACCCGCCACCATCCTGGGCAGCAAAACCGCCCATGGTGGTATAGTAGTCGCGGGCGCGGGCGAGATCCTGATTGGTTGATATGTTCACAATCCTGAAACAAGGATGTTTCAAACATTCTGACCCCAAAAAACAACAATAGGATGAAATAAAAACGTGCCAAATATATCCAAAACCCGCATTCTGCTGCCCCTGTTTGTCGCCTCGCTGAGTATTTCAGGCTGTTCAATTAACAAACAGATTCCTTCTCCCGCCTATGCTTCATACTCCGACCAGTTACCCTGCTCAGATCGCATCGGCCGCTGTTTTGACGCCACCACCGGAGGCCAGCCTGTGGTTGCGATTGCCGATAAAGCGCGGCATGAGCAGCTTACCCGCATGGCGCGCGAGTCCAACGATCGGGTACGGGATATCTTTTGGGAGGTTGTGGAGCCTGTCGATAGTGTCAAGGCCCTGGAGGTGCTGGTTGGATCAAACCCCCTTGGCCTGCAAGACGTCGGCGAGCCGAAAGACGATCCAGATCTTATGATTTTTCCGCTGGATAACCAGACCCTGCAGAGCGAAAGCAGCCTGGTTGAACAGAGCAACGTTCGCATTGCCGGTCAGCCGGTTGTTACACAGCAGAACATGCTTACCCAAAACCAGCTGCCTGCGGGGCGTTATGTAATCGAAATACGTTATACCGGACAAAACACATGGGATCGCAAAAGAGTCTTCGTATCAGTGAAGTAAACACCAGTAAACAGGGAGCAACTTATGACCTTCATATTCAATCGCAAGATTCAATCAATAACCCTTCTCGGTTCAGTGCTGCTGATATCGGCCTGTGCCACCATCCAGTCCGGTGAGACAGTTGCCAACAGAACCGACCAGGCGTCCCGCGTCGTGCTTGAAAAAGGGAAGTTTGAAACTCCGCCCGAACTGCCGGCCAGCGCTGTAAAGGTGGCAGAACCGGTTAACAGCGCTCCTGCAAAGGTTCCGGACACAGCCCAACCCGCCCAACCGGCCGCCACCCACATCAATCAGAAAGAACCGCTCGTAAACGTCAGAACATCACCCTCCACCAAAAGCCGGGTTGCCGGCGTACTCAAGAAGGGACAATCCGTTGAGGTTCTGGAAACAAAGGATAACTGGGTCAAGATCAGCTGGCAGAAAGGCAGCGCCGTGAAGCAGGGCTGGCTGAAGAGGATGTTTGTGGAAGGTTACGAGCAGGAACGGTAGTGAACATTTGAAGCAAAAACTTCCGATAAGAATAAGTTCTTAAAATAGCAATTACCTCGCGCAACGCCGCTACGACGCAACGAAATTCTAAAGCCTGAAAAAAACCTCAACGGATAACGGTTTGATTTTACGTCGCGTTCGATGCGTCGTTGCGTGAAACTGTTTTTTTGATAAATCTCAATTACAAAGGAATACCCCTACATGCTGACCGTTGATATCAAAAGCCTGCTTGGCCGCCTGACTCCCCACTGCACCCGCGCCCTGGAAGGGGCGGCCGGACTGTGCGTTTCCCGCACCCACTACGAAGTCACAGTGGAACACTTGCTGGCCAAACTGCAGGAAGAACCGGGTGGCGACCTGCCGCTGATCCTGCGTCAGTTCGAGATCGATCCGATGGCTGTCCAGCGAGCACTGGAGCAAACCATCGAGCGGCTGCATACCGGCAACGGCGGCAAGCCGGTCTTCTCGCCGGTGCTGATCCAGTGGTTTCAGGATGCCTGGCTGATCTCCTCCATCGACCTGGCCGACGAGCGCATCCGCTCCGGGGCGCTTTTGGCCGCGTTGTTGGCCAAACCGCTGCAGCTGGCCGAAGGAAACTACGTGGACACTCTCCGTCCCATCGGGCGGGACGCCCTGTTAAAGCAGTTCGGCGGCATCGTGCAGAGTTCTTGCGAGAACAGCGCTCCGGGAGAACGGACAAACGTGCGCGAAGAATCGGCGCCGGTAGGCACCACCGCCCTGACCAAATTCTGCACCGACTTCACCGGCAAGGCCCAGGCCGGCGAGATCGATCCGGTCTTCGGACGCGACCGGGAGATCTCCCAGATGATCGACATCCTGGCCCGGCGGCGCAAGAACAACCCGATCGTGGTCGGCGAGGCCGGGGTCGGCAAGACCGCCGTGGTGGAGGGACTGGCGTTGCGGATCGTACAGGGTGATGTACCCGACATCCTGCGGGACGTTTCGATAATGGGGCTGGACATGGGACTGCTGCAGGCCGGAGCCGGAGTCAAGGGGGAGTTCGAGAACCGCCTCAAGTCGGTCATCAGCGAGATCAAGGCTTCCCCCAAGCCGATCATCCTCTTCATCGACGAAGCCCACACCCTGATCGGCGCCGGAGCCCAGGCCGGGGGCGGCGATGCGGCCAACCTGCTCAAACCGGCCCTGGCGCGGGGCGAGCTGCGCACGGTGGCAGCCACCACCTGGTCCGAATACAAGAAATACTTCGAGAAGGATGCCGCCCTGGCCCGCCGTTTCCAGCCGGTCAAACTGGACGAACCATCGGTGGAAACGGCCGTGCTGATCCTGCGCGGCCTGAAAGAAACCTACGAGCAGGCCCACGGCGTGGTGATGCGGGACGATGCCATCGTGGCTGCGGCCGAGCTGTCCGGTCGTTACATCTCGGGACGGCAGCTGCCGGACAAGGCGGTTGACCTGCTGGACACCAGCGCGGCGCGGGTCAAGATCCTGCTGACCGCCAAGCCGTCGATCATCGAGGATCGGGAACGCGCCATCCAGGCCCTGGAGCGGGAGAAGAAGGCCCTGGAGCGGGACTCCCTGCACGGCGCGGAGATCGACGGGGAAAGGATGCCGGGGATTGACGGGAAACTGGCCGAATTACAGAAAGAACTGAATGATCTGACCACCCGCTGGCAGCAGGAGCAGGGGCTGGCCCAGCGGCTGGTGGCGCTGCGCCGGGAGCTGGGTGACGTTGCCGGTCAGGATGGAACCGAAGATAAGCGCAAGGAGATCAAGGGTGAGATTGCAACCCTGACAGCAGCTCTGAACAAGATCCAGGAGGGCTCACCGCTGGTGCGGATCGAGGTTGATCCGGACGTGGTGGCCAAGGTGGTTTCGGACTGGACCGGCATCCCGCTGGGCAAGGTCCTGCGCGACCAGGCCGGCTCTGTCATGCAGCTGGAGAACGACCTGAAAAAACGGATCAAGGGACAGGACGAGCCGCTCCGCATCATCGGCGAAACCGTGCGGGCCGCCAAAGCCGGCCTGAACGACCCGACCCGCCCCCAGGGCATCTTCCTGCTGGTGGGACCCTCCGGCGTCGGCAAGACCGAAACCGCCCTGGCGGTGGCCGACCTGCTGTTCGGCGGCGACCGTTTCCTGACCACCATCAACATGAGCGAATTCCAGGAGGCACACACCGTCAGCCGTCTGATCGGCTCGCCCCCCGGCTATGTCGGCTTCGGTGAAGGGGGCCTTTTGACCGAGGCGGTACGGCGTCAGCCCTATTCGGTCGTGCTGATGGATGAGGTGGAAAAGGCCCATCTGGACGTGGTCAATCTGTTCTATCAGGTCTTTGACAAAGGGAGTCTTTCCGACAGCGAGGGGCGCGACATTGACTTCAAGAACACGGTGCTGTTTTTGACCAGCAACCTGGCCTCGGAACAGATCAGCCAGCTTTGCGCAGGCACAAACAGACCGACACCCGAGGCGCTCAGCGAGGCGATCCGCCCTCTCCTCTCGCGTCACTTCAAACCGGCCCTGCTGGCCCGTATGACGATTGTGCCCTTCTATCTGCTGGATCAATCCTTCATGAAGCAGATCGTCACCCTCAGAATGAACAAGCTGACCGACCGGCTGTTTGAGAGCCACAAGATGGTGCTGACCTGTTCGGACGCGCTGGTGGATTGCATCGCCGAGCGCTGCACCGAGGTGGAGACCGGCGCCCGCAATATCGATCACATCATGCGCGGCACGATCCTGCCGCAACTCTCGGAAAAGATCCTGACCCGCATGGGAACCGGCGACATGCCGGCTGCAGTCCGACTGGATGTGACCAAGGGGGGCGAGTTCAGCATCGATTTCGTGGAAGCGGTCGTGCCTGCCAAACCGCGCAAGAAGGGCGCGGGGAGGGCCAAGCGGACTGCTCCGGGCATTGTAAAATGATCACCGTATCCAACAGATAAGAACACGCAGCCTCTGCACTTTTTACTCATCTGGCAGTTTCCAACTGAATTTCCGGCTGGAAACTGCCAGCAAAGTTATCAGCGGTGAAAAGTTTCTTTTGTGTAAGACGTCCACCTGCTATACTTCGCGCCATGAAACGAACAGCCTGCAGAACTATCATCCTCTTGTTTTTTGCCTTTCTCATTTTTCCCTTACCGACATCAGCCAGTGAAATCATCATCAACGCCGTCGGCGACATCATGCTGGCTGGCAAGTGGGCTCCCGTGCTGAGAGCCAAAGGTTATGAATACCCCTTTGCCGCCGTCAAAGCCGAGCTGGCGGGCGGCGACATCAACATCGCCAACCTGGAATCACCGATCGCCACCGGCGGCAGGGAATATACCGGCAAACAGTTCCGCTTCCGGGCCGAACCGGCGGTTGCCAAAGCCGTCCGTTCGGCCGGTTTCAATCTGGTAACGCTGGCCAACAACCACAGCATGGACTTCGGCGGCCAGGCCCTGGCCGAGACTCTGAGGCATCTGGATTCAGCCGGCATCGCCTGGATCGGCGCCGGAGAGAATCTGGACGAAGCCCGCAAGATGGCGCTCTATAATATCAAAGGAAAGAAAGTCGCTTTCCTGGGTTATTCCCTGACCCAGCCGATCGAGTTCTTCGCCGGGAAGACACGCCCCGGCACCGCTCCGGGTTACGAGAAGATTGTTACAACCGACGTTGCCAGCGCCCGCCGGCAGGCCGACTATGTCATCGTCTCCTTTCACTGGGGCAGGGAAGCCGCTACAACGGTGCAGGAGTATCAACGCAATGCAGCTCACAATGCCATTGACGCAGGCGCGGATGTGATCATCGGCCACCATCCCCATGTGCTGCAGGGAATCGAGCGCTACAAAAAAGGGCTGATCTTCTACAGCCTGGGCAACTTCACCTTTGCCAGCAAGAGTACGACCGCCGATGTCAGCGCCCTGATCCGCCTGCGGCTGGATGATACACAGCGGACAGCGGAAATCCTGCCGCTGGATGTACTTCATCGCCGGGTCGGATTCCAGCCCCGGATTTTGAAAGGAACCAGGGCCGAAAGCGTGATAGAAAAACTGAACTTTCTGTCACGTCCTTTTAAAACCGCACTACAGAGCAAGGATGGAAAATTTACGATCAACTTTTCGGATTTGGAAAAATGAGAATACTGCTGACCACCCTGCATGCCAAATACTCCCACGCCTCGCTGGCGCTCCCCTGCCTGGCGGCCTCCTGCCGTGATCTTCCAGGGACGGAGATCGTGATCCGGGAATGGACCGTCAATGAACCGCGCGAACAGATTCTGCGGCTGATCATGGCTGAGCAGGCCGATCTGGTCGCTTTTTCCTGCTACATCTGGAACATCGAGCAGACCCTGCAGATCGCCTCGGATATCAAGAAAATAGCACCTCAGATGCTGATCGCGCTGGGCGGCCCGGAAGCGTCCTTCAACATTTTCGAGTTGATGCACGCCAACCCGGCCATTGATTTCGTGGTCAAGGGCGAAGGCGAGCAAACCTTCCGGCAACTGCTGGAAACAGTCGGCTCAGCAGACATGGGCAGTGTGCCAGAACAGGCACTGTTGGAAATCGGCAACCTTTTCTTTCGCGACGGGGATGACACGGTTTCCGGCCCGCTATCGAAAGCACACATCCCGCTCGACACCATCCCCTCTCCCTTTGAAGCCGGTCTGGTTGATCTGCAGAAACCGCTGGTCTATTACGAGACCTCCCGCGGCTGCCCTTTTTCCTGCGCCTTCTGTCTCTCGTCCGTGGAAGGCGCTGTGCGATCCTTCGGAATGGAGCGGATCAAACATGACCTGCTGCTGCTTATGAGTCAGAATGTGTCGCAGATAAAACTGGTGGACCGTACGTTCAATTATGACTCCACCCGGGCCGGACAGCTGTGGAAGTTTATCCTGGAACACAATCGCGGCAGTCACTTCCATTTCGAAATAGCCGCCGATCTGCTGACCGACGACAACCTGCGTATACTGGCACAGGTTCCTGAAAACACCTTCCGCTTTGAGATCGGCATCCAGTCTACCTCGGAGAGCACCCTTGCCCTGGTGGGACGCAAGGCCGACCTGCCGCGCATTTACGACAATGTTCGACGCCTGAAGTCCGAGACCAGGGTTGAGCTGCATCTGGATCTGGTGGCCGGACTGCCGGAAGAGGATTACAAAGGCTTTCTGAGTTCGCTGCAGACTCTGACCGAACTGGAGCCCCATGAAATCCAGATCGAACCGCTCAAGGTCCTGAAAGGCTCTCCGATGCGGGAAATTGCCGGCCGCGAGGAATACAGCTTTTCCAACTTCCCGCCCTATACGATCCTCCGCAACCGCTGGCTTTCGTATGACGATATATGTCGCATAGAAACCATCGGGCGCCTGCTGGACCTATTTCAGAAGCATGGCGGATTCGGCACTGCATTTCAGTACCTGAAAAGTGAAAGGACCATGGCCTCAATTCTTGACATGATGGCCCGCAAAGCCGGCAACGAAAACCTTTCCAGCTTTTCGCGACGTCGGGTTTATGAGCTGTTTGCTGTTCTGGCGGAAGATCTGGTTGATGAAAACGGAAAAGCCGCTCTCTACGACGCACTGTTTTTCGACTACTGCCGCAGTGAAATGCCGCTGATGGGTAAACTGCCCTCTTTTGTTGAACAGCGGCAGAAAGAGTGCAGCTGGCCCGGCCTGCGGGATCTGCCTGAAGGGCTTGATCTGCCGGCAGAGTGCCGTATCAAGGCTTTCCGCCATAATTTTATCAATGATTATCGCAACGGGGATTGCAAGGCTGGTCCGGCGACCTGCACATTTATCTATGTGTCAGGCGCCGGACAGGGTTTGCGGATATTGTCTTTATAGTCGGAGTTCATTACACCTAAACCGACTTTGCCACAGAGGTCGCAGAGCACACAGAGAAATTATGGGGAACCCAAAACAGTCTGCTTTGTTGCAACATCAAGCTGTGCATGTGCCTGTTCACCTTGAAAAACGTATCAGATACGTGTCAAAGACCATCTGCAGTTACTTTTGTTGGCTTACTCTGTGAACTCTGTGTCCTCTGTGGCAAATATTTTCATGGTTATTTCTTACGCGCCTCCCGAACCCGGAAACCGGCATTTTCCCAGCTGTTGACCGGTGCGGGTGGCGCAGCTTTCTTCTGCTGCGGCGCTGTCCCCTTGGGACGGGCCTGCTGCGGCTGCGGCGAGGCTTCCTTGATCGACAGCGAAATCCGCTTGCGGGGAATATCCACCGCCAGCACCTTGACCTTGACCACCTCGCCGACCTTGACCGCCTCGCCCGGCTCCTTGATGAAACGGTTCGAGAGATGGCTGAGATGCACCAGACCGTCCTGGTGAACGCCGATATCCACAAAGGCGCCAAAAGCGGCCACGTTGGTAACGGTCCCCTCCAGAATCATCCCCTCTTTCAGATCGGACATCTCCCGGATATCATCGCGCAGATCGGCGGTCTTGAAAGCCGCTCGCGGATCACGCCCCGGCTTCTTCAGTTCCTCGACTATATCCTTCAGAGTCGGCAGCCCCACTCCATCAGTTATGTATCGTGACAGATTTATCTTCTCAACGTTTGACGGGTCGCTCGCCAGCTCGGCCACCTTTACCCCCAGATCGGCGGCCATCTGTTCCACCAGCGCGTAGCGTTCGGGATGCACGGCGGTGTTATCCAGCGGATCCTTGCCGCGCCGGATACGCAGGAAGCCGGCCGCCTGTTCATAGGTCTTGGGGCCGAAGCGGGCCACCTTCTGAAGCGCCTTGCGGGTGGCAAAGGGACCGTTTTCGTCACGATGCCGGACGATGTTCTTGGCCAGGTTTTCGCCGATTCCGGAAACATAGGACAGAAGCGCCCAGGAGGCGGTGTTCAGGTCTACGCCGACATAGTTGACGCAGGATTCCACCACCGCATCCAGCGATTTTTTCAGGACGGCTTGATCCACATCGTGCTGGTACTGCCCTACCCCGATGCTTTTGGGATCGATCTTGACCAGCTCGGCCAGCGGATCCTGCAGGCGGCGGGCGATGGAAGCGCCCCCCCGAATCGTCAGATCAAGATCGGGAAACTCCTCGCGGGCGATGTCGGAAGCGGAGTAGACGCTGGCACCGGCTTCGTTGACGATCACCACCGCCAGGTTCAGCCCCGCCTCGCGCAGGGTTTCCTTGACAAACAGTTCCATGTCGCGCCCGGCGGTGCCGTTGCCGATCGCCACCAACTGGCTGCCGCAGCGCTTGACCATCTCAATCAGCGTATCTTTGGCCTGGGCAACTTTGGCGCCGCCTCCGGTGTGGGGATAGATAGTGGCATATTCCATCAGGCGGCCGGTTTCATCCACCGCCGCCAGTTTGGATCCGGTGCGCAGGCCGGGGTCAACTCCCAGCACCCGGCAGCTGCCGGCCGGCGGAAGCAGCAGCAGGTTGCGCAGATTATCCGCAAAAACCTTGATGGCCACCTCGTCGGCCCGGTTGCGGGCTTCCAGCCGCAGTTCCCCTTCGATGGCGGTTGAAATCAGCCGCTTGTAGGCGTCCTCGGCTACCCGTTCCAGAAACTCTGTCGCGCCCCCTTTGCCTTTGGCGATACGCGACTTCAGGCCGGTCAGGATCGTCTCCACCGGGGCCTGGATCGCCAGATAAAGCACCTCTTCCTTCTCCCCGCGCCGCATGGCCAGCAGGCGGTGGGACGGCACGCTTTTCAACGGCTCCTGATGATCGTAATACATCTCGAACTTGGTGACGGCCTCCTTCTTGTCGGCCGCCACCCGCGAACAGAGAACGCCTTCCTCCCAGGTCAGGCGGCGTACAAAAGCCCGCGCGTCGGCATCGTCAGCCAGTCGTTCGGCCAGAATATGTCCGGCCCCTTCCAGAGCGGAGGCGGCATCCGGCACTTCACCTTCAGGATTCACAAAAGCCGCAGCCAGTTCTTCCAGGGTGCCGGAGATGACACCGGCGGCCAGCAGATCGGCCAGCGGCTCCAGTCCGCGTTCCCTGGCGATGATGGCCTTGGTGCGGCGCTTTGGCCGGTAGGGGAGATACAGGTCTTCCAGCTCGGTTTTCTGCCGGCACTCGACAATCCGGCTCTCAAGCTCCGGAGTCAGCTTGCACTGCTCGTCAATGCTTTTCAGTACGGTCATTTTCCGCTCGGCCAGCTCCGTATGATAGGCCAGCAGATCTTCCAGCTGCCGGATCTGCACTTCATCCAGCTCGCCGGTATGTTCCTTGCGGTAACGGGCAATAAAGGGGACCGTGGCCCCCTCTTTCAGCAACTCGACAGTATTGGCAACCGAGGCTGCCTTCAGGCCGCTCTGCTCGATCAGGATCGGCAGAATCGGGTGAACTTCTTCGGAACAGAACTGCATCAGATTTTTCTCCTGAAAATATGGTTTGGCGTTTGAAATGGGGGGCATTCCTATCATATCATTCCGATTTGTTCAATAGATCAGGTAAGCTTCCCGCAGCTTGCGAAATTTTTCCAGTCCGGCTTCCCAGCGCCCGGCCACTTTCCCGGGAGTCAGGCGGCGCTCCGTCAGCAGGCCCCATGCCTCCTCGTCACCGATCTCGGTTGCAAAACCGGAGGTGGAACGGAATCGTTCCGGATGAGTTTCGTAAAAAGCCTGCAGCAGATGCATTCCTGCCGTAATTGGATCAAGTTTTTCCCGATCGTTTACGGTGGCGCTGACACCATAACAGGTTTTTCCCCTGTGGGAGTGACCGGCGGCGGTCGGGGTAAAGCTGTGGCCGGTGAAGCTGAGGCCGGGGATAGTGCGGCGGGAGAGATTGTCAAGCAGCGCCGTCGGGTTCACCCAGGGCGCGCCGTAGGATTGAAAGGGACTCTCCGTTCCGCGGCCGACCGACAGGCTGGTGGTCTCAAGAATCCCCAGGCCGGGATACAGCAGGGCCGCATCAAGACTCTTCATGTTGGGCGAGGGATTGAGCCACTTCAGACCGGTATCATCCAGCAGCATGTTGCGGTTCCACCCCTGCATCGGCACCACGGCCAGGCTGCAGCTGATGCCGAATTCCCCCTTGAAGAGCATGGCCAGCTCTCCGACGGTCATGCCGTGGCGGGTCGGGATCGGGTGGATGGATGTGATTGTTCCGCAGCCGCTGGCCCCACCCGGCAAAATATTTGACGGCAGTGCTCCGGCAACGGCAACTCCGCCGATCGGATTGGGACGGTCCAGCACAACCAGGGGGATGCCGGCTTTCCCAGCCGCCTGCATGGCCAGCGAAAGCGTGCCGATGTAGGTGTAGAAGCGGGTGCCGATATCCTGGATATCGAACAGCAGCACATCGACGCCACGCAGCATTTCCGGCGTCGGGCGGCAGGTGGTGCCGTAGAGGGAATGAACCGGCAGGCCGGTAGTGCTATCGATGGAGGAGGACAGTTTTTCGTCCTCCGTACCCCGGATACCATGTTCCGGACTGAAGAGTGCCACCAGATGAACTCCCGGCGCACGGAAAAGGATGTCGATACTGCTGCGTCCGTCACGGGAGCGGCCGGTGTGGTTGGTAATCAGGCCGACACGTTTTCCTTGGAGGACTTGGAATCTGCCAGCCTCCAGAACGTCAATACCGGGCAGAACCGCAGCGTTTACGGAGATCGGGGATGGAACAAGAAACAGAACCAACAGGAAAATGATCAGAAAACGGAGCGGTACAGCTGTTTCCGAAACAGTTTTCAGCACCGTCACTCCTCCGCCATCCGCTGATCCTCTGCCACATATTTCCCGCCCCACAGGGCAAAGCCGGCCGCCAGCAGCACCGCCAGCGGGGTAATCAGCAGAGCCCCGGCCAGCCCCCAGCGGTCGGAAAGAACACCGATAATTGCCGGCGAGATGGCATCGCCCAGCGCATGGATCGCGAAGATGTTGATCGCAAAACCCATGGCGCGGCGGCCGGGCGCCACCACATTGACCAGCACGGTGTTGAGCGGGCCGGTGTTGAGGAACAGACACAGTTCGGCGGCGAAGATGGATGACAGGCAGATCGTCAGGCTGGAGGTCGTCAGGGCCAGGGTCATGGCCGGCACACCCAGCAGGAATCCGACGGCGGAAACGTACAGATAGCCGGCCGGAGTGCGGCGTTGGAAGCGATCGCCCAGCCAGCCGCCGGCCAGCGTGCCGATAATGCCGGACACAACCGTGATCATGCCGAAAAGCATGCTCCCCCTGGCCACATCCAGGCCGAATCCCCGATTCAGAAAAGATGGCGCCCATTGGGCCAGTCCTCCCAAAGCAAAAGTCATGGCAGCCATCGAAAGGGTTGCATGGACATAGGTTCGGTTTGAAAGAAAGCGACTGAATTCCGACAGGATATTTTCTGTGGCAGATGAGTTTGTAGAATCGATGTCACGGCGCGGTTCGGCCAGAAAATAAAGCGGCAGGGCCAGCAGCAGACCGGGCAGGCCGACCAGCAGAAAGGCGCGCTGCCAGCCGAAAGCCTGCCCCAGCTGACCGCCCAGCAGATAGCCCAGGGCGCTGCCGACCGGTATGGCAAGAAAAAAGAGTGACAGCATCCGTCCGCGCTTCTCGCGGGGAAAGAAATCAGCCACCAGACCGGGAGAAACGGTGCCGAAGCTGGCCTCCCCCACCCCCACCAGACTGCGGGCAGCCAGCAGCATCCGGTATGATGAGGCCATTCCGGACAGCATGGTGGCCAGGCTCCAGACTACCAGTCCTCCGGCAGCCAGCCGGGCGCGATTAGCCCGGTCCCCCAGCCGTCCGAAAAACGGTGCGGCCAGCATATAGCAGAGCATGAAGGCGCTGCCCAGGAAACCAAGAGCGGTGTCGGACAGTTTCAGATCGGATTTGATCAGCGGGAAGACGGCGTAAAGGGCCTGGCGGTCGATGTAGTTCAGCAGGTTGACCGTCAGCAGCAGTGCCAGGGCGTAGCGGGCCCGGGGATGTATGACTTCAGAATCCGGGAGGGGCATCGTTCCACTCAACCGGTTCCATATTCACCTTGCGCCCAAGTTCGGCCAGCAGGGCATCCATATCCTCAACGAAACCGGGCATGATGGCGATACGGATGATACCGGCCTTGTTGTCGACGGTACTCATGACATTCATCCCTTCATACGCTTCCAGGATGAATTTGAGGTAGACCATGTCACGGTGGGCAACTTTGAAGTAACGGCAGATCATTGAATGCAGCCCCCCTGGATGGCCACCTTGCCGGCCCTGCCGGCAATTTCGCCCATGAACAGTTCGCAGGCGGGAAGAGTTTTGATTTCGTGAGCAACCTGACCCAGAGTAACACAGCGCACACCATCGTTTTTGAAGCGCTCCAGCAGACGCACGAACGAGGGGCGGATAGCGCCCCCTTCCAGTTCGGCGTGAATCGTCAGGACATTGAGCCCATCCTTCAAACTGTCGGCATAAAACCGGTCGATGTTGTCAGGGGTGACCCCATTCTCACCAAGAATTTCATCGGCGGTCGGCAGGGTGGTCGGAATCTGCATTGTCCTGAAGCGGCGGCCATCCATGACCGGGTAAAAAGGGTGCGTACCCCGTCCATCGCTGCAGAATTCCAATCCCATAGCATCCTGCACCTCCAGAGAATCGGCCGACACAGTCCAGCCCGGCGCTGCGGTAGTTATGGCGCGATGACCCATAATTTCCTCAAACTGCGCACTGGCCCGTCCCAGTTCCATGGCAGTCAGATGTTTGGGGAACCAGGGCAGATAATCGTGCCATTTGACGTGATCCCAGCAGTGAATGCCGACTTCATGCCCCAAGCGTTCAGTTTCCTGCAGAACCTCCGGAAAACTTGCGGCAATCATCGGCGCCGGCAGCAGAGTGCCATACAGCATAGTTTTGATGCCATAGGCGGCCGGGGCCTTGGTGCGCAGCATCTTTTTCAGAAAACCGGGGCGGGTGAATATGCGCCGGATGGCCTTGCCGGAGTTGTCCGGCCCCATGGAAAAATAGAAGGTTGCCTTGACGTCAAAACGCGCCATATCCTCCAGCAGGGCAGGCACACCTTCCCGCGTCCCGGCATAGGTATCCACATCGACTTTTATTGCTACGGTTTTTCCATTCATTCAGCTTCCGTTCATGATCGTTGGGATGACCGTGGAGTGTAGCAGTTTTGTGCGTAGTGTAAACAGTAAATAATGTTCAGGTCGCGTATGTGCCAAAGATTGCGGAAGCACCTGCCGGCGTTCACTTCAACCGCCTACAGGCTGCGCCTTACCATAAATTTGCGGATCTCGTCCGCAGCAAGCAGCAGCAGCGCAAACGGAACCAGCAGCAGCCAGATGGAGATACCGATCGGTGAACAGCCGAAAATGGAGTTGCCAAGCGGGGTGTAGATTATGAAACCGGCCAGAGCCAGTTCGGCGGCAATGCCTATCAGCACCAGGCGGTTGGAGAGAAAGCCGAGGGAGGCGATGGAAAGGGACGGGGATCGGCAGGTAAAAACATTGGCAATCTGTGTTGCGATGATGCCGGCCAGGCAGGCCGTGGTGGCCTGAAGATAGAGTACTGACGAGGGCGCAAGCGTCTGGGGCCAGCTCCACCCGCCTCGGTGCATGACGTAGAAGTAGGCGCACATGCCGGCCAGCGCCTCAAACAGCCCCAGAAACAGGTAGGCCCTGGTCAGCACGCCGGCAGTGAGCAGACGCTCCGTCTTTGAACGGGGCGAGCGCTGCATGATTTCGGACGAAGGGCGTTCCGAGCCGAGCGCCAGAGCCGGAACCAGGTCGGTGCCGAGGTCGACGGCCAGGATCTGCATGATGGTAAGCGGCAGGGGGATGCCGAACAGGACGTAGGCGACGTAGGGAATCATCTCCGGTATGTTTGAAGCGAAGATATAAGTGATGAAGTTGCGGATGTTCTCAAAAACGGCCCGTCCCTCTTCGATGGCATGCACGATGGATGCAAAGTTGTCATCCAGCAGTACGATGTCGGCCGCCTCGCGGGCCACGCTGGTTCCGGAAAGGCCCATGGCGATGCCTACATGGGCCTTTTTAAGGGCCGGTGCATCGTTGACGCCGTCACCGGTGACCGCCACCCGGTGTCCCTGCTCGATTAGCAGGCTGACAACATGCATCTTGTTCTGGGGGGACATACGGGCAAAAATCAGATTGTCCTTCTTCAGCTCCTGCCGCATCACATCGTCCGGCATGGCGGCACACTCCCTGCCTTCGATGATGACCGGTTCTCCCTTGACCAGTCCGATCTCCCGGGCAATGGCGGCCGCCGTCGCCCCGGCGTCACCGGTGATCATGATCACCCGGATTCCGGCGCTGCGGCATTGTTCCAGAGCCTGCGCCACTTCCAGGCGGGGCGGGTCCTCAAGCCCCATGAAACCGGCAAACGTCAAACCATCCTCCCGCAATCCTCCTTCCGGAACAGAATCAAGCTCTTTGAAGGCCAGCGCGATCACCCGCAGCCCCTCGGCAGCCATGCAGTGCTGCCTTTCAGCCAGTTCCGCGGCCATTGAGCTGTCAAGCGGGACGGCTGGACCTGCCCCGGACAGGCTGGTGCAGAGCGGCAGCACACTTTCTCCGGCTCCCTTGACCAGCATCATCAACCTTCCGTCAATCCTGTGGAGGGTTCCCATCCGTTTCCGTTCGGCATCAAACGGGATTTCGTCAAGTCGTTCTCCCGACACGCTGACCCGCTCCTCAGCGTAGCGGTAAAGAGCTGTCTCGGTAGGGTCCCCACGCACACCATCGGCTGACGGCACGGCGTTGTTGCATAAAAGCGCGACGGTGCAGGCCATCTGACCATCATCCGGACTCCAGAGAACTTTTGTCGTCATCATGTTTTGCGTCAGCGTACCTGTCTTGTCGGTGCAGATCATATCAACCGAGCCCAGCGCCTCCACGGCGTTCAGGCTCTTGACCAATGCGTTGCGGCGTGCCATGCGCTGGCTGGCCATGGCCAACGACATGGTTACGGTAGGGAGCAGGCCTTCGGGAACCAGAGCAATGATGATGCCGATGGCAAACAGGAAGTTGTCCCAGAAGCCCTTTCCAAAGATCCCGCCCAGTGCGAAAAAGCAGACTCCGCCGGCAACGGCAATGGCAGCGACAACCCTGGTGACCAGCGTGATCTCCCTCTGCAGGGGGCTGATCTCTTCCACCACCCGGCCGGTGATATGGGCAATTTTGCCGAACTCGGTCGCCATGCCGGTCGCGTAGGCAACAACAGTGCCGCTGCCGCTGACCACCAGAGTCCCGGCAAATGCCAGGTTGTGGCTTTCCAGCATCTCCCCTTCGAATGGAGCAGCAGTCAGTACGCGGGAATCCGATTCACCGGTCAGGGGAGCGTTGTTGACGGTCAGCCGGCTCGACAGAACGACCCGCCCGTCGACCGGCACCTTGTCCCCTTCCCGCAGCATGATCAGGTCGCCCGGAACGATCACCCGCGCGTCGATCTCGGTTTCAATTCCGTCCCGGACAACAATAACCCGGAATGGAAGCAGCTTGCGCAGCTCTGCGATGGCCTTTTCGGTTCGGTATTCCTGGAAGAAGGTAAACAGTGCGTTGATGAAGATGACCGCCAGGATGGCGACGCCCAGCCGGAAGAGCCCTTCGCCGGGGTGCAGGTACTCGGACAGGAAGCAGAGCGCGGCTGCGAACCAGAGCAGCAGTGCCAGAAAGTGGGTGAACTGGGCCGACAGTCGGGATAGCAGTGAGCGAACGTGCATCTCGCGAATCTCATTCGGGCCATACTCATCCAGGCGGCGTCCGGCCTCCTCTGCCGTGATTCCACGAGGTCCGCTGAACAGGGTCGAAAAAACATCATCATGGGAAAGCGCCTGGATTTTCACGGCACTCGTCTCGCTGCCCGGAACAGGATGGCATTGCAGGGTGGCTGATGCATCACGTCGCCGGCCGGGTTACCGAAAACCAGCCGCCGCAAGGCCCCCCGCTCGCTTGCCCCCAGTACGATCAGGTCATTGTGATGGCTGACCGCCTCAAGCGCTATCGCCCTGGCAATCCGGCCGGAACCGCTGCGCTCCAGGACCGGCAGATGATGGCGGCGCAGATCGTTACGCAGCATGACAAGATCATCGGGGAGTTTGATCATGCCTACGTCCGGACGGTGAAACAGGGTTATCTGTGAATGGAAACTCTTCGCCAGGGCGGCGAGAAACCTCACACGCGGCTCATAATCGCAGATGACACCTCCGACCGGCACCAGGATATGGCGGGGATGGGGCTTGCCCATGTGCATTATGCGAATAACAGCCAGGTCTGCATTTAAAGTTCGCAGAAGAAGATGGGTGGTATGACGCTGCAGCGTTGCTCCGTATTGTTCACCGGGAGTCAGCGGATAGAAAACCAGATCAGCCGCCTCCGTTTCGACCCGGTGAGGCAGAAGCCTGCTGAGAATGCCGGCTTCGGAGATGCGGCTGACCGCAATCCCATGTGCAAGAGCCTGTTCGAAGAGGTGATCAAGATGACGTTCGGCCTGGTGTGCTGCCGTTACTCCGTCTCTCTCGAGATGTGCGCTGTACAACACGAGTTCCGCCACGCCCGACAGGGCCAGCGCCATGGCATAACGTGCGGCCACGGTCGATCCGGTATGTTCATTGATGACAGCAAGTATCTTGCGGTAACTCATAGACAAACTCCATTCGCCCGGCCACCGGAAATATTAACTTAAGCTTACCATGCAACGGACAAAAGCATAGTGCAGCCATGCAAAGGCTTCCTTTCAGATGCGCTGCCCGCCATCGCAAGCCGGTACAGCAGGAATTACTTGACACAGCTTCCGGAAGGCGTATAACTGCCGCAAAGCAGCCGAGATTCGTCCGGAAGGACGAATGCGGGGGAACCAATCAGTAGGGGCGTACTCTGGAAACAGAGAGAGAACTTCCAATCTCCAGCCCGTCAGCTAACCTCGTAGGCATCTGGAAGGGCACGACAGCGGATTATGGCCGCCGGTTCTTGCCGGCGGTTTTTCTTTTTTCGGCTGTCAGCCCTGCACACACCATGCAGGAGGCACACTAACATGAAGCAAAACGAAGCAGGTTCCTTTTGGGGCGGCATCATCAAAGCCCTGGGACTGGTGTTCGGCGACATCGGCACCAGCCCGATCTACACACTGACTGTCATCGTCACCCTCACCAAACCTTCCAAGGAAAATATCTACGGCATCATCTCCCTGATCGTCTGGACTCTGATCATCCTGGTCATGATCGAGTACGCCTGGCTGGCCATGAGTCTGGGGCGCAAGGGCGAAGGCGGCACGATCGTATTGCGTGAAATTCTGGTTCGAATGATCAAACCGGGACGCACACTGGCTTTTGTGACGTTTCTTTCCTATGTCGGCATCTGCCTGCTGATCGGCGACGGCGTGATTACTCCGGCGATTTCGATCCTCTCTGCTGTTGAGGGTATCGAGCTGATACCGGGGCTGGAACATACATCACAAAATGTTTTGATATTGATCGCCGCGCTTATTGCAATCGGACTTTTCATAATCCAAAGCAAGGGGACCGACAAGGTCGCCCGCGCCTTCGGACCGCTGATGGTGGTCTGGTTTATCGCCCTGACGCTGTCCGGAGCGTTCTCGATCATCGATCATCCTGTTGTACTCAAGTCGCTGAGCCCCTGGTATGCAGCCCGGTTCCTCTATGATAACGGCCTGGCCGGTTTCTTCGTCCTGTCCGAGGTCATTCTGTGCGCCACCGGAGGGGAGGCGCTTTATGCCGACATGGGGCACCTGGGGCGCAAACCGATTGTCAGAGCCTGGTACTTTGTTTTTGCGGCGCTAGTGGTCAACTACCTGGGCCAGGGCGCCTACATCATCACCCACCCGGAAGCCAAGAACATACTGTTCGGAATGGTGCGCAATGAAGCTGCCATCCTTTACATCCCCTTCCTGATCCTGACCATCATTGCCACGGTGATCGCCTCTCAGGCTTTGATCAGCGGGGTTTTTTCCATTGTCTATCAGGGCATCACCACCCGTATCCTGCCGCTGCTCAAAGTGGATTACACTTCCACCCACATGAAGTCACAGATCTATATAAGCTCGATCAACTGGGCGCTGCTGGCGGCAGTTATCCTGATCATGCTGGTCTTCCGCAAGTCAGAAAACCTGGCAGCCGCCTACGGCCTGGCCGTAACCGGCACCATGACCATCACCGGAATCATGATGACCATGATCTATTCCCGCACCACCAAGAAATGGAAAGTGCCGATCGCCCTGCTGGTAACCTTGGCCGACCTGGTGTTTTTGGTCGCCAATCTCAATAAATTCCCCCATGGAGGCTACTGGTCGATCATTCTGGCGGCAGTACCGTTTGTCACCATTCTTGTCTGGACCAAGGGACAGCGGGCGCTGTACCGGGCCCTGCGGCCGCTGGACTTCGAAACCTTTGAGATGGCATACGGGCAGATCTACGCCAAGGGCAGAAACATTCCCGGCACCGGCCTCTTCTTTGTCAAGGAATGGAGCGTTATCCCCCCCTACGTAGTGCATTGCATCATTCGCAGCAATATCATCTACGAACGCAACGTGCTGATCTCCATAGTTCGCACTGACGAGCCATACGGAGTGGATATTGATTTGAAAAACGGACTGGCAGTCGGTCTGGACGCAATCGAGATCAGGGCGGGTTACATGGAAATACTGGACATTGAGGGAATCCTCAAGAATAACGGCATCGCAGAGAAGGTAATCTTCTACGGAATTGAGGATATTGAAACCAATAATGTGGTCTGGAAGCTCTTTTCAACCATCAAGCGTCAGACACCCAATTTCGTACAATTCAACAAATTGCCGGCTGCCAAACTTCAGGGTGTAGTGACGAGGGTGGAGATGTAGAGTTCTGATGACAATTCAGATAGTCTTAGTGTATAAGCGAGGGCGGCAGAAATGCCGCCTTTACTTTTATCCAAGGCAGGTCACATGACTCAAAAACACGAAGATTCATTCTGGGGCGGTATCGTCAAGGCCCTTGGCCTGGTGTTCGGAGACATCGGCACCAGCCCGATCTATACATTGACCGTGGTTTTCGCAATGACCAAGCCGACCGAGGCAAATGTCTACGGCATCCTGTCACTGATCTTCTGGACCATGACCATCCTGGTGACGGCAGAGTACGCCTGGCTGGCCATGAGTCTTGGACGCAAGGGACAGGGGGGCGAGATAGTTCTGCGGGAGATCATCATCAAGCTCTTCAAGAAAGGACGAATTCTGGCCTTTGCCGGTTTTCTCTCCTTCCTTGGCGTTTCTCTGCTGCTGGGTGACGGCGTTATCACCCCGGCCATCTCGATCCTGTCAGCAGTTGAGGGTCTCACGCTTATTCCGGGACTCGAGTCCACCAAGCAGACTGTTCTGGTTTTTATAGCGGCGATGATCGCCTTTACGCTGTTCTTTTTCCAGTCCAGAGGAACCGACAAAATGGCCGGTATCTTTGGGCCAGTCATGATCGTATACTTCGGTTCGCTGATGGTATCCGGGCTGGTTTCGATTGCCGGCACCCCAGGAATTATTTCTGCCATCAACCCCTGGTATGCACTCGAGTTCTTCCGCGAGAACGGCTTTGCCGGCTACATCGTTCTTTCGGAAGTAATTCTCTGCTCAACCGGAGGCGAGGCGCTCTATGCCGACATGGGACATCTTGGAAAAAAACCGATCATCCGTGCCTGGTATTTCGTTTTTGCGGCTCTGTACCTGAATTACCTTGGCCAGGGCGCCTTCATCCTGCGCAACCCGGAAGCCAAGAACATCCTCTTTGCCATGATCCAGAGCGAATCCGCTCTGCTCTACATCCCTTTTCTGGTATTGACGATCATGGCCACCATCATTGCTTCCCAATCCATCATCAGCGGTGTGTTTTCCATCGTCTATCAGGGCATTACCACACGCCTGATGCCGCTCTTCAAGGTTGACTACACCTCCAGCCAGATCCAGTCCCAGATCTATATCGGAGCGGTCAACTGGACCCTGATGGTGGCGGTAATTTTCGTGATGTTCTTCTTCCAGAAATCCGGCAATCTGGCAGCGGCCTATGGCATGGCTGTCACCGGTTCCATGACAATCACCGCCATGATGATGATCATGGTCTTTTCCAAAACCACAAAAAAATGGAAAGTCCCGATCGTTGTAATCATCGCCCTGATTGATATCGTCTACTTCACCTCGACCTTCTCCAAGTTCCCCCATGGGGCTTACTGGTCGCTGATTCTGGCAGCGATACCTTTCGCCACAATTCTGATCTGGACCAATGGCCAGCGCTACCTCTACAAGGCGCTGCGCCCACTCGATCTGGACATCTTCATGCTCTCGTACGAACAGATTTATGCCAAGGGGCGCATCACCGGTACAGCGCTTTTTTTTCTCAAGGGGCTGGATGTGATCCCACCCTACATCGTCCATTGCGTAATCCGCTCCAACATAATTTATGAGCGCAATATTTTCATTTCAATTGTCCGGACAGATGAGCCTTTTGATGTAGTCTGCCAGCATAACAAGGAGGTGGGTACCGGACTGGAATTCTTCGAGATAAATGCCGGCTACATGGAAGTTCTCGATATCGAGAAGTTGCTTACGGACAATGGCATCAAGGAGAAGGTAATTTTCTACGGTATTGAGGATATTGAGACCAGAAATCCGATATGGAAGCTATTTGCACTGATCAAGAAGCTGACCCCCAACTTCGTGCAGTTCAACAAACTGCCGGCAGCCAAACTTCAGGGTGTTGTAACGCGGGTGGAGATGTAGTTCAAGACGGGATAAAGCGGCTACCTTGCTGAGTTCCGCGCCGAACCAGTTCCGCATCAATCAGATTCAGTATTTCGAACTTCCTTAGCGACCAGAGCGGTGCGACCAGATTATCATGACCACCGTCTCCTGTCAGCCGGTGGATCAGAATTCGGGGATCAAGCCTTTCAAGGAAATCGCACACCAACCCGGCATACTCGTCCCGGTTCAAGGTTCTTATTTCACCACGATCATACAATTGTTCCAAGCGTGTACCCTTCATAACATGCAGAAGGTGCAGTTTGACGCCGTCCACCCCCAGTTGATTCAGTTCACCAGCCATTGCCAGCATTTCCTCGACCGACTCGCCCGGCAACCCCAGAATGACATGGGCACAGACCCGCAGGCCTCGTTTTTTTGCACGATCAACGGCACTAACGGAACAATCGTGATCGTGCCGGCGGTTGATGAACTCCAGACTACGGTCATGCATTGACTGCAGCCCCAGTTCAAGCCACAAATAATGTTCCCGCGAAAGTTCTTCCAGGTAATCAAGCACTTCATCAGGCACGCAGTCTGGCCTGGTGGCTATAATTATTCCGGCCACATCAGATACGGAGACCGCTTCATCGAAGCATTTTCTTAACTGCTCCACCGGTGCATAGGTATTGGAATAGGCCTGAAAGTAGGGCATGAATTTGGATGCCCGGTATTTGCGACGCATAACCTCTTTGCCATCCTCAAGCTGGTCGGTGATGGAGAGTCCGCGCTTGATACCATGGGAACCGGAACCGTGGCCGCCGCAAAAGATGCATCCTTCGCCGGAGAGTAAGCCGTCCCGGTTCGGACAACTGAAACCGGCATCAACCGAAATGCGCTGCACCTTGCATCCGAATACTCGCTTCAGTTCGTCAGAAAATGCGTTGTATCGTTTTGCATTGGTCATTTCAAGGTAGTTTTTGCGTTTGTTTTTTTGTCGACACGCTCCACCCAGCATTGAGCCGTGGAAAGATATTTAAGGAATTCGGCAGCAAAAAGGAACTTGAACAAAGGAGTCGGAACACTGATAAAATCCTTGCCCCGTCCCACCGTTAAGGCATAACCGTTTTTTCCGCCCCGTTCCCATTTTTCCGCAGTGAGCGTCGTGACCGTTTCCGCACCCTGCTCTCCGGCCAGAAACTTGTGCGGGCTGAGTTTCTCCTTGCAGGCAACCGCTGAGGAGGCTACCAGACCGATTTTATACGCCAACTCTAAGGCTTCGTCAGGTTCGCAGAAAAAGCGGATTTGGGTAACATCATCTGGTTTAGTCTTGGGTGTCAGCTTGAAGAAGCGTAATTGTATTCTGCCGGAGCGCCCGGTTACAACTCCCCGTTCTTCGTGCGACTTGGTTGATGAGCTGATTTCAACGCCGGTAGACTGTGAAAAGATTTCATAACAGTTATAACGCATCAGTTCGGCAGATTCTGTCATAAAGAACTCCTGGAATATAGGGTGCGCAACAGGAAACATATAGCAAAGACAACCCGGATTTACCATACATACAAAAAAAGAGCGGCATCGCTGCCGCTCTAACATATTGTTACTCATCTGTATAAGTGTACTATTTACGTACGCCTTTGCCTGCGACCTGCATACGTATTATGGAGCGCTCTAGAGCTGCTTCATAAATCTTGAACTGCTTATCCTCCGGAGTAAGCTTCTTGAGTGCTTCCTCGGCGCGACCCTGAGCCGCTTTAGCTCGTTCAACATCGATGTCATCGGCATATTCGGCAGTTTCAACCAGAACAATGATTTTGTCATCTTTAATTTCAAAGTAACCCCAGTTCAGAGCCATTGAAACGGTTGTTCCATCAGCCTTGTAACATAGTTCACCGATTTTAAGGGAAGTCAGGAATGGAGCATGGCCGGGAAGCACACCAAACTCACCCAACTTGCCGCTGGCAGTAACTTCGTCTACCTCTACGTCCACAACTTTTTTATAGGGAGTTACTATTTCAAGCTTCATCTTTTCAGCCATATATCATTCCTTGTAGGGGTAACCCCACGTGGTTACCCTGTTTAGGGCGGTCACACGGGACCGCCCCTACGGATAATTTATACTGCAGCCAGTTTGGCAGCTTTCTCAAGAGCCTCTTCAATCGAACCAACCATGTAGAATGCCTGCTCAGGAAGGCTGTCATGCTTTCCGGCAACAATTTCCTGGAAGCCTTTGATGGTAT
The DNA here is from genome assembly GCA_964420435.1 of uncultured Geobacter sp. Taxonomy (GTDB): domain Bacteria; phylum Desulfobacterota; class Desulfuromonadia; order Geobacterales; family Pseudopelobacteraceae; genus JACRCG01. Next base: position 75,626 of record CAYQTC010000015.1, read on the forward strand.
CTTTCAGTTCTACATATTTGCCTGGTGAACCGGTGAAGGCCTCAGCAACGTGGAACGGCTGTGAAAGGAAACGCTGGATCTTTCTGGCGCGGGCAACAACCAGCTTATCCTCTTCGGAAAGCTCGTCCATACCAAGGATGGCGATGATGTCCTGAAGATCCTTGTACTTCTGAAGAACATACTGAACCGAACGGGCGATGGCATAGTGTTCTTCGCCGATAACCTGCGGATCAAGAATACGGGAAGTGGAGTCAAGCGGGTCAACCGCAGGATAAATGCCGAGCTCGGCAATCTGACGTGAAAGAACCGTAGTTGCATCAAGGTGTGCAAATGCTGTTGCCGGAGCCGGGTCAGTCAAGTCGTCAGCCGGAACATAAATAGCCTGAACCGAAGTGATCGAACCTTTTTTGGTGGAGGTAATACGCTCCTGCAACTCACCCATTTCGGTTGCCAGCGTCGGCTGGTAACCAACGGCGGAAGGGATACGGCCCAGCAGAGCGGAAACTTCCGAACCGGCTTGGGTAAAGCGGAAGATGTTATCGATGAACAGAAGAACGTCCTGTCCCTCTTCTTCACGGAAGTACTCGGCAATCGAAAGAGCGGTCAGAGCGACGCGGGCACGAGCTCCCGGAGGCTCGTTCATCTGTCCGTACACAAGAGCAGCCTTGTCAAGAACGCCGGACTCTTTCATCTCCATCCAGAGGTCATTACCTTCGCGAGTACGCTCGCCAACACCCGCGAAAACGGAGAAACCGCCGTGCTGCTTGGCGATGTTGTTGATCAGCTCCATAATAAGAACGGTTTTACCTACGCCGGCGCCGCCGAACAGACCGATCTTACCACCACGTGCATAAGGAGCGAGCAGGTCAACAACCTTGATGCCGGTTGTAAAAGCTTCAACCTTGGTTGACTGATCTTCGAATGGCGGAGCTTCGCGATGGATCGCGTATTCCTTCTCATTTCCGATCGGGCCCATCTCGTCAACCGGTTCACCGATGACGTTAATAATACGGCCAAGGGTCTTGCGTCCTACCGGAGCACAGATCTGCTTGCCGGTATCGGTTACAACCTGACCGCGCTTGAGGCCGTCGGTCGAATCCATAGCGATCGTCCGAACAGAATTTTCTCCAAGATGCTGTGCAACTTCAAGCACCAAATTATTCTCACGGTCATCAATGGCCGGATTGGTTACACGAAGAGCGTGGTAGATCTCGGGCAATTTGCCGGGTTCAAACTCGACGTCAATAACAGCGCCGATAACCTGCGATATTTTTCCAATATTCTGACTCATGGAACTTTGTCCTCCTGCGGCCCTAAGGCCTCTATATTGTGGATCTTTCTATTTAACAGTTAACCCTTGATGGATTCAGAACCTGAAATGATTTCCATCAGTTCCGTAGTAATGGCAGCCTGACGTGCACGGTTGTACTGCAAGGTCAGCTTACCGATCATTTCGGAAGCATTTTTGGAGGCGCTGTCCATGGCTGTCATACGAGCGCCATGTTCACCGGCTACAGACTCAAGCATCGATTTGAACAGCTGAACTTCGATGTTTTTTGGCAGTATCTCGGCCAAAAGTTCACCTACAGATGGCTCATAGATGTATTCAACCGGAGTTTCCTCAACCGCACCTTTTTCCTCAGGCATTACCGGAAGCAGCTGCTGGAAGGTAATGTCCTGTGACATAACAGTGCGGAAGGAGTTATAAAGTAATTCCACCTGATCGTATTCACCGGCCAGAAAACCATCGATGATATCCTGGCCGAGTTTTGCAGCATTCTGGTAAGTCGGCTTGGAGATGATATTCGGAAAGTTCTTGTAAACGGTCAAACGGTTCTTGAAATACTCGTAACCTTTACGACCAACAGTCAGGACACTGATCTGCTCGAATGCGGAATGCTTTTCCTTGATGTAACGCTCACCGGCTTTGCAGAGATTGGTATTGAAACCACCGCACAGACCACGGTCAGATGTTACTACAACCAGAAGCAGTTTCTTGGCATCGCGCTTTTCAAGCAATGGGTGCAGATCACCTTCAAGATTACCGGCCAGAGACTGCAGAACCTCGCCAAGCTTCTTGGCATAAGGCCTGGCAGCTACAACGTTCTCTTGCGCACGTCGCAACTTTGCGGCCGAGACCATTTTCATGGCCTTGGTAATCTGGCGCGTATTTTTTACGGAGACAATCCGTTTTTTAATGCTTTTGAGACTCGCCATGATTCAAACCGTCCTTGCTTAAGCGGTAAATTCCTTTTTGAACTGCTCCAGAGCGGAAAGCATGCGCTTTTTAAGATCGTCGTCGATTGCTTTCTTGTCGCGAAGTTCAGCCAACAGGTCAGCCTGACGATTATCAAAAAATGAGTACAGCTCGGGCTCGTAACGTTTAAGCGCGGAAACCGGCAATTCGTCCATGAAGCCATTGTTGGCGGCAAAGATGATAACAACCTGCTTCTCGTTCGGAATCGGACGATACTGTGGCTGCTTGAGTACTTCAACCAGTCGCTCACCACGGGCAAGCTGCATCTGGGTTGCTTTATCCAGATCGGAACCGAACTGTGCAAAAGCTGCCATTTCACGATACTGGGCAAGGTCAAGACGGAGTGTACCGGCAACCTGCTTCATTGATTTTGTCTGTGCAGAACCACCGACTCGCGATACGGAGAGACCGACGTTGATGGCCGGACGCACGCCTGAGAAGAACAGGTCTGACTCGAGGTAGATCTGACCGTCGGTAATCGAAATAACGTTAGTCGGAATATAGGCGGAAACGTCACCGGCCTGTGTTTCAATAATCGGAAGCGCTGTCAGAGAACCGGCACCGCACTCATCGGAGAGCTTGCAGGCACGCTCAAGCAAACGGCTGTGAAGATAGAAAACGTCGCCCGGATAGGCTTCACGTCCTGGAGGACGACGGAGCAGCAGGGAAAGCTGACGATAGGCAACGGCCTGCTTGGAAAGGTCGTCATAAATGATCAGAGCATGCTTCTTGTTATCGCGGAAGTACTCGCCCATGGTAACACCGGTATAAGGCGCGATAAACTGGAGCGGAGCAGATTCGGAAGCGGTTGCGGCAACTACGATCGTGTAATCCATTGCGCCGTGTTCGGTCAGCTTGGAAACAACCTGGGCAACAGTTGAACGCTTCTGTCCGATGGCAACATAGATACAGACGACATCGCCACCTTTCTGATTAATGATAGTATCTATTGCAACGGCAGTTTTACCGGTCTGACGGTCGCCGATGATCAGCTCGCGCTGTCCGCGTCCGATTGGTACCATCGAGTCGATAGCCTTGAGGCCGGTGGCCATCGGCTGATGAACAGATTTACGGCTAACGATGCCGGGTGCTTTTATTTCGACCTTGCTGAAAGTGCTGGTATTGATGGCACCCTTGCCATCAATCGGCTGACCGATAGCATTAACAACACGACCGATCAGCGCGTCGCCTACCGGTACCTCGGTAATACGACCGGTACGCTTGACAGTGTCGCCCTCTTTAATCTCGGCAAACTCACCGAGAATAGCGGCGCCAACGTTGTCTTCCTCAAGGTTAAGAACCATGCCTGACACACCGCCGGGAAACTCCAGCAGCTCACCAGCCATGGCGCCAGCCAGACCGTGAATACGGGCAATACCGTCACCAATGGAGATGATAGTGCCTGTTTCAGACACCTCAACTTCCTTACCATACTCCTTGATTTGCTTTCTGATGATCTCGCTGATCTCTTCGGCTTTGATTTCCATGGAAGCTCCTACCCCTTCTGTAATATATCTTGAATCCGTTTAAGCTGGGTCTTGACACTACTGTCATATGCAATATCGCCAATCTGGGTAACCACTCCACCCAGCAATGAGGCATCTACCAGAACCTGCGGAACAACTTTTTTTCCGGTCTTCTTTTCCAAAGCCTGCTGAATGGAAGCAATCTGGTTATCGTCAAGCGGGAAAGCGCTTCTGATAACCGGGCGAATTACTCCGGAAAATTCGTCAGCCAGCTTTTCGTATGAGTGTACGATCTGGCCAAGAAAGGCAGTACGGTTCTTATCCACCAACAGCATCAGGAAATTACCAACCAGCTCGGAGCAGGCAGACTTAGCCACGATCTCCCTCATGATTGATTTTTTCTGATCAAGCGTAAGCGCCGGGTCACCGAATGCGGAACGCAGTTCCGGGTTTCCTGCAAACATTTTATCTAAGGCAGACAGCTCATCGCGAAAGCGGTCAACAAGCCCTCCCTCGGAACCAAGCTGAACCAGCGCCTTGGCATATCTTCTCGCAATCGTGTTGTTGATCACTGGATCTGTACCACCTTGTCAAGATATTCACCGACAAATCTGTCGTGGTCGTTCTTCTGAATGGAACCGCTTAACTTTCCGGTTGCAATTTCCACCGCCAACCGGGCCGCTTCAACACGCAGTTCATTGCGCGCCTTAAGGGTTTCCTGCTCCGCCGACAGCGCTGACTGCGCAACTATTTTTTCAGCAGCCAGCCTGGCTTCGGCGACGATGCGGGCCTTCTCATGCTCACCCTCACGAATGATTGCCGCATGAAGTTCATCAATCTCTTTTGAGGCCTGATCAAGTTTGCCGCTGTATTCGCGCAGCTTTGCCTCGGCCGCATCGCGAGCCGCCTCAGCATCTTTCAGGCTTTTTTCAATTTCAGCTTGGCGTGCAGCCAGCGATCCCTTTACATCGGCTTTCTTGAGCGCAAAGACCAGAATACCGATCAACACGGCAAAATTGAGCACCCTCCAGCCAAGGTCCTTCATCTGGGCGCCGCTGTCGGCATGGTGCGCTCCGCCAGCCGACTCTGAAGCAAATCCGGCATCAGCCACAAAAACGACCAGGGCAACATATGCCAGCATAAATACAATTTTTTTATTACGATCGGATACCATCAACATGACTACAGGCTCCTCCCGAGAATTTTCTCACAAATATCGCCGGACAGTGCTTCGGCCTGTTTTTTCAGCAGCTCACGTGCATCAGCAGCCTCTTTGGCAACCCTTGTACGAATCGAAGCCAATGAATCGGAAGCCTCCTTACGCGCCTTCTCCAGCACCGAAGCTTCCTCAACCTGAGCCTGCTTCAGCGCTTCAGCGCGTCGTGCGCCGGCCTCTGCCTTTGCCTCGCGCAGACGAGCTTCGTACTGGGCCATCTTGGCCTGCACCTGCTCATCAACCGACGCCGCCTTATCACGCGCAGAATCGATCACGGCACGACGATCGGCCAGCACCTTACGGATAGGCTTGTAAAGGAAGATATTGAGAATAAGGACGAGGATGCCGAAGTTAATCAGCTGGACAAAAAATGCTAAATTTAATTCAATCACGACCTACCCCTTACAGGTGACTGAGATGTATACTGTATCCCAGAAATGGTGTAAACAGCGACTAATTATCATAGTAATTACCGAGCTGTCAAGACAATTGCGTCAACTTGATTATTTTTCAGGATCATCAGATATCAAGCAGGTCTACAATGCGGGTTAATTCATCGGAATCGTTGAAATGAATCTCCAGACGCCCACCCCTTTGCCCTACTCTGCGAATAGCAACCTTTGACTGAAATCTTTTCTGAAGCTGCTCTTCCAGTGCCGTCATTAACAGGTCAGGCTGCTGGAGACGCTTGACCGGTTTCGGGTGCGGATTTACCTTCAGTCTCCTGACGAGCTCTTCTGTGGCACGTACACTCAACTGTCGATGCAGGATTTCATGACGGGCTCTCTCCACCAACTCTGCACTATCCAGAGAAAGCAGTGCCCTGGCATGCCCCATACTGAGGCGCTCTTCAACAATGTCATGCTGAATATCATCCGGAAGCCTTAACAGCCGCAGCGAGTTTGTTACCGTTGTGCGGTTTTTGCCGACTCGCTTGGCAACATCTTCCTGAGAAATACTGAAATGCTCCACCAGCGAGCGATAAGCTTGGGCCTCTTCGATGGCATTCAAATCCTGTCGCTGAATATTTTCTATCAACGCCAGCTCCATGATCGCATCCGGTGTTGCCTCACGAATTACAACCGGTATTTCATGCAGTCCGGCTTTCTGGGAGGCACGCCAGCGACGCTCTCCGGCAATAATTTCGTAGTGATCATCTTTTCTTGTAACTACCAGCGGCTGAATTATTCCTTTTTCACGGATCGAAGCCGCCAGCTCTTCCAATTTATCAGGCGCAAAATGCTTGCGCGGCTGATTACGATTGGGACGGATTTTCTCGATTGGACAAACAAAGTAGTTTTTTGACTCGTCAACAGCTTCGGTCACCTGCAACAGAGCTGCCATCCCTTTTCCGAGGCCACCCGGTTTAGCCATTGGCTGCCTCCCTTTTCATTATCTCACGAGCCAGCTGCATGTAGCTGGCAGCTCCGCGCGAGGTTATGTCGTAGTACATGATCGGCTTGCCGTGACTGGGAGCTTCGGCGAGTCGTACATTACGTGGTATCACCGATTCAAAGACCTGCTCCGGAAAATGCGTTCGGATTTCAGCGGCGACTTCCTTACCCAGGTTGCCGCGAGCGTCGAACATGGTCAACAGGATTCCTTCGATAGCCATGAACGGATTGAGACCTTTTTGGATAAGCCTGATTGTCTGCAGGATCTGCGAGAGCCCTTCCATGGCATAAAACTCGCACTGCAGCGGTATCAGCACTGAATTGGCGGCTGTCATGGCATTGATAGTCAACAGGTTCAGCGACGGCGGGCAATCAATGATAATATAACGATACGTATCAGCCAGCGAAGCCAGTGCAAACTTGAGCTTCTGTTCACGACCGGACTCAGTGATCAGCTCCAGCTCAGCACCTGCCAGATCAGAATTTGACGGCAGAATACGCAGATAGGGCAGGCCGGTATCAATGATGAGACTGCTGGGGTCTGCTCCATTAATGAGGACATCGTAAACGGTATGACGCAACTGGTTTTTGTCGACGCCGACACCGCTGGTGGCGTTACCCTGCGGATCGATGTCAATCAGCAGAGTCGGTCGCTCGGCAGCTGCCAATGAAGCGGCCAGGTTGACAGCGGTGGTGGTCTTACCAACTCCGCCTTTCTGGTTTGCAATGCAGATGATACGAGACATGGATAACTAAACTTTCTGCAGAGTTAGATTAAGATACAATCAGAGCAGTCAGCTCGGAGGAGGCAAACTACCACAAAGCGGTCTAAGAACAAAGCAGAATTTGAATAAAAAAAGGGCGGGATTTCTCCCGCCCTAAAGCACAGCTTATCGCAAACTGATTAGAAGTTGAAAATCAGGCTTGTGCGAACAGTGTAAGGATTTTCCGGGGATTTGGATGCTGTTGCAGTTCCAACGGTTGAAGACCCTTCGTAGAAACCACCCAGGACCACATAAGCTGCCTGGAGGCTGGCAGTCAGATTGTCATACATTTTGTAGCCGGCTTCAACGTTGACCTCTGTTCCCATGAAGTTAGTGCCGTTTTTGCCGCCGGTCTTTTTGTCAACAGCTTTCAGGCTGTTGGTGTGAGCTGCCCAGGCCATACCAACATTTGCGTTGGTGTAGAACTTGGGGGTAATAGCTGCATCATATCCCAGTGTGTAAAGATAAGCACCCTGCATGTTTGCAGGATTTGTGCCGTTACCGGTGTTGTAGATGATATTGACATCGGTTGTGCCGGTTCCTGCAGCGGCATTACGATTGAGCAGCATCATGCCAGACTCGTTGTAGGTGCTGGTGCCGGTAGTTGACGACCAGGTATTGTTCTGGGACTGAGCTGTACCCACCCAGCCGGTCAGGTGCTTGCCGGTGTTCTCGGCATTTCCCGAGGTAAAGAGCAGGGCGGTCTTGAAAGTACCGGGACCAACCGGCAGCTTGGCAGCCAGGTTGTAGGCCACTGCATTCAGATAGGCGTTGCCAGTGCCGGCAAGCTTGAAAATACCACCCTGATAGGCGGCAAAGCCGCTCAGAGAAAGTGCGCCGAGTTTGGCATCGGCAGTCAGACCGAATGTATGAAGCATGACATCGTTAGTCGTCGCACCGCTCACAACAAGGCCGCGTGAATCATTATACATGTAATAGGCTGCGCCGAGGTTGGCATTCTTGGAAAGTGCGAATTTACCTTCCAAAACGCCGATATTCAGGTTATCCATACCGCGTGGACGTCCAGTACCAAAGAAGGACTGGTCATAACCACGCAGGTATCCAAGATTAATAGTAGCTGCACCAGCCTTGGTGGAGGTCATGATACCAGCCACGTCTGCATCCAGAAAGATGCCTTTGAGCTGATCTTTAACTGGCTGAATACCAGCTTTTACCTGAACCGGAGTGGAGGGAATCTTGAAATCAAGGTAGACCCACTTGGTTTCCAGGTTGACGGTATCAGATTCCAAAGCGCCGCCCTGGCCCCTTCCGGTTGCGCCGGTTGCAGTAGTACCACCTGCTGCAAAAGTGCCGCCAGAAGTGGTCAGACCCTGTGCACGATCACCGAAGACCGAATCGATCTCGAAGCCGGTTACCAGCTTCAGGTCGTCATTGGCTTTGGCGGTATAGAACAAGCGGGTACGCTGCTCAAAGTAGTTATTGGTCTTCAGGTTTTCAGTTGTGCTGCCAGTAACTGGTGCTATAAAACCTGAACCGTTGACAGCCAGCGGATTGCCTCCGCCGCCGTTCTCGTAGTTGGACAGGAAATACCGCAGCCTGGATGTGCCGTGAAACTCGTTTTCAAATGCCATTGCCGGCATTGCTACTGCTGCAAGTGCACCTGCTGCTGCTGCGATTGCTACTGTTCTTTTGATACTCATGTGTGCCTCCTCCATTTTTATAAGATGCGTGATACTACTGCGAACAACTGTCTGTCAGATCAATTTCCTTGCCGATGCTCACCACCTTTCAAGTAAATTTGGCCTTTGTACGCACATCAATCGCCATTTAATTCAAATCAGTCGCTTTTAATACACAAATACCCCTGAACCATGCCGGAAAAAACCCGTTGGCTCAAAGGCATAAATGCATTCCAATTATAATGTTTTCTGAAACGTTCACAGTTTGTTTCGCTCCCGGTCTTTTTGCTGCCAGCAATGCTGGTATCAATGTTTATCAGTCGGTTAGCTACTAGTAGGATCGTATGTTTCAGCACGTTGTTCTATTTGGTTTCGCGGAATATACAACAAATCAAACGCTTGTCAAGAAAAAAAAGCACCTTGATCATGTAACAGGCTGTAAGTTATAGGAAATCTATCTGCGACTCTCACATTACTTCATTAATGCCCGCACTGACAGAGCTCGGTAAGCACTCCATCGGAAGATTTGGGATGCAAAAATGCAATACGTGTGTCGTGTGCGCCACACCTTGGCATTTGATCTATCATCCTGACCCCCTCCTCCATCAGCTTTGCAATGGCTGCCTCAATATCCGGCACTTCGTATGCTATATGGTGGATACCTGTACCATTTTTCTCAATAAATTTAGCTACGGTACTGTCATCTGCCGTCGGCTCCAAGAGCTCTATTTTTGATTCGCCGACCTGAAGCATGGCCACCCTGACTTTCTGCTCAGCCACAACTTCGATTCCAGCAAATGACATGCCAAGGTTATCGCGATAAAAAGAAATGGACTCTTCCAGGGATTTTACGGCAATGCCGATATGGTTTATTTTTTTTAGCATTGGAAACCTTTCGTTGATTCTGTACGAAGATATTTACAGCACAACCGTCTCGGTATGTTTCCCGAACACTATCCTGAACACATCAGCG
>CAYQTC010000016.1:0-84363 GCA_964420435.1 uncultured Geobacter sp.
CAGGAGACGTCGTACTTGGCGCTGTCGGCCAGTATTTCCAGGCGCTGTTCGAGGGGAAGTGAAAGCATGGGGACAGGATAACACAACCATATGACAGAATGTGTCATGTGGAATAACGTTTAATATATATTTGACGTCACTTCAATTATTGTATATACAATAATTATGCTATGGGACAAAACAAAACGGCTTACAAACCTTAAAAAGCATCATCTTGACTTTTCCGATGCCGATCTTGTCCTATCCAACCGCTATCGGCTGGAATTTGAAAGCATCCGTAATGGAGAAGTCAGGCGGCAGACGTTTGCGTATGTCGCTGAGGTGTTGACTGTGCTTACGGTTATCTGGGTGCCTGGCGAAAAACGAAGGATCATCAGTTTCCGTAGAGCGCACAAATATGAAAGGGAGGCTTACCATGCCTGGCTTGAAAAAGAATTCAAAGACTGACTGGGAACGAGTACAGCGTGATGCTGCAACCGACGCCCCTATTACATACAATCCCGATACAGACCTGTACGATCCTAACGATCCTGCACAGGTTCAGAATTTCTTTGCATCGGCAAAGGTTGTTCGCAAACCGGGAAGGCCAAAAGCAGAGTCGACCAAGATCCCTACTGCCATCCGTTTATCATCCGATGTAGTCGATTACTTCAAATCAACCGGAGCGGGTTGGCAGTCACGTATTGACGCCGCACTGCGCGACTGGATGGCCGGTCATCCGCTCAAACGTGCCTAAGCAGAATTTCTAATGACAGAGTCAGTAAAGCAAAAGGGTCGCGTTTCAACCTCAGAAAATACGAGAGTTGACACGCGACCCTTTTGTGAAGATCGACTTCCACCTACAGCAGGCGGTTCAGAAAACCCCTGATCCGCTCGTTCTCCTGCCCTTTGCTGAAAAACTCCTGTGGTGTCCCTTCCGCCAGAAATCTGCCTGATTCCATGAAAATGACCCGGTCTGCAAGTTCACGGGCAAAGCCCATGTGATGGGTCACAATCAGCATTGTCATTCCTTCGTCAGCCAGGGTGTGGATCGTGTCGAACACTTCGCCCACAAGCTCCGGGTCCAATGCGGAGGTCGGTTCGTCAAACAGCATCAGCTTGGGCTTCATGGCCAGTGCCCGGGCGATGGCTACCCGCTGCTTCTGGCCTCCCGAGAGGGTTGCCGGGAAAAAATCCTTTTTGTCTGAAAGTCCGACCTTGGCCAGCATGTCAGTAGCGATGCATCGGGATTCATCCGCTGTTTTTTTCTGAACCGTCAGGGGACCCTCCATGACATTACCCAGTACCGTCATGTGCGGAAACAGGTGGAAGTGCTGGAATACCATGCCGATCTCGGCTCGCAGGGCACAGATGTTGTGGGGTTTGTCCAGGTGCCGTTTGCCGAGGCGGGTGACATAGCCGACTTCGCGCCCTTCGAAGCTGATCTTACCTTCGTCGATTTCCTCCAGCAGATTGATGGAGCGCAGCAGCGTGGATTTGCCTGAACCGGATGGACCGATAATGACCAGTTTTTCACCGGGGTGCACGTCCAGAGAAACTCCATCGACCGCGGTCAGCTCCTTGAAACGCTTGGTAATGTTTTCGAGTCTGATCAAGGGCTCTTTAACGCTGCTCATAAATCCCCGCCCGGTATTCAATTTTTTCAAACAGAAACGTAAAGGCACTGGTAAGCAGCAGGTAGATGAGCGCCGCCAGCGCCAGCGCCGTAATGTTGAAATAGGTGTTGAAAAGCTGATCGGCTGAACGCATAAGTTCGACCATGGCGATTGTCGAAACCAGGGCCGTATCCTTGATCAGGGCGATAAACTCGTTGCCGATGGGCGGCATCAGGCGTTTGTACGTCTGGGGGATGATCACGCGCCGCATGGCCTGGCCGTAGGTCATGCCGATGGCCTTGGCCGCTTCCATCTGACCATGGTCGATGCTCTGGATTGCCCCGCGGATGATTTCTCCCAGGTAGGCCGAGTAGTTCAGGCCGAGGCCGATCACGGCGGCGGTCAGGGGCGGCAGGGTGATGCCGAAAGCCGGCAGGCCGTAATAGATGAAAAACAGCTGCAGCAGCAGCGGAGTGCCGCGAAAAAACCAGATAATAAACCAACACAGGGCCGATACAGGCTTCAGTGTGCTGATGCGCCCGAGAGCTATCAGCAGCCCTCCCAGCGGAGAAACCAGCATGGTGCAGAACACCAGCAGCAGTGTCATCGTGGCACCCTTCAGAAGCGCCGGGAGAAAACGCCGGCAGTCCACCAGTACGGAGCGCCAGCGCGGCATCTGCTGTTGTTTGAGGGAAGCGGCAAAGTTGCGGGCTTCGCTGTTGTCCGGATAAATGGACAAGATCTCCTGATTGGCTTCCAGGGCTTTGGCCGGTTCGTCCAGTGAAGCATATATCCTGGCTATCTGCATGCGGCTGGAGACGAAGGCGCTGCCGTCCGCATTCTTTTGCGGTACCGGGATCTGTTTCAAAATTGCTACAGCGCCGGTCAGGTCGCCCTGGGCCATAAGGTCACTGGCCTGGCGGGCAAGTTGGTCATAATCAACTTCGGCCAGACAAGTTCCGGTCAGCATACACAAAAAAAACAGGGCCGCAACGGCCCTGCTGAACAGATATTTCATTGATATCTTCACAATCTAGAATTTCTTGGGGTTGGTAATGTCTTCGGCAAACCACTTGCGGGAAAGCTTTGCCATGCTGCCGTCCTTGACCATTTTGTCCAGGGTCTGCTGAACTTTTTCACGAAGTTCACTGTCATCTTTGCGGAATGCAATGCCGAAAGGTTCCTTGCTGATCATGCCGGGCAGGATCTTGAATTTGCCTGGACGTTTGGCGACAAAGTCGCGTCCGGTGACATTGTCGATCACAACCACGTCAATACGTCCCGCTTCCAGGTCAAGCAGGGCTTTTGGGTAGTCCTCGTACTCCTTCAGTTCTGTCGGAGCAGACTTGAGCTTTTTGACCGCCTCCAGGCCTGAAGAGCCTTTCTGTGTGCCGGCTTTGACATCTTTTAAATCATCAAGAGACTTGAAACGCTTGTCCTTGAAGTTGACGATCGCAATCTGGCCATCCATGACATAAGGCTTGGTGAATGCAACCTCTTTTGCCCGCGCCTCGGTAATTGTCATGCCGTTCCAGATGCAATCGAACTTTTTGGCATTCAGGGAGTGAATCACTCCGGCCCAGGCGGTCGGCTGCCATTCGGTCTTGATACCGAGCCGTTTGGCGAGCTCTTCAGCTGCATCTACGTCGAAGCCGACCAGTTTGCCGTCAGCCTGACGGTAGCCCATGGGGGGGAAGGAGTCGTCAAGACCGATGACCAGTTTGCCTTCTTTCTTGACGCGCTGCCAGGAACCGTCTCCGGCGAAAGCGGTCATGCTGAATAATGACATGGTTATGCAGGTGAACAGCAGCAGCATTTTCTTCATTTCGATCTCCTCAAAAAAATATTTGAAAACTTCGGGAGTATCCCAGAAAATGGAACGAGCGTCAAGTGTCAGACTTTCTTTCTCCGACAAGCATTCCGGAGCAGTTTTTTCCGTCACAAGCAAGAATTCTGACAGTCTGTTCACGGTTGACCATATCTGCCGAACCCGGAAAGTGGACTTCTATGTAATTTCGGGATAATCCTTTGCATTGCAGGGTCTTTGGATTGTAACCCTGAACCAGTACCTGCAGTTCGCGGCCGACGAAGCGTTCCAGAAAGGCCGCTTTTTTGCGTTCTGCAACATCCCGCAATATGGCTGCCCGCTCCTTGATAATACCGGCCGGCAGCTGTCCCGGCATTCCGGCAGCTCTTGTGCCGGGTCGGCTTGAATAGGGAAAAACGTGCAGGTCGGAGAAAGGCAGTTCCTCCAGCAATTGCAGGGTGTCATTGAATTCGGCTTCGCTCTCGCCCGGAAAACCGGCAATTACATCCGCCCCTATAAAGGCATCCGGTAAGGCGGCGATGATTTTTGTATTCAACATGCGGAAAAAAGCGGAGCTGTAGTGCCTTCCCATGCGATCCAGCACGGAATCGCAGCCGCTCTGCAGCGGCAGGTGCAGGTGCGGGCAGATGCTTTTTGATGCTGCCATCAATTCAAGAAGTTCATCAGTGACCTCGTTGGGTTCGACCGAGCCGATTCTCAAACGGGGCACCATCAGTTTCTGGTCAATCTGCCTGACAAGAGCGGTCAGCGATGTGACCGGTGTCAGGTCAAGTCCGTAGGCTCCCAGATGGATGCCGGTCAGCACAATCTCCTGATATCCGTTCCCGGCAAGTTCACGCACCCCTTCCAGTACTTCATCCGCTTTTACACTGCGGCTGCGTCCCCGGGCATACGGCACGATGCAATATGCGCAAAAAGAGTTGCAGCCGGTCTGGGCCTGAAGAAAGGCGCGGGTGTGCTCGGCAAAGCTGGTAAGCTTGAGCGGTTCAGCCTCTTTTTGGATGGAGATATCTGAAACCTTGTGGTTGGCGGATTCCAGAAGAACTGCGATATCATTTTTCTCGCGATTGCCCAGCACACCGTCCAGTTCCGGCATCTGTTCCAGATCTCCCGGAGCCACCTGGGCATAGCATCCGGTGGCTACAATCCTGGCCTGTGGATTCATGCGGCGGGCGCGGCGGATAATCCGGCGAGTCTCGGCATCGGTTCTGGCAGTCACAGTGCAGGAGTTAATGATATAGATGTCGGAAAATTCGCCGAAAGGGACCACCGTGTATCCGGCGCCTTCAAGCTGCTCGATCATCGCGGCTGATTCGAACTGGTTGGTTTTGCAGCCCAGTGTGGTTATGGCAACTTTTTTCATGCGTTTTTCAGATCCTTTTCAAGTTTGGCAAGCGTACGGGCAACATAAACAACCACGATCAGTGCGGCCGACCAGGTAACAACCAGGATTCCCCACCAGATTCCGATCAGCCCCAGTCCCAGCACTACCGACAAGAGTTGAAAGACCAGAATCGGTCCGGCAATCTGTCTATACAGACCGATCAGCAGTCCGAAGAGCGGCAATTTAACCCCCTGCATGGCGGATATACAGATGTAAAGCAGAGCATAGGCCGGGAAAACAAAGGCCTCGATGCTCAGAAAGCTTGTGCCGATAGCTGAAACCACTGCATCGGACGTAAAAACGCCCATCAGCTGCTTACTGAATATCAGCGATGCCAGAGAACCGGTAACGGCCATAATCAGGCCATAGCGCAGCGACACCTGCAATGTTTCGCGAATGCGGTCTATTCTGGCTGCCCCGTAATTCTGGGCTGTCAGCGCCAGAGTGGAAATATTAAGTCCCATCATCGGCAGCAGTGCGATCTGCTCGATGCGGGTACCGATTCCGTAGGCCGCCACTGCCTGTTCTCCGAAACGGCCAACATACCAGGTGATGATGAAGATGCCGAGCGAAACAGTCATCATGTTCATGGCGGACGGAAAACCCTGTCTGAACAGTTGCCGGAAAGGTTCCCGGCGGGGAATCAGGCTTTTGAGACGGAAATTTTGTAATACTCCGGTCTTTGAAAGCTGGCTCAACATGTAAAAATTTCCCAGGCACTGTATCAAAATCGTGGCCATGGCGATACCTGCCAGTCCGAATGGCGGGAGTCCCAGGCCTCCGTACATGAACCACGGGTCCAGAATCAGGTTCAGGGTGAATCCGCCGATCAGGAAGTTGCGGTAGGCCAGGGTGTTGCCATAGGAGTTGAGGATGGCATTCATCACGAAGTTGAGAAGAAAGAAGGGGCTGCCTGCGAAAATAACATTCATGTAGCTCAGGGCGTGCGCCAGGTATTCGCCACGGGCTCCCATCATGGTGAATATGGCGGGAGCCAGAGCCAGTCCGGCGGCAGCCAGCAGCAGCGCGTGAATCAGTGCGAAGGTGAGCGATTGGAGAATGTAGATTTGTGCTTCGTCGGTCGCTTTTCTTCCCAGGGCGTTGCCGATTAAAGCGGTCGCGCCGGTGGAGACGCCGCTGCCGATCGCCAGGATGATGAAAAAAACCGGAAAGGAGAGCGACATGGCGGCCAGGGCGCTGGTCGAAAGGCGTCCACCGTACCAGGTATCGACAACGTTGAACATTGTATTGAAGAAAAAACCGGTACCGGCAGGGATTGCCAGGCGGCGTACAAGCTGCGGAATCGGAGCGGATGTCAGATCGGAAGTCATTGAAACAGGGTAAGGGGTCAAGCGGCAAGGGTCAAGGGAAAATCCGGTCAGAGTCAATCATTCATCAGGATGCCCCCTACTAATTCAAAATCATAAAGGTTTTTTAGCCACGGACCCACACGGACAACAGCGGACGAAAAGCATTTAACGACACATAATCATTCAGGATTTAAACAAAAAAAGATTGATTTTGTTTTTGTCAAGTTTCTGTCCGTGTGTGTCGCTTAGAAGCGCCTACTATTGGCTGTGGCAAATAAGTTTTTAAAGCCTTTTAGCCGTAGCCGGAAAATAATTTTACTGCGCTATCGCATTGAATTCCACCCGACTGCGAACGGCGCCTTCCTTTTCCGGCGCTTTGTGAATATCGTCGTTCTTCTGGAACAGCCGATCAGCCGGCAGGCCGCCTTTCTTGACCAGAAAATCAAAAACAGCCGAAGCACGCTCACGAGCAAGTTTCTGAAACTCAGTCTCACCAACGACGGTATTTGCTATGATCAGTTTTCTCATCTCATCATCGGGAAGATCCTTCACCAGGCCGATTGCGTTGCGCGGTTTGGGGAACTTTTCCTTTTTGTAGACCGCTTTGAGGAGTTTTGAGGTTTCTTCAGGTGCAATCAGGATCGAAGCGGCTACTTCGCCCTCCTTGACCTGGCGATCCTTTGCCATCAGCAGGAACTTCTCATTGCGCAGTTTCTGGTCCAGAATTTCCCTGCGATAGCCCTCTGCGTCCTTCTCGCGCTCGACATAACCCTTGATTTCCATCTTGAGACCGGGCCGATCGGCCAGCGCTTTGGCCAGTGCGCCCAGTTTCAACTCTTCAGTCGCAGTCAGCCTGCTTGTTCCAACTGGAAACTGGATTGAACTGAAATCCTGACCGCCGCCCATCATTGATGAAAGCAGGGAAAAAGGAGATGTGGCCGCCTTTGTGATCAGATTTTTGAAAACCTGCCAGACTACGCCCCAGATACTGAACTCGGGATCATCTGTCCGGCCTGTAACCGGCAGATCCAGGTGGATCTCACCTTTGCGGTCCTTCAGCAGGGCGACCGCCAATCGAACCGGCAGGCTGGTGGCTTTGTCGCTTTCCACCTTTTTACCGAAGGTGAACTGGTCGATGAAGACATTGTTTTCCGATTTGAGCTGTTTCTTGTCGATCAGGTATTTAAGATCAAGGAACAGTTTTCCTTTTTCAACCGTGTATCCAAGATAAGTTCCGGAGTAGGGGGTGACCGGTGATAGATCGATATCCTTGAAGGATAGCTTGAGATCGATAAACAGGTCGCTGCGCAGCGGATTAATCTGTCCGGTAATCTGCAGCGGTGAATGGTTTTCAAGATTTCCCCGCAGGTCCACATCCGCCAGTTTGGTTTCCTCTGAAGACAGACCGCTGACACGTCCGCCCAGGTTGTAGAAGGTGCTGTTGAAGTTCTGAGGCAGATGCCGGTCGGTAAATGATATCGTACCGTTCTGGACAGTAACGGCGCCGATCGTAATCGGAGTCGCGGCCGCCGGCGAAGTACCCTGAATCCTGGCTTCCGCACCACTCCTTAAGCTTTCTGTCTTCCGTACGCTGTCTTCTGTCTTCTGCTTTACCACTTCCGGCTTATCCACCAGATTCTGCAGATTGAGTGTGCCGTCTTTTCTGACTACAATCCGGGAATAAACGCTGCTTAGAGCCACCTCGCGTATTTGCAGACTCAGAGGCTCCAGAGTGCCCTGTATCTGGTCGAGCTGCAGGCTTTCCCATTTCAGCAGATCCTCTTCTGCAACAGCATCGATGCTGTGAAAGGAACGAACTCCGAAGTTCCCTTTAAAGCTGCCGACCGGTTTGCCGTCCTTCAGTGCGATATCAACATTCATGGCGGTATCCAGGGCGCCACCGAGGATTACGACGTTTACAGTGTCAGGGAAATAATCTTCAAAGTCCTGAATTTGTAAGCGTCCCACCGAGATGTCACCCTTGTAGCGGAAGGGAAGCGGAGTCAGCAAACCACTGGCTTTGAGGGGGGCCTGTTTGTTGAAGGTGGAAGAAAACTTCAGCCCGGCCGGTGTGAATTTGGGTCCGTTCAGGTTGGTCAAGCTGATCATGCTGTTAGTCAGGGAGAAATTAGGGTTCCCGGCCCGACTCCTGTCGGTGAATGATGCGTTGAAGCGGTCCAGTTGGAAGCGCTTGACAGACCAGGAAAGAGGCTTTGCTACTTTTGTGTTTTTGGAGGAAACAGCAGCTTTGGATGGAACGACCGCGGTTTTTGTTTCTTTTTTCCTGATCAGAGACAGCAGAGAGATGCTGCCGTCATTTTCTTTTGAAAGCGAAATGGAACCTTTGGACAGCCGGATTTCATCGACAATGCCACGGTGCTCCTTCTGATTGAAGCTTGCACCCTTGATCTCCAAAAGAGCCAGATCAAAGCCCTCTTTATTGCCGTAATTCGTTGAAATACCCTTTATTCCCAGAGTACCGTTCTTGGCATCAAGTCCGCTTTCCTTGTTATAGGAGGCCTCAAACGCTGCATCGAGGGTCCCCTTGACCGGAGCGGACAAAAACTGAGCCAGATACGGCCATCCCTTTTGAAGTTTGAGATCGCTTAATTCCACGGATGCGGTCGCTGCAAGGGTAGAAACTGAAAAAGTGCCGTCAGCGGCAAAGGTCGCTTCATTGTCCAGCAGCATGGAAAGCTCGTAATCGGTTGTTTTGTCCGGAGCGTTATTCAGATTTTTTAAATTGATGTCGATATCGGATAGAGTCGTCTTGAAACCACCTGCCGGTTGGGTATCGCTGAAATGTACCGTGCCGTTGTCGATTGCCAGTGATGCCACCGTCAAGGCAGCCGGCTTTTGGCTATTTTCGGCGGGAACGGTAGGCTTGGCATTTTTTATTTTATTCTGCACACCCGGAGCCGGTTTTGTGGCACTCGACAGCAGGCTGCTGTACATCCATTCTCCCTTGCGATTGCGGCTGACAAAAACTTCCAACCCATCCAGCAGGATCGAATCGAAGGCAAACTGTCGGGCAAAGACTTCAAGACGGGAGGCATTGACCTGCAGCAGCGGGATCTTGAGCAGAGCTCCGCCGCCTTTTTGGTTGATTGAGATCCCGTCCAGCTGCAAAAGCCCTTTGATTGCAAATTCCGGTTTTTTATCGGATGAAACCCTATAACTAATATCCGTATCGATGGTCAGTGAACCGGATATCAGGTCAACCGGCAGTCTGACCGGTGAATATGCAGAGTAGCGTGGCAGATCAAGCTGCTTTATCTGAACTTTTAATGCTGTTTCCCTGGACTTGCTGAGCGGTTTTGTTTTGCCGCCGAAATTGAACGGGGCGTCATTGATAACAGCCGATAATTTGGGGTCGGTATAGGTTTCAAGCAGGTAAGGCATGTTGCTGATAAACGGTATTGCAACTTCAAGCTTTCTGACAGTATGTTTTCTGCCTCCGTTAACGGCCTTGTCGTCAAAATCGATTGTGCCGTCATGGATGGTGATGTTGTTGATGGAATAGCGCAGTTCGCTTTTTGATTCCTTCTTTGGCTTTTTATTCTGAAGTTCGATGATGTCGTTGAAGCTGTATCTGTTCGCATCCAGGCGTTCAAAAGAGAGGGCAGGGGAGCTGATGGTTAATTCGTCGATTATCAAAGCACGCCTGAAGATAGAAGCGCTGCCCAGAGAAACGCGCAGATTGCCGATATTGACGAAGGGCGCGCCTTTTTCTCCTTCAATTCCGAATCCGCTGACAGTTGCTGTTAAAGTAAATGGATTGAAAGCTACTTTTTCAATGTGCGCGATTCTGCCGGTGGCTTCACTGATCGCTTTTGCAGCCTGACTCCGGACAATCCAGGGAAGGAGAGTAGCAGAAAGCAGTAAAAGTAAAATTATTGATATGGCAACTATCAGTATGACTTTTCTTTTTAAGGACATGCAAAACCCCTTGAACAGCCATGCTTCAGTACATATTGAAGAAAAATAGCACAGATTAATCACAATGCGAACTGTGTATTTAATCCAGGTTGCCGCATCATAATTTGTCCGGAGTGAATTATGGTATGCCAGCAATCCACTGCAACTCTACTCTGAAGAAACAAAAAAGCCCCGTGTTGCCACGAGGCTTTCCGAAATCACCTGTTTGAAACAAATTATCTGATCTGGAATGTGCTTGCGGAACCTGTGGAGCCTGTAGGGCTAAGGAAAACCGGATTTACTGCGAACCAGCAGAAATCGGTTACACCAGGCACTGTTACAACACCCGGGCCTGTTGTGCCGCTGGTGGCAGTATAGACGCCGTTATTGTAGGTCTGGGTTGTGCCGTCTGCCTTGATGGATATTACTGTTATTGGGGAAGCGGGAGTAGTGGTAACCGGTATTGTTACAGCAACCGGAGTGCCGAGGGTTACATTTCCGGTGGTGTTGAAAGTAATATCAACTGCTCCTGCTGTGCTCGAAACGCTAAAAGTAGTTGTTCCAACCTTGGCAGGAGTTATAGCGGCAGTGCCGCTCGTCAGAGTGGACACGGTAACAACAGGAGCCGCAGTAAATCCGCCGACAGCTGAAGATGTTATCGTTGTGCCGGAAGGAATGGTCATTACTGTTGTACCACCAGCAGTAGTGGGAGAAGCAGCTGCAGTGGTTGTTGCTACTCCGTTTACTGCAACTGCAGCTGTAACCGGGGTTGCTTTGGCAGCAACTGTAGGCGCAGAATCACTGCCGCAACCGCCCAAAATCAAAAAACCTGCCAGAAAACCCGCAGCTCCAAACATCTTGAAAAACTTGTTCATGTTGTATTCCTCCTGTGTGTTGTTGTTTGTCAGCAACTTTCAAAAAATCTGCTTAGTTTCAATTTTTATCGGATAACCATAAAGTAGTCAATTAATTAATCCAGGCGATCCTTGTACTTCACCCATGCATCCCTCAAGCGTTCCAGGTTTGCAGTAATATATGAAACGTTCAGGCGATCACGGTTCAAGTATTGATTGTGCAGTGAACCGGTCAGGACTGGTGCTGCAGCAAGCGGAACATCGGGGACATAGTTTAGTTCGCCGCGACCGTCATTAACGTTTTTGTTTTTGAAGGTTGTCTCCTGAGCATAAACCCACTCGTCGGTGCCTCGCAGCTGCATCTTGTAATAATGTTTCATGTCTTTTTCAGGTGTCAGAGGAAACGCGAACTGCACGCCACCGGCCTGCCAGTGTTTGCTGTCACTGGTAGTGCTGTTTTTGTAATATACCGAAAAAGCCGCATCACCGAAGAAGCGTTTCAGCTCCACTGAAAATCCGCGATCCTGTGACCAGAATTTACCGATGGTTCCTTCAAGTGACATGTCCAGGGGGCTGAAATAATAGCGATAAGATGCGAGGTAGCTTTCCATGTCCCTGTGGGTGTTGCCGTTCTCAGCCCAGGTCTGGGCAAACCGGATGCGTTGATTGCCGTTCCTGGGCTGCCAGACAAGTTCGTTCATTGTACCGTACAGGTCATGCATCAGCATTCCAGCGCCAAGGTTAGCCATGACATTCGGCAGCAGTTTGATTCCCTGGAAGATCATTAATCGTTCCATTATGCTGTCCATTTTGCCGTCATCCATTTTGTCGCTCCAACTCACCGGTATATCCCAGCGAGCATTGAGGAGACTTCCCTTCCAGAGATTGACATACAGATCCGGTTTCAGTGAAAGTCTGTATTCAAGGGGTTTACCGCCATTTTCAGAAACTCCGACGAGAGTGTCGAGTCCCGGCCACAGAACAAATGATGTAGCAAGGAAGCTGGAGTTTTGATCGCCGCCGATGAATGTCGTGCTGAGATTGTCATCAACACGGCTGCTTATTTCAAGCCTGCTTTTTAGATCAGCCTGATT
The DNA here is from genome assembly GCA_964420435.1 of uncultured Geobacter sp. Classification (GTDB taxonomy): domain Bacteria; phylum Desulfobacterota; class Desulfuromonadia; order Geobacterales; family Pseudopelobacteraceae; genus JACRCG01. The sequence continues at coordinate 11,984 of CAYQTC010000016.1, forward strand.
ACCTCCGTTTGAAAGAAAATCTGCTGCCGCATCGATTGGCATGGTCAGTTGCAGCATACGGATATTCTTTCTTTTGATTACTATGCGCAGATTCTCAAAAATGTTGCCTTTTAGAGTTTCCACTGCCATTCCGGTAATCACTCCCAGTGCATCCAGTTCATTATGGTTGAATACGACATTCTCATACTCAACCACTGCTGTGGAGGTGTTTGAGTGTCCCACACGAACGTTCATGAAACCGGCTTTGACAAGTCGATTGCGAAGAGCCTCAAGAGAAGCGGATGAAGCGGGTGAAGCGGGTGAAGCTGGATTTTCCAACCCTTGCCCCTTGCCCCTTGACCCTTGACTTGTAACTACCGCCTCTGCCACATCCTTCTTTTCTGCTTGCTCCTCTTTCCTCACCTTGAAATCAAGCGGCAGACTGAAACCCACTGCTATATCAAAATTGCCAGGCTGGTGATTAAGCGATGTCTTTGCGGTTGCTGTAAAGCTTATGGGAACATTCCAGAAATGCGGCAACACCGCCCTGGCGCCGACATTGGTCTCTTTGGTGTCATAATCCGCAAGCAGGTACAACCAGTCATGGGCCTTGAACTCCCCACCGGCAAATCCACCCTTCATTCGATCCGGTCCGGTACCATAACCGGCAGAAATTCTGAATCTCCAGATATCCTCGGAAATAACCGCATATTTGGTTTTCAGGAAAGAAGCGCCGCCGCTGATGTCCTGAATTCCCAAAGCCAGTACCGGTGCATACTTATATTTGCGAAAGAATGGTTCACTCGTCAATTTTACACTGGCGGACAGGTCTCTACCGACGCGAGGGGCTTCAAAAAGGGTACCGCCGATCTCGGCAAAGTTGAAAAAACCGACATTGAAAAAATAGTTATCCTGAAAGGGAGTTTTCTTTCTCCATTTACTTTCTTCCTGATTGGAATACAGGCCGTAAAAGTCGCCTTCACGGGTAACGTGGGCACTGGGTGTGTTCAGGATACCGGTGAAACCCTGCACCGACAAACCGTTGTGGAAGTTGCTTTGCTCCGTTGCATGGACACCGTTGGATAGAAAGAGCATGCTGCCGGCTAGAGTCACCGCACCAAGAAATAATTTCAAAAATAGCCTCCATAATTGAATTTCATTACAGGTATGGATTTCAATCCAAGCCTGAAACCGGCGATGCACGCCGATATACGCCGATAAATCATAGAGTTTGGGGAAAATAAGGCCTAACCCAAAAGATGGATTTTTGACTTTAAATCCGGGTTATTTCAGCGTCCTCCGCTTAGATGCGCCTACTTTTATCGGCGTGTCCGGCGGTTCAACTGCCGTTCACCTCGCTCCTTTTCTGGCCACCACCACCCAGATGGTTCTAAAAAGCAGCTTGATGTCCAGCCACAGGGACCATTCCTCGATATAACGGATGTCCAGTCGGACCACTTCGTTGAAATCCTGGATCTGGTTGCGTCCGCTCACCTGCCAAAGGCCGGTAATGCCGGGCTTGATGCAGATCCGCTTGCGGTGCCAGTTTTCGTAGGCGGCCACCTCGTCGGGTGTCGGCGGGCGGGTGCCCACCAGGCTCATCTCACCACGCAGGACGTTCCAAAACTGGGGTAGTTCGTCCAGGCTTGTTTTGCGGATAAACCGGCCGACTCTCGTCACACGCGGGTCGTCCGTGATCTTGAACATGGCTCCCTGCATCTCGTTTTGAGCCATCAGTTCCCCCTTGCGCGCTTCCGCGTCCACGTACATGGAACGGAACTTCCAACACTTGAAGGTGCGTCCGCTTTCGCCCACCCGCTCCTGCCAGAATAATAGTGGTCCCCTGGATTCTAGTTTGATCGCCAGGGCAATGAAGGGAAACAAAAGGGTGGTGACCGTCAGGCCGATCAGCGAACCGACGATATCCAGGCAGCGCTTCAGGAAAAGTTGGTCAGAATCGAAAGCTTTGCTGTAAAAGCTAAGCATGGGGATATCGCCATGGAAGATTGACAGCTCCTTGCGGGAGGTGCGAATTTCATAGAGGTCCATGATCATGCGTACCGTGATGCCCATCTCCTGCAACACAATAAGGTGATCGTCAACCGCTGCCAGTTTCTCACGGGGGAGTGAAAAAACCACCTCATCGATCGGCTTTTGTTTGCAAATATCCACCAGTTCATTCACGTCTCCCAGATTGATGCAGCCGGGAATCTCCTCGGGATGTTTTTCATCACAGAAGTTCACAATATCCGAGATGATGAGACCCCAGTCGGCATGTTGGTTGATCAGATCGATATAATATTTTAATTTCTCGCCATAACCGACGATCAGGATATGCCTGATGTTGCGACCCTTACGCCGAAAATGGCTCAGCAGAAACTTGACGATACCCTTGGTTAAGATGAGTAGCACAAGACAGGCTATTATATTGGTAATCAGGAGCAACCGGCTGAATCCCTTGGGATCGACAAGATAAACTACCGAGGTCATGACAGCACCACCTAGCAGGTGAACCTTTATCAACGCCCCCACAATCTGCTGGAAGTTCCAGGTTCGCAGTGATGCGTACAAGCGGAATCTGGTGAGCAGAAACAGCCAGACCGGCAGGTTGACCAGCAGGACCCAGTCGTAGTTTTGAAACCGGGCTAACCGGCCGTCGTAATACTGGATAACGGCATAAGCCAGCGGCAGGGCCGCAATGATACAGACAGTATCAAGCACAACCGCCAGTTTTGTAATAAGTCGGGCCTGTTGTTTAAGCATCGGATAATCCGGAATGCAGCGGATATAAAATTACATGAGGTGGCTTATATCATGAAAGGGGGGGAAAGACAAAAGTATTGTGGTTCGGTGTACGGGGTTAAAAGGAGTGGGGAGTGAAAGGCGTATCCGACTTCGAATTGTTTTCCCGGGTCGTCAGCTTGCCAATTTTATAGTAGCCATATCAATAGAATAACAGATCACGGTGTTTCTAAAGGTTCTCTTATTTTCCCGGATTTTAAAGCCATTTATCTCGGATTATGTGTTTACTAAACCCGGATTATGCTGTACGGTTTCAACCCATGGAGGGCACGAACATGTTTTTTAAACGGCAAATCAAGGCACGGCTCATAGACCTGCTGAATGACTTTCGCATTGTATACCTGACCGGCCCCAGACAGGCTGGTAAAAGCACTCTTGTCAGGGAGATAGCAAAAGAACAGGGGATGGGATACTACACCCTTGATGATGCAGCCCTGGCTGCCTCTGCGGAAAGCGACCCCCAAGGCCTGCTCGCTTCGCTGCCAAAACCACTTGTTCTTGATGAATTTCAGATGGCCCCCAACCTGATCGGCGCCATCAAGATGGCCTCCGATACCGCCAATGGCCAAAAAGGAATCTTTCTCCTCACCGGGTCATCCGACATCTTTCGCTCGGCACAGGTTCAGGAATCACTACCGGGTCATATGGCTCGGATTGAGTTATATCCTTTGTCGCAAGCGGAGAGACACGAGCGGCATCTCAATATAATCGATTGGCTTCTGGGCGGCACATTCGAGCATACGGTGCTGAAACCGCTGGACAGAAAAGAGTTGGGCGATCTCCTCATGGATGGAGGGTATCCCGAAGCGATAGCCAAAAGCCCTCGTTCTCGAAGTATCTGGTTTGCTTCATATATTGAAGGGCGCTTATTGAAAGACTTTGAAACCATGCATCACGCCAAAGGAGACTATCACACGAAACTTTCAGCACTCATCCGCAATTTGGCAGGTATGACCGGTAATCTCATCAAATATGCCAGCATAGCCAATGATCTGTCGCAGGATGACAAAACAGTAAAACGGTACATAGAGATTCTGGAGCTCATGTTTATAATCCGTCGACTGCATCCTTACGTGCGTAACAGTGCCAAGCGCGCCGTGGTAGGTATGCCCAAGCTTCATTTTGTCGACACGGGTCTGGCCTGCCACCTTCTGGGATTGAAAAATTCCGACACGCTTCACATCTCGCAGTTTTTCGGCGGACTGGTGGAAAACTTTGTTTTTTGCGAACTGCTGAAACATGCGACCTGGGCGGAAGAAGAAGTGAACTTTTACCACTTCCGCGATACAGCCCGCCACGAACTTGATCTTGTTATCGAGCGGAGCGACGGCAAAGTGGTTGGCGTTGAAGTCAAGGCATCTATGACGGTTAAGCCGGAAGATTTTTCAGGTTTATCGATCTTTGCAGATTATGCCAAGGACAAGTTTCTCCACGGGGTGCTGTTTTATTCAGGAGACAAGGTACTCCCCTTCAGGATCAATGATACAGTTTTCCATGCCCTGCCAATCTCTTCATTGATGTAGCCCTGCGGGGAAGCAGGTTCGAGGAAGCAGGCGCGGGGAAGAGGTACTATGCGGCACAATGAACAGAAGTATCAAGAAACATGGCCTCAATACTGAGATGATAATCAATATCAGGCCACTCTATTCCCGTCCCACGACAGATTAAATTACAATTGCGCAGTTGTGCCAATGTGCCTCTTTGGAGCTCTGGATGCCAGTCAAGCGGCGTAGAAATGATTCGACCATCCGCCAACTCAACAGATCTATTTGAGGGTTATTTACTTGATCATCTTGATAAACATCCGTTCGTAGTCATCAGCGACAGAATCCCATGAATATCGTTCTTTGATTCTTTCACGCGCAGCAGTTTTGTATGAATCAAGTTCATTGTGATGTGAAAGAGCCCCTTGTATTTTTTCAGCAAGGTCATGCACAGTACTTTGATAAAAAATCCCGCTCGTATCTAACACATCTCTGCTGAAACTGACATCTATGGCTATTGTGAAGCAACCGCTTGCCATGGTTTGCAGCAGTGCCGAATAATGGCAGAAAGTCAAGCCTGACCCAGGAACCCCGAAATCAATTGGAATAGGTGGCCGACTTGGTGCGGAATACGCATCACCATGTTCAACAATCACGTACTTTTTCTAAGTTTGACAAAATACTTATAAAATCATGTTCGACATTTTCAAATAAAAAATGTCGAACAATAAGATTTTTGGCATTCTCTGACAATTCCCACATAATTGAATTATCATCCCAAAGCGTGATAAGCGCCTTGGCAATAGTTTCAGGTTCATTGGCAACAATACACTCCTTACCATTAATGGCAGGAATGCCTTCAATTCCGATATCGTTAGTTATCACTGGAAGGCCATGAGCCATGGCATCAAGTATTTTAGTTTTGATCCCACTGCCAAAAGATATTGGCGATAAAAAGACATCATGTGACATAAATAGATCCTCCACTGAACTTACAAATCCCAACAAATCAGTGTTAGGATTCTTTTCAACAAGGCGTTCCGCCCTACTGTCATAACTTCCAGCAATACTAAAATGGTAATCAAAACCATTCAAATCCAATACGGGCAAGACTTTTTCAATAATATATCTGATGCTTGACAGATTTTGATTAGTTATCAAGTTCCCAAAAAACAAGATGTTGCAAGTACAGGTTCTATGAGCTGTTTGTCTTGGATAAATTCTATCCACTGTGGGAGGAATCGAAAAAATATTTACTCCGCCTGTTACCGACCTTAATTTTTGAGCCTCAAGGATTGAAACAAGAGTGATCACATCAAAGTTGTTGACTGCATCTACTTCCCACCGTCTGATTTTCTTAGCCTCATAACGTAAAACAGCAGGTTTAAAATACAAGTTCAGCAAGTTTGCAATGTTTTTAGGAAGAATCGAAGAAAAAGTTCCCAATAGATTATCATCAGCAGAAATATTGAGAGAAAATCGTTCATATCGCTCAGACAAAAGATCATCCATTTCTAGAATCTTAGGTATTTTTGTATCCTCCACAAACTGCCCGCTCCTGATCATATCAGCAACAATTAGTTCCGGTTTAAAGGTTGAAATAGCTTTATTTATTTTTTTAGTGGTATCCTTGGAATAAAACAAGCTTTCCTGCAAGGACTTGTTAAACCGGGTAATCAGATTGAGTATGATTTCCGGGATATTCGGAAAATAAAGAGGTTCAACAAAGCTTATGTTCAGTTCCTTTGCTATTTGGGCACATGATGCCGGAGCGCTTTCGTTATTCTTTTCAAAATAGAGAAGACCAACCTCGTATCTTTTGCTCAACATTCGTAAAGACTGAACAATCATTCTGTCACGTCCACCCGCGACAGGAACTGGTTTTCTTGTGGCAATATACAAAACTCTCTTCACGTTTTCACCCGTTTCGCCCAGACCGATCCATCAAGCCAGAGATAAGATATTCAACAATTCATACCAACAATTGCCCAAGATAGTTTTGCAATATCCTGACATGATTTTCGAAAGAGAAGCCGCATGCATTGGGGAAGTCGTTGCATGAAACAAGTTTAGTAAGCGCCGGCATTGAATTCAGAAACTCCACCCAGTGTTCTGGCGTTTCCAAAATTACCACAGAGTCATCTGGAACAAGTTGTAACCCCTTTAACGCCAATGGTGTACAGAGCATCGGAACCTTGTTATATATCGACTCGGCAACTTTGACATTAACTCCTGCACCTGAAACAATTGGGTTTACCATGATATCCACCTTGCCCCAGATATCTTCGATATTATCTACAAAACCATGCCCTATAATGTTATTGCCGTTACAATATTGCTCTGAATACTTGCCGAACAAATGAAGCTCAAACGAAATTCTCAGGCAAGGTAAAACATTCTGCGTCAACCAGGCAATCGCATCTCGGTTTGGCCACCAACCCATATTCCCGAGAAAGCCTAAAATCAATCGATCATTCTGCAGCGATCGCCTTTGCCTGTTCTTCTTATAGTCAAAGACGGGATTCAAAACCATTACATTCATACCTTCACCCAATGACTGCCAAAATTTCAGGTCCTCGAAGGAAATGGTAATTAAATTCCTCACCTGACGCGCTCTTTTTATCTCAAATTCTGAGTATTTTAACGCATCACGTACGAGTAGGGAGCCAATGCCCATGATACCGCCATATTTAGTAACGTATTGCTCATAGAGAAGATGCTCAATATTATGAGAAATATGAATTACTGGCATACTTTTAGGAAGAACATCAAGAGCCCAGAGCATTTCGGCATGATCAATCAAAACCAGATTGTAAACATTTTCGGTTAACTCACGGCTAATGATGCGGGCAAACGTTGATGTATGGAAGTAATGGTATTTGGACGGCAGAGAGGAAAAAAGGGCTTGTGATAACGCGGTAGTTTTTCGTATGAGCCTGGAAGTGGGACTATTTGTCAATCGGCTTTGAATTTTGACCCACCATCGGCGTCCAATTTTGACCCACCCCAGGTAGTAGTTTTTAGTTGTTAATCCTCGTCCTGATTCTCCAGCTATCTATACCGGTTTCGACTATTTCACAGTGATGTGTGACCCTGTCCAAGAGTGCCGTGGTCATTTTCCCGTCGCCAAACACTTGTGGCCACTCACCGAAGGTCAGATTGGTCGTAATAATCAACGATGTTCGTTCGTAGAGCTTTGAGATCAGATGGAACAAGAGTTGCCCGCCGCTCTTGGAGAATGGCAGGTAGCCCAGTTCATCAAGTACCACTACGTCGTGTCGCGCCATCTGTTCTGCCAGTTTTCCTCCCCGTCCCGCCAGTTTTTCCTGTTCCAGTTGGTTTACGAGATCGAGTACGTTGAAGAATCTGGCTTTCCTGCCGTTCCTGATTGTTTGTCTGGCGATTGAAATGGCAAGGTGTGTCTTGCCGGTTCCTGTGCCGCCGAACAAGATGATATTGGTGTTATCGGCAATGAAGTTGCCATCGTAGAGGTGCCTCACCTGCATTTCATTGACTGGTGAAACGGTGAAGTCAAATCGGTCAAGATCCTTGTCCACTGGGAATTTTGCCAGCCCCATACGGTAACGAATGCTTCTGACTTGTCGCTCTGCCACCTCTGCTTCCAAAAGGTCGCACAGTATTTTATCCGGTGTTGCCCTGGTTTTTATCCCAGTTGCCAGTATCTCGTCGAAGTTGGCTTTCATGCCGTACAAGCCGAGAGTTGCGATTGCCTCCATCAACCGGTTACGCAGTACCATACGCGCCTCCCTTCATAAGGCTGTCGTAACGGTAACAATCCACCATTGGAATCCGCTTCAGAAGCGGCAGTTGTTCCGGCAGTTTTGCTGGTTCCGGTTGAGGCTCGTCGTGTGTGCGGGACAGGATGCTGAGTATGACATCGCTGCTGACCGTCTTATCTGCAAGAGCCTGTGAACAGGCGGTAGCTACCGGCTCCAGTCCATAGCGACTGACGACAGAAAGGATGCTGACAAACTGACGATCACCACCCAAACGTCCTTCAAGGAGCGTCCTGACTTCGCTCATAGCCTCCGGCAATTCCCAACGTTTGAATGGGGCTCCGTTGCGTAATGCTCCCGGTTTTCGCTCCAGAACAGCAAGATAATGCCAAGGATCGTAGATGACTTTGTCTCGACCAAGGTGACGTTTATGAATGCCTACGACCGTGTCGTTTAGAACCATGATGACATGGCTGGCGTAGGCCCTGACCTGAACCGATTTTCCGACAGCCGCGGCATTGACGCTGTAGCGGTTACGGTCAAAGCTGACTAACAGTTGCAACGAGACACCGGCAGTGTTTTCGTGGTAGCCATCGAATGGAGATACCGGAAGAGTCAGGAGTTTGCTCTTCTCTTCAGCAAAGACCTGGTCAATGGTTTTATCCTTGAACTCGGGATGTTTTGCAGTGGCGGCGTAATTGCGGCATTCCCGATCCAGCCATTCGTTCAGTTCTTCAAGATTGGCAAAGCGGCGGCGCAGGACAAAGAAGCGGCTCCGAACCAAGTCAACCTGGTTCTCAACCTGTCCCTTTTCCCAACCGGCGGCGGGCGTACAGGCAACCGGTTCAAACAGATAGTGAGAAGCCAAACCCAGAAACCGACGGTTCCAGACGCGGTCTTTACCCATAAGTATCTTGGTTACGGCAGCCTTCAGGTTATCATAGATGCCACGCCGGCAGACGCCGCCAAAAAACTCGAAAGCACGGAGATGCGCGTTGAAAACCATCTCCAGCCTCTCACGGGTATACGCGACGCAGAACAACTTGCGGCTGTGGCACAGGCGGAAATGGGCAATCTTTACCTCGACGGGGACGCCACCCAACTCAACCTTCTCGTAGCTCCAATCAAATTGGAATGCCTCACCAGGATCAAACTCAAGAGGTACAAAGGCGTTGACTGCCGCCGAGCCATCTTCATCCTTCCATGTTCCAACATATCGCCGGAGTGTGTCGTAACCACCTTCATACCCCGCACGCTGCAATTGTTCGAACAGGATCTGGGCACTTCTGCGCTGGCGAACCGGTTTGCTGCTGTCTTCCTTCAGCCACTCCGTCAACTGATCAACAAAGATGCCGAGTTTAGGGCGGGGTTGCTCAGTTCGCTTGTACTTCTGGTCAGTTATGCCGCTACGAATGATGCCTTTAACTGTGTTACGGGCAAGGTTGAATTTGCGGGAAATCTCTCGAATTGGTTTGCCGTCTCGAAAATAAGCCAGACGGACTTTAGTAATGGTATCCACGGTCAGCATCTCCTTGAAAACTCCTCTCTCCGGTGTAATCCGAAGAGTATGGAGGTAGGTGCTGAGGTGGGTCAATTTTGGACGCCGATTCAGGCTATAGGTGGGTCATTATTGCACGCCGGTTTACACTATTTGATGAAACACAATATAGTTCTGTTATTTCAACTTTAGCATAGGCTGACTTGATGAGATTAAGTATCGATGAGGAAAAAACCGCACCACCATTTGTCATGCTGGAATCTTTGACATGGGAAATAAAGAGGACTTTTATCATCAACTTTCCAATAACGATATATTATGTTTTCGACCCAATAATAATTAAAAAAATCGACTATTTGAGTCGCTAGTAGTGAGAATTGACAGTAAACAAGGCAATGAGATCATTTTTGGCTATTTTGATTTGCTTCTCGGTCCATGAAAAATACGCGAGTTCCCAATGTTATCTCGATAAACCTCAACTTGAGCATTGTCACGCTGGACGTAATATGCAGGCTCCCATTGAAAATAGCTTATACCTTTAACATTTGCATAGCGGTTCAATACTGCCTCAAAAAAACGCTTAATCCACGCGGCATCGCCTGGATAAACGGGACGATACCATTTTCGACGGTCTGAGTTTGTACCCCATTCAGAAATAAAAATGGGTTTTTCCTTGTGTGAATTTACCAAAGAATCTAGTTGAATTGGATCAACGTTATTGTAGAGACTGGGAGCTATCCAATCAACAAAGTCACTTCCTGGCCAATAAGCCCGCCAACTCTCACTTGCCTTGTAACTACCTATTTCTCGTCCATCGACGTCCGGCGACCAAGCAAACGCCACGTTGTGTGCACCCTGTTTACGGTAGATATTTACAATGTGCTGCCACACCTTGACGTATTTTTCAGCAGTCCAATCAGATTTTCCTGGGTGTTTTATTGCAAATGCCTCGGCCCATGGATACCAATCACCGTTCATTTCATGATTCCAGGATAGGAACATTGGTTTTCTAAATTCTTTGGCAGTATCTGCAGCTTTAATAAAGTAATTATCGTGCTTACCTAATAGAATATCGTCCGCCGACCACCATAATCCTGACTTTTTATCCCAGTCGGCAGTTGTAGCTTTAACAAATGGAATAGCTCCAACTGAGTCTACTTTATTTAATAACTCTCCATAATATGTCCAGTCTAAGTATTTACCTTTATTCCATACATGAGCAAAATATGTAATAACAATGGGTCGGTGGCCAATTATCTTTATGTAATTGTCTAAATTCTCTGTAAATTTAGCAGATTCAGGATTAATACAAACGCCATGATATATTTTATTATCAACAGGCTCATACTTAGCTGGTTTTGTGTTATGTTTTACATCAGCACATACTTGACAAGGATTTAAAACAATAGCTAAGAGTAATGTTATTAACATTACGTAATAGGTCACATGATATTGATTTTTATTCATGGCAAGCTTTCTCTTTGTGATTTAGATATGCCACCGTCGGATATTCAGGGCACATGTTAACTGTATTCTCTGTGCCAGTAAAGGCAACGTTGATTATATAACAAAATAAGACTATTTGTGGGCTTAATAGATTTCCTGCAAGAAAAAGATAAAGAAATAACAATGATGATGATAAATATAACAAACCTAGTTTATGGATGAACACCTTGTAAACAAAGATAAGGTAAGCTAGGCCTGTAATAATTCCATATTCTATAACTACCTTCGGAATGGGCGTAAAGTTAGCGATGAAAGGCATGTCAATTTTATCAACGGTTCCAGCTCCTAGCCCGAAAAGAACTGAATTAGATGTTAAAAAGCGATAAAGGACCAAGACTGGTGCAACAAACCTGAGAAAACCGCTGCTTCCCTCAGAGCCAAACTCGTTGATCCGAGAGATAACGAGATTTAAATAAGTGGGGAAAATAAAAATGATTGAAATCCCGATCAAGGCAACGCCAACAATGATTTTCCAATTTCTTAGACTACGCAACTGAAGGAGCACAAAGAATACCAATAGAAGGATACCGGTTCCTGAGAAGGTACAAATAAACCCACTGACATAGACAATGTAGTAGAGTAATCTTTTATAAAATAGATATTCTAGGATCAATGCCAGCGCAATGAACTGGGAAGTAAATGAGGGTTCTAAGAAGAAAAAGGCATTGGATTTGTAGATGCGTGAACCGTACTCAATGGGATAAGAAGTGTTAAAGCCGTGTTGGACAAAAGCTTCAGGTAGGACTGAAAATATGTCGAAATAGCTTATCCCTGCTACGGCTTGTAGAGCAATTTGGACGACGCTGAGGATGGCGGCTATAAACATGAGTCTTCTGAAAATTTTATAAATGTAATCTTGAAGATTGTTATCACTAAATAAAAAGAAATAGGGAAAATAGAGCAGAATTAGTAAAAAAAAGGAATTCGCCGATAGTTTTTTTGCCCCCATGAAGTGATTAATGGCTAGTGATAGTGTCGCACATGCAAAAAAAATACTACCATAGTTCAAATTATGGCGTTGCAAGCGTAGTTGTCGTGTAATGAAAAATATAAGAAATGCCATAACATAACCAATCAAAATAATGGGACACTGAAATTCACCAAAAGGAATTACAAAGCGTTGTCCAAAAACAGCTATAACTAGTAAGCTGATAATGATATTTTGATTTAATGATTTAATTTGGATTTGCATGTGTCATAAACTTTAACATATTCCCTAGCGATGCGCTCTGGAAGAAATTGTTTTGCTTTCTCCAAACAGTTTATTCGCATTTGTCCAAGCCAATCTTCCTGATGCGATATCACGTGTTGGAATACCTCAACGAGGGCTTGAGGTTCGTATGGTTCGAAAAGAACTCCGGTTCTCCCTTCCTCTACTATTTCCGGAATACCGCCACGCCGGGAGCCAATAACCGGAACTCCGTGCGCATACGCTTCAAAAACGGTGCGCCCGAGTGGTTCATGCCAGAGGGAGGGAACCACCAAAACATCGATGCTGGAAAAAAAATCGGCCGGTTTGGCCCATTTTATGAAATCCACCTTTTTATTCAGGCACTTTAGCTGCAACTTGGCCAAATACTCAGCATTTCCATTGCCGGCAATCACAAGAGTAGCATTTGGATGATTCCATGCGAGAAAAGCGTCTATGAACAATTCTACGCCCTTGCTCGGCAAGATACGGCCGAAGTAGCCGAGACGGAGTGATCCGTTGCAGGTTATCCTCCTTTTTTCCTCCGTCCGGTAACTATTGTGAATGATATTAAGTTGAGCGCGTGGGAAAAAACCTGCGTCGACGTGCCGGTTCAGGATGAAATTGCTAATACCGACGACTTCATCAACAAGCGACGACAAATGCTTGCGCGCCATGGCATAGACCCTGCATATTTTGCACTGCGTGACGCATTCCCTGTCCTTGTGGTACATGGTTGCACGGGCACACATCAAGTAGTAGTCGCGAATGGTATGGACCAAAGGAATAGCTCTCTTATTTGTTTCTGACCAAGCTGCTACAGATATTGATCCGAGATTATTGGTGTGAACGATATCAGGGCGTTCCAGGTCGAGAATGTGGCCAATCTTCCGGCCCATAAGTGGGTTGTAGATGTCGATTCCAAGCCAGAGGGGGTTTAAGTGTTTTCTGAAAAAATTTTTCGGCTGATATGGCCAATAAAGATTCTCAACTGAGATTACATAGACCTTAATACCGTTAACCTCATGAATCCCTTCTTGTTCACCAACTGAGATGATAAAGGGGTTAAGCCCTATATCTACGAGAGATTCTGTCAGGAATTGGACAGATTTCTCCGCGCCACCGATGCTGTATGGATAATAGAGAGTATTAATTATGCAGACTTTCATATGTTATGTCCGTAGTTCAAAATAAATACACCTCGCAATTTCGAGTGGGTAACTGTATGTGGGTATAGCTCCTCAATCTCCCGGAGATATAACTGTTGTCCATGAATCCTAAACTATTTTTTACCCTTGCACTTGAAATGACTGAGACGTAGATTTACCCATTTCGTTTCTTATTTGAATGCAGTTGGGCTATAGCCCCAGAGCTTGTCAAGAAAATGAACTTTTTTAAATATGTAGGGTTGACATATTGCCTTACATGCAATTAATTATTCAGTAGTTTACTGAGAGCGTTTTCCTATAAGTAACTCTCTCATCGCCACAATCCAAACACGGTTAAACTGCCAACATAAACTAATATAAACACCTGCGCCGAGTATTGCACCTAATAATAAGCGAATCAGGCTGTCCGTAAATAAATAAACGCTCAAATAACCAACAAAACCTCCAACCATTGAGAGGGTAAGGGGGATAGCCATTTGGATCGAATATTCACAAAAATTTGCACCACAAAGAGGACGAACCTGAAAATACCAGTTAGGCCAATACAATAATGCCATGAGTACCGTCATCGCCAAAGCCAAGCCAGAAACACCATAGTGACTACTTGCCCAGATAATAGGCGGCGTGAGAATGAGTAACGCTAGGTTCCACTTGAAGCTTAAGTCAGCCCTGCCGCATGCCATAAGAAGGCTTCCTATTGGGTTCCCGGTGGAGCGAAGTAGTCCCCAAATTGAAAAAATGCGTAGCAAAGGGATAGCCTCGTCCCACTTGGCGCCAAGGAGTATGTGTACAATCTCGGGGGCAAACAACGCCAAGGCAACATAAATAGGAAAGTTGACTGATGCTGTCATGCGCATAGTCTGTAGATAAACCCGTTTCAGTAGCTCCAGATCATTTTGAGCCCTTGCCATAACAGGCAATCCTACATTTGTTACAATCGGGTTGATCACTCCGGCAATCCGAAGGTTCAAATCCCTGGGCATGCTGTATAAGCCGATTGCCTGAGCCCCTAAAATCTTTCCGCCAAGCATGATGTCTATTTGCGAATTAAATGTATTTGCCAGGTTATTACCGATCATATAGGCGCCAAATGCCAAAAAATGGCGAATTTCCTGGATGTTCAAACGATACTGTGGGCGCCATCCGCCAGCCAGTCGATACCAAACAAGCACGCTTCCTAGCGTTGCCGTTGTAAGGCTTCCCACTACGATTGAATTTACACCGGCGCCATTGTATGCAGCAGCGACTGCTACTACGAATCCCATGCAAGCCGCTGAAAGCTCAATTTTAGCCAGTTCTGCAAAACGTAGATTCTTTTGTGCTACAACACGAATCTGCTGTGCCAACGCCCCCATTACCAATGTGCAACCTGCCACCAGCAAGAGTAACTTCATCTGTGGTTGTTCATACCAGGCAGCAATCCAGGGACTGAAAACGGCAAGGAACAACGCCAGGAAGATACTTACCCCAACATTCAGCCAATACAGGCTGGATAACTGTTTTTGTGAAATATCTCGATGATGGATAATTGCATTGCTGATACCGGCATCGGCAAATATCTGCAGGAAAGCCATAATCGAAGTTACCAAGGCAAGAAGACCAAAATCGGCCGGGGTAAGCAAGCGAGCCAGGATGGAAATTTGTGCGATTTGCAATAAGGTTCGACCAAGAGAGGAAAACGTCGTCCAACGAACTCCGGAAAAAGTTTGTTTCCGCAAGGTCACGGTAAAGCCAGCTTCTTTTCTATCAAAATGTAGCAGATAGTACCTTTCGTAAACCAGTTATAACACCAATAATACACTTTATGCACTGGTACTTCCCTTATGCAATCGCAAGGTCTCAAGTAAATCCTGGGTGTTATTCAATACAACATTGTGTCCCCAAAACAATTCTAATACCTCACGGTTCTTAGACTTTTGATCATAAGATAACGGTGCTAAAGCACTTTGGCCATAATCTTTCAACTCATTTAATCCGTAAACAATTGCTCCACGTTTTTTTAAAAAATGATAAACCGTGCTTGTTTCGTCCAAAAAAACTTTAGTTCCTTTATACAGCATTGTTGCCGTATTGCCGACAGCCTGTTGGCGACGATGCCCCATTACAACCAAAGAACACGAAGAAATCAACGCATTGTATTGATCAAGTGGCATGAAGTCTACGATGGGATAAAATGCGTCACCAAACAAGCTGTACCCTTGTTCTATTACAGCATCTCTATAAGATGGATTCCCGTAGCTTAAGGGTGCCACTATTTTCCTGGCTCCAAGATTTATCGTGGAAAGCATGCGCAAAATTTCAAAATGATTATTTGGCAAAGTTGCAGAGTTGCCTACAAGAATATCATTGCCAATAAAACTAACAGGACCGGGGCAAAAGGTCTTTTCAACACTCCCATAGTTAATCTGCATATACTTTGCTCTAAAATTTGATCTCAAATGAATTTTAAGAAGATCATAATCGTCTGGAATAGGTGACGAAAAATAATCTGAACGTCGAATTGCCTTACGGATTAAGTAATTGGTGCCTCGTAATGCTTTATCAAAGCTCGGTCTTAGAATATGTTTTGTACAGTTTTTTACCAGCGTCAGTATATTTGAACAGTTGAGTTGATTATTAAACTGCTTCTTAAGTGCCAAACTTTCTTTGCCCAATAAATCTTCTTCTCCGTTGCCAATAAAACAGTAATAGTCCGCCCCCCACCCACTCCACACCACAGGGATATTGGGTGGGGCCATCAACAGTATGGTTGCTTTCAATTTATCGAGAGAATGCACTATAATGGCATCATATTTTATAATATCTTTTTTTACGGTTCCTGATCGAATTTTTTTATTATCTATCAAATGCATATCAAGCAGCCCGGAAATATGCTTCAACGGCGTAAACACGTCTTGAACTATTACGTAAAAAGTGTTGCTGACTTCCTCGCAAACATTAAAAACGTCTGCTATGAAGTGAATAAATTTTTCGTCACTGACTAAATGTAGTATTTTCACGTTATTGTCGTTGTAGTTACAATTAGATAAATGGAGGCAATGTTTTCAACTGCCGAGCCGGTGCACCCACGACCAGCGCGTTTTCGGGTACAGACTTAGTAACCACTGCTCCCGCCCCCACGAAACCACCGGCTCCTACAGAAAGTTTTTCAATTAAAACAGCACCGGTGCCAATTTCAACACCTGAACCCATATTTATATTTCCCGATATGGCAACCTGCGGGGCTATTGTGACATAGTCCCCAAGCGTTACATCATGTCCTATTGTTGAAGATAGATTGCATATGCAGTGTCGTCCCAATGTAATTTGAGTGGTTAAAGTACATCCTGCTGTGATTATGCAGCCTTCACCAAAAGAAACATACTGTGAGTAATTAACCGATGGATGAATTAGTGTTCCAAATGGCACTTTTCCTTTAGACTCCATCCTTTCAACAATACCTTTTCTGGAGCGGGGTGAACCTAATGCAACCACAAAAAAAGCCTCAGTGAATCGTTGCCACCCATCAATGGTGCCAAGAATAGGAACATCGCTTAGTTTAGTACCCTGAAGACTAGGGGTGTCATCAAGCACTCCAATGACATCCCACGCTTCACTGCATTCTCTGGCAAGCCATATCACTTCTCTCGCAAAACCACCGCCACACACGATAATAAGAGACTTCTTTTCACACATAATTCAACTCCGTTTTTTGTAATTATAAAAACCAACACCCGTTTTTTTCCCCAGCTTTCCGGCACGAACATATCTACGTAGAAGTGGAGCTGGCCTGTATTTATTATCACCAGTTTCAAACACAAGTGTTTCAAGAATACTAAGGCAAACGTCCAGCCCAATTAAATCCGCAAGTTCTAAAGGTCCCATAGGGTGATTCGCGCCAAATTTCATGCAGTTGTCAATTGTCTTGGGATCAGCTATTCCATCAGACAGAAGAATAATTGCTTCGTTAATCATCGGAAATAGAAGACGGTTTACAACGAAACCCGGCGATTCCGGCAGTACCACAGGCTGTTTTGATAAAACATGAAGCAGGCTCTCAATTGAAGCTACAGTGGCATCCGAGGTATATTCACCACGGATAACTTCTACAAGCTTCATCGACATTGGTGGGTTGAAAAAATGTACTCCAATAAATCTGGAAGGGTTGGGTACCAGCGAGGCAAGGTTTGTTATACTCAAGGTGGATGTGCTGGATGAAATCAATGCCGATTCAGTTACGATTTTACATATACGAGATATAACTGCCTCTTTAATCTGGACGTTTTCTTTAACAGCTTCGATGATTATTTCACACGAAGAAAGATCCGAAATATCATCTGTAATGTTCAACCGATCAATTATTCCTGGCACCATCTCGCGCTGAATCGTCCCCAGTCTCGCCTGGAGAATTGCTATTTTATTAATATCTTCAGCAAAATAAGAATTCAGGCGATGGTTCCATAAGGTGACAATCATACCTTTTGATGCGCACAAAAGCGCAATCTGCTTGCCCATAGTCCCGCTACCCAGGATTCCAATGTTCATTATGGACATCACTTCTCCTTGAATAGGCAATGTAATCACAAATCGACTTTTTTACTTCGCATTAGATCGAATAATATCGGTTACAAGGTTTTGTTCAGCTCTCATCATATCCGGATAAATTGGCAAACAAAGCACTTTTTGGGAAATATCTTTCGCAAAGGGCAGATTTGCTTGACTAGCAGACTGCAGCCCTCGATACATAGGCATATCGGATATGAGAGGGTAAAAGTACCGGCGGGAGTGAATGTTGTGTTCCTTCAGTTTGTTATAAAGCCCGTCGCGGCTTAAGAAATAGTCGTTTTCTACCAGAATCGAAAAATAAGAAAACGTACGTTCTGTATCGGCTGGCTCGGGAAGACAGGTAATGCCTTTAACATCTGTCAATCCTTGACGGTACAGAGCGTCAATCTCACCCCGCCGGGCAATAGCGGTATCAACATGCTTGAGTTGCAGCAAACCAAAGGCGGCATTTATCTCACTCATCTTGCCGTTGATCCCTGGTGCCATAACGGTAACTTCATCGGCAAATCCGAAGTTTTTGAGATAATCAATTCGCTGCTTTGTCTTGTCATCGGGACAGACTATTGCTCCCCCTTCAAAGGTGTTATAAACCTTGGTGGCATGGAAACTCAACACGGATAGATCACCATGCTTAAGTATGCTCTCTCCTTTGTATTTAACCCCAAAAGTATGGGCTGCATCGTAGATGATTTTCAATCCATAGGTATCGGCAATCTGCTGAATTTGCTCAACATTGCAGGGCGTGCCGTAACAATGCACCGGCATGATGGCGGTGGTGCGGGGGGTTATTGCCTGCTCGATCTTTTCGGGATCAAGGTTGCAGGTGGTTGGATCAATATCCACAAAGACAGGTGTAAGACCATTCCAGAGCAGCGAATGGGCAGTAGCAACAAAGGAAAAAGGGGTGGTGATGACCTCGCCGGTGATGCGCAGGGTTTGGAGTGCAGTTACGAGGGCTATGGTTCCATTGGTAAACAGCGCCAGATGTTCCACACCCAGATAGTCGCACAAAGCTTGCTCTAGCTGTTGGTGAAAAGGTCCGTTGTTTGTAAGCCATTTGTTATCCCAGATTTGCTGCAGATATGGGATAAACTCTTCAAGTGGTGGTAGGTAAGGTTGTGTTACGTAGATGTTGTTATTTGTCATGTATAATACCTTTTACACCCTCCGCCAAATTTTTCTTTTTTAAACGAGGTGCCAGAATGCCACATTATTTATGAAGTCATTAATATCTGCTGTTGTTGCAGGTACATCTGCCGCCTGCCAACAGTATTTTATAGCATTCTTACTCAGACATTTCTTCGCATTCAGGGTACACAAAGTCAATTATTCAAAACAGAACTATCACTTGCTGCGCCTTATAATCCGGCGCAGACGTACAGTAATACCAGAGATGTCAGGCAACAAGGACTTAATCCTGTGCCAGCGTTCGCGATCTTCCTCAGACATCCGCAACCCCGTCTCGCGAATAAAGGCATACAAGACAGCGCCGAATCCGGTGGCGAAGGTTGTGGCCAGAACAATCAAACTGCGCTTCGGTTTTGTCTTCTTGTCCGGCTCACGGGCAGTCTGAATGATCTGAATTGAAGTTGTATCCTTGGCTTCGGAGAGCTTGGCCATTTCATACTGCTTGGAGAGCATCTCGACGATGGTTTCCTGGATTTTGAACTCCCGCATCAGGCGCAAATACTGTTGCCCCAACTCGGGAACCGAACCAACCCCTGGAATAGATGCACTGGAGCGGGTTCCTTCGAACTTGGCAATCTGGGCTTTGATATTGGCTATCACCGATCGCTGGGTTTTGACCTCCTGGCTGCTGTCGGTAAGTACCCGTTTTATGCCAGCAAGTTTCACCTCCTCAGCCGCGAGTAGCCCCTCAAGATCGGCCACCCCTTTTATGGTTCCCTTGGTCTGTTCAGTGATATCCAGTGCCTTGTTCTTAGACTGGAACTGCTTTAGAGCATCCTCTGCCTTTACCAAATCAACTTTGGCCTTGATAAGGCGTTCTTCCAAGTAGGTTCTGTGCTGTCCTGCACCGGTGATGTTCAGCTTTGCAAGCAATATAGCCAACTCATCCACATAGGCATTGGCTATTGCTGCTGTGAGCTTGGGATCCTTATCATCGACACTGATGGAGATGATACCGTCCTTTTTGCCTGCTGAAATATCGACCTTTTTATTCATCAACTTGTATGTTTCAACGCGATATTCTTGTTCAAATAGTTCCATCAGCTTGAAACGGTCGATGATCGTGTCGCTCATGGCCTCACTGTTGAGGATGCCGACGTACATGTCGGCAGGCGTACCTTTACCTAAAAGGTCAGCAGCCATTCCCCCCATGCCACCGGCAGTCCCCATCATCATTCCTATCAGGCCGGAAGAATCCTGCTGAGGTGGCAGGATACGGGTTGTGGCAGTGTAGATATTGGGAAGGCTTAGACTGTAAATTACGGAAAGTATAGCAGCGATAATGGACGTTCTGACGATCATACGCCAATTTTTGGCGATCACCTCCAGATAGTCGAGCAGGTTGATGGTGTCTGGGTTAGTGGGTAGGGGGGCAGAATTACAGGTTAAAGCTTCGGGGTTCGATGCTTGAGCTTTTAGGTTGGTAGATGCTGTGTTTTCTGGTGAATGCATTGATACTCCAAAACGAGGAAAAAATACGTCAAGTAAGGGTTTATTAGTGGTTTTTCTGCATTATAAAACTCCAAAAATAATCGGAAATAACTCAAAAAAAGTAATCCCTAGCAATTATGCATCGGGATTACTTTTGTTCTAAAAATACTGCCATTCAATTGTTTAATTAAGAACGGCCGCTTTCCACGTTGGAATACCTCCGGCTTGCACGCACACATAAAGTACATCGGTAGTACCTTGTTCAATCCACAGGGTGCCACGAGTTGCTGTCGAGCATATAGGTTTTGTATTTGTAGAAGCAGTATTTATCCTGATCCCACCATTTACTTCCAAACGCTGTTTAGGGATTGCGGTACCAATCCCAACATTCCCTTCACTCGTGATACGCATTCTTTCAGCCATGTAATAGCCCGTTGTAGTTGCATTAGGATTGACTGCTGCAGTTTCAAATTTGAAATAAGTTGGCCAAGATACAGCACTCCATGGTCCATCTGCATAAACTGACATACCACCACCCAAAACATAAGTATTTACACTCTTTGAACCAAAATAAAAATAACCTAGTCTATCATTTAAAACAGGCAGGGCACCATTGGCATTGTTATGCAAACCGACAAAACTACCGCCACCATTCTTTGCAGTAAAATTTGTGTGTGTCAATACTTGAGCAGCAGCATTAGCAGTACCAGTTAGATGCACTGCAGTGAAAGGAGCACTCGTTCCAACTCCAACATACCCTGTATCCGTCACAACCATCTTGTCTGTCGTCCCATCCGTACCCTTCACAATCAACTTATTCGCCGCCATAGCTCCCATCGGCGCACACACCAAAGCTACTGAAAGAACAACCGCCATTTTCTTAATCATCTGTTTCATGATCCATCCTCCTTTTTCGCTGGATTTGACTCAAAATCGTTATTGTCATTGTTGATTTAAACTCAACAGCGTTTCAGTTGCCGATACTTATAATGTTTATGACTAACTGCAATCTAATGATTCTACTGGAATTTCTGATAATAGCACAGAATAAATGTCTGGACTTTATAGTTTATTTCACCTTTCTTTGCCTGATCGAGCGGGGAAGCGAGTGTAACTACTAAATATAAACCAAAATTTTAAGCGCTTGAGTTCTGTTATTTGCCACGGACACACACAGACAGAAGCTGGACAAAACCAATTTATTCGCTTTTAATGTCTATGATTTGATTTCGTCCGTAGTTGTCAGGGTTAGTTTGTGGCTAAAATGCTTGTTTTTACACAATGAATCTTTTAATCTCTGCCTTTGGATATGTGAAGTTGACTAGTAAGCCGATTCGGTATCCTGTCGCCTTGAGGTAATTCAGCATCTGTGCTTCGTGACTTTTACTCAAATAGTCTACTACCTTGAGTTCCAGAATAATTTGTTTGGCGACAACAATATCAGCTATGTAGTCTCCAACTATGAAGCCTTTATATGCCACCTTGATCGGAACCTGTCTTTCCGCTTCTAACCCTCGGGCGTTCAACTCAAAAAGCAGAGCATTTTCATAGACCTTTTCGAGGAAACCCTTTCCTAAAATCTGATTTACCTCAAAGATGGCACCATTGATTTTGTATGTCAGTTCATCCAGGTCCATAAAAACAACCCCTTTTTTTCCAGACACAGATACACACTGACAAAAACTAGACAAAATACAAATTCACATTTTTAATGTTCTTCGTCTGCCGTCGTCTGTGTGGTCTGTGGCTAAACTGCTTTGAAGCTTTTTTCCAAGGATTCACACCGACAGAAACGGGACACGAACTAAAATTCATAACAACTGGCTTGGCTTTACTTCTGAATTAATTGATGCAAAGGGCGTACCAATTAATGGATAACAGCCAAAATCCCGGATATACAATAGAATTACTATCTCAATCCCAGGAGCACCGTACCGGCAGTAATTGCTATCTGGGAGATAATTGTAGTGATGTCCTTGAAGTTCCTCATCCAGGCGGTCTTCTCAAATTTCTGGGGCACGATAATGGCGTCGCCCGAGTCGATCTTTTCTCCCATAAAACCGCTGCCGACTAATGATGCAAAAGATGAATATTGCTGGCGGCTGAAGACGGAGCCATCTGCCTTGATGACGTAGATCTCGTCGTCCTGACTGTCCTGTGTGACTCCTCCGGCCAGGCTCAAATAGTAATCAACGTCTTTCCCATTGGTGTATACGAAACTGGTCGGATTGGTAACTTTACCCAAAACAGAAACCGAGTTGGAACGCTGCGGAACCTCAAGTGTGTCACCACCGATGATTTCAATGTCGTAGGGAGAACCGGAAAAAGTTTCCGGCTGGGAAAGTTTGATCACCATCCGTCCCTCGGCTTTAGCGGCCTTGAGCATCTGCAGGCTGCGCCTGACGCCTTCGATGGAGGCCTTGTTGGCGGCCAGTTCTTCCGCAGAAGTTGAGATGGATGCCAGTTCTGTCATTTTGGTGTTGACGTCCATTTCGGCGGTGGCGATGAACTCTTCCATGCGTTTCTGCTGCAGTTCCCGCACCAGCGTACGTGTGAACTTTGCGCCTATCAGATGAGCTTTGGGACTGAAGCCGCCAGCTCTGCGAATAACCGAACTGAGTTTTTCTCCCTTGAAAATAGGATAGACGCCTGGAAACACGAACTCACCTTTGAGGGTTATATAGCGGTCGCTTTCGTCGGCCCAGTTGGGAATCTTGCGGACGGTCAGTTCGTCGTGCGATTCGAGCGGAATGTTGTGCTGGGGATTTCCCTTGAGCGCTTCCGCCAGGTTGATCGAGATCGGGTAGCTGCTGACGGATGTTTCCGTTCGCTTGAGCCTGGTCAGTTCGGCATCAGCCAGATAGGCGGTCAGTTTGGTGTTGCCGGCGAAGGTCAATAGATCGCGTATCCGCATGTTGCTGAAAAAACGGTATTCGCCCGGTTTCTGAATCTCGCCGCTGATCCTGACGCGCGGCATTTCTTCCATTTCCCAGCGCGAGAAAATCCGGACTACGTCAAATTCTTTCAACTCAAGATTGTGTTCGGGATCTTTTGCCATGGCGCGGCTGACATTGAAAAATACCAGTTCGGGGTGAAAATCCGGCGGCATCAGTCGGATGATCTGACCCGATTCCGTGTAGTATTCCGGCAGCAGGTTGTCCTGGGAAAGAATATTCTCCACGCGCAAGCCAGGCTTCAGGGCATAGTCGCCGGGGCGGAGCACATATCCCTCCAGGCGCGCATATCCTCGCAGCGTGCCGTCAATCGGGAATATCTTGACGAGGTCCAGATCCTTGATGGCGATGGTTGAGGTCAGTTCGTCCAGGACTTTTCCGCTGTTTTTCGGGTCGAGGTTGATATCGGTGACGATCTTTTTGTCGCTGGCCTCCACCCGCGAGATCTGCATGCGCTGCAGGTAACCGGTCGGTACGATGCCGTTTGCCAGTTCCAGCAGCTCTTTCAGGTTTTTTTCGTTTTTCAGTTCGTAGATTGCCGGTCGGCGGACGTTTCCGGCAATGCCGGCCACCGGACCGACTGTTGGTACAAAAATCGTGTCGCCAGGCTGCAGGCGTATGTCGCGGCTTTTATCGCCTTTCAGGAAAAATGAGTACAGATCGACCGAATCTACCTGCTTACCATCCCTTACAATCGAGATGGAGCGCAGGCTGCCGTTGGTGGTCGGTCCGCCGGCCGCCGAGAGTGCGTTAATAAGGGTTGAGAGCGAAGAGATGGAGTAGTCACCGGGGGATTTGACTTCGCCTACTACATAGACTTTAATCATGCGCAGCTTGCCCATGGTGATGCTCAAGTTGAAGTCGCGGAATACTTTTGACAGATGGCCGGTCAGCAGTTTGGGCAATTGCCCGAAAGTCGTGCCGGCCACCTTTACCGGGCCGACCTTGGGCAGTACCAGTTCGCCGCCGCGGTTGACTTCAAGTTCAAAAGAGCCTTCCAGGCTGCCCCAGGCGGTCATGACAATGCGGTCTCCTGCGCCGAGCTGATAGTCCGGACCGACCGGAACGTCGGACAGCGGGGCGAATCCCTGCGCATCGGGACGGAAGAAGTTGTAGCCGAACTGCTTCAGGCGCTTGACCCTGAATTCCTGGGGGGTGGATTTTTCTGCGCCGCTGCCGGCATCGAGCATTGAACGCTCTGCGTTTGACATCTCTGCAACTGCTTCCGAAATCGGCGATGGCTGCGAAGCCGGACTTTGTGCCAGAGGTGCGGTTTGAGCACCCTGCTGCGCCGCTTCGCCAGCTTTCGGGATCGGCGCAGTCAGCAGGGACCCTGACGGTTGTGTCATTTGTTGTGCCAATGCGCTTGGCGGAAGTATTCCCGGTTGAAGCGAGGTTGAGCCGGTGGGGGCTGTCATGGGCGCTGTAAGGCCGGCGGCACCAGATACAGGAGAGATTGATTGCCCGGATTGGGCGCCCGGAGCGGCTGGTGCTGAAGCAGAAAAAGAAGCAGCCGGGGCCGCAGATATCGCGGCCGGAGCCCCGCCTTCAGCAAAGACCGGCGGGCTTATGGTTACAAGGGCGGTAAGCAGTGTCGCCATAAGTGGTGTGATTCTCTTCAATTTCATGTTGGTCTCCTGTACGCTATAACCCTGTGAATATGAGCTGATTACGGTTTGATTACAATATGTTCGTATAGCAGAACGGGTGCTGTAAATAAAGACAAATTGCTTTTGCCAGGGTGCTGCTGGATTAACTGAAAACGGCTGTCTAACTTCCGATCACACAACAAAAAGCAAGTGCTTCCAAGCGATAAACGCTGAGAATACCTATAATACCAATTGTATCCTTTTGGTTGTCCCGAAATTTCATATCAGACACTGACTTTTCTGCGTATATCGGCGTTTATCGGCGGTTAGCCGCTTTTTTAAGGATTAACCGGTATTATGCAAATCAGTTGATTTTTTTGGTCTAAACCGGTACAAGGAAACCCGCTTAGCAAAATGCGGTTTTAAAGAATCTTTTTAATTTAACAATACACGTGGAGGTTGAGGTATGAGTCTCGTTAAATTGTATGATACCACTCTTAGAGATGGAACGCAGGCGGAGGATATCTCTTTCCTGCTGGAGGACAAGATCCGTATTGCCCATAAGCTGGATGAACTTGGCATACATTATATCGAGGGCGGCTGGCCTGGGAGTAATCCCAAGGACGTCGCTTTTTTCAAGGAAATCAAAAAAGAAAAACTGCAGCACGCCAAAATCGCTGCTTTCGGTTCCACACGTCGTGCCAAGGTTACGCCGGACAAGGACAGTAATATCATAACGCTGGTGAAGGCCGAACCGGATGCGATCACAATTTTTGGTAAAACATGGGACTTCCATGTCCGCGAGGCTCTACGAATCTCATTGGAAGAAAATCTGGAACTGATTTTCGATTCTCTGGAATATCTCAAGAAAAATGCTCCGGAAGTTTTTTATGACGCCGAGCATTTCTTTGACGGCTACAAGGCCAACCCGGATTATGCCATCAAAACACTCAAGGCTGCCGAGCAGGCCGGAGTGGATTGTATAATTCTATGCGACACCAATGGCGGCAGCATGCCGTTCGAAGTGTCCGAGATCATCAAGGTCGTCAAAACCCATATCAAGACGCCGCTCGGTATCCACACCCATAATGATTCCGAGTGCGCGGTTTCCAACTCCCTGCACGCTGTCGAACAGGGCATCGTTCAGGTGCAGGGCACCATCAACGGTTTCGGCGAGCGCTGTGGAAACGCCAACCTTTGCTCGATCATTCCATCATTGAAGGTCAAGATGAAGAAAGATTGCATCTCCGACGAACAGATGCGGCATCTGCGCGAAGTTTCACGTTTCGTCTACGAACTGGCCAACATCTCTCCCAACAAGCACCAGGCCTATGTGGGTAATTCGGCTTTCGCTCACAAGGGGGGCGTGCATGTCAGCGCCATTCAGCGCCATCCGGAGACCTATGAGCATATGCGTCCCGAGTTGGTCGGCAACTGTACCCGCGTTCTGATTTCCGACCTGTCCGGCCGCTCCAATATTCTGGCCAAGGCGGAGGAGTTCAATATCAATCTGGACAGCAAAGATCCGGTTACACTGGAGATTCTGGATAATATCAAGGAAATGGAAAACCGCGGTTATCAGTTTGAAGGTGCTGAGGCTTCCTTTGAGCTGTTGATGAAAAAGGCCCTCGGATCGCACAAAAAATATTTTACGGTCATGGGCTTCCGGGTTATTGATGAAAAACGGGGCGAGGATCAGAAGCCGATCGCGGAGGCGACCATCATGGTCAAGGTTGGCGGCAAGGTCGAGCATACCGCCGCCGAAGGTAACGGACCGGTCAACGCTCTTGATAATGCCATCCGCAAGGCGCTGGAAAAGTTTTACCCCAAGCTGAAAGAGGTCAAGCTGCTGGATTACAAGGTCCGCGTTCTGCCGGCCGGCCAGGGAACCGCTTCCTCGACCCGTGTTCTGATCGAATCAGGCGACAAGCACAACCGCTGGGGAACCGTCGGAGTTTCAGACAATATTATAGATGCATCATACCAGGCTCTGATCGACAGCATTGATTACAAACTGCACAAATCGGAGGAGTAGGGTCGGGGGTGATTGATGCAGAGGAGGATTATTCTTGTTCTGGCTATCCTTGCTTCTCTGCCGGTAATTCTCAAAAGCCGCGAGAGTAGAGTTGTTTCTGCTCCCGCGGCTTTTTCCGTTGTATCGTCTGCGGCGGTTCTGGTCCGTGTCAGCGGTGATGTGCGCCACGCCGGAGTGTATCGGGTTGGTGTCAATAATGTGACGATGGCCGCCATTGAAATGGCGGAACCAAAGCGGACTATCAGGCGGGTAATTTCTGACAGCTGCTCAAAGCATACCGTCGCGCAGGGTGACCACTTGAAGCTGTCGTTTCTGAAAGACGAAACAGCAACAGTAGCCTGTGGCTCAATGACAGCGGTCGATCGAATGCTGCTTGGAATAGCACTGGATATTAATGCAATGAGTGCAGCGGATTTTGAACGACTTCCAGGCATTGGGCCTGTCATTGCGTTACGTATTGTCGAGTACCGTCAGAAAAATGGCGAAAAAATGAGGTATGAGGACCTGCAGTCAGTTGAAGGTATTGGAGAAAAGAAGTATAAGTCACTTGCCAGGTATTTCTAACCTATAGATAATGTTGATTATGTTGTATGAATTAAGTGTTTTTATGTATACATGGCTTACTTGGCACAAATGTTGTAATTACCTCCTTACTGTCCGCAAATTATCGCATTCCGGGAGGGCTATATGCATTGTCCACGTTGCAAAGGTCGCATGTTCATGGAGAAGTTTTATGATTTCGTCCGCTCGTTTGAGGCCTGGAAATGCACCTGTTGCGGAGAAATGATTGATTCAACCATTCTTTCCAACCGCACCAGAAATAATAACGCCCATCTCGGATGAAACATGCCATATATGGCTGGGTGTCTAAGGGAACCTGACTGCAGGTTCCCTTTTTATTTGACAGCACACCGTCTACAGGATAATGAACACCTTCGAAAATACAAAACAATAGATTCAGGGGAACTTTAATGACAAGAAATGACGGGCGCGGAACCAGAGAGTTGCGTCCCATTACAATTACTCGCAGCTTCACCAAACATGCTGAAGGTTCAGTTCTGATCGAATTCGGCGATACCAGGGTCATCTGCACCGCTTCGGTGGAAGAGTCGGTACCTCCTTTTTTAAGGGGCAAGGGGACCGGCTGGGTGACGGCGGAGTACTCCATGCTGCCGCGTGCCACCCATACCCGCTCGCCGCGTGAAGCTGCCAAAGGTAAGCAGAGCGGCCGTACTCTCGAAATTCAGCGACTGATCGGGCGCTCTTTGCGGGCTGTGGTTGATTTCGTCAAACTGGGTGAACGTTCGATTCATATCGATTGCGATGTCATTCAGGCTGACGGCGGTACCCGGACAGCTTCCATAACCGGCGCTTATGTTGCACTGGTCGATGCTTTGGGTACCCTGCGAAACAAGGGGCTGCTGGCAGAAATGCCTATCCGTGAGGCGGTAGCGGCGGTCAGCGTCGGTGTTGTGGAAGGGGAGGCACTGCTGGATCTGAATTATCCGGAGGATTCTGCGGCCGAGGTTGACATGAATTTTGTCATGACATCCAGTGACCGTTTTGTGGAAGTGCAGGGCACAGCCGAAGCAGAACCGTTCACAATCGCCCAGATGGATGCCATGCGTGATCTTGCCATGAGCGGCATACGCAGGTTGTTCGAAATTCAGCAGGAGGCGCTGGCGCGATGAAAAAGATGGTGGTTGCCACCCGCAATCGAGGCAAAATCAAAGAGCTGGAAGTCATGCTTGGCGGACTTGTTGAAGAAATCTGCTGCGCCGCGGATCTGGCAGGTTTTCCGGATACGGTTGAGGATGGTGTCACTTTTGAAGAGAATGCTCTTAAAAAGGCCCGTGAAGCATCATTGTTTTCAGGTTTGCCTGCCCTGGCAGATGATTCCGGTCTGGTGGTTGATATTCTGGATGGTCGGCCGGGTGTCTTTTCGGCTCGTTATGCAGGTGAGGGAGCCGGAGATGCTGCCAACAATGACCGGTTGCTGTCAGAATTGCAGGGCGTTCCCGTCAATTCCAGACAGGCTGCGTTTGTCTGCGTACTGGCTTTGGTGACTCCGGATGGCGTCGAACGTACTTTCATGGGCAGGGTAGGAGGAAGTATTCTGGAGTCGCCAAGAGGGGCTGGAGGGTTTGGTTATGACCCTCTGTTTCTGGTTGAAGGTTTTGACCTCAGTATGGCCGAGATTGAGCTGGAGCAAAAAAACCTTGTCAGTCACCGTGGTCGGGCTTTCCGGCAGTTTAGAGAATATCTGGCTCAAACAGGTTAATTCCGCCGGCTTTATGTCATGGATCTAAGTTTCAAAAAAAGGAAATAAACACATTGAAAAACCAGATAAATACAGAAAAAAAGAATTATAAGAAAAACAATTCAGGTTCATCCAGAACTGAAGTGGCCAATGTTAATGAGCGTGTGTTTACACGTCTTGTGCGTAATTCAGTGATGGAGTTGAAAGTAGCCGCTCTGGATGAAGATGGTTATGGTGTGTCACGCAGTGAAGAAGGAATGACTCTGAAGGTTTCAGGCGGCATTCCGGGCGATGTCGCTCTGGTTGTGATCGATCATGTTGCCGGAGGAACAGCTTTTTGCCATGTGAAAAAACTGCTGCAGCCCTCACTTTTGCGCAGCAAGCGTCCACCATGCAGCGAAAGCGCAGAGTGCGGCGGATGTCCTTTGATAGCCATGAAATACAGTGAGCAGATTGTCTGGAAAAGAGGCATGGTCCTTTCCGAGCTTGCAAAATATCCCGAGTTGGCCGGCACGGTAGTTCATCCGCTGCTTTCTCCGATGAACCTGATCCATTATCGCAGCACTGCAAAACTGACCGTGGCCGGAAAGTTTTCCGATCCGTTTATCGGCATCTATCGTCGTGCCAGCCATGACGTTTATGATCTGGAACAGTGTCCACTGCACCATCCGCTGATCAACAAGGTTGTGGAAGCCGTCCGGAAGGGCATCACAAAGTGCAAGGTTCCGGTTTACAATCCTCAGAGCAAAATGGGGCTTCTGCGTTATCTGGTTGTACGGGTGTCGGTCAGTGAAAGAAAAGCGATGGTGGTGTTTGTGACTGCCAAGCGTTCCTACAATGAGATTCATCACTTAAGCCGCTTTGTGCAGGAACAGGTGCCGGAAATTCAGGTCATGGCCCAGAACGTAAATAGTTCAGAGGGTAATGTCATCATGGGGCAAAAGGATTTCTTTCTGACTCCGCTTCATCACCTGACCGAAAAGATCGGGGAGATTTCCTTCCGTATTTCGCCGCGCTCCTTTTTTCAGGTAAATAATAGCGGTGCCGATCTGATATACAGTCAGGTTCGCGACTGGGCAGCTCTTACAGGTTCTGAAACCGTTCTGGACATGTATTGCGGCATCGGCGGTATCGGGATGTTTCTTGCAAGACAGGCTGGATCAGTGATTGGTGTTGAGGTAGTTGAGGAGGCGGTGGCCGATGCCACCTTGAATGCCAAAATCAATAATATTCGTAACTGCCGATTTGAGGCCGGTGATTCTGCTGAGTTGCTGGAGGAGATGTCCGAAGAAGGACAGCGGGTGGACGTGGCAGTACTCAACCCACCCCGGAAAGGGTGCGAGGCAAAGGTTCTGGAACGCATTGCGGCTCTTTCCCCCAAGGCTATTCTCTATGTTTCCTGCTCTCCGGCCAGCCTTGCCCGCGACCTGGTTGTGCTCAAAAAACTGGGATATATCTGCCGTGAAATACAGCCTGTGGACATGTTTCCACAGACCGTGCATGTGGAGAACGTAGCAAGATTGGAAAAAGTGATAAAATCAGCTTGACATACAACTGCCAACTTGCTATTACTTTCCAGCTTATTGATGCAGGCGCGTAGCTCAGGGGGAGAGCGCTACCTTGACACGGTAGAAGTCGGCGGTTCGAGACCGCCCGCGCCTACCATTGAAGCAGTGCTAGGCGGGCAGAGTGCAGGCATCGATGTTTCGATGCCTTTTCTGTTTCTTTATAAAAAGGAATAATCAATGTCTACCATTACAATCACACTGCCGGACAATTCAAATAGAGAGCTGCAGGCTGGAGCCACCGTACTTGATCTGGCTGCTTCGATTGGCGCAGGTCTGGCCAAAGCTGCGCTGGCAGGCAAGATTGACGGTCAGTTGGTTGACTTGATGTCACCTCTTACAGATGGTGCCCGTGTAGAGATTGTTACCGAAAAGAGCCCCGAGGCTCTTGAAATAATACGACATTCAACTTCGCACTTGATGGCACAGGCTGTCAAGGAGCTGTTTCCCCAGGCAAAAGTAACAATCGGACCCGCTATTGAGACTGGTTTTTATTATGATTTCGACATGGAAAAACCGTTCACACCGGAAGATCTGGAGCGAATTGAAGCCAAGATGACCGAACTGGCGGCATCCGATCAGAAAATAGTACGCAGTGAAATGTCCAGCTCAGATGCCATAATCATGTTTGAGTCGATGGGTGAACCATACAAGACTGAGTTGATAAATGATCTGGGAGTGGATAGCGTTTCAGTCTACAGCCAGGGCGGTTTTGCAGATCTTTGCCGTGGACCGCATCTTCCATCAACAGCACGCATCAAGGCTTTCAAACTGCTTTCCATAGCCGGTGCCTACTGGCGCGGTGATGAAAAAAACCGTATGCTGCAGCGTATCTACGGCACAGCTTTTACTGATAAGAAAGAGCTGGAAGCGTACCTTAACCGTCTGGAAGAAGCCAAGCGCCGTGATCACCGCAAGTTGGGGCGTGAGCTGGATCTGTTCTCGTTTTCCGATGAAGTCGGGGCAGGTTTTCCGATCTGGCATCCCAAGGGTGCCATGCTGCGCACAGTTCTTGAGGATTTTGAACGTAAGGAACACCTCAAGCGTGACTACGACATAGTTGTCGGACCGCAGATTCTGAAAAGCGAGCTCTGGCAGCGTTCCGGACATTACGAAAACTATCGCGAGAACATGTATTTTACCGAGGTGGATGAGCAGAGCTATGGCATAAAGCCTATGAACTGCCTTTCGCACATGATGATATACAAGTCTCAGCTGCGTAGTTATCGAGATCTGCCGTTGCGCTATTTTGAGCTGGGCACAGTACATCGTCATGAGAGAGCCGGCGTTCTGCACGGCCTGATGAGAGTCCGCTGTTTTACCCAGGATGACGCTCATATCCTTTGTACTCCAGAGCAGCTTGACTCTGAAATCAAAAGAGTCATATCCTTTGTCAATGATGTAATGAGTATATTCGGTTTTGAGTATGAGATGGAGCTTTCAACTCGTCCCGATAAATCCATAGGTTCCGACGCTGACTGGGAACAGGCTACCGCTGCTCTATTGGGTGCATTGAAGGATTCCGGTCGTCCCTACGAGATAAACGAGGGCGACGGCGCATTTTACGGCCCAAAGATAGACATCAAGCTTCGCGATTGTCTTGACAGGCGCTGGCAGTGTGCTACTATCCAGTGCGATTTTACCCTTCCAGAACGGTTTGACCTGACTTATGTAGCATCAGATGGCGAGCGCAAGCGCCCGGTCATGGTTCATAGGGTAATTCTCGGCTCCATAGAACGCTTTATAGGTGTTCTTATTGAGCACTTTGCCGGAAGTTTTCCACTCTGGATCTCTCCGGTGCAGGCGGTCATAGTTACAGTAACTGAAAATCAGATTCCTTTTGCAAAAGACGTTTACAAACGTCTGCGAGATGCGGGTATCAGGGTGCAGAGCGACCTTCGCAATGAAAAGCTCAGTTTCAAGATCCGTGAAGCACAACTTCAGAAGACTCCATACATGTTGGTAATAGGCGATAAGGAAGTTGAACAGGGTACAGTGACAGCGCGTTATCGCGACGGGAAGAATCTTGATCCGATGACGCCTGAAGAGTTTGTAGATTTTGTAATTCAGGAATGCAAGCAGTTCAAATAGATCTTATGATCAGGTGACAGCATTTAAGCTGTCATCAGGAGGTGTCGCCATAGCAAAACCGACCGTGAATATTAACCAGGCTATCCGGGTTTCAGAAGTACGCGTCATTGGCGCGGATGGAGAAGCGTTGGGCATCATACCTGTTTCCAGAGCCCTTGAACTTGCCGAGCAGCTTCAGCTTGATCTTGTTGAGGTGTCCCCCACGGCTGTTCCTCCGGTCTGTCGGATTATGGATTACGGCAAGTTCAAATATCAGCAGAGCAAGAAGCTGCAGGAAGCCAAAAAGAAGCAGGTTCATGTGCTGCTCAAGGAAGTTAAGCTTCGCCCGAAAACTGATGATCATGACCTTGAATTCAAAATCAAGAACGTTAAGCGTTTCCTGGAAGAAGGGAATAAAGCCAAGATAACACTGGTATTCCGAGGCCGGGAAATAACTCATATGGATGTTGGGCGCGCGGTTATTGAGCGTGTCGCAAAAGAGTTGCAGGATGTTGCTGTAATCGAAAACCAGCCTCGTGTAGAAGGCCGCAACATGTATATGATTGTTGCACCAAAAGCAAAAAAATAGCAGTTCTGATATTATCTATTTCGTATAAAACTATAAGGAGCTAATTCATGCCAAAGATTAAAACTAATCGCGGAGCCGCCAAGCGCTTCAGAAAATCTGCAACCGGCCGTATCAAAAGAGGCAGCGCTTTTACAAGTCACATACTTACCCCCAAGTCAACCAAGCGCAAGCGTAATCTGCGCGGTGGATCCATGGTGGCTGCGGTTGATCAGAAAAATATTGCACGCCTGATCCCTTACAAATAATCAACGTTTTCCCTTCACCAGCGGTGAGGGGTGCATGTGCCAAGAACCATGAGGAAATTGTCTCCCCTTGTGGATCTGGTTAATTTACCGATGAAGGAGTAGTTAAGTATGCCACGCGTAAAAAGAGGATTTAAAGCGAGACGCAGACGCAACAAGGTTTTAAAGCTTGCCAAAGGTTACCGCGGCGCGCGGAGCAAGTTGTTCCGCAGTGCAACAGAAGCGGTGGACCGGGCTCTCAATTATGCCTTCCGTGACCGTCGCGTCAAAAAACGTGATTTCCGCAGTCTCTGGATTGTTCGTATCAACGCGGCTTCCCGACTGAATGGTCTGTCCTACAGCAAGTTCATATTTGGACTTAAGAAAGCCGATGTTCAGATCGACCGCAAGGTTCTGGCTGATATCGCTGTGTCTGATCCAAAAGGATTTACACAGATTGCCGAAGTAGCCAAGGCAAGCATCTAGGGTATTATCGTGTCGAACTGATAAAAGGGAATGGGACTAAATCCCATTCCCTTTTTTGTAGGTTGCTTGTGTCACCATTAAACTATGTCGCAAAGGTAATCAAACTATGCGGGAACAGCTTGAACAATTAAAAAGCGATGCACTTCAGTCAATAACGGCAGCTTCCGGAATTGATTCTTTACAGGAAATTAGAGTCCGGCTTCTTGGGCGTAAAGGTGAACTGACCGCGCTGATGAAAGGCCTGGGTGCGCTTTCCGCCGAGGAGCGGCCAGTCATCGGTCAATTGGTGAATAACGTGCGGGACGATATTGAATGCGCTCTAGATACTGCCATTGCAACGGCCCGTGAAACAGCCAAAACAGCGCGCCTACAGTCTGAACGTATTGACGTAACTCTGCCCGGTCGACGAGCCGGCATCGGTTCCAAACATCCGGTCTCACTGGTTATTGAGGAAATATCTGATATCTTTGCTGGTCTTGGATTTGCCGTAGCCGAGGGGCCTGAAATTGAGCATGACTGGTACAACTTCGAGGCGCTCAATTTTCCTCCGGAGCATCCGGCCCGCGACATGCAGGATACTTTCTTTGTCGAAAACGACCTGCTGCTGCGAACCCATACATCACCAGTGCAGATTCGCACAATGCTTAAACAGAAACCACCGCTTCGAATCATAGCCCCCGGAACTGTTTACCGATGTGATTCCGATGCAACTCACTCTCCTATGTTTCACCAGATAGAGGGGCTGATGGTAGACGAAGGCGTCACTTTTGGAGATCTCAAGGGTATTCTGACTGTTTTCACAAATCAGTTGTTCGGTCAGAAGACGGCTGTTCGTCTGCGTCCAAGTTTTTTCCCATTTACTGAGCCTTCTGCAGAGGTCGATATCGCCTGCGTTATCTGTGGAGGCAAGGGTTGCAGGGTTTGCAAGAACAGCGGATGGCTTGAGATTCTGGGTGCAGGAATGGTTGATCCTGAAGTATACCGGCATGTTAATTATGATGCTGAGAATATATCCGGATTTGCATTCGGAATGGGGATTGAACGTATAGCAATGTTAAAGTACGGCATTAGCGATATGCGGCTACTCTTCGAAAATGACGTTCGTTTTCTCCGGCAATTCTAATACAACTACATTTAATGGTGCCCTGATATGAAAGTTACATATAACTGGCTTAAGGAATATGTTGATTTTGATCTTTCCCCCGATCAGCTTGCTGACCTCTTGACTATGCTTGGACTTGAAGTTGAGTCCATGGAACGTATTGGTGAAGGGTTTGATGATGTCGTAGTTGCTGTTGTAGAGGAAAAACGCCAGCATCCAAATGCAGACAAGTTATCACTCTGCCGCGTTAATAATGGCAAAGAAGTTCTGGATGTCGTATGCGGCGCACAGAACTTCAAACAAGGGGACACAGTAGCTCTTGCTCAGATTGGTGCAATACTGCCGGGTGACTTCAAGATCAAAAGGTCAAAGATACGGGGCGAAGAGTCCTGCGGCATGCTCTGCTCTGATAAAGAGCTGGGACTTGCTGAGGATAGCGCCGGCATTATGATTCTTTCCGGCAGTGGTCATGCCCTGGGTACGCCGGTTTTTGAAGCGCTTGGACTGAAGGATACCCTGTTCGAAATAGGACTAACTCCAAACCGTGCCGATTGTCTGAGTGTCGTTGGTATAGCACGTGAAATTGCCGCCAAGCTAGGCCTGAAAGTCAATTATCCTGCCTCTGAAGTTATCGAAGGTGCAGAAAAAGCCGAATCTTACATCGGAGTAGCGGTTAAAGATGCTGATCTCTGCCCCAGGTATGCCGCCCGTTATATATCCGGCTGCAAAATAGCGCCTTCTCCGGAATGGCTGGTGAAACGGCTGAATGCAATTGGAATTCGTTCAATCAATAACGTGGTTGATATAACCAACCTGGTCATGATGGAGTTGGGTCAACCGCTGCATGCTTTTGACTGCGACCGTCTTGCTGAAAAGCGGATTGTCGTGCGCAGGGCAGGAGAGGGGGAGTTGTTTACAACACTGGATGCCCAGCAGCGTGTTCTTGTTTCTGAAGATCTAGTCATCTGTGATGCGGAACGTCCAGTGGCACTGGCTGGAGTAATGGGCGGACTGAATTCGGAAATTGAAGATACAACTACCTGCATTCTGCTGGAGAGCGCTTTCTTCCGTCCGGCTGCTGTTCGCAAAACCAGCAAGCGGCTTGGCCTGCATACCGAGTCATCCCATCGCTTTGAGCGGGGCATTGATATCGACGGTGTAATCAGGGCTTTGAATAGAGCTGCTGCCCTGATTGCCGAAATGGCCGGTGGAGTAGTGGCACAGCAATGTGTGGATATCTATCCGGGTAAACGCGAGCTGGATTCAATCGCGTTTCGGCCGGAGCGCGCCAACAGTCTGATCGGTATTGATCTGCCAACAGAAGAAATAATAGGTATTCTGAATCGCCTTGAATGTCAAGTTGTAGAAGGTGAGTCCGGCGAGGTGCTGGTTACTCCGCCAAGTTATCGTATAGATATTGAACGGGAAATTGACCTGGTCGAAGAAGTTGCCAGGCTTAACGGTTTTGACAAAATCCCGGTTACCATGCCAATCGCACGGATTACCTCAGACCGTCCTTCACGCCACCAGCAGCTTGAAAAAAGAGTCCGGAATATCTTGGTTGATCAAGGTATGAATGAAGTAATTAATTTCAGCTTCACCGAACCGGGATCAGCAGGCAAACTGATGTTGAACGAAGACGATCCTCGCCGCAAAGCGATCAAACTCTCAAATCCGTTGGTTGATGAACAGTCGGTTATGCGCACATCACTTTTGCCCGGGCTTTTGGAGACGGTCGCCCGTAATATAAACTTCCGTTCATTGGATTTGAGACTGTTCGAAATTCGAAGGGTTTATATGCCGTCTGCCGGTGAGAGTATGCCAGTTGAGCCCCTTTTTATTGTTGGAGCTATGACAGGTTCACGTGACGGAGATGGTTGGAGTCGCCCCAATGATCTGGTTGACTTTTATGATGCAAAAGGAGCGGTTGAATCCCTTCTTGATCTGCTTGACGTACGTGGAATTTCATGGGTTGTTGATTCTGTAGAGCCTTACTACCACCCCGGAAAATCCTGCAGCATTATGGCAGGACGTGATCGGATAGGCTCCGTCGGAGAGCTTCATCCAACTGTTCAGGAGAACTTCGGCATTGAAAAGCCGGTATTCTGTTTTGAACTTGATTTTGAGAAACTGGTGAAAAACTCAGGATCTAAGAAGTCTATTACAGCACCATCCCGTTTTCCTGACAGTACTCGCGATATTGCTATGCTTGTGCCGGATAATCTTCACTCCGAAATGATATTAGGGTGTATCAGAGGAGTGAAAGCCAAAGAAATCGAAAATGTTCAGATATTTGATGTATATCGCGGCAAAGGAATCCCCGAGGGATTCACCAGCATTGCAGTCAGGATTCGTTATCGTTCATATGAGCGAACCCTTACGGATGATGAGATCATTTCAATACATAAAAAAGTCACAGATAATCTGGTTAATAAATTACAGGTAACTTTGCGATAAAAATCTGTTGCGAAATACGGAACCCTGTGGTATAAATTTTTTCCTTTTGTTTCACAGTATTAACTATGATTTGTTTGAGGTAGCCATGACCAAGGCCGACATTGTAGAAAGAATTCATCAGAAAATTGGTTTCTCTAAGAAAGAATCGGCAGAAATGGTCGAAACTGTCTTTGGACTCCTTAAAAATACACTGGAGGCCGGCGAAAAGATTAAAATCGCTGGTTTCGGGAATTTTGTAGTAAAGCAAAAGGCTGACCGCAGAGGCCGCAATCCTCAGACCGGTGAGACCATCACAATTAATGCCCGCCGAATACTGACTTTCAAGCCGAGCCAGGTTTTAAAGAACGCTATCAATTCAGAAGACAAATAATCACAGAACAGGTTTGTTTCTATGCCTAAGACCTTACCCGATAAGCTGTATTACAAGATCGGCGAGGTTGCTGAAACAGCCAGAGTAAAAACCTCGGTGTTACGTTTCTGGGAGACCGAGTTTGCATTTTTAAAACCGGAGAAGAGTACAACCGGCCAGCGTCTTTATTCAAAAAGGGAAGTAGATCTTATCCTTCAGGTCCGGCATCTTCTATATGAAGAAAAATTTACAATTGAAGGCGTGAAAAAAAGAATATCCCCGAAAGGGAAGCTGATTAATTCCGAAGATCAAATGCCGAAGGGCATAGAACCCGATGTATCCTGTTTGTTGAAAGAAGTACGCCGGGACCTTTTGGAATTACGAAATCTGCTGTAGTTTTATCGGTGCGTAGCGCAGCCTGGTAGCGCACTAGACTGGGGGTCTAGTGGTCGCAAGTTCGAATCTTGTCGCACCGACCAATTAATAAAAGGGTTTGCGTTTTCGCAAGCCCTTTTGTTTTAAATGCAGAAATAGCATGGTATAAAGATTGAAATAAACAATTGATTGTGTTCAATCA
Source organism: uncultured Geobacter sp. (assembly GCA_964420435.1). GTDB lineage: Bacteria > Desulfobacterota > Desulfuromonadia > Geobacterales > Pseudopelobacteraceae > JACRCG01. Next base: position 50,766 of record CAYQTC010000016.1, read on the forward strand.
AGCTGATTAAATCCAGCAGCTCTTACTTGCCGGTTACGTTTTTTGTAAAATATATTGAGGTCCCCATCCAGTGCACTCTACCGATTCGGCAAGTCTAATCAGCAGAATCCCGCGTCTCAGTTACATTATCGCTTTGACAGTTGTCTCGGCTGCAGCCATTCTTTTTGCTCCCCGATCCCATGCCGTTGAATTAACTGCCAACGCTCATGCCAGCCAGCAACTTAAAACAATCATTGTCAACAACTACCATCCCTATACTTTCCTTAATCTTAAAGACCAGCCTGACGGATTTAGTGTAGATATTGTCCGTGCCGCTACCAAGGCTATGGATCTGCAACTTGAAATCCGTGTGGACAAATGGGATCAGGCAATGAAAGAGCTGGAAGCCGGCAGCATAGACCTGCTTCCTATGATGGCTTACTCACTTGAACGGGACAAGGTTTTCGATTTTTCAGTACCCCATACCATAGCATATGATGCAATATTTGTAAGAAAAGGGAACTCAGGTATTCGCTCTCTGGGGGATCTCTCCGGCAAGACAGTTATCGTGATGAACAGGGACATTGCTCACAGTTATCTCCTTTCGAGCGGATTATCGAAAACTGTAAAACTTAATCTGGTTAATTCTCTTCCAGAGGCTTTGAAGCTTCTTTCAGCCGGGGAGGGTGATGCCGCCATAATGCCGAAACTTGTTGGCATTTATACAGCAAAGAAACTGCAGCTTTCAAACATAGAACCATCGCCCCAACTTATTGATGATTACACGCGCCCTTTCAGTTTTGCGGTCAAGGAAGGAAATCACGCCTTGTTGGAGCGATTGAACCAAGGACTGAATATTATTAAAAGTTCCGGCGAGTATGACGCAATCTATAGGAAATGGTTCGGAGAGCTGGAAAATCCACACCTGCACTGGAAATCGGCAATTAAAATCGGTCTTATTGCTGCTGTTATATTGACAGGTATTATCGTCTGGAACTTTATTCTTAAAAGGCAGGTTAGATCAAAAACCGAGTATCTTAAAGCTGAGATAAACCAGAGAAAACAAACTGAAGCTTCTCTTCGTGAGAGCGAGGACCGTCTTCGTGGTATTTTGGAGAATACACCGATAGGTTTGACCGTCTTGTCTCTGCAGGGCAGATTCCTGTTTGTTAACAGAACTCTATGCAAAATAGTAGGATATGATAAGGACGAACTGGAAATGATGACATTTCAGCAGGTAACGCACCCTGACGATCTAGAGTCAGATCTTGCTAATGTGCAACAATTGCTGGATGGCAATATTCAAAGCTATACAATGGAAAAACGCTACATACGGAAAGACAACCAGATTGTATGGGTTCAGCTTACTGTCTCAATAATCAGAGATGCCGTTGGAACCCCACTGGATTTTATTTCCCAGATTGAGGATATAACAAGCCGCAAGCAGGCAGAAAATACACTTGAGGAATCAAGGCTGAAACTTGAAAAACTCAGTCTTACTGACAGTTTGACTGAAATAGCAAATCGCCGGCGTTTCGACGAATTTCTGGTGCAGGAACATGCTCGTCATGCCCGTTCCGGCGGTAGACTATCGCTGATCCTGTTGGATATAGATTACTTCAAGCTTTTCAACGACAGATACGGACATGTCCGCGGTGACGAGTGCCTAAGACAGATTGCCTCTGTGTTTAGAAAAAGCACAGTACGTCCGTCCGATCTGGTGGCCCGCTATGGTGGTGAGGAGTTTGCCTGCATCCTTCCGGAGACCGCACAGTCCGGTGCGCTGCTTGTGGCTGAGAGAATACGGCAAGGCATCATTAATCTTGCAATTCCCCATGAGTTGTCTGAAGTTTCGGATTATGTCACTGCAAGCCTGGGAGTAGTGACTATGCATTGTAATGCTGATGAAACTGTGTCGGATATGGTCGTTCTGGCTGATCAACTTCTCTATAGGGCCAAAACCCTTGGCCGTAACAGAGTTGAATTTGATAAAACGGAGCGGGAACAACATCAGTACGACACCAACCTGGTGCAGCTTGTCTGGCAAGAAGCCTTCTGTTCGGGCAACCAACTTATTGACTCACAGCATAAATCGCTTTTTGAGGATTCCAACGATCTGCTGAAAGCCATACTTGAGTCACGCCAGAAAGACGAAATCTATGAAATCGTGACCCGCCTGCTTGATGATATTACTCAGCACTTTCGCGATGAAGAAACCATTCTTGAAAATATCTGTTTTCCATATTTGAAGCAACATGCCCTGGAACACGCAAAACTGCATAGAGAGGCACTTGAACTGGCACAGTCTTTTAAATTGGGTTCTCTTCATGTAGGTGTGGTTTTCGAATTTATGGTTTACGAAGTTGTCAAGCTACATATGTTGGGGGCTGATCGCGAGTTCTTTGCTTACACAAACGCAGGGATATGAAGATTGTCACAAGGTTGTGATATGGATAATCAACAAGCAGGCATTCCGATAATACTGATTGTGGATGACGAACAGGGAGTCCTGAATGCCATCCAGCGACTCTTGCATGATGAATCCTATGAAGTCTTGACTGCATCAAGGGGGATGGCGGCGCTCGAACTGCTGCGTCTGTACGGACCGGTTCAGCTGATAATTTCTGATTACCGTATGCCGGGCATGAACGGTGTTGAACTGCTGCAACAGGTGATGCAGCAATGGCCTGATACACGCAGGGTAATTCTTTCGGCTTATCCTGATACTGATAATCTGCTTGCGGCTGTTAACGAAGGGCGGGTCCATCGTTTTATGGTCAAGCCGTGGGACAACGATTTTCTCAAATCAATTGTCAGGGAGATGCTCGAAGAATACCGCATAATTGTTGATTTTCGTAGTAATGCAGAAGAACTCGTGCGTAATAACCGCCTGCTCTCCCGTACCAACGAACATCTCAGTGCCATTCTGGGAGATGTGCTTGCGAACATGCGAAGTGCCTCTGCAGCTGTGCCTGAAGGTGTCAAGACGCCAACCGGCGCACCGTCTAACCTGTTAAAGCATAAACCTCACGATACTTTATCGCCTCGCGAGTTTGAAACATTCCTTGCATTAGGTTCCGGGCAAACTCTCAAAGGGATTGCAAGCGAACTTGGGTTAAGTATCAAGACTGTCAGCACCTACAAAAAACGAATATTCGACAAGATGGGCTTCAGAAATGATACTGAATTGGTAATATATTCCCTGAAAAACAATCTCCTTCCAGAAAACCACCTGTAAGACAAATCCTACAAACTATTCAAAGTACCTGACTTGCTTACAACTGCATCTGAGATATGATGTGATGGCAGTTTGTTTATATTTATTTTCGATCTAATTGCTTGTATCTGATTCAAGCAGCTTAGGAGTTAATGATGCTAATGCGCCAGGCAATGAAAAATAGAAGTATCAAAACCAGGGTAACCATTGCTACTCTCATCACGGTCTCTATCCTGGTTATTGTAATTTCTACGACTCTATTTTCATGTTTTCGCAATCTATTGAAAGAAAGCATCTTCAAACAGCAATATGTTCTTGTTTCGGAAATTGCCGAACAACTGAACGGACGGGTGGAACTTGCTCAACATCAGTTGTCTTTGGCAGCCACCGGCATTGACAGCGCTGTTCTTGCCGAACCAAATAAGCTTGAGCAGACACTTACAAATGCCAGTCCTGCAAACATGATATTTGACGCAGGTTTTCTGGTCATCGGAACGGACGGATTTGTAATTGCCGAAAGCATGGGCTTTCCGGAACTGGTCGGCGCTGACCTTGGTTTTCGCGATTATGTGAGTGAACCTTTACGAACAGGCAAATTCTTTATTTCAAAACCATTTAAGCTCACTGTGCCACCCCACTCTCCGTTGATTGCCATGGTTGTCCCTGTCAGGGACAATAACGACAAAATAATCTGCCTGCTGGCAGGTTACCATTCGCTAGGAAATGGTCAATTTCTTACCAGTCTTTCGGCAAAGCAGATTGGATCATCCGGTTACCTATATCTGATTCATGACCGAACCATTCTGATACATCCGGACACCAAGCGAATTATGGATCAGATTCCGGAAGGGAAGAACCGGGGCGTCGACCTTGCATTGAAAGGTTTTGAGGGCTCTTTGGATAACATGAATTCCAAGGGGCAGCACATGTTGAGTTCTTTCAAAAAAGTTGTTCGGACCGACTGGGTACTGGTAGCCAATATTCCATATGACGAGGCCTTCAAACCTCTTGAAAACTTGACCAGGATTGCCGCGGTAATATCAGTTCTCGGTACACTGATGTCACTGCTGATTGTCTGGTATGTCACCAGGCGCCTGACAAATCCAATAAGTCAACTTACGATGCATGTGGACTCTGTCAGCAACCAATCGCAGGAATGGCATCCTATCGAACTGCACACCGGAGATGAGATCGAACGGTTGGCCGGCGCTTTCAATTCCATGATGAGTGAGGTTCAAGCTGCAAAACAGCAGCTAAAGAATGAAAAGGATTTCTACAACGGAATCATTCAGAATGCGGCCGCACCAATGTTTGTTATTGATCGTAATCACAAAATAATCTTCTGGAACAGTGCTCTGGCCATTCTAACCGGCAAAAGTTCTTTTCAGATGACCGGTACCAAACTTCAATGGAGCCCCTTCTATCCTTCAAAGCGGCCGGTACTTGCCGACCTTGTCATTGATCACACTCTGGATCGTGCCGATGAATTCTATACAACACATTCGTCATCCCTTTTTATTGAGGGATCACTTAGGGCTGAAGGTTGGTACAACAATCTGGGCGGAAGGCGTCGCTATATATTTTTTGAAGCGGCACCGATCAGGAACAGCAGTAATGAAATTATTGCAGCTGTAGAAACACTGGAGGACATAACTGAAAGAAAACTGGCCGAGGAAGCTACTACCGCCCAGAATCTTTTTCTACAGGTGATTTTGGACGCTATTCCCAACCCGGTCTTTTACAAGAATACCGATGGTCTCTATCTGGGCTGTAATGCTGCATTCAAAACTTTTTTCGGCAAAGCTACGGAAGAAATTATCGGCTTTTCACTTCAGGACATCATGCCGGAAAATTACAGCGAACAGAGCATGTTGAAAGATCAGACCATTATTGAGACAGGTCGCAGTGACCGCTATGAAACCCAATTTAAGCGGTCAGACGGAAAAATTCGAAACTTACTTGTAAGCAAAGCTCCATTCTCAAATAACGATGGTTCGCTGGCCGGCATTGTAGGCGCATTCATGGACATAACCGAACAGCGCCAGATGGATGAGCAGATCCGGACGATGTCGCGCGCGATCGAACAGAGTCCTGCCACTATTGTCATAACAAATGTAGATGGCATTATCGAATATGTTAATCCCAAATTCTGCCAAACCACCGGCTATGCCGCAGAGGAAGCGATCGGTCAGAATCCGCGCCTGCTCAAGTCCGGTGAAATGGAGGCAGACGGTTATGCAGAGATGTGGAGAACGCTGTCTGCCGGCAGGGAATGGCGTGGAGAATTGCATAACAGGCGTAAGGACGGTTCGCTGTTTTGGGAGTTTGCATCCATCTCGCCTCTGTTTGACAAAAGCGGCCAAATATCAGGATATCTGGCGGTCAAAGAGGATATCACTGAACGCAAATCGGTAGAGGCAGCTATGGCTCAGAGCCGTATGGAACTGGAAGCCAGTCATGTCGAGCTGGAGCACCTTTTTGATCAGGTGGAACATGCCAAAAGGGAATGGGAACAGACCCTTGACCACCTTCGTGATTTCGTTATTCTTACCGACGCCGGCCACCGGGTCAGACGCTATAACCGGTTACTATCGGTTATTACCGGCAGAGATGCCAACGAGCTGCTGGGAATAGACTGGCGTGACCTGCTTTCCGGGTCAGGTTTCAGTTTCGAACGCTTTAACGGCAAAACTGGTGAGCTTCGGCATTCATCAACAGACAGGATATACGACATAAATGTCTATGAAATCATCCGCGACGGCGTGCCGGAAGGCCATGTTGTTTCCTTGAACGACACGACAGAACTGCGTGCCACAGCGCAGGAGCTTGAAAAAGCATACTCGGAACTGAAGGAAGCACAACTGCAGATTTTTCAACAGGAAAAGATGGCTTCCATCGGTCAACTGGCGGCCGGTGTTGCGCATGAAATCAACAATCCTATGGGGTTCATATCCAGCAACCTGAGCACTCTTACAAAATATGTTGACCGGTTGGCCGAATTTATCAGTACCGGCGATCAGGTGTTTGCTGAATACGCAGACAGTCCGGGAACCATGGCTCTGAAGGAGACCCGGAAACGGCTTAAGATTGATCACATAATGGAAGATGCCCGACAACTGATCATTGAGAGCCAGGACGGTGCGGGACGGGTACGTCGCATTGTGCAGGACCTGAAGAGCTTTTCGCGAGTAGATCAGGCCGAATGCGCGCTGGTTAACCTGAACGAAGCGCTGGAAACCACCATCAACATAGCCTGGAACGAGATCAAGTACATCGCATCACTCAACAAGGATTTCGGCGAATTACCGCAGATAAAATGTTACCCGCAGCAGCTAAATCAGGTTTTTCTCAACCTGCTGGTCAATGCCGCCCATGCCATGGGTGAAAACCAGGGAAGCATAACAGTTCGCACCTGGAGCGATGAAGAGAGAGTGTATGTTTCGGTCGCTGATACCGGATGCGGCATACCCGAAGAAATCAGGCAGCGGATTTTCGAGCCGTTCTTTACCACCAAGGAGGTCGGCAAGGGCACAGGCCTGGGGCTTTCCATCAGTTATGATATTGTGCTCAAGCATGGCGGAGAGATTGTCGTGGAGAGTGAAGTTGGAAAAGGCACAACCTTTGAAGTCAGACTGCCGATAAACGGACCGTCCAGGGAGCAGCCGGTCTGAAGTAGGTGCTGAAACAGTATTCTGCTGCATTCCGAAAATGGTTAAGCAAAGCTTTACGTGGTGCAATTACAATGTGAATTCACCACATTTCGAAGCAAACTTCAGCCACGGCATTTGTCCTGTTTGCATGGTGGAAAATATGGAGAATTTTCAAAACCGACAGTATCTGCAGCGAAATAGAATGAAACAATAATCCGATTGATAGGCGAGGGCACCTGTGAACAACTATACCGGCGACAAATTATTGGACTGCCTGTTTGACGGGGTTTATTTCGTAGATAACGACAGGCGAATAACCTACTGGAATGCCGCCGCCGAGCGTATCTCCGGATACTCAAAAGCGGAAGTTACCGGCAGTTTCTGTTCCAATAACCTGCTTCGGCATATCGATACCAATGGTCGTGAGCTATGTCTGGATGATTGTCCGCTGGCAGCTACAATTCTGGATGGAAAAATACGCGAATCGGCAGTGTTTCTGCACCATAAACTCGGACATCGGGTTCCTGTTTCAGTCCGGACCTCCCCGGTACGCGACGATCAGGGCGTCATTATCGGAGCAGTCGAAATATTCAGTGATAATTCGAACTCAATGCAGATATTGCATGAATACGAAAAACTGAAGCAGGAAGCCTATCTGGATGTGTTGACCGGCATCGGCAACCGCAGATACGGAGAAATGACCCTTTCCACGCGTATGTATGATCAGCGTACCCATGCCATTTTCTTTGGCGTTTTATTCATGGATATAGATCACTTCAAACGCTTTAACGATTCATTCGGTCATAAGACAGGTGATGATGTGCTGGTCATGGTGGCGAAATCTATTGAGCTTTCGTTACGAAAAATGGATGTAGTAGCCCGCTGGGGAGGGGAGGAATTTGTTGTGATACTACCGGGAGCAACCAGGGTGGTTCTCAAGGCAGTGGCGGAGCGTATCCGGATTCTCATAGAAAAAAGTTTCCTTCTTTCCGAAACTGAAAAACTGAGTGTTACTGTTTCTATCGGCGCTGCCATGTCGCAGACAGATGACACCGTTGAAACCATTGTAAACCGTGCAGATGAGCTTATGTATCTCAGCAAGAACGGAGGGCGCAACCGAGTTACGTTAGACAATGGTGTCGAGTGATTTAATACTATCAATTATGTCGAATAATCCGGTTTGCTTGCAAATTCAGGGGCTGACAATGATGACATCACCATCCGCTTATTATTCCGTATATATCAAAGACGTCAAGCCATTCTCCCTGGTCTTGATGTTTGCCTGTCTGGTTTCGCTCTTGTTTCCCATATCGCTAGTTGCTGCACAGGGCGGACCCGTCGCACCGGATAATCTCAGGGGAGGTAATGGGCTCTCAGGTCCGATTCTGATCACAGAACAGGAACAGGCATGGCTTGATCGCAAACATACTGTGCGGGTGCGCATTGCCGATTCCCCTCCTTACCAAATAGCAACTCCTGAGCCGCAGGGCATATCAGTTGACTACCTGAAGCTGATTGGAAAGCGTTTCGGCATTAACTTCGTCTTCGTCATAAACAAATCCATTAATTGGGAGAAGGCTGTCAAAGATCTCACGGGAGACCACCAATGGCTTGATCTCGTTGTAGCAATCAAGAGGACGCCGGAGCGTGAAAAGGTAATTGCCTTCACAGAAGATTACCTTTCTTCTCCCTGGGTAATTGTTAACCGCACCGACTCAAACTTTGTATCGCGATTGCAGGATTTGGAGGGTAAGAAAGTAGCTGTTGAGAATCGCTTTGTTATCAAGGAGCTGATTGAAAAAGAGTACCCGCAAATCACTATAATCCCTTTCACTACATCACTTGAAGCTCTCCAGTCAGTTGCCAGCGGAGGGAGCGATGCCTATATAGCAAACCTTGCCATCGCGTCCTATTTAATAAGAGACAAAGGTCTCACCAACCTGAAAATTGCAGCTCCCACCCCGTTTGGCAGTCATGATCAGGCCATGGGAGTGCGCAAAGACTGGCCGGAACTGGCTGGTATTATCAGCAAGGCTCTGGTGGCTATGTCCGACGCCGAAGAGAGTGAGATTCGTAACCGCTGGCTTTCGATCAGATATGAATACGGCATCAACATGGTAACAGTCTTGAGTTGGATTGCCGGATTAACTGCTGTCTTTTTGCTTTTAATAGGAATGGTTATGTTCTGGAACAGGCGGCTCAAGCAGGAAATTGATTTACGGATCAAGGCGGAAGGGGAGCTGATTCAATCAGCAAATGAATGGCAGAGTACCTTCGATTCCATTAACGACAGCGTCGCACTGATTGATGCCGAGCAACGGGTCATACGCTGCAATAAGTCTACAAAAGTATTCCTGGGACGTGAATATTCCGGTATTCTCGGCCATTTCTGCTGGCAATTGTTCCATGATGCCGATGCTCCTATTAGCGATTGTCCGATTAGCAGATCGAGGCTTTCACTTCATTCGGAAACGACAACAATCAGGCACCAGGACCGCTGGCTGGAAGTTACAGTGGACCCGATCTTGTCCGATAAAAGAGTGATGACCGGTTGGGTTCATGTCGTGCGTGATGTTACAGAGCGGAAGCACGCCGAAGAATCACTACGTGAGATGCAGGTCCATATGCTGCAAAACGATAAACTGGCCACCATCGGTCAGCTGGCGGCCGGCGTGGCCCATGAAATCAACAATCCCATGGGTTTTGTCGGCAGCAACATGGCAACACTCGCCAAGTATATAGATAAATACAACAGTTACATTGCTGCTGTTGAAAAGGAGTTGTGTTCCGTTTCATCCGGGGTGCTGCCGGAACAGATTCAGGAAATACGCAATAAGCTTAAACTGGATTATATCATTCGTGATATTTCGGGCCTGGTAGATGAAAACAATGAAGGCATCGACCGTGTAAGGCGCATAGTTCAGGACCTGAGAACGTTCTCCCGGGCCGACTCATCCAATGTTGATCTGGCCGACCTCAACAGCTGTATTGACAGCACAGTCAACATTATTATCAACGAGATCAAATATGCGGCTGAACTGAAGCGTGACTACGGGGACCTGCCGAAAGTTCCATGCAATTCGCAGCAGATAAACCAGGTGTTCATGAATCTGGTGATGAACGCCGCCCATGCAATCCAGAACAAGGGTGAAGAGGTAGGCGAGATCGTAATCCGCACCTGGGCGGATAAGGATTACGCGTTTGTATCTGTTTCCGATACCGGGTGTGGCATTGAGCCGGATAATTGGCGAAAAATTTTCGATGCTTTCTACACCACCAAGGAGATCGGCAAAGGGACCGGACTGGGGCTGTCGATTTCATCTGGTATTATTCGTAAACATGGTGGTGAAATCACATTATCCAGCGAAGTGGGCATCGGCTCAACTTTTACCGTCCGTCTTCCGTTGAATCCGGCACATCTGGCTGATGGGGAGCCGCAATGAGCAATATATCCGAAGACAAGTGCGAACGGCAGCTGGAAGAACGTCTGAATCAGCAATTGCGCTTCACTCAGGAGATCATCAACGCTATCCCGACACCTGTCTTCTATAAGGACAGAGTCGGACATTACATCGGCTGCAATCGAGCTTTCGAGCAGTTTTTCGGTCTGACACAGCATGAGCTTATCAGCCGCAGTATTCGCGGAATCAATCCGATGGAACCGCGAGCACTGCATGAGCAGATGGACCGTGAGTGTCTGATGACGAACCAGTCCTGCCGCTATGAAGCCAGTCTGTTGAATGCCGACGGAGATGCGTTCGATGTGATCATTACCAAGGCACCCTATCTGGCGGACAAGGGTAAATCCGGCGGTATAGTGGGTACATTCACCGACATAACCGAGCGCAGGCAAAACGAAATCATGCTGCAGCAGATGCAGGGCCAGATCATACAGCAGGAAAAGATGGCTTCCATCGGCCAGTTGGCAGCAGGGGTTGCCCATGAAATAAATAATCCGATGGGATTTATAACCAGCAATCTGACTTCATTGGGGAAATATGCCGATCGACTTGACGAGTATATCGCAGCGCTGCAGCAGTCTCTCGGATCGTGCCCGACTCATCAGGATACTGGGGAAATAGAGCGACTGCGTCAGAAACTCAAGGTGGATTATATTATCAGCGATGTGCGCGAACTGATAAACGAGAGCCTGGATGGAGCCAATCGGGTGCAGCGTATCGTTCAGGATCTGAAGAGCTTCTCGCGAGTTGACCAGGCGGAATCCTGCCGTACCAATCTGAACGAAGCGCTGGAGACCACCATAAACATTGCCTGGAATGAGTTGAAATATATCTCCACCATGGAGCGTGACTTCGGGGACATCCCGGATATCTTCTGTTATCCACAGCAGTTGAACCAGGTATTTCTGAACCTGCTGGTCAATGCCGCCCAGGCAATGGAAAAGCAGGGAAACATAGTTGTGCGTACCTGGAGCGACGGAGATAATGTTTTTGTGTCCGTCGCGGACACGGGCAAGGGAATGACTGAAGATGTCAAGCGACGCATCTTTGAGCCGTTTTTTACCACCAAGGAGACCGGCAAGGGAACAGGACTGGGTTTGTCGATTTCGGCTGACATTATCCGCAAGCATGGCGGCGAAATTATCGTGGAAAGTGAAGTTGGTAACGGTACCACCTTTACTGTTAAATTGCCGGTTAACAGCCCGCTTAACAAATCTGTACATGCCGACTGAAGAAGGAGTGCTTTGATGAGTGAAAATACGGAGCAGATCAAGATTCTTTGTGTTGATGACGAGCGTAACGTTCTGAGAGCTCTGGAACGTATTTTTCTGGATGACGATTACGAAATAGTGATTGCCGGTTCAGGTGATGAAGGTTTGAAAATAATGGAGGACGCCGGCCCTTTTCAGGTGGTTATTTCAGACTATCGCATGCCGGTCATGAATGGTGTCGAATTTCTCCGGGCGGTCTATGAACGCTGGCCCGATACTGTTCGTATCGTCCTCTCCGGTTATGCCGATGCCAGTTCTATTGTGGCTGCCATCAACGAGGGGCACATCTACAAGTTTATCCCCAAACCCTGGAACGATGACGAACTTCGTGTGACCATACAGAACTGTCTGGAACGTTATTTCCTTCAGAAAAAGAATCAGGAGTTGCTTGAACAGCTTGCCGTTGTCAATCAGGCGTTGGAAGAGAAGGTTTTGCAGCGTACGGAACAGCTGGAACTTCGTAACAGGGCGCTTGAGTTTTCCCAGAATCTGCTGGGTAATCTGCCTGTCGGAGTGGCGGGGATCGATGAAAATGGCATGATCGCTTACTGTAACGAAATTGGCATCGGATGGTTGCAGAATGATTGCAGTGACATTTTCGGTGCGAGTGTGACAGACTCCTGTTCCGATAAATTGGGTGACCTGATCGAAGTTGTACGCCGTGAAAAGAAAGCTTCCGTTGAAATTATTCTGGGTGACAGGGTCTGCAGGGTTGTGGGGCGCACCATGACCTTCTTTGGAAGCGTGACCGTAGTGTTGGTATTTCTGGAGGTGTAGCCTTGCGTACAGTTTTATTTGTTGATGATAAACAGGCGATCCGCAATGCTCATTATTCCGACCGTCCTTACCGCAAGGCGTACGATTTCCGGAGAGTGATAGAGAGCATGCATGAGATGACGGATACACATTTCGATCCACTGTCGATGGATCTATTTATGCCGATATCTGAGGAGGTTCGAGCCAATGGCTGACGAACAGCAATCTGTAACTGTCCTGCTGGTTGATGACGAGGAAAATATCCTGCGGGCACTGAAGCGCCTTCTGATGGACGAGGATTTTGACATTGAGACCGCCACATCGGGTGAAGCCGGACTGGAAAAGTTGAAGTATCTTGAAAATGTGGGGCTGATAGTTTCAGACCAGCGCATGCCGGGTATGAATGGGGCGGAATTTCTGGGCCGCTCTCAGGAGTTTGCGCCGTTTGCCCAGCGAATTCTTCTGACCGGCTATTCCGACATCAATGCAACAATCGAAGCCATCAACAAAGGCGGTGCCGGACGTTATATTTCAAAACCGTGGGATGATGAGGAGCTTACGCAGTCCATTCGTGACGCGGTAGTCCTTTATCTTCAGGGAGCTGAAAAACGCCGTCTGAACGATATCATCATACAGCAGAAAAAAGAGATGGAGGATTGGAACGATAATCTGAAAAAACGTCTGCTGCAGAGTACAGCCACCATCCGGGAGCAGAGTCAGGCCATCAAGAGTCTGGACGATAAAAACCCTTTGACGCTTGTATATCGCGCTTTTGACGGTTTTTACGAAACCATGGGTGACCGGAATGCTGTCCATGCCCGCACAGTGAGTACCATGGTGACCGATGTGGCCCGCAAGATGGGGCTCGATGCCGATACGGTCGCCGTCTTTCGTTTGGCGGCTTTACTGCATGATGCCGGTAAATCGGGCAGTCAGTCCGCAAGCCTTAACAAGCATCTGGAGGAGATGTCCGAGAGCGAGGCCAGCGAATATCGACAGCATCCGCTGCGAGGCGAAGATATGTTTCGGCAGATGGAGGAACTGGCCGGTATTCTGCCATTGATCAGGAATCATCACGAATCATTCGACGGCAGTGGTTTTCCAGACGGATTGCGGGGCGAAGCAATCCCACTGGGTGCCCGCCTGATCGCAATTGCGGATTTCATCGAAAAGTCGGCAAGATCGGTACAGCAGAATCGGGCCGATTATGCCTTGATGAGTGCACGTTATCATGGATCTACTCTGCTTGATCCTCAGCTGGTTACAAAGTTTCAGGGTATTGTGCGAATCGTTTATTTTGAAGGCAGGAAAGTCGGAGAGTCAGCTGAAGTCGAAGTCGGTCATATGGACCTGGTACCGGGTATGACCATTTCCCGTGATGTGGAGAGCGGCAGCGGTGTGCTGCTGCTGCAGCGGGGAAGCGTGCTGGATCTGGCCGGAGTGGCTCTGATCCGGATTCATTACCGCAAAAATCCGCCAAAGAACGGTATCTTTGTGCAGGTTGTGGAAAACTGACCGATTTCATGATCGAATTTGACGAACAACAACAGCGAATGGTGCTCAAGCTGGTTTACTACGGTCCGGCCATGTCCGGCAAGACCACCAACCTGCTGGCACTGCACGATCAGCTCTCGCTTGAGGGGCGCGGAGAGTTGATGATGCTGGATACCACAGAAGACCGTACCATCTACTTCGATCTGCTCCCATTTTTCTATGTTGCGCCTTCCGGTATGAAGATCAAGCTCAAAGTTTATACTGTTCCGGGGCAGGTGCGCCACGATGCCACACGCAAAGCTGTACTTCAACGTTCAGACGGTGTTGTTTTCGTCGCTGATTCACAGGTCTCCGGGATGTCCGTCAATTTTGAGAGTTTTGATAATCTGGAAAAAAACCTGGGTATGGTGGGACTCTCCATAGATCAACTGCCCCTGGTGGTGCAGTTCAATAAGCGCGATCTGCCGGATGTCGTGGCGGAGGAGGACATCTGTCGGGCCTGGGAACCCAGCGGTCTGCCTGTGTTTATGGCTTCGGCTCTCAGAGGGATGGGAGTCCTGGAAACCTTCCGCGCGGTTCTGGGTCTGGTTTTTGATTCTGTCGATGCCCGCCATGGGTTGACTGATCGGTTCGGGGTCGAGCGAGAACTGTTTCTGTCCGAAATACTCAAGGTGCAGCAATGAACAAGCTCAAACCGCAGGTTACATTCGTTGTCGGCGATGACAGGCAACTGTCGCAAATCATCTCCCGTGCTGAGATCGAGCCGCTGCTGCGCAGTCTTGTCAGGGCCGGTGCGACCAGGGTAGCGGTGCTTGATGAAAGCCGGATGCCGCTATGCAGCCAGGGCGATGACAGCCCCATTGGACAGCTTCGGGAAATACGCCACGAGCTTATGGTCGAAGGGGAACCGCAGGGAATGCTGGTCATTTCAGCTGACCCGGCTGTCTGCAGCGGTGCCGAGGGGCTTGCCCTGCTGGCTCGTGACGCCCTGCAGCTCACCGTTACCAATAACCTGAAACGAATGCTGACAACCGAGATGCACACGACTATCGTGCAGGAGTCCTACGATCAGCTTGTGGAGACTAATCAACGCCTGTTGGAGTCGGAGGGGCGCTATCGGGAGCTTGCCATGCAGTTGGAACGGAAGGTGGAGGAGCGCACCTTCGAACTGCAGAAAGCGTACAGCCGGATGCTGCAACAGGAAAAACTGGCAGCAGTAGGCGGTCTGGCGGCCGGTATGGCACATGAGATAAACAACCCCAACGGTTTTGTACGCAGTAATCTTGGAACCCTTAATCGCTATGTAGATCGAATGAAGGAAATGCTCAACCATTATCAGCTGCTTATTGCCAATAATACACCGCTTCAGCAACTGCGCGAGGAGACGGAACAGCGGCGCCGAACATTGAAGCTTGAATTCGTTTTTCTCGATACCGCTGCTTTGCTTGAACAGTCAATTGCGGGTGTGGACCGGATAGCCCGAATAGTTGCTGACCTGAAAGCTTTTTCTCATGTGGATGAAACCGGCGATTCGGATGCCGATCTGAATACTGAACTGGAACGGACCCTTTCAGTCCTGGCTCCACAGCTCCCGCCCGGCACTTCAATTGTGCGGGATCTTCAGCCTCTGCCTCTGTTCGGGTGCCATGCGGGACTACTTTCCCAGGCTTTCCTGAATATAATAGTCAATGCCATACAGTCCCGTGTCGACGGCCTTGAGTTGCGGCTATCAAGCAGATGCGAAGATGATGAGGTAGTCATACGCATTGCCGATAACGGCTGCGGAATACCTGATCATAACCTGCCGAGAATTTTCGAGCCTTTTTTCACCACACGCGATGTGGGTCATGGCACCGGTATGGGCTTGACTGTTGCACGGGAGATCGTCAGGGGGGCCGGAGGAAACATTGAAATTGATTCAGTGGAAGGTTTGGGTACAACGGCAACAATGCGATTGCCGCTCAGAAAATAAATATGATACTCGACCGAAAAGGTGAACCATGAGCAGATATGCCGAACTTTTCAAGTCCATGGGTGGGCAGACATCATCCGCTGAACCATCTGATGGTGGTGCAGCGCCTAATACTGCCGGTTCAGCCGAGCAGATCTTTACACTGCTCTTCGTAGATGATGAAGAGAATGTGCTTAACGCCCTGCGACGCATCTTTCTGGATGAAAACTACACCATCCTGACCGCCACTTCCGGCCAGAAGGCGCTGGATATTCTGAGCCAGCAGCCGGTACAGCTCATCATCAGTGATCATCGCATGCCGGGAATGTCCGGTGCCGAACTTCTCAAGACCGTACGTGAAAAATATCATGACACCATTCGCATCATGCTGACCGGCCATGCCGACGTCAACTCAATCATGGGAGCCGTCAAGGAAGGTGCGGTCTACAAGTTCATCACAAAACCCTGGAACGATGAGGACCTGCGTCTGACGGTGTCGCTGGCGCTTCAGCAGTACGTTCTGATGCACGAAAATCGCAATCTGAAGGAGCTGGCCCGTCAGCAGCAGACCAGGATAAAAAGCTTCGCTGGACTGTTCGAGCAGAACCGAGGCATGCTGGGCGATATTCTGGTCAAGTCGGGTTTGATTGGTGTGCAGGAACTCGATCTGGCCCGCAAACAGAAGGATAGTAACGAGTTTCTGGGAGATTTTTTTGTAAGGTCCGGCATTCTGAGCGAATCCAGATTAATCGCAGCACTACAGAAACACCTTGGTGTCGAGTTCATAGACCTGAGGGAGATTACCATCTCACAGAATGTTGCCCGTTGTCTGCCGAAGGAGTTGTGCGAGAAAAGCCGACTGGTGCCTGTCAGGCTTGATGGAAGCGCATTGACAGTTGCCATGGCCGATCCCTCGGATATCATAACCTGCGATAATATCGGACGAGTGACCGGTTTGCGGGTGGTGCCGCTTTTAGCCTCCTCCTCCCAGATTGTTGATAAGATCACTCAGGCCTGGAGTCTAGTCGAGGGCGGCGATCTGGACGACTTCGGCGATCTGGAACCGCTTGACGAAATCGATATCGTTCTGGAGGATGAAGCGGAAGAAGCAAGTGTCGAGGAACTGATCGGTTCTTCAAAGGTGCCGCCGGTAATCCGCATCGTCAATGCCCTCATATCCGAGGCTATCCGATATGGAGCCAGCGACATCCACATAGAGGCCAAGACCAAGTACACGGTTATCCGTTATCGCATTGACGGCCTGTTGCACTCCAAGATCAAGATCCCGTCAGATCTGCACCCGGCAGTCATTTCCCGCCTGAAGATTCTGGCAAAGATGGACATATCCGAGCGTAGGCGCCCTCAGGACGGCCGCATCACAGTCAAGTCAGGCACCCGCATCGTTGATATGCGAGTTTCGTCTCTTCCCACCATTAACGGCGAAAAGATCGTCATGCGTATTCTTGACAAGAGTGCAGCAATCAAACGTCTTGACGAACTGGGTGTATTGGACCACGACTATAAGCGAATCAAAGTTATCAGCAAAAAACCTCAGGGAGTCATAATAGCCACCGGCCCGACCGGCAGCGGCAAGACCACGATGCTTTATTCGCTGCTGTCGGCCATGATGCATCCCAGCAAAAACTTTGAGACTATCGAGGAACCGGTGGAATATTTCCTGGAAGAGGCAAACCAGGTGGCAATCCACGAAAAGATAGGTCTCTCCTTCGCGCAGGTTCTGAGGGCCACTCTGCGCCAGGATCCGGACGTGATCCTGGTCGGGGAAATCCGCGATGTTGAGACGGCAGACGTTGCTTTCAAAGCGGCCCTGACAGGGCATATGGTGCTTTCCACTCTGCATACAAACAGTGCTGTGGCATCCATAACCCGTCTGATGGATATGGGTATCAAGCCCTATATTATTGCTTCAGCTCTGGAGGGGGTGATTGCCCAGCGACTGGTGCGAAAAATCTGCGACGGTTGCCGTACAAGGGTACCGCCTGACAGGGATCTGATGGAACTGCTGCGGCTGTCGCCGGACTTTTTCAATGGGGATGTCTACGCTGGTGCCGGCTGCCCCAAGTGCAACAACAGCGGTTATCGCGGACGTATCGGTGTGTACGAGCTTTTCGTTATGAACGACGACTTCCGGCAGATGATCAGCACCAACTACAAGGAATCGGAATTGCTGAGTCTGGCCCGTGCCAACGGCATGCAGATTCTGCTGGAGGACGGTCTGGAAAAGGTACGACACGGCATGACAACTCTGGAAGAAGTGCTGCGGGTGATCGGTCCGACTGTCAAGATGGAGCGTACCTGCGAAGCCTGTGCAAAAAACATTGACTCCAAATTCCTGTTCTGCCCACACTGCGGCTCCTTTCGCCATAACTACTGTAAAAGCTGCCGTATGCCGCTGGAAGATGGCTGGAATATATGTCCGTTCTGCGGAGCGGAACGATCAAATTCTGCAAAGGAGTATTGTCATGATAAATAAAATTCTGCTTGTAGATGATGAAACCAATGTGCTCTCAGCCTTGAAGCGGGCTCTTTTTGACGAACAACTGGAAATAGTGACCTCTGCCAGTGCAGAAGAAGCACTGGACATAATGAAACGCCAGCACTTCAAACTCGTAGTGTCCGATGAGCGGATGGTCGGAATGCAAGGCTCCGAATTTCTTGCACTTGTTCGTGAAAACTACCCGGACACCATTCGCATCATGCTTACCGGTCACGCGACTCTCGAAGCGGCTATGAAAGCGGTCAATGAAGGAGAAATTTATAGATTCTTTTCAAAACCATGGAATGATCATGACCTGATATTCGCCATCAGGTCAGCCATCGAAAAATACGATCTGGAAGCGGAAAACCGGCGTCTGCTTGATACTGTCAAACAGCAGTCGCTGGAAATTAAAGTACTTGAAAAACGTTATCCTGGTATTTCAAGGGTTGAGAAGGACAACAGGGGCGTTTTTGTTCTTCCGGATATATCCGACGAGGAGATCAATGTTATGCTGACTGAATGCGAAAAGGAAATAGGCTGATTTTTTAAGTCAAGCGGCGGGTTGGCTCCGCCGCAAAAAAAAATCTGACAAACCGGTAATGAGTTGTCAGATTCAGTGATGTTTGGCGCGCCCGGACCGATTCGAACGGCCGACAACCTGGTTCGAAGTAATAGCATAGTCCATAATCTGCGTGTTTAAAAGTAGCTCTCTATGTTTCAATATCACCCCGCAACATATTGACAATACAAAGAATATTGTCTATCATCTTTTTCAGAGTGTCTTATAGTGTTTCTCAAAATATCCCCTCTTGCCAAGCAAAAAACGGCAACAAAACGGCAACAAAAAAGGAGACCAGCGTGTCGGACATTCTTACCGACCTTTTCATCCGAAACCTCAAGCCGGAAGAGAAGGAATATACCCGGCGGGAAAAAGGAGGCTTCGGCATTCGTGTACATCCTAGCGGAAGAAAGACCTTTTTCTACCTCTACAGGGTTGATGGGCAACGCCGGTTCCTGAACCTTGGAGATTATCCGGCTACCAAGTTGAAGGAAGCCCGCCATGATTACGAAGAGGCACGGACAAAGGTGCGGCTTCTGAAACATGGTCGCGATGAAGGAAGTGACCCTGTAGAACATCGGAAGTCTAAGAAGGATGATCGAGAAGAGCGGCGCAAGGCCCCGACCATGTCCGAACTTGTGAACGAATATATTGATCGCCATGCTAAACGATTTAAACGATCATGGCAAGAGGATGAACGCATCCTGAACCGCGAGGTCGTACCCGCCTGGGGGAACCGCAAAGCCGCCGACATTAAAAAGCGAGATGTGATTAACCTCATTGATGGGATCGTTGATCGGGGTTCCCCGGCCATGGCGAACAATTCCTTTCAGATCATTCGTAAGATGTTTAACTATGCCGTGGAAAAGGACATTCTCCCTTACACACCATGCGCCGGCATCAAACTGCCTTCTCCCAAAATCGCTCGGGATCGGGTGCTGAACGCCGTTGAGATCAAGACTCTGTGGAACAGTCTGGACAATGCCGCTATATCGGACGAAATAAAACGGGCATTGAAGTTGATACTGGTTACTGCGCAGCGTCCCGGAGAAGTTATCGGCATGCATGCCAGCGAGATTGACGGCAATTGGTGGACTATTCCCGTCGATAGATCGAAAAACAAAAAAGCACAGCGAGTCTATCTGACCGCCACGGCGCTTGAGCTGATAGGCCCTTTTGATAATGACATGGGTTTTGTGTTCCCATGTCCTCACAAGGCAAAAGAAAAGTCTATTGATCCGCATGCTCTGGCAATCGCCGTTCATCGTAACATTGCATGGCCGATTACGGATAAAAATGGCAATCCGCTTTATGGCAAGGACGGCAAACCGGCTACGGAAAACAGGTTAGAGGTCGACCAGTTCACCCCCCACGATTTGCGGCGAACAGTGGCGACTTTCATGGCAGAAATGGGAGAGATGGACGAAGTCATTGACGCCATTCTTAATCACTCCAAGCAGGGGGTAATTAAGGTCTACAACCAATATCGTTATGACAAAGAGAAACAGGCAGCCCTTGAATCGTGGGAGAGAAAACTGCAAAGCATTCTCATTAACGCTAAAAGGTCAGAGAATGCTTAACAACGTGTGTCAGCTTGAGGGGCTGGCGGGGGCAACTCCGTGATGGTTCGATTCCATTCCACCGCACCATTTAAAAACAACCACTTATGAGATTTCATGGGTGGTTGTTTTTTTTGGTTGATCCGGCAGCCACAATATTTCCACTAATATTTCCACTAAATTATTTCCAGAGGGATCTGCTTCCCTAACTGAAGGTTGAAGGTACGAATTCCTTTTCACGCTCCAATAAAACAAAAATGGCTTAGCTGCTTTCGGCTAAGCCATTTTTTGTTTGTTTTGATGTTCTGTTTCCGTTTGTGTTTTCCGATCGGCTGGTGAAAAACGAGAAGCGCAATGCGACATATAGCAAACCGATGCAATTGCCAAACTATTTTGGTATCCTGAACTTCTTAGTTTCAGCACGACCTTCCACCATATTTCTTAAACGAGGAACCCCTATGAAAACAGCTTTACTCATCATTGATATCCAAAACGATTACTTTCCCGGTGGTAAGATGGAACTGGTCGGCAGCATAGAGGCAGCGGCAGCGGCGTCTCGATTGTTGACTGCTTTCAGAAAGCAATCCTGGTCAATCTTCCATGTTCAGCATATTGCTGCCCAACCAAACCCAACCTTCTTTCTGCCGGGGACATCGGGCGCAGATATCCATTTAAGCGTTGCCCCATTGTCGGGTGAACCGGTCATCACCAAACACTATCCCAGCAGTTTCCGTAACACCGACCTGCTGGAACAATTGAAGTCTGCCGGTGTCGATACTCTGCTGATATGCGGCATGATGAGCCACATGTGCGTTGACACAACCGTGCGAGCTGCTTTTGACCTCGGCTTTTCCTGCATAGTTACCCATGACGCTTGCGCCACCAGAGAGCTGTCGTTCAAAGGTGTCACCGTACCGGCAGAGCAGGTACACGCATCATACATGGCGGCCCTCGGTGCGGTATTTGCCCAGGTGATGGGTGTTGACGAAATCCTTGAAAATATGCAAGCAACTGCATAGCCATAGGGAGTATATAGTAATGGTGGTTATCCTCGGTCTGTATTGTAGGAAATTATGATCTACCTCAGTACCAAGATGCTTGCTGTTAAGGGGAAACAATTCTCACTAAAGTAGTTTCAGATGGCCAGACTGGTGTTGACCGGGCTGGTTTGGATGCAGCTCGCGAAGTGGGTATTCCAATCGGTGGTTGGTGTCCGAAAGGACGTTTGGCAGAAAGAGGCCGAACGGAAAGGACTAAAGGTCATCTGTATCGGTGCCGCGAATATGAATAGATTATTGATCCTGTTATGTCTTGTTACAACCGTATCCGGGTGTGCCGCCAAAGACTGGCGAACAGCAAGCCGTGAATCAGCTGGGATCGCTCCTGATCCGACAGTAACAAAGGAAGCTGTTGTGCAAGCTTACGCAGCTCCCACGTGGGGATGGCGCGGTTGGTTCGCAGTACATACCTGGATATCAGTAAAACCGGCCAACAGCCCTTCATATACAGTGTACGAGTTAATCGGATGGCGGCAGAATCGAGGCCTATCGCTGGTACGCATTGAAAAGGACCTTCCCGACCGTTATTGGTTTGGCGAGCGTCCGCGTCTTCTCAAGGAAATCAGAGGAGACAAGGCGGAGAAGCTGATTCCAGCCATCAATCAGGCAGCTGCCAGCTACCCCTGGCCGGATACCTATAAGGCATTTCCTGGACCGAACAGCAATACTTTTATCGCTTGGATTGCCAAGAAGGTGCCGGAACTTGAACTTGACCTTCCATTCACGGCAATAGGTAGCGGCTATAAAAACTGATGCAATGAACATATCTGAACGACTCCTGCAGGGTCCTCATATACAGCATTATCTTGAACAGATTGCCCAACTCAGGCTGACAATCTTCAAGGAATATCCCTATCTCTACGGCGGGGGACTAAAGGATGAATTGGTGTATCTTCAGCACTATTCCAACCATGCCGAAGCTACCGCCATCATATCATCATGTGGTAACCAACTTGTCGGTGCGGTTACCGCTATTCCTCTGCAATGCGAATATGAAGAATTAACCTTTCCCGTTGCAGCAACCCAATTTCCCGTAGAACGTACCATTTACATCGGCGAATTGCTCTTGTTTCCGGACTACCGCAACAAAGGGCTGGGAACACGTCTCCTGTCACGTATTGAGCAACACTTCCATTCTCAGAAAAACTATGAATACCTGACCAGTGCCACGGTGAAGAGAGCTGAAGACCATCCGTGCCGTCCAGAGGGCTATGTCTCGATTGAGCGTTTCCTGCAGAGAAACCAGTTTGCGAAAATGTCGGGAGTAACCACGCATTTTACCTGGAAGGAAATTGATGGCATTCACAGAGATCATGAAATGCAGTTCTGGATGAAGGCACTTGTGCGGTGATCTGGCAATCCAACCAGCGTTCCGGAATGAATCCGACCAACCGGATGTAGACAACGCGCGCTGACACACGTTATATTTTATTTTTATATTCACAGAAAACGGACTGTCCTCGCTTTTATTCACCCTCCTGCAACGTCCAAAACTGAAAATTTCGCTTGAAGTAATCGGTTATAAAAACATTTTTGTGGTACCCCCTAATGATGAGCTAATTCTCGAGGCGTATTGTGATTTTAACGGTGGACGCAAACGCGTCTAACTGAAATCAATCAAGTCGAGAGGTGAATCATCATGAAAGCATCTAAAAAGTACGTAATTGCCTTGTTTGGTCTGTTTCTGATGGCGTCCGCTGCCAATGCGTACGCATATACAGGCCAGAATTTAGCAAGTGAGGCAAAGATCAGTCTTGAACAGGCGCGTATCATTGCTCTCAAGGCCCATTCCGGAAAAATTACAGATGAAGAACTGGAACAGGAGAAAGGGGGTAGCGGCCTGCGCTATTCTTTCGACATCCGACATGGCAACGTTACGCAGGAAGTTGGTGTGGACGCCAGAACTGGCAAACTGCTGGAAAACGCGCCGGAAGGGCCTAACCCAGACTAAAACGTTAGTACGGAGAATGCCCCCTTATCTCATTAAGAAAGGGGGCCTTTTCTTTTGGTCACGAGGATAGCTGATTTGTCCTTTATCAACAATAAACTGTCTCAGCCTTGGGTGCATGGATTTTGTATATATGCGCCAAGATCCATTGTTTCGGACTTTGGTTGACCTTTCTTGTTTCTGGATGCACTCATTTAATTAGTAGCAGTTTCCCGCTTGAAACTGCTGCACAAGCATGTCTCGGGCCAATCGGAGGCTTTTATGAACACGTTACCAAACATCTCTACACGAAATTGGCTGAACAAGGTGCCGGAAGTTACAGTGCTTTTTTGGATCATCAAGATGATGTCCACCACGCTTGGCGAGACAGCTGCCGACTTCTTAAACGGTAGCCTTAATTTCGGCTTGATAACAACGACGGCTGTGGTGGGCGTCTTATTCGTAATTGCCTTGTTCTTCCAGATTCGGGCAAAAAACCATATACCCTCGGCCTACTGGATTACAGTTGTTTTTGTCAGCGTATTCGGCACGCTGATCACCGACAACCTGAGTGACAATCTCAGTGTACCACTGGCAGTCTCTACGGGTTTGTTCAGCGCAGCATTGGCCATAACTTTTGCTGTGTGGTACTCAAAGGAAAATACCCTTTCTATCCACTCCATTGATACTGTCAAACGAGAGCTGTTTTACTGGGTCGCTATACTGTTCACGTTTGCTTTGGGAACAGCGGCAGGTGATTGGGTTGCTGAGAGTTTGAACTTGGGTTACGCCAATTCCGCATTACTGTTTGGCGGGCTGATCGCCGCCACAGCATTTGCCTATTACGTTTTCAACGCTAATGCCGTTGCCTGCTTTTGGATTGCCTATGTACTGACGCGCCCGTTCGGCGCATCATGTGGTGACCTCGTTTCACAGCCTTTAAGTAATGGTGGACTTGGTCTGGGCACTACCAGCACAAGCGCCATCTTTCTGGTGACAATTGCCGGTTTGGTCGCCTACCTAACGACCACCCAAAAATACCAAAATGAACAGCTTCCATAAAACAGTCAAAAAAAGGAAATCTGTTATGAACGCTACAACTGAAAATGCTTTGACTAAAGTTCCTGAAGTGACATTGCTCTTCTGGATCATGAAAATAGCTGCAACTACACTGGGTGAAACCGGTGGTGATGCTGTTTCTATGTCGATGAACCTGGGTTATCTGGTGGGGACTGCCATTTTTGCTATAATCTTTATAATCGCTGTAGCTGCCCAAATTAAGGCAAAGGTTTTTCACCCATTACTCTACTGGACAACCATTATCGCTACGACAACCGTCGGGACTACTTTGGCGGATTATGCGGACCGATCGCTTGGGATTGGCTATGCCGGGGGGGCCTCGCTGCTATTTGTCTTATTGATGGCATCGTTGGCCATGTGGTATCGCTCACTTGGCACAGTCTCTGTGGATACCGTCAGTTCCCCAAAGGCCGAGATGTTCTATTGGGTGACGATCATGTTTTCTCAAACCCTGGGGACTGCACTGGGCGATTGGACTGCTGGCACGGCTGGTCTTGGCTATGAAGGCGGCGCAATTGTATTCAGCGCCATGCTGGCAGTTATTGTCGCGGCGTACTATTGGACAAAAATATCCAGCACACTGCTATTCTGGGCAGCCTTCATCATCACGCGCCCACTTGGCGCTGTGGTAGGCGATTTCCTTGACAAGCCTCTCAACGCTGGTGGGTTGGCATTAAGTCGCTATTCAGCTTCGGCAGTCCTTCTCTCACTGATTCTGGCGTGCATTGTTATGTTTCAACATCGGGCAGCAGAACAACGTCATTGATTATGCACATTAACTGTTCTTTTTAGCGTAATAAACGGATAATACACTGGTACATTGAGCCAGTTCAGTTTCGGTATCGGGGCGTTATCACTACGACCGTTGTGGTTTTGCGTAACAGCGCGACACAATAGTCTCTGGAGTATGAATGCGAGTCCTGTTGGTAGAAGACGATCCTATGATCGGGGAAGCAATCCGGGGGGCGTTGAAAGATGCTTCCTACGCCGCCGACTGGGTGAAGAATGGTCAAACGGCTCTCGATACGCTCGACTGCCAGCAGTACGATCTGGTGCTGCTCGACCTCGGTTTACCGGGAAAAGACGGCCTGGACGTGCTCAATTCGATCCGTGCCAAGGGCAATCCCGTACCGCTGCTCATCATCACAGCTCGCGATGGATTGGATGACCGGCTGCACGGGCTTGATGGAGGTGCAGATGACTACGTGCTCAAGCCGTTCGATATCTCTGAGCTGCTTGCCCGCATGCGTGCCGTGCTTCGGCGCAAAGGTGGGGCTGCGGTCCCTCTTTTGAGCAATGGCATCGTGACACTCGATCCAGCCACTCACGAAGCACATGCCATCGGAAGTGATGCCGAGCAGTTATCAAATCGGGAATTCGCTCTCCTGCAAGCATTGATGGTTCGGCCTGGCGCCATCTTGTCTCGTACTGAATTGGAAGAAAAAATCTACGGTTGGGGTGAGGAAGTTGAAAGCAATGCGGTCGATTTTTTGATTTATGCCCTGCGCAAAAAGCTGGGAAGCGATGTTATCAAGAATGTAAGGGGCGTTGGATGGATGGTATCAAAAGGCGTGTAAAAGACTCACTCCAAATCAGACTATCTCTCTGGCTATCATTGGCGATTCTGGGCATTGCGCTGATTGCCGGGATATTTGCTTTCTTCTCAGCGTTCAACGAGGCTCACGAGTTACAGGACGATGTGCTGCGCCAAGTCGCAACCTTGTTCGACCGGCAACATCTGCCCGTGCCACAGGAAGGTGATTCAGGCCACGTTGCGGACAGTGACCCGGAATCGCGTGTCTTTGTGCAATTGCTCTCAACGCCACTATCAAACGGTGTTGCCAGGATTACCAACCCGTCGTTAGTACTGCCTCGAAACCTTCGTGAGGGCATGCAAACTGTCCGTATCGGCAATGCAGCATATCGGGTATTGGTCAAAACTCTCAGCAGTGGAGAACGCTTAGCCGTAGCCCAAGATACTGCCGTCCGTGACGAAATCGCACGAGACAGCTCTCTGCACACCCTGATGCCGTTCCTGATACTGGTTCCGATGCTGCTTTTTGTCGTCGCCGTGATAGTGCGCAAAATCTTTAAGAAGGTGTCAGACCTCTCTAACGAAATAGATCAGCGTGGTGAACAAGAACTTCACCCGATTGCCCCCGAATCGTTACCTACCGAAATTCGACCATTCGTTGCTGCAATCAACCGACTGCTAGGACGTGTTGAACAGTCCATGGATGCACAACGGCGCTTCGTGTCCGATGCTGCGCACGAGCTGCGTTCGCCGCTAACGGCACTGTCACTACAGGCCGAACGGCTGGCTACTACGGAAATGTCCGCCACGGCACATGAGCGGCTACACTCTCTGCGTCAAGGTATCGAGCGTAGCAGAACATTGCTGGATCAACTGTTGGCACTGGCGCGAGCCCAAGCATCAACAATCACGCCCGGTAGCAGGGTCTCCCTGCAACAGGTCTTTCGGCGCGTTCTGGAGGATTTGCTACCATTGGCCGAAGTAAAAGGCATTGATATTGGCGTTGTAGGCGACTTGGACGCTCAAATCATTGCTGATGAGGTTGATTTGACCACTCTTGTTAAGAATCTTGTGGACAATGCGATCCGCTACGCACCGGTCGGCGGACGTGTCGATTTGTCAGTTTTAGCCTCCAATGGAGTGATTACAGTGGTGGTTGAAGATAGCGGCCCCGGTATCCCAGACGCAGAGCGAGAACGGGTGTTCGATCCGTTCTACCGTATCGTAGGTAGTGATGAGATTGGTTCTGGCCTGGGACTATCTATTGTCAAGACCATTTCCGACCGTGTTGGTGCCAAAGTTAGTCTTGGCTTTGCCAACGAGCAATCTAGATCTGGCCTGCGTGTAATGGTGGATTTTCCTTCCCCAAAAAATTGAGGAAGAAACCAATCTGTTTTATTTAAGAACGAGTTAACGCACTGCGCATTTTGTTTCGATAGGGGGAGCGGAAGGCTTCGCGGCCAAAGAGACTTAATGGGACATCAATGATTATTTTTCAATGATGGACATGCGTTTTTCATACGCCTATCCAGCGGAAGATGAACACGAAGACTGAGGCACACAGACAATAATAGCCGAAGTACTGCCAGCGACCATGCTCCAGCCAGCTGGAAAGCCAACGCAGAGCCAATAGTCCTGCCAGAAAGCTGAATCCCATTCCAACTATGCTGGGGAGGAAAAGACTCATCAGATGCGTTTCAGGTTGTTGAGTTAGAGACTGAGACTTCAGGAGCCGTAGAACCTCGCGAACAACAACAGGAGGAGTCAGCACCACAGCTAATGCAAAACTGAATTCCTCGGCTTTTGTCCTTGCAATCCCAAGCAAAAGACCGGCAGAGATTGTTGCGCCCGAGCGGGAAAAACCACGAAATGGGAGACAAAGCCCCTGAATAATACCGATTAGGATTGATTCTCTGGCCCCAATTTCGCGAGTTCCCACCGTAAGCTTTTTATTCAGACCTGCGAAGATGATCAGAAGTCCAACTGTGGCTAGAGCAGCAGAAATAAGCCCTAAATTGCCAAACAGCTGCTCAATCTCTGCATGGGGGGCGTCACCTAAAGCAAAACGCTCGATCAGTTTTTTCAGGGTTAGCCCCATTACTCCGGTAAAGATTGTTGAAAGCATGATCACTTTGAAACCGGTCACAAATTGTTGGCGAGAGGCAAAGAAACTGGCCTTCCAGGATTTTCGAAAGTAAAAGATGACAGCAAACATTGTGCCGGTATGGAGCATGACCAAAAGCATCGTCATTTCAGGAGTTGTAGGGTCGAGCCCCATCATCTTTGCAATAACGATCACATGAGCTGAACTGGATACGGGTAACAGCTCTGCTGCTCCCTGAACTGCGGCAAGTATGAGAATCTGAATTATGGTCATTAAAATATATTTCCGATCAGTCAATCAGAGTGTAAATTCACTGGATAAAAACTAGCATAAATTACTTGGCGTTACTAGACAGTTACAATATGTATTATTTTAGTAAATATTCAGCAAGCGCCCAACATGTGACCGGAAGGCCTCAGTGTAGCGCTCCCGGTACCTTGGACACAAGATAAGAGTTATGCTGCTTCCGTGTTTTGCTCGTTATAAAAGTCGCTATATGCCTGATTGGGGCTTCTGAATCCAAGCTTTTCTACCAACCAATGTTGGTTGTATTTTTCCATAAATGCCGTGACCGCAACCCGGAGCTCTTCGATGTTCCAATAGGTGCGGCCATAAACAACCTGTTCTTTGAGAGTTTTATTGAAACGTTCCGCGACGCCATTGGTCTGCGGCTGCGATACGAACGCAAAACTTGGTGCTATCCCCCAGAACTTGATCTGGTTCTGGAAATGATCTGAGAGATATTGGCTGCCGTTATCCATTCGGAGGGCCAGGCCCCGAGCAACGCCAATACCAACTGAACCGAATCGTTTTTTGATCGCCATAGAAAGCGGCTGTAGAGCAGCAAACCGGTCTCCGGTCTTGGCAATATGCCAGCCGACACATTCGGCGTTCCAATGTTCCACTGCTGTGAAGAGCCAGCACCAGCCATCGTCAATGGTGAAGATCTTCGTCCCGTCTGTTCCCCACATGTCGTTGGGAACCATAGTGATTATTTTCCCTTTATGCTCTTGCTTTGCTCCCTGAAAGACTCGGTGCGGCGAAAGCAGGTTATCTTGGCGCATGATACGGAGAACGCGCTTGCGGCCGACTTTGATGCCCTTGACATAACGAATCCGCCCCCAAACCTTGCGATGCCCCTCACCGGTGAACAGCGATGTGGCAAGGTCTTCACGGATGAGAGCAAGCAGTTCAGTATCAGTCACCAAGGTTTTGGGACCACGCTTCAGTGAAACTGGTGATTCAATCTGCCTGGCTTTACGGCTGTAAAATGATGAGCGCGGCATTTCCCAGGTATCACAGACGCGTTGAATTCCATAGGGTTTGCCGGTTGCTTCGGAGATCGTAACGCTCATTTCTGCGATCTCCTGAATCCCAAAGGGTGGGCTTTCCTCGCTTTTTCCCGAAGGAGCTCATTCTCCATGGTGATCTCGCCGATCCTGCGCATGGCAGCGTCAAGTTCGGCAGTCAAAGGATCACCTTCACGAGCCTTGAGAGCTGTATCTATACCCTTGAGAGCTTTCTGGTGCCATTCCTCCAGACGGTAGATCTCGATGCCCAATTCACGAGAGAGGGTATCTACCGGTTCACCACGCATAAGCCGGAGGACAACCTCCTTCTTACGATTGGCACTCCAACGTTTGACTTCCGGTGCAGCTCCAGTCGAGCTACGCTCTCCTTCCGCTGCACCGGGACTGACTACATTCTTTTCCATTGGCTGTCTCCTTGAACAAGAAATTTACATCATTTCTGTGTCCAAGAAAACCGGGGCCGCTATACCGGAAGGCCTCAGAAACGTTGATGTTCAGTAATAGTTAGGGTCAATAAAGTTCTTACATTTAGGTAGCTTTTAGATATTTAAGCTAGTTGGGACTATTTATCACTTCACAATATTAGCTTGCAAGTTAAAGCACATGCCGATTAAAGTTCCAAACATCCTTGCTGATGGATAGTTTTCCTAAAATATATTAAGAGTCCATTATATGATTGAACTGAAAAACGTTATCAAACGATATGACTCGCTTACGGCTGTTGATGATGTATCCTTTTCTGTCAAGAAGGGTGAGTGTTTTGCTTTGCTTGGACCCAATGGTGCCGGTAAGACGACAATCGTTAAGATGCTGCTCGACTTTACCCGACCGACGTCAGGAACTTTATCATTAAACGCCATCCCAAGTACCTTGGCAGAATGCCGAAAATCTGTTGGTTATCTTGCCGAAAACAACCATATTCCACCATCTCTTTCAGGGTGGCTCTACCTTCTACGCTGTGCTGAGTTATTGGATATGGACCGGGCCGAAGCTACAGATCAATGCAGGCGCATTGTTGAGCTGATTGGAATGCAAGGCCGGGAGCATACAAAGGTCGGCACATATTCCAAGGGCATGGTTCAACGGTTTGGATTAGGCGCTGCACTCATGGGAGATCCTAAGCTGTTAATTCTGGATGAACCCACCTCCGGTTTAGATCCCATCGGTATCAGAGAAATACGCTTGCTACTGGAGTCGCTTAAAGGTCAAGGCATGACGATCTTCTTAAATTCACACTTGCTGTCAGAAGTTGAAAAAATCTGCGATACTGCAGCTATCATCAACCGTGGCAAGCTCTTGGTAAAAGACACCATTTCCGCCATTGTTGAAGATGGTGAAACACTGGAAGATGTGTTTGTAAGATTGGTGAAAGGCTGACATGGAAACTTCAAAATCGCTTCCCGCCATAAAAAGGATTACAAAATATACGCTTATTGATGAAGTGCAGCAGAGAAGTTTTGTCGTCATGTTTGTTATCTGCGCACTCTGTGTATTTCTTCTGCGCGGCTGTTTTCAAGGTAATTTCATGGTGAACGGACAAGCTCTAGATGCTGAAACCATTGTCAGAGCTTTATCCAAAGCGACCTTCCACGTTATTGGTGCTGGCGTGATGGTTATAGCGGCCTTACTTTCTATGCGAATATTCAGGCGCGACCGAAATGAGGGTATGCAATCGTGTATTTTGTCAAAACCGATAGCCCGGTGGCAGTATGTTACGGGAAAGATCCTTGGATTATGGGCCGTATCGACACTTTTCATGTTCATCTTGCATAGCATTGTCTTCTTGATCACATCCATCAATTTAAAGGTTGTCATGCCGGGGTACCTCGTT
Organism: uncultured Geobacter sp.; assembly: GCA_964420435.1. Lineage (GTDB taxonomy): Bacteria > Desulfobacterota > Desulfuromonadia > Geobacterales > Pseudopelobacteraceae > JACRCG01. The sequence continues at coordinate 82,007 of CAYQTC010000016.1, forward strand.
GCCTCGATGCTCTGCTCTATCAACCTGCTCTTTGTGATTATTGCTGTGCTTCTATTGTCTCTCCTGATGTCCGACATTATCGCTTTTCTTTGTGTTCTGGGCGTTGGTGTCGTTGGCTATGTAGCTGATGGCATAGCTGCTGCCAGCCATAGTCAGATAGCACAGGCGATAGTGCAGCAACCGGGCACCGGTCCACAGTCAGACATTACATGGTGGAAAGTTGTGTATGTTTTATGGCCAAAGCTCTTAGGCGTTCAGCAGTTGGCATCTTCGTTGATTGATAGCGAATCAAGCCATGGATTCAGCCTTGTCTATCCACTCATCAATGTCCTCCTTTACTGCCTTATTCTTGGCGCTTTGCTTTTCAAGCGATTCAGGGATGAAGATATTGTCTAGATTATTGGGGTGATTGATGAGGATGTATTGGCAGTCTGTAGTAAACCGTCCAGTAGTAAGTTGGGCCTCAAGGAGATTCAGTTAATGCTACAAATTCACAGTGAATCCCACAGGTCAGAAAGAATAGGTTGGCTTCGAGCAGCTGTTCTTGGCGCTAACGACGGAACAATTTCGGTAGCAAGCCTTGTCGTTGGAGTTGCAGTTTCTGGAGCAACACAAAATAGCATTCTGCTTACTGGTGTAGCCGGTCTTGTCGCGGGAGCAATGTCAATGGCGGCAGGCGAGTATGTCTCGGTGCAATCACAGGCAGATACTGAACATGCTGACATTGCAAAAGAAAAGCTTGAACTTGAACTTCAACCTGAACACGAACTAAATGAACTTACTTCAATATATGTGAGTCGAGGTCTCGACCAACCTTTGGCACGCCAAGTGGCAGAAAAGCTGATGTCCGGTGACGCTCTTGGAGCACATGCCCGAGACGAACTTGGCATTACGGAAACGTTACGGGCACGACCACTTCAAGCAGCACTCGCATCTGCAATTGCTTTTGTTGCAGGCGCCATTGTTCCAATACTGGCTGTATTACTCGCTCCTAAAGCGTTGGTTACTGAAGTTTCATTTGCGACCGCGCTGATTACTCTAGCCATATTGGGGGCTACCGCAGCATACGCCGGTGGTGCTCCCATTGTTAAGGGTGCTATTCGTGTTGCATTCTGGGGCGTGCTCGCAATGGGACTAACTGCCGGAGTCGGCAAGTTCTTTGGCGCGGTTATTTGAGTCGCGAAACAATCACCTAATGGATTGCTGGAAATGGTATACTGACCACATATGGCAAACCATGAAAACTATATTTTTCAAGGCATCTATCAACAGCCAATCGTAATTTTAGATCTGACGAGATCGTGCCTCCAGAGTGTTTGAAAACAGGAGCTTTATCATGAATGACTTTAGTTCCACGCAGTCACGTACCGCAACGCAGGTAGTTGTGAGACAAAACTCTCTTATCCGGCAGGTATATGCCTGGATGGGAGCAGGATTGGCAATTACAGCATTTGTTTCGCTCATCACACTCTCTTCACCGGCGATACTCAATGCCGTATTGGGAAACAGGCTTATCTTTTACGGAATAATGATCGGAGAATTGGCTCTGGTGTTCACGCTTGTCGGTGCGATCAACAAGATGAGCGCCTCAACTGCAACTTTTGTATTTATCGCCTACTCCGCGCTTAATGGAATCACTCTTTCCAGTGTGGCTCTAGCCTATACTGCCAACTCTATTACATCCACCTTTGTTACCACTGCCGGGATGTTTGGCGCCATGAGCCTCTTTGGCTTTCTGACCAAGCGTGACCTCACGTCGTGGGGCAGTTTTCTGTTCATGGGGTTGATAGGTGTGGTAATCGCCTCGGTCGTCAACATCTTCGTTGGCAGCAGTTCGGTATCCTGGGTTATATCCGGGCTCGGTGTGATTGTTTTCACAGGACTTACCGCATATGACACCTGGAAAATCAAAGCAATGGCAGCTCAAGGAGCTGAAGGAAGAAAGCCCGCTATTCTTGGGGCATTGACACTATATCTTGATTTCATAAACCTTTTTCTTATGTTGCTACGGTTTACCGGTGACCGGCGATAACCCGATGAACGTATACTCTTTAAAATAGTTGGATCTGCGGAGTGAATCGATGCAGACAAACGAATGAATAAATGCAGCACCAAACTCCAGAAGCAGCTTAGCAAGCAGTCACACTCACGCGGACTGCATCTTGTTGCTCTCTTTGAAGGAGCAAAGGGTCTACTGGTTCTCCTAGTGGGTTTCGAGTTACTGACCTACATCCACAAAGATATCAACGAAGCCGCCATGCATCTGGTAAAACACCTCCACCTTAATCCTGCCAGTCATTACCCGCGAATCTTTCTCGACCTGATGGAACATATAGACGATACCAAACTCTGGAGCA